>JAFTCA010000100.1 GCA_017454945.1 Bacteroidales bacterium
AAAGCTTCATCGCCGCTGTGCTGACCGTCATCGGTTACTCCATCAACGCTACGGTGGTTATCTTCGACCGTGTCCGTGAGAACGTCAACCTGCACCCGAAGAGCTCCTGGAAGGAGAACATGACCAACGCTGTCAACAGCACCTTGACCCGTTCGTTCAACACCTCGGGTTCTACCTTGGTCGTGTTGCTTGCCATCTTCATCTTCGGCGGCGACACCATCCGTGGCTTCATCTTCGCCCTGTTGGTCGGTGTGCTCGCCGGTACCTTCTCCTCAGTATTCCTGTCGACGCCGTTCGCCTCCGTGCTGATGAAGGGACACCAAAAGGACAAGCAAATCGAAGAGGAAAGCGCTTCTAAGAAGAAATGATAGATTATCATAATTAACCTTCTAAACTGCTTGCAAAAAATCCTGCTGGAAACGGCAGGATTTTTTTGTTTTCTTCATAAAGATTATTATCTTTGCCTCGTAATCTATGCTTATTATTGCTCTTTGCAACTTCCAATTTGTTAAAAACCAATAAATTATAATAATATGAAAAGACTCTTTGCATTGATTTTAATGATGTCTATTGGCTTCTCGCTCATCGGAGGCCCGATTGACGAAACGACAGCGAAGCAACTCGCCCAGAATTTCTGGAAAGAGAACAATACCATGGCTGTGAGAAACGGCAAAGTCTTCAAGAAACAGATGGATGAGGCTCGGTTCTTCAACGTGGCTGCGCAACATGGCTACAGCGAGTTTTTCATCTTCAACAACACTGCAGGCAAAGGCTTTGTCATCATGGCAGCCGACGATTGTGTAACCCCCATTTTGGGTTACTCATACGAGAACAATTTTTCTGACGGAGAACTTCCTCCCAACATAAAAGCTTGGCTTGATGGCTATGCAGCGCAAATTAACGAAGCAACCGTCATGAAACTCAATGCCACCGAGGAAATACGTGCCGATTGGGAGTGTCTGCGCCAAAGTAAGGCCTTGCCTATCAAGTCTGAAAAGGCCGTGTCGCCTTTGGTGCAAACGAAATGGAACCAAAACCCCTACTACAACGACAAATGCCCTTACGACTACAATGCCGGGGCAAGGTCGGTGACAGGCTGTGTGGCAACGGCAATGGCTCAAATAATGAAATACTGGTCGTATCCTGAACATGGATTGGGCAACCACTCATACGTACCCTCGTCGCACCCCGAATACGGCACGCAATATGTTGATTTCAGTGCCGCCACCTACCAATGGACATCCATGCCCAACTCAGTCTCAAGTGCCAACAATGCCGTGGCTACTTTGATGTATCATTGCGGTGTCAGCGTTGATATGATGTACGGCATCCCCGCTGCTCCAGACTATGGCAGTGCAGCTTACATCATCGACAACGGTGGTGGTCGTGCTTGTGCCGAAATTGCATTTAAGACCTACTTCGACTACAAGAGCACCATCCACAGCGTAAAGAAAAACGACTATTCCGACACCCAATGGATCAATCTGCTTAAAACCGAGCTGGATAACGGTCGCCCCATGTTATATGGCGGTTTCAGCAGTTCAGGCGGTCATGCCTTTGTTTGTGACGGCTACAATAGTAGTAACTACTTCCACTTCAACTGGGGTTGGGGAGGCAATTGCGACGACTATTACTACATCAACAGCTTGAATCCCGGTTCACACACATATTCCCAAAACCAGCAAGCCCTTATCGGCATTGAGCCCAACCAAAATGGCGGCGGAGGCGGTGGTGGCAGCACCACTGGCTTCGCGCTTTCTTACTACAGCAGCCCGGTGATGAGCGAGTCCGAATATTGGTTTTATGACGACCTTTCGGTTTATGCAGAAGTCGCCAACAGAGGTGATGAGAATTTTTCTGGCTACATCGGTGCTGGAATATTCAAGAAAGATACAAATGGCGATTACGTTTTCCTTAAAGTGATGAAATATTGGGACAGAACTTCCTCTCCCCTACAACCGGGCAAATACGTTCATGGTAACTTGGAAAGTGCAGCCGGTCCGCCCTATCTACCAGGTTCATACGGCCTCGCCATGTTTTATAGTTTGGACGGCGGTGAACTATGGAATTTCATCGACCGCAAAGAATACAATGACGCTTTCTTCGACATCGTTTATGAACAAGACATCGAAACCTATTCTGATTTCCACATTATGACTGGCGACTACTTGTATTACGGCACAAATGCCACAGTCAATGTGGACATTTGGAACTCTGGAAACGAGGATTTCTACGGCAAGTTCCGTGTCAATCTAGCCAATCTTGATGGCAATTGGGCTCAAAATATCCAAATCATAGATTGCTCAAACGGCTTGGAAGCTGGCTATCACTACACTAACGGTCTTGATTTTACAGGCCAAATCACTGTGGAACCAGGTTCCTACTATATGGAGCTGGCCTACCAAAAGTTGAATGAGACACAATGGTATTATGCAGGAGCCTATGCTTTCCAAAACCCAGTCCGTGTTGAAGTAGTGGCAGCAACTGTATACTCCGACCCATATGAAGCCAACAATTCCACCAGCAATGCCTATCGCCTGCCCTGCAACATCACAGGCAATTCGGTCACTGTCAGCACTACTGAATCCACGCTCCACAGCGACACCGACATCGACTATTACAAAATCCAACTCGATGCAGGGAAAAACTATATCATCACCCCTCGTCTGCACGACTCCTACAACAGCGGCAACAGCACTTATTACACGGTTGATGCCATGTTCTCCTATTCAACGGATGGAGTCAATTGGTCCGACTATTATGACGATGTGATGGAATCGTTTTTCGTCGGCGGTGGCGGTACACTTTATTTCTGTGTCACGCCTTATTTTGAAGGAAGAACCGGCACCTATCTGCTTGACATCAAAGTAGCCATCACAACAGGCATCGAAGAGTCGGAAGAGAATCTGTTCAGCATCTATCCGAATCCCGTCCAAGAAATGTTGAATGTCGACTGCAAAGACATCGAACAGGTTAGCCTCTTCAACACAGTTGGCCAAAAGATAGAGAGTCTCTACACAGAAGGCCGCGATAACGTCCAGATTGACTTGTCTGGCTTGCCCAGCGGCGTGTATATCCTGCAAGCCAATAGCCAGGGTCGCACCTTGAGCAGAAAGATAGTGAAATCCAACTGATGATATCAGCAAAGTCTATTCAATTGAATCCCGCTGAAAACGGCGGGATTTTTTTGTTGTCATTCCCATCTCAGATTCACGGAATTGTTGTACCTTTGTCCGATAATAAAACGCGCTTTCTGTGCGTTTGGGAAAGAGAGAAACTATGTCTATGAAAAGATACATCCTAATCATCCTGTCGGTGTTGTTCATCTTCATGAGCTCCGACATCTACGCCCAAAGAAGAAACCCCGCCAAAAATGCCGACTTGGCATTTGGGCGCAAGCAATACACCGAGGCTGTAGACCGTTATAAAAAAGCCTACCGCAGAGTGCGCCGCAACAAAGACGAACGCAACCGCATTAGTTTCCAGATGGCGGAATGCTACCGACTTATCGGCCTCACCAAACGCGCTGAGCCTTACTACAAGCGGCTGCTGAAAACAGAGTATCCCAACACCCACCCCGAGGTCTATCTCTATTTGGCCGAGACGTATAAGATGAACGAAAAGTTCAAAGACGCCATCGAGATGTACGAGATCTATGCCGAAAAAGTGCCGGATGACCCGAGAGGACAGTTAGGTGTGGAAACCACAAAGCAGATCCAAGAATGGATGGAGAACCCGTCGAAATACCAGCTCACGATGCTGAAGAAGGTCAACTCAAGCAAGGACTCTGACTTCGGCGCCACCTGGCTCAACAACAACTACAACGAGATTATCTTCACCTCCACCCGCGATGCTGCCACAGGAAAGGAAAAAGACGGCATTACAGGTCAGGAATTTGCCGACTTCTTCACTTCGAAGCAAGACCGGAAGGGCGACTGGAGCACACCCACGCTAGCCGATGAAAGCGAAAACATCAACACCGAGGCCAGCGAAGGCACGCCTTTCATGAACTCGAAATACACCAAACTATATTTCACCCGCTGCCAAAACGGTGCCCACCGCAAGAACGGCTGCCAAATCATGATGGCAGGCAAGAGTGGCGGTGCCTTCTCGGAAGCACGACCCGTGGAAATAGCCGGTGTCGATACCTTGGACATCGTTGGCCACCCAACCCTTTCGAGTGATGAGCTCATCATGTACTTCGCTGCCGAGCGCAAAGGCGGTTTCGGCGGCAATGACATCTGGGTCGCAATGCGTGACAATGCCACTGAGCCTTTCAAGCACCCCTTCAACCTTGGCGAGAAAATCAATACTGCTGGCAACGAGGTGTTTCCCTTCTTGAGATACGACACGGTGCTCTATTTCGCCTCAGATGGTCATGGCGGCATGGGCGGATTGGACATCTTCGTTTCTTCCATGGACACCAGCGGCCAATGGGGCGAGCCCCGCAACCTGAAATATCCCATCAACTCGATTGGCGACGACTTCGCCATCGTCTTCCATCCCACCGATGAGCGCGGCTTCATCTCCTCCAACCGTGGCAACAGCCGTGGTTTGGACAATATCTATTACTTTGAGGAGCCGCCCATTCTGTTCACCTTCTCGGGAACGGTCAAGGACGCGAAAACCAAGCAATATGCCAGCAATGCCGCTGTTCGCCTGATTGGCAGCGATGGTTCCAACATTATGACCCGCACCAACGAGAAAGGCTACTTCAATTTCAGCGACAGCCAAATCAACAAGAACACGACTTACGACATCACCATCGACAAGGACAACTATTTCACTTTGACTGCGCAACAGACCACCATAGGCTTGGAGTTCAGCAAGGACATCGTGCAAGACTTCGACATCGAGCCCATCCCACAAGAGCCCATCATGCTGCCCGACATCCTTTACGATTTGGGCAAATGGGACCTCAAGCCACAGTTTGAAGACTCGTTGCAAGGCCTGATCGAGACCCTGCAAGTCAACCCGACCATCACCATCGAGTTGGCCTCCCACACCGATGCTCGTGACACTGACGAGCACAACGATATCTTGTCGCAAAAGCGTGCCCAAAGCGTCGTGGATTACCTCATCATCCGTGGTATCGACCCGTTGCGCTTGACAGCCAAGGGCTACGGCGAGAGAGTGCCTCGCACCATCCAAAATGACATCACCGTAAAAGGCTACACCTTCAAGGCAGGCACGAGACTCACTGAAGATTTCATTAACAAGTTGCCGAATACCGAAGTGAAGGAAGCCGCCCACCAGATGAACCGTCGCACTGAGTTCCGTATCTTGAGCAAGGACTATGTGCCGCGCGATGAAATCAAAGAAGGTGGCACGGTCAAAATCGCCATCAACCCGCAGGAAGAACAAAGCGAGATGTTCACTGTCGACAAGAAAGGTTATTTCAACTTCATTGCCAATGTGGACGGTTATAAGGAGCCATTCACCTACAGCCAAAATGCCGACTTCTGTGTTTCGGAAAGCCGTGCCTTGCAGTTGTTGAAGGACGGCCGCATCACCGCCAGCGACTTCCAAGGCGATGTGGACAAGATCCTCACCACGGGTGGCATTGCCAACAATTCCATCGTCGTCATCAAGGAAGTGAGAATCGCAGGCCGTTCGCTCTACAATGTGGAGTGCACGGTCGTCAGCAAGATGATCGAGCAATGGGTCATCGGACAGAAAAACATGAAGCAACTCGGCAACTTCGAGTTTGACACCAAAGAGAAAAAGTTAAAGTTTAAATAATTGGAACGATGACTTGTGACCATGACTATGACAGCTCTAACGTGGAGTAAAACCACTACCATTATGTAAAAGCTGTCATTGTCATAGTCATTGGTCATAGTAAAAAAGAAAAAATGGAGAACCAAAGA
>JAFTCA010000101.1 GCA_017454945.1 Bacteroidales bacterium
ATTGAGAAGTGAATAGTATTATTAGTAGTATAAAAAGTGTTATGTAGTTATAGAGCACAAAATTACGATTTTGCTTTCAATTATACAATGTATTTTGAACGCAAACTAAAAATTCATTAACTTTGCTACCTAAATATTCATAAGAAGATGAAAACTGAAGATTATCAAAACCGCATTACACCACAATTTGTAAAAACGTTGGCCGACAATGAGATTTTTGTTTTCGGCAGCAACTTGGCAGGCATGCACGGCGGTGGCGCCGCCCGTATTGCCCTCAATCAATTCGGTGCCATCTGGGGACAAGGTGTGGGCTTGCAAGGCAAAAGTTACGCCATACCCACTATGCATGGCGGCGTGAACCTCATCCAACCCTACGTAGATGAATTCATCATCTTTGCCGAGGAACATCCCGAAATGCATTTTCTCGTCACCCGCATCGGCTGCGGCATTGCTGGCTTCAAGGACGAAGAAATTGCACCACTGTTCCAACGAGCCGTTAATTTGAGCAATGTCAGCCTGCCAGAAACGTTTTGGAAGCTTTTGACAATTAACAATTTATAATTTACAATGCATAATTAAAAGAACAGAGAACAAAGAACAAAGAACAAATTCAAAATTCAGAATTCAAAAACAGAAAAAATAAAGTACAGACGCACGGCCGTGCATCTCTTCTACAACACTTCAACAATCAACAATCAACAATTCTCAACTTTCATCCTTCACTGCTGACTTTTCACTTCAACAATTCAACATTTAAACATTTCAACAAATATGAAACACTTCCCCATCTTCATACTGGCGCTTCTTTTGAGTGTGGCCGTTTCGGCGCAAAACAGCGCACATTTCACGCCCATCAACGCTACCGTGAAGCCGTACAAGGGCAAACCTGCCATTTTCTTGAACGGAGAGCCCATTGCACCGCAGTTCTATGCACTGACCGACGTGCCGACGGGCAACATGGCCGATATGCCCGTAGCGGAACGCTGCATCAAATCGTTCGCCGAAGCGGGATTCAAGTTGTACCAGATGGACCTCAATTTCAACGACATGTACTTTGAGGACGGCACCTTGGACCTTGCCTATGCGCTGCGCCAACTGCGTGGTGTCATCAATAAATGTCCCGACGGTGCTGTAATGTTCCGTCTCCACTGCAATCCGCCTTTCTGGTGGCTGAAACAGCATCCTGAGGAGTGGGTTCGCTTTGCCGATGTGGAAACCCAGCCCCTCGCCTTCCAACCCGCCACTGACCGCTACTTGGAGAACGACCTGAAGCCCGAAGCACGTAACAGCTTCGCTTCCGAGAAGTGGCTCAACCTGATGGGCGCCGTGCTCAAGCAGTTCTGCACCGAACTGGCCAAGCACCCCGAAGCCGACCACCTGATGGGTATCCAGATTGCCAACGGCCTCTTTGGCGAGAACCACTACTGGGCTTTCGTCAATCATGACCCTGACGTGTCGGAGCCGATGCAGAAATTCTTCCGCAACTGGCTGAAAGAGAAATACAAAGATGATGCCGCTCTGCAAAAAGCTTGGCACAATTCCAAAGTAACCCTCGCCACTGCCCGCGTGCCTGGCATTGAACGCCACAACACCTCAGCGGGCATCTTCCGCGACCCGCAGAAGGAACAGCAGATGGCCGATTATATTGAATGCCAGCACAAATCGGTCACCCGCAGCATCAACTATTTTGCCAAGATAGTGAAAGAAAACTGGCCACGCGAGATATTGGTCGGCACCTTCTACGGCTACTATTTCTCGCTGTTTGGCCGACAAGCTGCTGGCGGGCATCTACTTGAACAAGATGTACTTACCTCGCCCTACATCGACTTTATGTGTGCCCCGCAGGCCTACAACAAGAACAGTCGTGCTATGGGCGGCCCAGGCATCTCACGCGGACTGGTAGAATCGGTGACGGCCAACGGCAAAGTGTGGCTCGACGAGATGGACCAGCCCACCCACTACGGCGTGTGGAAACTCGGCGGTCTGACCGTCTATCCTAAGGAGCAGAGCATCCAGATAAACCGCAAGTTTGTCTTCGAGCCCTTCGTGCGTGGCGGCGGTCTCTGGTACTACGACTTCGGCAACCATTTTAATGCGGGCTGGTGGGACGACCCCGACTACATGGCCGACATCACCAAGATACGCAAGGTGTTCGACACCTACTTCCACCGCCAATATAGCTCGCCCGCCGACGTGCTGCTCGTCTTCGACACCAAAGTGTTCTTCCTCACCGCTACACAGCCCGAAAACGACCCCATCGCCGACCAGACATCGGTCAATATTACCGCTGTAGAGGCCTTTAAGACAGGAGCTTCGGTCAACACTTGCTACCTCAGCGACCTGCCCAAGATGAACCTCGCCCAGTACAAGGCCATCGTCTTTGTAAACTGCTTCTACCTGACCAAGGAGGAGAAGGCCTTTATCCGCAAGAATGTTGCCAAGGAGGGCCGCAACCTTGTATGGTGCACGGCACCTGGCTACACCGACGGCAAAACACTCAACACCAAATTCGTGAGTGAAGCCACGGGCATCAAGATGAGCGACTATGTATCCTCTACCATCCCTGACTTGAAGTTCAACAAACTGTTTGACAACATGATACAAGAAGGCAAGAGCATTGCGCAGGTGGGTAAGACCATCTTCCTGCAGACCGAAAGCAATGTGAAGAGCGCACGCCAGACCTTCTTCACCGTGACCGACAGCAAAGCCGTAACCGTGGCCACCTACGACAACACCGACAAGGTAGCCGCTGCCTACAAGAAGAACGGCAACGCCACCGACTGGTTCATTGGGCTACCGCCGATGACCAACCAGCTGTTAAAGAAGATCTTTGTCGCCTGCGGCTGCCACATCTACAACGAAGCCGACGACAGTACTCTCTGCGGTGCCGGCCTGATTGTGGTGCACACAAAAGACGGAGGCTCTCGCACTATCACTTTGAAGAACGGCAAACAGGTGAAACTGAACTTAGAGCCGTCGCACACCGTAGTTTTAGACGCTGAAACGGGCGATGTGGTGATGGAATAATTGACAATTGACAATTTATAATTTATAATGCACAATTCAAAGGGATTTCAACTTCTTTTTCAACTCTGCGATTTCCTTTTTTAATTCAGTAATTTCATCCTTGTTTTCCCTTTTCACGGAATGTTTCATTTTCAAAAGGGCAAGATTCAACTCAAACGAGGTTTCGCTGCTATGTTTGGGCAGTGTACCATCCAGAATTTCGTTGATAAGCTGACCGCCACGCTGCAATAAAGACTTTCGCTGTTGTTCATCATGCTTTTCGTTCGGCAGTTCAACAATAACGCGCGACAATTCTTTCAGTTTGGCGTAGGCCTCTACAATGGCGATGGTAGTTTGCACAGCACGCGGACTCTTCAGAATCGTTGCCAGCATATAGAGGCCTTTTTCGGTGAAGGCCTTGGGCAGTTTCGGAGAAAATCTCAGTTTTTGGAGGTGGTCGAAAATTTCGACCACCTCTGTTTTTTCTTGTTCCCCTAGCAATAAGATATATCCTTCTGGAAACTTTTCAGGGTTATTGCTTACCGATTCGTTAATTCTTTTGGTCTCCACTCCATAGAGTTCAGCCACATCACAATCCAATATTACCTGCTGACCTCGCAGGGTAATAATCTTGGATTCCACATCTATTGGTGTTAAATTTGTCATAGTGTTTGATTTTAATGAATACTTTTTTCTGACAAATCTATGACAACCAATGAAAATTTGCAACACCTAAAATAGTGATTATCAGTAATTTTTCAACAAGACAAACTACATTTTTCAAAGGGCAAAAAGGCCATTTTGAAGGGTAAAGTGCATTTACCCTTGCAAACGTGCGATATAGCACTGCGATTTTTGTAAAATAGGATGGGAAAATTTGGAAGAAAAACTGTCGTGCTGAAAGCACGCAATCCTATTAACCTCGCACAAGCGAACGAAGTGAGCGCAGTGTGGGGCAGCTATAGGCTCACGGGAATCTGCGTGTCGAAGATACGCCACTATGGTTACGTGTCTGTAGTAGCGTGCCCTCGGCACGCACCACAGGGAGGACGCTCTCCCGCTCCCCCATACTGCGGCCTGACGGCCTTGTAAGGGGTTAATAGGATATCGTGCCGCTGGCACGAAACAATATTGCGCAGCTTGCGAAGAAATCCCAACCACAAAAAAGGCCGCTACATTGTGGCGGCCCTGCATTATTTCATACTTATAATATTCTAATCGCGAAGGCAACGGACCGACAATCCTCTTGTTTTTGCTACACCATAATGTTCTGTATAATGTTGATTTTCATCATAGTCTACAGGAAGATTTATTGCAAAACCCTCTGAAGACGAATCTGTAGAACTCCAAAACCTAGCCCCGGTACCAATATTTGTATAGCCACTACTACCACCATAATAATAACCTGAAGCAACTGCAGAAAAGCCTGTGGCATTATTATCTTCCTGGTTATTACCCACAGCACAAGTATTAGTGCTACTATTCCAATCCGTGGTTGAGGCCAAAGATTTATCTATATAACTGCCTAAATAATACTCACACCGATATTCAGGCTGTGCATATACATATTTCGTCAACTGTTGAAATTCTCTATCGCTCGGAACATGCCAACCTGTGGGACAAACGCCCTGTACACCACTCGGGCTGGTATTGGTAGATGAAGCGTTACGCATTACCGCCTTCCAATTGTATAAAAGTCCATATTTATTTTTGTTGACAGAATTATTTTCAGGATAATACCAATAAGCTACTGTTGTTGATGTTCCATTGCCCTGTGCAATAGGAGTGCCATCTGCGTACTTAGTGGTTTTCAAATTTTCCTTCATCCAACATTGATTACCAATTTGTATCGAATTATATATATTATCGTCTTTATCCTTCACTGTACTAGGACAATTATCCACTGTAACAAAACGAATCTCATTGCTATACGCTGTCCCCACACTATTAGTAGCATATGCACGCACATAGTACGTGGTGCCATTTTTTAATCCTGTTAAATTACTGATAATAACTCCGTCAACAATATTGTCAGAGGTATGGCTATCATTAACTGAGGGGTGTTGCGAAGTACTCCAGCATACTCCACAATCAGCAATAGACGCTCCGCCCGTAGTAATAACAGTGCTCTCACAAATAGCAGATCCAATGGTTATATCACTTATAGTATTGATTGACACTATAGGTAAAACAGGAGGCAAAGTAGTAAAACTCTTTTCTTCTCCATAAGCAGTACCATTACTATTTGTGGCATATGCCCGCACATAATAAGTAGTACCGCCGTTAAGACCAGTTATTTTACTTGTATAATTACCCGTGCCATTTCCATCAATAGTACAGTTTTTCTTATTGGCATAAATATATGGATTTTGCCAAGTTGCCCAACACACTCCACGGGTTGTAACAGATGAGCCGCCCTCAAGAGAGACAACACCTCCACATATTGCGGTTTCATATGTAACGTCTCCTATTTCACCAGTAGTCACACGAGGTAAACCTAAGGTTAATGTGGTAAAAGATTTTTCTTCTCCATAAGCAGTACCATTACTATTTGTGGCATATGCTCTTACATAATAGGTAGTCATTTCTTCCAAATTGCTCAACTGGCTGGTAAATGTTCCTGCACCCGACCCATCGTTGGTATGGGCATCCTCGATGGTGGGGTTATGCGAAGTGCTCCAACACACACCGCGGGCAATTACCAGCGTGCCCATATCTATTACCGTTCCTCCACATTCTGCACTGGTGAACCCTATGTTGCTCACTTCATTTGTTACCGCTACTGGCAGTTGCACTGCGGCGGTTGTAAAACTCGTTGCCTCGCCGTAGAAAGTACCGTCTTCAGTGGTTGCATACGCACGCACATAATAGAGGGTGCTGCCTGTCAGATTGACCATGTTGCTCACAAAACTGCCTGCACCTTGGCCATCGTTAGTGAAGTTGCCTTCCCCTATGGTCGGATTGGGCATAGTGCCCCAGCATACGCCACGGGCTGTGATGGTTGCACCCATATCCACCACGGTTCCACCGCACGTGGCACTGTTGTGTGTAATGTTGCTCACTGTTGCTGTCGTCACCACAGGGGGCGTAACATTCACCGTCATAAAGCTTTGCGTTTCACCGTATGCCACGCCTATGCTGTTCACAGCGTAGGCACGCACATAGTAGGTTGTGCCGTAGGTTAAACCTGTCAGTGCACTCTCAAAGCTGCCCGTACCGCTGCCATCGGCCGTATGGCTTTCCGAAAAAACAGGATTAGGCTGGGTACTCCAGCATACGCCCCTAGTCGTGACCGTACTGCCGCCGTCATCCACCACATTGCCACCGCAAGCGGCACTGTTAGAGGTGATTTCGCTCACGGTAGCGGTTTGCACCGTCGGAGGCAGAATAACTGTGGCCTCGAAGTTCAGCACCAAAGTTTCCGAAAGCACCTGTCGTTTTTCAATGGTCTGGCTGGTGTATTCTTTTCCTTTAATAGTGGCAAAACCGATATACATCATATTGTCGCCAAACGCAAAAGGCTTGTCGGTTGTGCCTTTGGTGCCGTTTTTCAGCAACATATTCAGGTTGCCCTCTCCCAAATGGCGGATGGCATTCTCGCCGGCATTGCCGTTGTTTATCATCTTAATCGTGGCCGTTTCATTGCCGTAACGGGCTGTAAGCAAATAACTTTGTGTGGTATTCAGCAACACTCTAAAGGTGTGCACACCTGCGGCCAACTTGCCTTGATAGGCGGTTATCTTCTTGCCGTTCAAATCATAAACGGTTAGCGAAACCTTACCAGCTTCAGGCAATTGCAACGCAAAATCGGTAGTGCCGTCAAACGGGTTGGGCACATTCTGCGATAGTTTAAAGCCATTGGCATTGTCAACATCGTTAATACCAGTACTGCCCATCATCAGAATGGTGTCAGGGTAATAAATGGTCTCCTGCCAGTTTTGCGTCAGGTTGGTAATCACCACACGGTTCAGCTGAACAGGTTGGTCTTTGGCATCACGGCCTATAAAGGTTACGGTAACAGGTTGAGCGATAGTGGCTAAGCACAACACTACCATCATAATGAAAAGAGACAATTTTTTCATAAACCTATAATTAATTGGTTAACAGCGGCGCAAAGATACAAAAAAACGTGCCTACAGCACGTTTTTTGTAAAATTCAGAATTCAAAATTCAAAATTCAAAGAGAAAAACACAAATGGCCTCGGAAATGACAACTCTCAATATCCTCAGATGAGCGTAGCGTAATATAGAGTAGCGGGAAATGTCGTATATCATTCATCTGCATCTTCTGGGTCGCGGACGCAGCGAAGCGAGAAGCTGGCATCAGCGTTACAATCGCCCATAAACGTCCTGATATCATCGTAACTAATCCATACACCGTAAGCGGGATTTTCACCATACAGCGTGCAAGTCCAGAAATACGCATACTCACCAAAGTAGCTTACGCCACGATAAGCGACGCCTGCTGGGAGTGCAGAAAAATGGGTGGCATTGTTCCGACTGGCATCATATCCGGGAGCATTTTCAATAGATGGGCACTCCTTCCAACCTTCGGTTGAAGCCAAGGCTTGTGCTTCATGATCAGGATATTTACTCTTAACAAAATCAAACAGTGCCTGCCATTCAGCTCTGCTCGGCACATGCCAGCCCGGAGGACAAAGTCCTTGAAGACCACTGGGAATGCCATCTCTAGGAGTCAATCCACATGTTACGGCATACCAATCGTACAAATAACCATATTTCTCTACATTATGACTATTGTCATCCGGATAATCGCGGAAACCATCCTGTTTTGAGCCGTCAGTGCGCAACGGAATTTCTGTACCATTGGGGAAATGTGTGGTGCGCAAATTTTCAGCCATCCACACTTGAGTGCCAATTTTCACGGCATCATATTTGTTACCGTCAATGTCCGTCACTGCATCCTTAATAATATTGGAATTATCGGGCGGATTAACAGGATTATCAGGATCTTGAGGGTCATCTTTACAAGAAACCACCAACAATGGCAGCAACAAACAAACCAGCAAAGTTTTTAAAAGATGTTCTTTCATAGTCAATTATAGTGTTAGGGTTAACAAGACACTTTAATTGCGCAGACAGCGCACTGAATAACCTCCGTCTTTCCATGCACTGGAATTTTGAATGAAGGAAAGACCGAAATCGAAGTGCTGATAATAAGCATCATCTTGCCAAGTATCAGGCTGCTCAGTGGCAGTCCAAACATAGGCACTGGTAGTTACACCTTGTGCGTAGTTGTAATAGCAACCGGCGGGAACAATACTCAAACCTGTGGCATTGCCCACATCAGAATTGCCACCAGGAGAACAGGGATTTCTGTCGTATTCTCTCCACAGCTCGGTTGAACAGAGTGCTCTGGCAATAGAGGGTCTGGAGGGATCATCCGACTCATCGCAAACATAGTCGCCCACACCTGCCACATAGTCATAGAGCAAGAGGAACTCTGCATCGCTGGGCACATGCCAGCCGTCGGGACAAATGCCCTGGATGCCACTCGGCACAGCCGCACTCGAGCTACGCATATTCATGGCTGCAGACCAGTTGTAGAGATATCCGTAAATAGGAACATTACTCTCAATATCACCAGGGAGATAGCGGTAAGGCACCGAGCGACTTTGCGTCTCGCCAAACTGCAATTCGATGCCAAGGCCCGTAGTGAATCTAGTGGCACGCATATTTTCCTTCATCCAGCACTGCTCACCCAACTGCACGGTATGGTAAATGTTGCCATCAATATCGACAACCCCCGATTTGCCACAAACGAATCCATCCTCATCCCACACAAAAGGAAGCGTAATCGTTTCTGTAGTAATACTTTCACGAGTAACAGACTTGCTGGCAAATTCTTCGCCACCGACATTGGTATAGCCCGTAAATACCAACACATCGTTGTAATGGAACGATTTGGAAATCACTTTCTTTAAAATAGGCAACCATGAAGATTGGTGGCCCGTGTAAGAAATCTTGTTACTACCAGCGCTACTGTGGGCAATCATTTTCACCGACGATGTGCGACCGTTCTGGCGAGCGGTAAGCACATAAGGTCCCGGAGCAGCCACCGTGATGTGAAATTGATGTTGACCCGGTTGGAGAGACGACAGCGACAAGCTATTCACGCAACGGCCAAGCATATCGAACAAATCCATCGTCAGCACGCCAGCTTCAGTCACTTGGAGCGTCACATCAGTATGTCCTTCAAACGGATTGGGTTTGTTGGGAGCAAAAGCAAAAACAGGTTCCTCCACATTTTCCTCAATGCCCGTACCCACGTTCAACACAATGGTTGTGTCGGGATAGGTAATGCTATCAGACCAATGGGCCGTCTGGTTCGTAATCACCACTTTTGTTAACTTCACATACTGCGAGGCATTCACATTTTCCCCCACAAAAGTAATGACCTCTGTCTGCGCCATCAAGTTAGTCACAGCAAAGAGAATACAAAAGATTAATACGAAGTAATTCTTTTTCATAAAATTATTTTTAAGATAACAAGATACTGATTTTCGCGTAAAAACAATGTACAAAAATACAAAATAATTGACATCGTATAATAAACGACGGATAAATGCATTTTATATAGACAAGATGAATTGCGAGACACGTTTTTTAAACAAAATAGTATTTCACAGGTCTTTAAATCATCTTATGAACATGAATTATTAACCACAAACCCATTTAATCATGAAAAGAACATTTGCAATTCTCATAGCATGCTGCCTTTTTCTTTGTGTAGGCTGCAAAAAAGACGATTTCGCCACCAACTCCTACAAGGCGAGCATGGAATATCACATTGCCAACCCCTCTAACGCTGATGCGGTAAAAACGCTTTTGAACGGCTACAAGTCGGTATGGCTAAGCGAAATCAACCTAACCATGCTCAACAATGGCACCACTGACGCAGAAGCCCATTCAAAATTCGAGACTTCCATCATGGCCATTGACGCTAAAAGAAACTCATGGAAATCATTCTTCGAAGATGGCGACTATATGATCTACAAATTAGAACGCACCACCGAAGGCAGAGAAAAAGTGATGCGCACGGTGCGGTTTGACGCCAACGGACATATAGTTCTGTAAGAAAAATTCGTCCGATTGTCAGATTGAAAACCTGTAGCCTACGGCTACAGGTTTTCTTTTATGTATGACACAATCTCCTCATCTTTGGTGAGCAAGTGGGTATGCAGGCCGCACTTCTTGGCCCCCTCTATGTGACGCACGGTATCATCAATAAAGAGCGTCTCTGCTGGGTCGATACCGGCATCGCGCAGCACAAATTGGAAGGCTTCGACATGGGGTTTGCGGAAATGGATATCTTGCGAAAAATAGGCTTTTTCGAATAGCGTATCAAAAATGTCGTAGCCGAATTTTTTCCGCATATCCTCACGAAACTGGTCGCAATTCAGCTTGTTGGAATTGCTAAAGAGGAAAATGCGATACTTCTTGCGCACCTCTTTCAGCATCTCTACCCTTTCTACGGGGATGTCGCCCATAATGGAGTTCCACGCCTCATCGATCTGCTGGTCGGTCAGCGGCACACCACCGGCAATGGTGCGGATATAGTTGCGAAAATCGGGCACCGACATCTTCCCTTCCTCAAACAAGTCGATGGCATCGCTTTGTGCCTGCTGGGTGTAGAGTTTGTCGAAATCAGTAACACCCAGACGGGCAAAGGCCTCTGGCACATTCTCATAGCGTATGTCGAAGATGACACCGCCCAAGTCGAAAATGATGTTTTTTATCATAGATTTTTGGATAAAAATGTAGAGACGGGGCGCACCCCGTCTCTACAAACAAATTCACGGATTGGTGTTCTTTTTATTTCAACACGCCCAGTTCCTTACCAACCTTGGTGAAGGCGGCAATACATTTGTCGAGGTGTTCGGTTTCGTGGGCAGCGGAGATCTGTACACGGATACGAGCCTGATCTTTAGGAACAACGGGATAGTAGAAACCAGTTACATAGATGCCTTCCTCTTGCAGTTTGGCGGCCATTACTTGCGACAGTTTGGCGTCGTAGAGCATAACGGCGCAAATAGCCGACTGGGTAGGTTTGATGTCGAAACCGGCAGCTTTCATCTTCTCAACGAAGTATGCCGTGTTAGCGTGCAGTTTGTCTTGCAGTTCATTGGTTGCCGACATCATATCCACCATCTTGCAGCCAGCAGCGGCTACCATAGGAGGAATAGAGTTAGAGAACAAGTAAGGACGAGAACGTTGACGCAGCATGTCAATGATTTCCTTCTTACCAGTTGTGAAACCACCAATAGCGCCACCGAAAGCCTTACCCAGCGTACCGGTCAGGATTTCGATTTTGCCACGCAGGTTGTATTGTTCGGTAACGCCACGTCCGGTACGACCAACCACACCAGCAGAGTGCGATTCGTCAACCATAACCATAGCGTCGTACTTGTTGGCCAGTTCGTAAATCTTATCCAGCGGAGCCACGTTGCCGTCCATTGAGAAGACGCCGTCGGTAACGATGAGGCGGAAACGCTGTGCCTGAGCGGCTTTCAGCTGTTCTTCCAAATCGGCCATGTCGGCATTTTTATAACGATAGCGAACAGCCTTGCAAAGACGAACGCCGTCGATGATAGAAGCGTGGTTCAAAGCGTCGGAGATGATGGCGTCCTGATCGGTGAGCAGAGGTTCGAAAACACCGCCGTTAGCATCGAAGCAAGCAGCGTAGAGGATGGTATCCTCAGTGCCGAAGAATTCAGCGATTTTCTTTTCGAGTTGTTTGTGCAAATCAGAGCAGCCGCAGATGAATCTTACGGAAGCCATACCGTAGCCGTGAGTATCAAGAGCCTCTTTAGCAGCCTCAATAAGTTGTTTGTTGTTGGCCAGGCCGAGGTAGTTGTTGGCACAGAAGTTCAACACTTTCTTACCGTTAGCCAATGTAATTTCACCGCTTTGAGGAGAAACGATGATACGTTCGTTTTTGTATAAGCCGGCATTTTCTATGTCAGCCAATTCTTTTTGCAGATGTGCTTGAAAATTGTTGTACATAATATGATGTTTTAATGTTTTTGGTTAAAAATCGGATTGCAAATATACATTATAATCTTTAAGAATGTATCAGTCCCCTACTCTTTTTCATCATAAATAACCGCCAGAACTGTAGTGCCCACGGCTGCTAACGATTCCTTACGAATGTGCGAGATATTGTCCTGCGTCGTATGCCAAACATAGCCGAAGCCTGTGCCCGTCTTGTTATCCTGATGGATAATGTCGATCATTCTAATGCCAGTATTTCTAATAACATAGTAATGGTCGTCGGTGATAGGATTGGCGCCATTATTGATAAAGTAGTCGCCATAGCCGAGGCGATAAGCCGTACCCCACACTTTGGAAACGATGTGCTGGGCATAGTATGACGAGAAGCCTTCGTGATAGAAAGTCGGATTCTCGCCACCCACCATATCTAACAGGATGCCGAAGTCGGCATGATAATCGGGGCGATGCAGGTGGTTGGTCCAGTACTGCGCACCCAAGCACCACCAGTCGCCGGGGATATTTTCCGACGAGGGCGTGCCGTAGTCTTCCATGTCGAAAAAAATGATATCCACACCGATGGCGGGGTTCTTTTGTTGCAGTTGACGGGCCACTTCGAGCAGAACGCCCACACCACTGGCACCGTCGTTGGCGCCATCAATCGGCTGAGTACGTTTGGCAGGGTCTGGGTCATGGTCGGCCATGGGACGCGAATCCCAATGAGCCCCCAGCAGCACTCGCTTGCTCTTCTCTGGTGCGAAGGAGCCGATAATGTTCTGCGCTGACCATTTTTTGCCATCGTAAGTGGTGGTTGTGAAAGGCTGCACAATCACGGTGTCACAAAAGGCTGCCAGCTGCTCTTTCAGGTAAGTGGCACAAGAGCTGTGCGCCTCACTGCCAGGCGTACGCGGACCGAAGTCGGTCTGGGCTTTCACAAAGGCAAAGGCTGAATCGGCATCAAAAGCGGGCTTTTCAACGGCAGGCGTTGTCTCGGGATCCTTGTTTTTGAATTTGTCGCATGACACCAACAGACACGCTGCCACAAGCAGCCATATATACTTGATTCTCATTATATTCAGTTTAAAAGAAAATTATTTGATGGCACGGCTACCGGGCTTCACATAGGGTTTTCCCTCTTTGCAAAGCGGACAATCGGCGGCTTCCCAGCTTTCGATGTTCAACTTGACGGCACCGAAAACAGGGTACGGCAGCGGCTGTGCACTGCGGTCGGCGATGCAGGCGATGCCAACAACTTCAGCGCCATACGATTTCAGCACTTCGATAGTCTCGAGCGACGACTTGCCGGTAGTCACCACATCTTCGGTAATCAGCAGTTTTTGACCAGGTTTCACCTCAAAACCGCGACGCAGTGTCATCACGCCGTCAACTCTCTCGGTGAAGATGGCAGGAACACCCAGTTGGCGACCCAGTTCGTAGGCCACGATAATGCCGCCCATAGCCGGTCCAACAACCATATCAATCTTCATACCTTTCAGTTTCTCGGCCACTACTGCCAGCACTTTCTCTGCGCGATCGGGATATTGCAACAATTTGGCACACTGGCAATAACGGTTACTGTGACGTCCTGATGAAAGGAGAAAATGCCCTTCCAATAAAGCTTCCGAAGCTTTCAACTGTTCTAAAACCATGTTGTTCATTTTATTGTGTTTTTATAAATTTCTGCGCAAACATACGGAAAAAAGAAACACCATTTTGCCAAAAAAGATGGCGTTTAATAATTATTCGCCCACATCCTCATCGTCTGTGATTTTTTGTTATTTTTGCAGTTTAAATACAAGTAGAAGATGCGTATTGCGAGAACATTTTCCTTCATTTTGATGCTTGTGCTGCTATCATGCTCCCAGCAGGCCTGCCGACGCCAGAAAATGCAGGAAATCGTGATTACGCCCGACATTGAGAAGACGCATCTTCAACGCAATCATATCTTTGGGCAAGTCAAAGAGATAAAGCAGACGGTCTATGCCTATGCCCCTACTGACACCTTGAAAGAAAACGGTCAGATGGTGTCGCAATCCATTCAGCGATACAGCGCCGACGGCTATCTCACCTCTGTCATTACCCTATCTGAAACGGGCGACACGCTGACGGTGCGCCAAGTTACATACGACGGCAATGCTCGCGAGTTGAAATGGGAAGAACGCGACCAGCACGGCAAGCTGCTTGAGTCGTGCCTTTATGAGTACGATATCAACCATTTCAAAGTTGGCGAAAAACACTATCGGAACGACACTCTCCTATTGCACATCTCCTACAAGACTGACGGCAAAGGCAACGCCATCGAGATAAACCAGCAATTCGACAGTTACAGTCTGCGCAACACCGTACAATATGACGAGCACGGCCTCGTGACGCGCATTGACGAGTACGAACCGAACGGCAAGCCCTTCAAATACATCACGATAGAATACGACAACTACGGCGATGAAGTGAACCGACGCGTATTCAAGAGCGGTGGCGATCTGATAGAATACACTTTCAAAGAGTATGACAACGAAGGACGCCTACTGAAGAAAATATTTGAAGACCGACGCCATGACATGCAGGAGGTTTATATTTACAGCCAGCACGATGATCACGGCAACTGGACTTGCGAAGAGATTACCAAATTGGGCAATATTGCCTTCCAACGAATTCGAGAAATCATTTATTATTAAACACATAACCATTTAACCAATAACCAATTAAAGCAAAAGAAAATGGACTTAAGCAAAATTTTATCTATCACCGGCAAAAGCGGACTTTACAAACTGATCTCCCAAAACAAAACCAGTTTTATTGTTGAATCGCTCAACGACGGCAAAAGAATCCCCGCTTTCTCGCACGATGGTGTTTCCACGCTGGACAACATCTCTATTTTCACAGAAGACAATGATATTCCATTGGTTAAGGTTCTTCAAGCCATCTACACCAAGGAAAACGGCGCTGCCCTTCCTGAAAAAATGGACAACGAACAGATGAAGAAATACTTTGCCGAGATATTGCCCGACTACGACCGTGAGAGAGTCTATGTTTCCAATATGAAGAAAGTCTTCAGTTGGTATAATATCCTGATAGAGCACAAGTTAATTGATGTAGAAAACGCTTCCGAAGAGAAAAAGGAAGATAAAGAATAGCACCTGATGAAACAATATCCGCAGGACAGCCGGAGATGGTGGCTGGTGACGCTGACCATATTGGGTATTCTGATTATGGGTATCGGCATTATCCTCTACCACAATTTCTTCCGGCAGAACAACGCCAAATTGATTGAGACGGTCCCAGAAGACGCCGCTTTTGTTTTTGAGATTAACAACAATCCCAACTTCGTCAAGTCGGCACTGGCCACCAAGAAGTATTTGGACGAACTGTTTTCTTTTGATGCCTTCCCAGGCTTCCAGTCGTTTGTGGACAAAAGCCAACTTGAGTCGAACCTGAGCGCCATTATCTCAGGCCATCTCAAAAACGAGCGCATGGTGCTGCTTTTCTCCACCCGTATGGACGAGCGTATCTTCAAAGAATTGCTGAAGACACTCAAGATCGACCCGCGCAATTACGTTTCGTTTGAGAACACGCAAATCTACACTTATGGCACTCATTATAAGAAATTTAACTTCGTCCTACATAACAACATCTTTGCAGCATCGGAAGATGTGGATCTGCTGAAACAGTCTATCGCCAAACTGCGCCATCCGCACAACCTTCTCTCCGACAAGCAATTCAAACAGTTGTACACCATTACGGAAAAGAACACCAAACAAGACTGGCTAATTATCAACCATGAGCGCTATGCCGATCCAATGGCGAACATGATTGCCGAAGATTATCGCGATGAATTCCTCAAAATCAAGAACATAGCCAAGTGGTCTGCATTTCAGATACGCATCTCCGACAATGAAATCCATCTTGACGGCTACACACTGGCCACCGAGCCTTTCCTTACCAAGCTCACCGACCAGCCTACAGACGATGAGATGCCCACCGACATCTTGCCGTTCAACGCCAACTTTTACTACAGCATGCACACGCCAGAGCCGGATGTTTTCAGAAAGCAAATGGCCAGTCTATTTCCTACTGAGAATGCTTCGCTCGCTTCCTGGGACAAAGTACAACCGACTTCGTCGTTCTTGTTCTCCATCTCTAAAGACACCCTCACCTACTACTATTTTGCTGTTCCTGCCGACACTAACATCATCAAGAGCGAGCAGCTATTAGCGGAAGACCAGACTCCCGACTCGATTGTCCATTTCAAGCATTTTGACCTCTGCAAAGCGGGATTGGCTCCTATTACCACACCGTTATCGACATTTCACCAGCATGCTGACATGACATATTTCACTGAATATCACGGCTATTACATCTTTGCCAATAGCATTACAGCGCTCAAATCGTATGTCAGTGCCATCCTCGCCAACACTATTTTGAACAATCCGTACTACAAGGTTTCCAAAAACAATATGCCCACGGATAACAACATAGAGTTCTTCTTCTTTAACAACCAGGATAACAACAAGATATCACCATTTATGGACAAATCGCACAAACGCAGCGCACTGACCGAGGCCAAGGTCTTCACCTATTCGGTATCAGCACCTGTCGGTGATTTATCCACCACCAATATCTTCATCAAATTCTAAGATACAAGCCAATGAACACCAACCTATTAGCTGGAAAAACTGCGCTTATCACCGGTGCCACGAAAGGTATCGGCAGAGAGATTGCCATGACTTTTGCCGAACAGGGCGCCAATGTCGCTATAACGGCTCGTCACGAGCCCACTGACAATCTGTTGGCCGAGTTGGAGCAATGGGGCGGAAAAGCACGCTTTTACCTTTCCGACGCATCCTCCTTTGAGACTTCGGAAGCAACTGTCAAGAAAGTGATTGAGGATTTCCAACGAATAGATATTCTGGTCAATAACGCCGGTATCACCCGCGACACCTTGTTGATGCGCATGAAAGAAGAGGACTGGGATGCCGTCATCAACATCAACCTCAAGTCGGTGTTTAATTTCACCAAAGCCGTGCAAACTTATATGCTGAAGCAACGCGCCGGCTCTATCATCAACCTAAGTTCCATTGTGGGGATTTCGGGCAATGCCGGCCAGGCCAACTATGCCGCCTCCAAAGCGGGCATCATCGGTTTTACAAAGTCAGTGGCGCAAGAAATCGGCAGTCGCAGCATCCGTTGCAATGCCATTGCGCCGGGTTTCATTGATACGGAGATGACACAAGCCATCCCTAACGACATCAAAGAGGCCTACCTGAAGAAAATCGCACTGCGACGCATAGGACAACCTCGCGACGTGGCCAATGCAGCCCTGTTCCTCGCTTCCGACCTGTCGGCCTACGTAACGGGGCAGGTACTTGTTTGCGATGGCGGCATGAATTAACCAACTGAGTGTCAGAATTATGAATTTGTTGAAACGCCTGCTCAAATATCTCTCCCCTTTCGGGAAAAATATTGCAGCCATTGTCGTTGCCAACATCCTCTATGCCTTCTTCTCGCTCTTCTCGTTCACCATGATTGCACCATTCTTATCGGTGCTTTTCGGCCATGCCGAGCAGATGGCGGCCAAACCCGATTTCGCTTTCACCTTAGACGCCATCATTGGCACCTTCAATTACTACATGGGTGAAATCATCGCCCACAGCGGCAAGGTCTATGCACTGCTCTATGTTGCTGTCAGCATGGTCATCCTCTCGCTCTTGTCGAATTTCTTCCGCTACATGGCCATGTACACCCTCGCCCCTGTACGCGCAGGCTTCCTCAAAAATTTGCGCAAAGACATTTACCATCAGATTATTGTCCTGCCCCTATCGTTCTATTCGCAAGAACGGCGCGGCGACATTCTCAACCGCATGGGCTCGGATGTGCAAGAAGTGGAATGGTCGATTATATCCACCCTGCAATCGCTCTGCCGCGACCCGTTTCTCATCATCCTCTACATGATTGCCCTATTTAAAATCAGCGCTCCACTCACACTGGTCAGCTTGTTGATTCTGCCGTTAGTGGGATATCTGATTGCCATCATCGGCAAAAGTATCAAACGCAATTCTGTCAAAGCACAACAGATTCTGGGACACATGAGTTCCATTTTTGAAGAGAGTATTGGCGGTCTGAAGATTATCAAGGGATATAACGCCATCGACCTGGCTGACGAACAGTTCAAAGCCGAAGACGAAAAGTTCTACAAGCTGCACCGTAAGATATTCCGTATCACCGAGTTAGGCTCTCCTCTCATCGAAATCTTATGTATCATTGCACTGACAGTGATTCTCTTTATTGGCAGTCGCATGGTGCTCAATTCCGGCGGCACCATTCCAGCCGAAATCTTCATGATGTTTATCCTCATTTTCTCGCGCCTCATCCAGCCGGCCAAGACCTTGGTATCCTCTATTTACACCGTCCAAAAAGGCATGGCCTCGGCACAACGCATATACCAGATTCTGGATGGCGACGAGGTCATTGAAGAAGTGGCTGATCCCATACGCATCAACAAATTAGAAAAAGAGATTGAATATCGTCATGTCTCTTTTGCCTACAAGGAAAACGAAGAGGTGCTTCATGATATCAACTTCACGCTGCACAAAGGCGAATTCATCGCGCTGGTGGGCGCATCTGGCAGTGGCAAGTCCACCATTGTAGATTTGCTACCACGTTTCTACGACATCCAGCAAGGCGAGATTTTGGTGGACGGCATTGATAGCAGACAACTAAAAATCAGCGATTTGCGCGGACTTTTCGGCATCGTTAACCAAGATGTCACCCTCTTCAACGATACCATCCACAACAACATCGCCTTCGGCATGGAGAATGTGACCCGCGAAATGGTGGAACAGGCCGCCAAAGTTGCGCATGCCCACGACTTTATTATGGAGATGGAAAATGGCTACGACACCATTGTCGGCGACCGTGGCATGAAACTTTCGGGCGGTCAGCGGCAACGGCTCAGCATTGCCCGCGCCGTGCTGAAAAATCCCGAAGTACTCATTCTCGACGAGGCCACCTCCGCCCTCGACACCGAGTCGGAACACATTGTGCAAACCGCCTTGCAAGAACTGATGCACAACCGCACCGCTATTGTCATCGCTCACCGACTGTCAACCATCCGCAAGGCCAACCTTATTCTTTTCATTGAAAACGGTCGCATCGTGGAACGCGGCACACACGAAGAGCTGATGGAAGCACACGGAGCGTACTACAGGTTCTGCGCGGTACAACAATAAAAAAGAACAAAGTTCAAAGAACAGATTTAGAATTCGAACAAAAAGACGCGGCATGCCGCGTCTAATAAGGTTTATTTCTCATCTCTCCGTTCTCCACTCTCATCTCTCCTCTTCCCATATTTTACCTTGCGCAAAATAATCAGCACAATGCCCATAATGGCAATGATGGCGAGAGGTATTACGATATTGATAACAGCGTAGAAATGTTTTTGGTTCTTTACCTTAGTCGGATTTAAGGAACCGATTTTCAAATTCTTGGAACGGATTTGAAGCAGGTCGTCATCAGCGCATAAGTAGTTGACACAGTTCATAATAAACTCGCTATTGTCGTACATCGTACCAGTATAGCGATCGTAACCTGCTGGATAAGGCTGGTTGTTCTTATCGATAAAATTGCGGATAATATCACCATCGGACACAAAAATCTGGCGTGTAGGCACACTTTCGCTCTTGAAGCCCAGTTGCTTGATAGTGTCAAACTCGATAGGCAGGATACCGTCGTATGCCGAGCGGAAGACGCCCTCGACCAGCACTGCCAGCGGCTTGTACTTGAAGGCAAACTCTTCCATATTGGGCACCGAGCGAGCCACCATCAGCGTCACGATGGCAGGCGTAGGCACCAGCTTGGTACGCTCTGAAGTGGTCATCAGCACCGTTTTCTTCAGTCGGTCCTCGGGACCAACAAAGTCGATAGTACTAGCAAAATCGGACTTTATCTCCTTCATCTTGCGCACAATCGGATGGTCGGTAAAGTTGGCCACCTTGATAGCATACGGATAAGCCATATACTTGTATTGGGTCTTGTCGCCCATCTGTCCAACACCAATAGGAATAGTTTGACAATTAAGGTCTTGCACCACATTGGCATTGATACGCACACCATACTTGAAGAACATCTCATCGAGACGCAAGTTGCGCGGCATGGCGAAGCACTCAGCCTGATTCTGCAGGCTGTCCATCGATGCGGTGGTCTGGTCAATCAGCCAGAGCACTTTGCCGCCATTCATAATATGCTGGTCAATAATATACTTATCCTTATCGCGGAAGGGCTGCGTTGGCTGAGCTACAATGAGCACATCATACTTATTACCTAAGATTTCCACTTCCTTAGTAACCGAATCTTTCAAATCAATCTCACGTAAGGCATTGATTCTTCCATCAATAGAGACACGCTCAACCGAGTAGAAACGCTGCAACTGCCAAGCCACCCACGAGGTGTTGATGAAATCCAACTCGCCGTGTCCGTCCAAAAAAGCCACTTTCAATTTCTTGGGTTTCACCAGTTTACGAATAGATGCCACCAGATTATATTCCAACTCCTGGATAGAATACTCCAACCAGTCCATGCCACTGGGATCGGCAACCACCAATGTGGCGGGATATTCGTTGTTCTTGTAAGTAATCATGGCGCCTGGCACCACATAATGGGTGGAAAAGCCGCCCGCATCCTCTTTACTGATAGGAATAGGCTGCAATCCTTTCTTGTAGAACTCTGCAAAGATGGCATTCGATTCCTCTTTGCTCTTACCTTCAATAGGATTGATGAATTCGAAATAGAGATTGTTGGAATAGCTTCTAAATTCCTGCAGCATCTCGCGCACCTTCTCCGCAAACAGTTGGTAATCGGCTGGCTGGTTATCCCCTTTCAGGTAAACCTTCACATACACTTTATCCTCAAGACCTTTCAGCAGCTCGATAGTCGATTTTGACAGTGAATGGCGTTTGTCTTTGGTAAGATCTATGCGGAAGAACAGGAACGACGAAAGGATGTTCACAGCCACCAGAATCATAATGGTAGCGGCCAATGAAATGAGCGCTGATTTCTTAAAGCGCTGACTATTTTTATTTTCAGAAGACTGATTATTAGACATTTCCTTAGTTTTCATAGCCGATATTTTTACCATTTTCTACTGATGAGCACGATACGTGTAGAAAACAAGAACACGAATATAAGACTTAAAAAGTAAATCAAGTCGCGGGAATCGACAACTCCCTTGCTGATAGCAGTATAATGATGGTCGATACCGATAGTTTTGACAAAATAGCCGAACGAGCCAAGTGCATCAAAGGAGTAGATAAATTCGAAGCCGAAGTAGAGAATGAAGCAGAGAGCCGCCGACAGGATGAATGCCACAATCTGATTATTAGTCAGGCTGGAGACAAAGATGCCGATGGAGATGAAAGCCGAACCTAACAGTAACAGACCGAGATATGAGCCCCAAGTGCTGCCCATGTCAATATTGCCGGGCGTGGCGCCCAAGTTATAAACAGAGATGATATAGATGAGCGTCGGCAGCAGTGCGATGGCCAACAAAGTCAAGCAAGAGAGGAACTTAGCCAAAATAATCTGAGTGTCGGAGATAGGCTTAGTAAGCAACAGTTCCATCGTTCCTTGGCGTTTTTCCTCCGCAAATGAGCGCATCGTAATGGCGGGCACCAAGAAGAGGAAAAGGAAGCGCGACAGATTGAACAGTCCCTGCAAATCGGCCAAGCCAGAGTACAACACATTGTTAATGTTGGGGAAAACCCACAGGAAAAGCCCTGTAACTATCAGAAACACACCAATAAAGACATAACCGAGAATGGAACTCAAATAGGCCTTTATTTCTTTCACATACAAGCTTAACATAGCGTAATAATTTGAGGTGCAAATATAAGAAAATTGCTAAAACATCACCTCACATCGCACCAGACAATAGTCGCCTGTATCTGTTGCTGTCTTGACGACCTTCCCGTTTTTAAGAACAGAGAGTGTAATTTGCGAGTGGGTGCCTGTAGCTTGAGCCAATGCCGTCACCTTTGTACCGATGGGAACACGCACTTCTTCGCCATGAAAAACATTTCCTGATACCACCTGCTCCACATTTTTATCTTCAAAACCATATTGAACGACAAAGCCTTGCGTGGCGCACGACACATCCACCGACAGTGTGGCAAAATCGTTTTTATGGCACGAAGTCAGCAGACAAGCTAAGAGGATGATTGTGGCGACAACTATATTCGAACGCATTTTTACAAATAATCAATTAGCTTACAACATCTTATTTCATATCATCATGATCCTCCTCCTGTCCATCTTCTTCATTAGCAGAAAGATTTGCCAAAAAATTATCCTCAAAAGCGATATAACGTTTCAGGGATTTTTGAGAGAAAAGGATGAAGAAGGCTATAAAGATAGCGATGATGATGATGACAAAGCGCGTGAATTTGAATGACTTGGAGAGCACCAGCGTAACAAAAACGCATGCGATAAATATTCGCAACAACGTCCATGCTACAATGATAATGCGATTGAACCGGTTCTTACGCCACAACTGCGAATAGAGTTCCTGTGTGGCATGTTTGTTGGTCATCAAGCCATAAAGAAACGGGGATAGTACCAACAAAGTCACCACCGCATTCAGCACATTGCACACAGAGATTGGGATGGTTTCCGACAGCTTGTCGTAAACAAACGGATAAAAATAGCGGAACGACACGAGGATAGTGGCGATACACATCACTAGGAACACCAATGTGCGCGTCATGGTTTTGGTGATAATAATTTTCCACTCGTCACTCACTATGGATGAAGAACTTACCAGCTTATATCTATCCAACTTGGCTTTGGTAGTGGGCGACAAGCGACGATCGAGCCAGTTATAGAACGGCACCGCAAAGCGAATGCAGTAGGGCGTGGTAAAAGTGGTGATGACCGAAACCGCCACAATGACAGGATAAATAAAGGGATTGAGCACTTTGAGCGATACACCCAACGAAGCGATGATGAAGGCAAACTCACCTATCTGTGCCAAACTGAAACCTGTCTGCACAGAGGTTTTCAGCGATTCACCTGAAATGAGCACACCAAACGACGAAACAAAGGCTTTGACAACCAGTGTGATAAGAGTGATGACAAGAATAGTGCCCCAATATTCGACTATGATATGCGGATCAACCATCATGCCTACAGAGACAAAGAAGATGGCCCCGAAAAGATCCTTAATACCCTTGCTAAGTTTCTCAATATTACGACCTTCCGTGGTTTCACACAAGATGGAACCCATCACAAAAGCGCCAAGAGCGGAGGAGAAGCCGACGTAGTTGGCAAACACCACCATACCGAAACACAAGCCAATAGAGATGATGAGCAGGGTTTCATCGTTGATATACTTCTTCGCCTTGCGGAAGAAAGTCGGAATGACCGAAATACCCACCACAAACCACAAAATGAGGAAGAATATCAACTTAAGGATACAGTTCAGCATTTCCAATCCCGAAAATTTCTGACTCACCGCAGCTGTCGATAGCAACACCATCATCACGATGGCCACAATATCCTGAATAATGAGGACCACCATCGTTATGTCGGCGAACTTCTCCTTTTTCAACCCCAAATCATCAAACGCCTTGATGATAATCGTGGTGGAAGACATGGCCAACATACCGCCGAGAAAGATGCTTTCCATGGGTGTCCAATCCAACAGATAGCCCGAAAAGAAACCGATAACAAACATCAGAAGGATTTCGGTACCAGCCGTGATGAACGCCGTACTACCCACCGAAAACAGTTTCTTGAAACTAAACTCAAGACCTAAGACGAACAGAAGGAAGATAATACCTATCTCTGACCAGACCTCAATACTTTGCGTTTCGATAACGGTTGGAAACACATTGAAATGCGGGCCCACAAGGAAACCGGCCACAATATATCCTAACACCAGCGGCTGCTTCAACAGTTTGAAAATGATGGTAATGATACCAGCGGATATCAAAATAAGCGCCAAATCAGAAATCAAATGCAGTTCTTCTCCCATAATATCTCTTTAAGTCTATTCCAGTGCCGATTATCCGTCAATATGATCGGGGGTGTGTTTCCAGCGGCGATGACTCCAGAGCCAGAAAGGCGGATTTTGCCGAATAGTCTGCTCAAGCAACGTCACATAACGCTTGGTAATATACCCATATTCCGTATCAAGAGGATTTTCGGTAATTAATTCCATTTCAAGATGATAGTACCCTATCCTATCCTTTATCACTTTGTAATAAACGACAGGAAGATTGTACTTTTGGGCAAAATGCTCGGCACCATACAACATACAAGACGGCTGGTTCAGAAACATGGTGCCGAAACTTTTGTGAGGATTGGAAGGCGACTGGTCGGACAACATCATGTAGGCTACAGGAATATGCTGTGACTCATAATGTTCGAACACCTCGCGCACAGTGTCTGCAAAGACCACCTCGGTGCCATAGCGGGTGCGGGCGCGGTTGATCAACTTCTCAAAATCCTTGTTGCTATTGGGCTTCCCCACTCCTATCCCGTGGTGTTTGAACTGGCTGTCGAGACTGAGCACCATCCACTCCCAATCGTTGTAATGCGATGACATCAGTATTACACTTTTGCCTTGTTCAAAGTACTTATTAACCACCTCTGGATTAGCGCAGTAATAGCGTTTTGCCAGTTGGCGACGGCTGAGCGTAAGCATCTTCAGCATTTCGGCCGCCAGTTGCGAAAGATGGTGGTAATACTGGCGTGTCAGGCGCTTAATCTCACGATGTGATTTTTCAGGGAAAGAACGCTCCAGATTCTGGACAATCACCTTGCGGCGATAACCGATAATGTAATAGTTGAGCAGATAAAACAGCCATGCAATAAAATAGAGCACCGGCATCGGCAATAGCGACAGCGGGTACAATATCAGCCAGAAGAGCAGCTTCATCATCATGACAACAACCTAACAAAATCCATTAATGAAGGAACAATATAATCGGAATTCGCTTTCTCGTCCTCTGAAACCTCGCCTGAAGCGTGCAGCAACACGGTGGTCATCCCGCAACGCCGTCCGAACACCACATCGGTCAGGCTGTCGCCAATCATCACCGATTTGGAGAAGTCAATTTCAGGGAAATCGCGCTGCGCCATCAGCGCCATGCCCGTATCGGGCTTGCGGCAGCCACAGCCGACGCCATCACGATGAGGGCAACAATAGACAGCATCCAAGTGCAAATCTCTCTCCGCCAATACCTCCTTCATATACTGATGTACCGTGGCCACTTGCCCAGCCGTGCACAATCCCTTATCTATGCCCTGCTGGTTGGTCACCACAATATGGCGGCCGAACAACGGAAAGAGCAACGGAGCAGACTGCCAGAAATCCTCGCGCACCTCAAAACGCTTTATATCATGAATATACTCGTTATCAATCTTCACATTGACAACACCGTCGCGATCCAAGAAAAGCGTCCACTCCTTACTCAACTTCATTTTTGACGGGTTTATATTTCCAGAAAAAGAAACACAAAGCCAAAACAGTGATGACGGCACCGATGGCATATCCGGCAGCATCCATCAAAACAGAGCCCAACCCTTCTTTTTCTGCCACAAACAAGAAACAACTCGTCACCATCGTCATGAAAAGCGCTGGCAACAAAGTCAGCAGGAACCACGCGCCAGACTTGTTTTTTCTAAGATAGACTGTAATCGCCCACAATGTGATAGTGGCAAGAAATTGGTTTGCCCATGCAAAATAGCGCCAAATCACATCGAAGCCCTGCTTATCGGCCAAGCTGAACACCAGCATAGCTGCCGTAATCAAGAAAATTGGAATAGCCACCACCAGACGGTTACGAATCGGCTTCTGGTCCACATGGAGAAAGTCGGCCACAATAAGTCGAGCCGAGCGCAGTGCCGTATCGCCAGAGGTAATCGCCGCACTGATAACGCCCAGAATGGTTATGACGGCGACAGCAGGCGTGAACCATGTTTCGGCAATAAGCCCCACCATGGCGGGCCCACCCTTGCCTGTCGTATCCACAGGACTATCGGGACCGAAGAAATAAGCGGCAGCGGCAGCCCAAATCAGCGCCACTATGCCTTCGGTGATCATCGCTCCGTAGAAAATCGGACGGCCCTGCTTCTCATTGGTCATACAGCGCGCCATCAGCGGCGACTGCGTAGCGTGGAAGCCCGAAATGGCACCACAAGCGATGGAGATGAACATCATGGGGAAAATAGGATTGTGAGCCGCATCGGGATGCGCGTTCTGCAAGCCGTTCCACACTTCTGGAATGGCAGGTTTATAGAGGAAAAATGCCACAACAATGGCCACCGCCATACCCATCAGCAGAAAGCCGAAAACGGGATAGATGCGACCAATCAGCTTGTCTATAGGCAACAACGTGGCTATCAGATAATAACCGAGAATAATAATAACCCAAGCATAGATATTCCAATGGGGTGTAAAATGCGTATTCAGCAGGATGGCGGGCGTATTAACGAAGACCACTCCCACCAGTATCATCAGCAGCACCATGAAAAAGCGCATAAACTGCTTGATACCGTTACCCAAGTATTTACCATGTATCTCGGGCAAGCTGCAACCTTTGTCGCGCAGCGACATCATGCCTGCCAGATAGTCGTGCACCGCACCTGCAAAGATGCTGCCCAGCACGATCCATAAAAAAGAGGCCGTGCCAAACTGTGCTCCCATGATGGCACCACAGATGGGGCCTACACCGGCAATATTCAAAAACTGTATCAGGAAGATGCGCCATGGCTTCATCGGCACATAATCCACACCATCGGGCATGTATTGCGCTGGAGTCTCGCGCTTCGGATCAGCACCGAACACACGCTCAACTATTTTACCATATACCAAATATCCTATTATCAGAAGGGCAACGCCAAGGAGAAAACTAATCATAACAGAGCATTAATTATTGCACGACAACCGCTGCGAAAACAATGCTGCACGCACCTTTGCGCGAATTGTATACGGTTGCGCTAACGGTCAGCAAAATTACAGTTTTTTTTTGGAGTAAAAACATAAAAAGAACATAGAAACCGATAGTTTCATTTTTTATTTTATCTTTGTAGTGACTTTTTGGAAAAGTCGCATACACTATGCCTTTTTATTATTAACGAAAAAACTTAAAAACATGAAAAAAATTCTCTTGCTATTAACTTGCATCCTGTCCGTTGCCGTGATTTCATGTGAAAAACAAATCACCATTGACAAACTTCCTCAGAAAGCCAAACTCTTTCTCAATAATTATTTCCTTGACAGCCAGGTTCTCTCCATCGAAAAAAGCGGTTCATCCTACGATGTGATACTGACCGACGGCACCAACCTTGAATTCAACAAATCGGGGGATTGGACCGAAGTAGATTGCCAAACGCGTCCCATACCCGTCGGCATAGTTCCCTCCTCCATCCAAACTTATGTTTTGACTAACTTCCCCGAATCGTTTATCACTAAAATAAAAAAAGAAAGGAAGAACTACGACATAGAACTGAATAGCGGCCTTGAACTGACTTTTGACCAAAATGGAAATTTTCTCCACGCAGACTAAAAAACATCCCCTTTAATCCCAATCTTAAATTAAAGAACATGAAAAAAACATTATCTGTCATCATATTGACTTTATTAATGGGTGTTTGCGGCTTCGCACAAGATCGCATCATCACTTTTGAGCAGTTGCCCGCCAACGCACAAAAAACTATCACACAACACTTTGACAAAACAGCCATTTCCTATGTCAAGATGGACAATGATGGTCCTCTCGAATATGAAGTGTACTTTACCAATGGTGCCGAAGTTGAATTTTTCAAGAACGGCGAATTCAAGAAAGTGGATTGCAAACACCAGCAAGTGCCTCAAGGACTTGTGCCCGAACAAGTGAGAACTTACGTAAAGACAAACTTTCCACAGACTTTTATCACCCAATGGGAAAAGAAACACAATGGTTGGAAAGCTGAATTGAACAACGAATTGGAATTGCTTTTCAACAACCAATACCAATTCACTGGCATTGACGACTAACCGCCCATTTATGAAACAAAAAAGCCGCTGTAAGTTACAGCGGCTTTTTTTTATAGCAGCATCGACTGCGCCTTGCGAACCGCCTCGCAAAGAGCATTCACCTCTTCGGGCGTGTTGTAAAGGGCAAACGAAGCACGTATCGTGCCCGGAATATGCAGTTTATCCATGATGGGCTGCGTGCAATGGTGCCCCGTACGGACGGCCACACCCAACTTGTCGATAATCATACCCGCATCGTAAGGATGGATACCATCAAGAATAAAAGAGACAATAGCCGATTTGGCCGGAGCGTTGCCCACAACATGCAGTCCAGGAATTTCAAGTAATTGACGAGTGGCCAGTTGCAACAGTTCATGCTCATAATCGGCAATATTTTGCATGCCAACTTGTTCAATATAGTCGATAGCGCGATGCAAGCCAATCACATCACCCACGGCTGGTGTGCCGGCCTCGAACTTGAACGGCAGCTCATTGTATGTCGTTTTCTCAAAGGTCACCTGCTTAATCATCTCACCCCCACCCTGATACGGCGGCATTTCTTCCAGCCAGCGAGTTTTTCCGTACATAACGCCAATGCCCATGGGCGCATACATTTTATGTCCCGAAAAACAGTAGAAATCGCAATCCAGTTGTTGCACATCCACTTTCAGATGCGAAACGGCTTGCGCTCCATCAACCATCACGGGAATGTTGCGGCGGTGCGCAATTTTAACTATCTCACCAATCGGATTGACCGTTCCCAGCGTATTCGACACGTGTGTCACCGCCACTATGCGCGTCTTGTCGGTCAGCAGCCGCTTGAAGGCATCCATATCAAGTACACCATTCTCATCAAACGGGATGACGCGCAGATGCGCTTTTTTCTCCTCACAAATCAACTGCCACGGTACAATATTGGAATGATGCTCCATCTCTGAGATCAACACCTCGTCACCTTCGGACAAGAAACGGCGACCGAACGAAGATGCCACAAGGTTGATAGCCTCGGTAGCGCCGCGCGCAAACACAACCTCTTCACTATGAGGTGCATTGATAAAAGACTGCACCCTACTGCGAGCCGCCTCAAAAGCCTCAGTGGCCTGCTGGCTCAAGTAATGAACCCCGCGATGGATATTGCTGTTCAAGGTCAGATAGTAGTCCGACAGCGCCTCAATAACGCACTTGGGCTTCTGCGTGGTGGCAGCATTGTCAAGATACACCAAAGGCCTGTTGTATATTTGCTGGTCCAGTATGGGGAAATCCTCTCTATTCATGCGTCTTTTCCGTTAAAAAACAGGCGTGGGCACAATGGTCGCACACGCCATTGAGAAAGTGCAAAAATATTAAAAAAAAGAGACAAAAAAGTGCTCGTCAATCAAAATATTTTGCTATATTTGTGCTTTCAAACGAATTAACCTTTTTTAACTAATTATGAGCGACTTAGAAAACAAAGAAATCCGCGAGGAACAATACACAGCCGACAATATCCAGGTCCTGGAAGGCTTGGAGGCCGTAAGAAAAAGACCCGCCATGTACATTGGCGATATTAGCGAGCGCGGATTGCATCATCTGGTATATGAAGTTGTTGACAACTCGATAGACGAAGCCCTGGCTGGCTATTGCAACACGATCGATGTGACCATCCACGAGAACAACTCCATTTCGGTTGTGGACAACGGTCGAGGTATTCCCACCGACTTCCACGAGAAGGAGAAGAAATCGGCCTTGGAGGTAGTGCTCACCGTGCTGCATGCCGGCGGCAAGTTCAACAAGGACTCGTACAAGGTTTCGGGCGGTTTGCACGGTGTCGGCGTGTCTTGCGTCAACGCCTTGTCGAAGCACCTCACCGCCGAAGTGTTCCGCAACGGCATCCATTACAAGCAAGAATACGCTTATGGCAAGCCCTTGCACCCCGTAAAGGAAGTGGGCAAGACCGAACAACGTGGCACCAAGATTTGGTTCGAACCCGATGACACCATTTTCACCGTCACCAAATACAATTTCAACACATTGGCCACAAGACTTAAGGAGCTGGCATTCCTAAACAAGGGCATCAAACTGACTATCACCGACTTAAGACTGGAAGAAGGAGAAGAAAAGCCTAAGAGCGAAACCTTCTACTCGGAAGAAGGCCTCAAGGACTTTATCAAATACTTGGACGGCAGTCGCGAGATAATTATCGAGAGACCCATTTATATGGAAGGTGAAAAGTCGAACGTGCCCGTGGAAATCGTGATGCAATACAACACCACTTTCACCGAAAACACCCACTCCTACGTCAATAACATCAACACTATTGAAGGTGGCACGCACCTGACGGGCTTCAGACGCGCGTTGACAACCACGCTTAAGAAGTACGCCACAGCCAACAAGATGTTGGAGAAACTGGAGAAACAGAAAATTGACATCGACCCCAACGACTTCCGTCAAGGTCTAACCGCCATCATCTCAGTTAAAGTGGCTGAACCTCAGTTCGAAGGCCAGACCAAGACCAAGTTAGGTAACAGCGAAGTGGACGGCATTGTAAGCCAGCTGACCACCGAAATGCTGACCAACTACCTGGAAGAGAATCCAAGAGATGCAAGAGAAATCATCAACAAGGTCATTGTGGCAGCTACAGCACGTCATGCAGCCACCAGAGCCAGAGATCTTGTACAGAGAAAAAGCGCCTTTAGCGGTGGCGGTCTGCCCGGCAAGTTGGCCGACTGCTCATCCAAGCGTCCCGAAGAGTGCGAGTTATACCTCGTCGAGGGTGATTCTGCCGGCGGTTCTGCCAAACAGGGTCGAGACAGTCATTTCCAGGCCATTCTACCTTTGAGAGGTAAGATTCTGAATGTGGAGAAAGCCATGCAGCACAAAATACTTGAAAGCGAAGAAATCAAGAACATATACACCGCACTTGGCGTTTCCATCGGCACCAATGACGACAGCAAAGCGCTCAATATCGAGAAGTTGCGCTACCACAAAGTCATCATCATGACTGATGCCGATGTGGACGGAAGCCACATTGCCACACTGATTCTCACCTTCTTCTTCCGCCACATGAAGGAACTCATCGAGCAAGGACATGTATACATCGCCACGCCCCCGCTCTACCGCGTCAAGAAAGACAAAGACGAACGCTACGTGTGGACAGAAGAGGAACGACTCCGTATTTTGGACGAATTTGCCCGTGCCGGCATCAAGGAGAGCGCCTACGACGTTCAACGTTACAAAGGTTTGGGTGAGATGAACCCCGAACAGTTGTGGACCACGACCATGGACCCGCAGCACAGAACCTTGCGCAAAATCACCATTGAGAACGCCCTCGAAGCCGACCGCACCTTCTCGATGCTGATGGGCGACGAAGTGCCTCCACGCCGCGAGTTCATCGAACAAAATGCGAAATACGCTAATATTGACTTATAAGCCGACAAGCGTTTCTACGACAAACAATATATAATATTGTATAATTATAGGACGAACCCATATTTGGATATGGGTTCGTTTTTTTTGTATGAAATTCATCTCAGGTCAAAAAAAACAAAGGCATTTTTATCAACAAAATATAGATGAAAAAAAAAGATGAAAAAAATCTTCTATTTGTAAAATTTATTTGTATTTTTGGGGCTGAAAACTCTTTGCGCAATGCAAGATTTTTGTAACCTTTTTTCTTAGACGCCGTAAACAAAACAACATTCAGACGGAAAGAAGGAAAGAAGGATACATATCTTGTTAAATGTGAATAGTTTATCATTAAAGCAAGGTATAAACAAAAAAGGACAAATATGAAAAAACTCGTTACAATTTTGATCATTTCAATCATTAGTTGTGTTGAAGTTTTTGCCCAACAAGACCCACAATTTACGCTATTTCCGTGGGCTTCCATCTACTATAATGCTGGAACAATAGGTGATCAGAAGAACACTTTATGCTTCACGGCCCTCTTCCGTCAGCAATATATGGGGTTCAAGGATGTCTATACAGACGAAAGCGGCAATGAAATCAAGGAGAACACCGCTCCACAGGATCTGATGTTCAGCATTGAGACTTACGCACGTAAGCTTCATGGTGGTATTGGTTTGACCGTTATTAGAGATAAAATTGGCTATTACAACAATATAGGTGTTAAACTGGGCTATGCATTCAAGTTGAATGTTGGTCCTGGAACATTGGGTATCGGCGTGCAATTAGGCTTGCTGAACCAGAAGTTGGACGGTAGCAAACTGCGCCCAGTAGATGCCAGCGACCCTGTTCTCAGCCAAATTACCAACCAGGAGAACTTTATGGATATGGACATCAACTTTGGTGTTTCCTATAAAGCCGAACGCTGGTACGCCGGTATTGGCGCCACCCAGTTGATTGAAAAGCTCAGATTGACGGGTTCGAAAGATTTCTTAGGAATGAGCCGTCACCTCTATTTCCACGGCGGTTATATCTTCATCTTCCCCAACAATCCCAGTTGGACATTAGAACCGCAAGCGTTAATCAAGACCGACTTGGCCACAGCACAGCTCGACTTGATGGTATTATCGCGTTACAACGGAATTTTCTGGTTCGGAGCTTCTTATAGAATTCAAGATGCCGTATCTTTGATGTTCGGTGCCCGCCCCTTCTACAATTCCTCTAACAACTTCGCCAAAGGTTTGGATGTAGGCTTGGCTTACAGCTTCACCACCAGCAAGTTGGGATTCAAGAAGAATCGTAGCTTTGGTGACATTGAAATCATGCTGCGTTACTGCTTCGACATCTACCGCACAGAGACTTTCTCGGGATATGGTTCAACAAGAAATATTTACAAAAATCAATACTAGCATAATAAATCGAGAAACATTAGCGTTTTGTCAAAAATAAAAAACCACTAATATGAAAAGATTAGCATTATTATTAACAGTTGCATTATTCGTTTTTACCGGATGTAAAAACAATGGTGACGGTCAGCTGGTCGGTGTCAAGAACAGACCTGACTTCTTGGACTTAAATCCTTTCGGAATGGCATACATTCCCGCTGGCCACTATCTGATGGGCGCTGGCGACCAGGATGTACCTTTTGCTTTTACACACCAGTCGAAGAATGTTTCTATCTCGGCCTTCTGGATGGACGAGACTGAAATCACCAACAACGAATACCGTCAGTTTGTTTACTGGGTAAGAGACTCTATCGCCCACGTACTTCTTGGCGAGGCCGAAATTACTGAAGAAGAGAAATACGGCCACTTCCTCAAATACAAGAGAGGCGAGAATGAAGGCGAAGTTATTGAACCCAGACTTATCAACTGGAAGGAAAAGATTGATTGGGGTTCTGAAAACGAAGAAGTACAGGCTGCTTTAAGTCCTATGTACCACAAGGTTAACACCCGTTTCTACCACTATGGTCATGGTCAAAGAAACTTCAACGCAGCTGTCTTCAACTACGAATATTGGTGGTTTGATTTCCGAAACTACAGAGATCCCGAAAATCCTGATAACTTCGGTGCATCATACAAAGAGTTCGACAAAGAAGGTATCGACTATGGCGGAATGTACGCCAGTCGTCCCACCAGCTACAACCAAGGTCGTGAAAGATTCATGCACCATGAAATCGTGAACATCTATCCCGATACCTTGTGCTGGGTACACGACTTCACCTACTCTTTCAACGAGCCCATGTTGCTGAACTATTTCGCACACGTTCAATTCGACAACTACCCTGTTGTAGGTATCAGTTGGAAGCAAGCCAAAGCATTCTGCTACTGGAGAACCCACCTGCGCAACTGCTGGTTAGCTAAGAACGAATATGCTTTCGAACAGGAATTCAGACTTCCCAACGAAGCAGAATGGGAATGGGCAGCCAGAGGCGACTACGACATGGCCACCTATCCTTGGGGCGGTCCTTACACCCAGAACATGAACGGTTGCTACCTGAGCAACTTCAAACCCCAACGCGGTAACTACATCGCCGATGGTAACATCTATCCTGGCATCGTAGCTCACTATCATCCGAATGACTTCGGTTTGTTCGACATGGCCGGCAACGTAGCTGAATGGTGCGAAGACGCATTCGACAAATCTGCCACCAACTTCACTCACGACCTGAACCCGCAGTACACCTACTACGCCAAGAAGACCGACAACATGAACAAGAAGAGAAAAGTGATCCGTGGCGGTTCTTGGAAAGATGTAAGCTACTACACTACCGTATTTGCCAAGACTTTCGAATATCAAGACACTTGCAAATCGTATGTTGGTTTCCGTTGCGTACAATCCTATATGGGTCGTCAGAGAGGCGATAGCCAAAGACACGATTCGCACATCTACTAAAACAGAAAAAAGAGATTCCGCTGCGCTGCGCAGTGCAGCGGAATAAAGAATAAAGAACAAATTAATTAAACAACTATCCAATAAATCATTAACCTAAAAATTTTAAACATTATGAGTTTTCTTGACAACTTAGTAAGAAGCAAAGGCTATAAGAACTTTATGGCTAAATTGTATGGATGGGGTGCATCAGTCGTTATTTTAGGTGCCCTTTTCAAAATTCTCCACTTACCCGGTGCAAACATCATGCTGATGATAGGTATGGGTACAGAAGCTACCATCTTCTTCTTCTCTGCATTTGAACCCACACACGTTGAATTCAACTGGGCATTGGTTTACCCCGAATTAGCTACTGGCGAAGACATTGAAATGGGTGAAACCAGAAAAGACGCTAAGAAAGGTATCAAGGGCGAAACTCCTACCCAACAATTAGACCACATGCTTGAAGAAGCAAAAATCGGTCCAGAGCTGATTGAAAGTTTGGCCACCGGCATGAGAAACTTGAGCGAAAACGCCAAGAAACTGTCAGGTACCGCCGACGCAGCCGTTGTAACCGACAGCTACACCAGCAACTTGGCCAAAGCCGCTGAATCAGTAAGAAATCTGTCATTAGAATATGACAAGACCGCTTCTGCTCTTTCAAAAGATTCTAACATTTCTGAAAGCTATCTGAACAATGTTCAAAAAGCCAGCACCGCTGTTGCTAACCTTGCCACGATTTACGAAAACACCACTAAGGCTATCCAATCTGACACAGGTTCTTACAACCAGCAACTGGAAAAACTGAACCAGAACCTTTCTTCTATCAACGCCATGTACGAAATGCAGTTACAGAACTCCAAATCGTTACTTGACAACTCCAAACTGTTTGAAGACAATATCAAGACCTATACAGATAACCTCAATTCTACTCTGGCCAATACCACCAAGTACAAAGAAGAGATTGATAAGTTAACCAAGAATGTAGCTATGTTAAGCACCGTTTACGGCAACATGTTAGCTGCAATGAATGTAAACAAAGGCTAATACCAAAATCTTCTAAACTAAAATCATTAACTTAAACTAAAAGAAAAATACTATGGGTGCAACAAATTGTCCGGAAACCCCTAGGCAGAAGATGATCGGTATGATGTACCTCGTTCTTACCGCCATGTTGGCATTGAACGTGTCGACCGACATTCTGAACTCTTTCGGGGTTGTAGATGAGACCTTAAAAGTATCTACAAAGAATGTGGAAGGCAAAGTATCCAAAGACTATGCCTTTATAGAGAAGCAGAAAGCATTACTTGGCGAAGCCAAAGTAAAAGACGCTGCTGATAAAGCTTACAAACTGAGAAAATTGAGCGATGACATGGTCAATTACATTGAGAACTTGAAAAATGACATGCTCGATTACACTGATGGCGGCCACTTGGATGACCAAAAACAACCTAAGACCGTTAGAACCATGAAGGCTAAAGACAACTTCGACAAGCCTACCGACTTCATGATCAACAAAGGTCACGCTAAAGAGTTGAAAGCCAAAATTAAACAATACAAGGAAGAAGCTCTTAAACTCGTTGATCCTAAAAATCGTGAATCTGTAAAAGCAGCTTTAGGTTTGGAAGTTGACGGTGAATACAAAAACGCTGAAGGCGCAAAAGAATCTTGGGAAGACCACAACTTCTTCCACATTGTGAACGCCGCTGCCGTTACCCTTTTGAACAAGACCGTTCAAGAAGTTAGAAACGCCGAATCAACCTGTATGAATGACATTATTTCATCAATCAGCGCTGACGACTTCAAGTTCGACTCTGTAACTGGTAAGGCTATTCCCAAATCACAAATGGTATTCTCTGGCGACCACTATCAGGCTGACATCATCGTAGCCGCTTTCGACTCGAAAACCAACATCACCGCTTACTATAAGATGGGTGCCGACACTTTGACAGAAAGTGAAATTGGTGGAGCTCAAGAACTTATTGGTGAAGGTGGTATCTGCAAACTGGACCTGCCTGCTGGCGGCGTTGGCGAACAGAAATACGCTGGTTTGATCAAACTGAAAGCTCCTGATGGAACCGACAAATTCTACAGCTTCAAAGACAAATACACCATCGTAAAGCCCACGGCTACCGTTGCTGCTGAAAAGATGAATGTATTGTATGCCGCTATTCCGAACCCCGTATCCGTATCTGCTCCTGTAGCTCCCGAGAAACTGAGAGTATCGTTCCCCGGTGCATCAGCAGCATCAAAGGGTGCTGGTTTATACGACGTAACCGTTCCCGAAAGCATGGCTGGTAGATCCATCAATGTAACGGTAAGCGCCGACTTGGGTGGCAAGACTCAAGCGCTGGGTTCAACCACTTTCCGTGTGAAGAGAGTTCCCAACCCCACCTCCTACATTGGAGCAAGCATTTGGGGTGGCAAACGCTCGAAACAGGAATTGCTGGCTAACCCGTTCATCTCTGCACGTATGGGTGAAGACTTCGCATACGACTTGAGCTGGAAAGTATTATCATACAGAGTTACTTTCGTTGTAAGAGGTGTTGAAGATCCTCCCATTGCAGTGGCTGGCGGCCAATTCAGCGATGCAGTTAGGTCAAAAATCAACTCTGCAAGTTCAAATACCACTATCCAATTTACCGATATTAAAGTATCTTCGATTGCTGGTACCAGAACCTTACGCGATATTATGGTCAGAATCCGATAATCAAATTAAAACTTATAAGTCATGAAAAAATTTGTTTTGTCAATCGCATTATTAACCGTTGCTGTAGTGGCCTTCGCACAATACGAAGAGACTACCACTTACGACACAACGGGAAGCACGATGCAACAGCCTATCCGTCCTCCGGTGGAAATGGCATGGACTCAAGACGATGTGGGTGATTTCTCAGACCCTGTGGCCTATGTTCACCAACGTCAAGCCGATGTTATGTACTATCATACCATTTGGCGCACCATCGACTTGAGAGAGAAGATGAACCACCATCTCTATTTCCCGACAGAATACAAAGGCACTTGGCGCAGTTTGGCACAAGTTATTATGGATGCCCTTGATTTGGACAACCCCGATAACGAGAACAGCCTCCGCCTCTACACCGACGAGTTCTGCAACATTCCTAAAACAAAGGACGAGGCCAAAGACGGCATGGTGCAAAGAAGACAAATTGAACAAATTGACCCCGAAACTTTTGAAGTTATAGGAACTATCGAATTGGAAGAAAAACACCAAGCCAAAGAGGTTACTTACTATAACATAAAGGAAATCTGGTTCTTCGACAAAGAGCGTTCCGTACTGGATGTCAGAATCCTCGAAATCGAACCCATGATTGAATACGAAAAAGAGTTGAACACGGGTGATCCTGGCATGAATGCTGGAGCAGAAGACGATATGGAAGCTGTTGCTGCACAAAAACAGAAAAAACGTCTTGGCTACATCATGTACGACGAGTTGAGACCGTTCTTGGCAAAACAGGAAGTTTTCAACAAGCAAAACAACGCAGCCAGATTGTCACTGGACGATGTACTCACTTGGAAACGCGAATTCAACAGCTACATCTATGCTGAACAGAACGTTTACAACGACAGATACATCAGCGATTACCTTGCCAATGCTCGTGACCAAAGAATTGAATCGGAAAAAATCACCGAAAAGATTCGTACATTCGAACACGACCTTTGGGAATTCTAATCAAGCAAAACAAATTTTTTCATGATAAACACTATCAGGTCAAGATTACTCTTGACCTGATTTTTTTTGCCTAACAAAAACATACAGTATCACTGCCCTACCCTATTTCGATAAGTAATCCCAACCACTTTGGTTTGGGATTTTCTTTTTCCATCAAGATCCCAATAACTCATACGAACCACATAGAGTCCCTGTGGAGCCGAAAAACCGTTGTCGGTCACACCGTCCCACAAAAAGCAATCGTTGGCCCCTACGGGCTCGTTATTGACCAGAGTGCGAACCAATTGTCCCTGACGATTGAAGATACGGATAGTGACGCGACAGTCGGGTTGGGCGAAGTGGCAACAGCACTCGGTAAAATCGTCAAAACCGTCGCCATCAGGAGAAAAGAGCTGTGGCTCAACAGAAAGCAAGTCAGAGGAGCCGGAGGACGAATCAGAGTACTGCGAATTGCGATAGCCTGGCGTAGCAAAACCGGCAGCCGCCGACGCAGACTTCCAGTTATTGGCGTTTTGCGTTTCCACATCGGGATGAATTCTTTCAAGAGAGACACCATCCATACTTTTCAGCATCTGATAATGCATATTTTCGGTATAACAAAATCTATCAATCTGATTATAAGCACAATCTGTCAACAAAACAGCACCTTCTGCTTGAGGATAATCAGGCAAAATATCACATGGGAGGAGTTTGCGGGGATAAGGACAAGTGTATTGTTCCATTGTCAAAGATTTGTTTCGACAAAGCGCAACATACTCATGAGGAAACAACTGATAACCATTTGGATATGCTGAAAATACTTTCATCTCGCCTGCCTCCTCAGTACCAATCATCAGCGAGGACAAATCGATGATTTTTTGAGAGCGATTATAGAGTTCCACAAAGTCGGCAATGCTGGAACCAAAAGCATTTGTAAGCACCTCATTAATAACAATATCACTGGGCTCCGGTCGCTGTGGAAGTCCAAAAGAGAGCGAGGACCAAAGTGGAGCGACATTGCCCACACAATCGCACAGCGTGTCAACCAATTGCAATGTATAGACGATGGATGGACGTAAGGGTTCTGCGAGATGCAACAGCATACACTTATTTTCAGGGGCAAGTGTCCATAGAGAATCCACCCTAATGTTATGGTCTATCTTGAACAAAGAAGTTGAAGTTGGCAATACTGTTTCTGATAGAAAGAGTTTGATTGTCGCCGAATCAAGAACTGTAACACTAAGTAATTGAGGATGTTCCACATCAGCATTATCGGTAGCGACAGCGTTAGGCAGCGCAGGTGTTCCACCAGACATATCAGTGGATGAATCCCAGTTGTCGGCTTCACCACAGGGATTGTCAACATCCAACATCTCAAGCGACCAGCCGCCGTCGGCTTTCAGTCGGTTGCGATGCCAGGAGGCAGAAAAATTGACGCTATGAACCACGCTTCCGTTATCATCCAACAAAGTCAACTGCTGCCCTGCATTGGTGATGGACAGTGACGGTATGGCGACTTTATTCGCGATGAACGGGAATTTATCCATTTCACTTTGAGACAGCACCAACACCCTTTCAAAAGCATTAAGCTGATAATCAGGGAGATTTTTAATGCTATTACCCATTTGCAGCATCCATCCTCGCAAATTGACTGGAAACGGCAAGCGGCTCTGCAGTTCCATATATTCACATTCTGGCAAACCCACAGAAGGAGAAGGATCGCTCATTATCTCACTGATTACAATATCATTACGAAGAGAAAAATAACACACAAACGGCCTTTCGGCAGACACCAATTCATTGCCTGCCCTATCCGCAACACCATTCACTTGCAAAACATAAACTTTTCTAGCCACAAAAGGTTCGTTGAAAGTTAAAAAAAGCACACTTCGATTATCTCCAAACCCAACCTTTGTGGGCGAGCGGCCATCACACGAGTAGTGATGCGACTGTAAGGCAGAAGAATCCAAACCCTCGGAGAACTCGACAAAAAGTCTATCACACTGATTATCAACAGAAACATCCAACAAATTAGGAGGAATAGTATCGCGCAAAAGAGGGCCAACATAAAAATCATCGAAGAAGAATTTGGATGTATTTGACGAAGTAAAACGACACAAAATGCCCGTATAGAAAGGATTTTCGCTGGTAAAAGGAGCATCGCCTTCCGCCTCGAGAAGCCAATCGTTCGAATGGGGATCTTCCACAAACAACTGCCAATGATTGGCCGCCGCCACCACTCGCAGACGTAATTGGAAGGGAGAGGCAAGCAATCCAGCCGTCCCACGACAAACTGAAACGACGGACGGGCCATCCTGCTGAAACAACTCGATTGCATCGGCTGAGCCATTTTCACCCAACTGCAAAAAGAAACCTTTCAGCGTGGGAGAAAGCAAGTTACAATCATCGGCAGACAAGTAGATACGCAAGCAATTATTAGCTGAAGGGGCAAAGGACAATCTGACCAGCCAGCGCCACTCGCACTCGCCTGCCACAGGGCCACAATTGACAGCCGCCGCCGTTGTGCCAGCCTCCGAAGCACACAACTGCAACTGGCCTTTATCCACACAGAAATTGTCCGTTTCTCCGCACCAAACACCACTTCTGAAGGCATCCTCATCCGAAAAATCATCAAAAATTTGTGCAAAACATCTTTCATGACAGAAGATAACACACACACTAACAAAAAGATACAATATTCTCATCTTATTGATAACTTGTTAAAGAAAAACCAAAAACTATGCCGCAAAAATAGTATCTTTGTTGTGATTAATCAACGAATTGTTAATAAAATTTTACAAAAAGTTAAAAGAATGAAAATAGCCTTGGTTGGAGCAACGGGATTAGTTGGCTCACAAATGATTAAAGTGTTGGAAGAAAGAAATTTCGGAGATTGTGAATTTATACCTGCCGCCTCTATCAAATCGGTAGGAAAAGAGATTCTGTTCAACGGCAAGATTCACCATGTTGTATCGGTGGAGGATGCCATTGCCGCCAAGCCCAACATTGCCATTTTTTCGGCTGGAGGCAGTGCTTCGTTGCAATATGCTCCCCTATTCGCCGAACAAGGCACAACGGTCATCGACAACTCGTCGGCATGGCGTTCCGACCCCAACATTCCATTAGTGGTGCCCGAAATCAACTTCGACGTCATCAAAGATAGCGACCGCATCATTGCCAACCCCAACTGTTCTACTATTCAGATGGTTATGGCCTTAGCGCCGTTGCACAAGCAATACAAAATCAAACGTATCGTTGTTTCAACCTACCAATCGGTAACTGGCACAGGCGTAAAGGCCGTACGTCAATTGGAGTGCGAACGCAAAGGGGAAGAGTGCGAGAAAGCCTATCCTCATCGTATCGACCTAAACCTGATACCACACGGTGGCACCTTTGAAACCAACGGCTATACTACTGAAGAGACCAAGCTGGTCAATGAAACGCGTAAAATACTCAGAGACAACAGTATAAAAGTTAGCGCCACAGTGGTACGCGTACCCGTTACGGGTGGTCACTCCGAATCGGTGAATGTGGAATTTGAGAGAGACTATGACATCAAAGACATTTACACCTTGCTGAACGAGATGCCAGGGGTGGTTGTTGTGGACAATCCGGCAACCAACGAGTATCCTATGCCATACTTTGCCAAAAACAAAGACGAGGTTTTCGTAGGCCGTATCCGTCGCGATGACTCACAGCCCAATACCCTGAACTTATGGGTTGTGGCCGACAACTTGCGCAAAGGCGCGGCGACCAATGCCGTTCAAATTGCCCAACGCCTCGTTGAAAGTCGCCATATACAATAGTTTCAAGCAGTTAGCATTATTTATCAAAACATCATTAAAACGCAAAAAATATTTGTTTTTAATATGCTTTTTTTGATAATTTTGACATGTCATATAACCAAACCATAAAACAACCTATCCTATTCATTTTCAACACTTAAAAATACAGCGTTTTTTTTCGTTTGTGAAAAAAGGCAAGATTTACTTACAAGAAAAACAAAATAAACAATAAATATAATGAGCACAAAAAAACAGATTGTAGAAAGAGACAGCGTGGTGGTTAAGTTTGTAGGTGACTCTGGAGACGGTATGCAGTTGATTGGAACCTTGTTTTCCGATACTGCCGCTCTGGAAGGCAACGACATAGCCACTTTCCCCGATTACCCTGCAGAAATCAGGGCTCCGCACAACACCATTGCCGGTGTATCCGGTTTTCAGGTACACGCAGGCAAAGAGACCCGCATCATTGGCGACCATTGCGACGTATTGGTAGCCATGAATCCGGCTTCACTGAAAGCCAATCTGAAATGGATAAAGATGGGTGGTACCATCATCACCGACTGCGATGCTTACGATGAAAAGGCATTGGAAAAAGCCGGTTGCGAGACCAATCCTTTGGAAGACGGATCGTTAAGTTCGTACTGCGTCATCAGTCCTGCCATCTCAACCATGGCTAAAGAGACAGCCATGGCCTTGGGTATGGACGTAAAAAATGCGGCCCGTACCAAGAACATGTTCTGCTTGGGTATGATTTATTACATCTTTGATTTCGATTTGGATACGCCCTACAAGCTTTTGGACAAGCGTTTTGCCAAGAAGCCCGAAGTTGCCGATGTCAACAAGAAAGTGATGCTGGCAGGATACAATTTTGCTGAAACATTGGAAGTTGTTGAATCGAGATACCATGTATCGACGGTAGATTTGCCGAAAGGCCAATACCGCAACATCACGGGCAACATTGCCACGGCATGGGGTTTGCTGGCTGCTGCCGAGCGTTCGGGACGCCAGTTGTTCCTCGGCTCCTATCCTATCACGCCTGCCACCGACATTTTGGTAGAATTGGCAAAGCACAAATCTCTGGGTGCCAAAGTTTTCCAAGCAGAAGACGAAATTGCAGGTATCTGCTCAGCCATTGGAGCCTCTTTTGCCGGTGCTTTGGCCTGCACCTCCACTTCCGGTCCTGGCTTGTCGCTGAAGACCGAAGCGTTGGGTTTGGCTGTCATGACCGAGTTGCCCATCGTAGTGGTGGACGTACAGCGCGGCGGTCCCTCAACGGGTCTGCCCACCAAGTCGGAGCAATCAGACTTGAACATGGCTTTGTTTGGTCGTAACGGAGAAGCTCCGGCCATCGTCATTGCCGCATCGTCACCCAGCGACTGTTTCTATCAGGCATTCAATGCCGCCAAGTTGGCCATGGAGAACATGACCCCTGTGATTCTGTTATCGGACGGCTATATCGGCCAGGGCAGCGAATTGTTCCGCATACCCAAGGTGGCCGACCTGCCCGCCATCAATCCTCCGATTGCCAAGGCCAACGATCCCGACTACCAACCGTACCGCAGAGATCCCGAGACGCTGGTTCGCCAGTGGGCTATCCCCGGCACTGAAGGTTTGCGTCACCGTATCGGCGGCTTGGAGAAGACCGACATTTTCGGAGCTGTCTCCACCGATCCACTCAACCACGCCAAGATGGTTCAGAACAGAGCCGAAAAAGTGAAACGTCTGGCCAACCGCATTCCCAAGCAGGAAGTTTTCGGCGAAGAAGAGAACGACCTGCTGGTAGTAAGCTGGGGCGGCACCAAAGGACAGGTTCAAACTGCTGTAAAAGAAGCTCGTAAGAATGGCGTAAAAGTTAGCCATGCCCACTTCACCAACATTATGCCTCTGCCCGCCAACACGGCCGACGTATTCAAGAAATTCAAGAAAATATTGGTTTGTGAATTGAACTCCGGACAGTTTGTCAACTATTTGCGAATGACCTATCCTGAATTCCAATACCAACAATACAACAAGATTCAGGGTCTGCCGTTCACTGTGGCCGAACTGGTTGAAGTTATTAGTAACGTTAAATAAGAGAGTATCATGAGCTATAAAACAATAGAAAAAACGACAGAAAAGCTTACCAAAGAAGACTTTGCAAGCGACCAGATGGTAAAATGGTGCCCCGGTTGCGGTAACCACTCCATTTTAGCAGCTGTTGAAAATGTATTTCCTCAAATAGGTTATAAAAAAGAGAATTTCTGCGTTATCTCGGGTATCGGATGTTCTTCACGTTTCCCGTACTACATGAACACCTACGGATTTCACAGCATTCACGGTCGTGCCAACCCCATTGCCACGGGCGTACGCTTGGTGAACCGCGGTTTGAGTGTTTGGGTAGCCACTGGTGACGGCGACTCGCTGGCTATTGGCGGCAACCACTTCATTCACGTTATCCGACGCAACATTGACATCAACATCATGTTGTTCAACAACAAGATATACGGTTTAACCAAAGGCCAGTACTCACCTACCACCCCGATGGGTCAGATCACCAAATCATCGCCGCAAGGCACCATCGAGCACCCATTCACCGTGGGCGAACTGGTATTGGGAGCACAGGGCACTTTCTTTGCACGTGTTATCGACAACAACCCGAAGCACATCAGCGAAGTGATGCTCGAAGCTGCCAAGCACGACGGCACCTCTGTAGTTGAGATGCTGCAAAACTGCGTTATCTTCAACGACGGCGCGCACAAGATGATCACCGACAAAGAGACACGCGATGACATGCAACTCTATTTGAAACAGGGCGAGCCTATGATTTTCGGCAAGGAGAAGAACAAAGGTATCATCCTCACTCCACAGGGACTGCAAGTAGCCACCATTGGCGAAAACGGCATCACAGAGAAGGATATCCTGGTTCATGACATGTATGCCCGCAACCGCGGTCTGCACCTGATGCTGGCCAAGATGAAACCGCCGTATTTCCCCATCGCATTGGGCGTTATCCGTTCGGTAGAAGCCGAAACTTACGACCAGTTGTTGGAGAATCAAATCAACGAAGGCAAGGCCAACGGCAAAATCAAATGTGTGGACGACCTGCTCAACAGCGGCGACACATGGGAGATTAAATAACAAACGAAAGGGCATTGGTAACGATGTCCCTTTTTTTGTTTTCTCCCGAGAATTCGCAGACGAGCGCGGAAAGGGCTACCGATTTATTTTCCACAGAATGCGCTGATAGGCGCGGAAGGATTCATGCACTGATTCGTGGAAAATTATACGCCACGGATCACACGTATCTACACGAAAAAATATAAGAGCCCAAAAATATTCACTTTTTTGCGAACATGTCCAAAAGTTTTGTATTTTTGCGCACGAAAAGATTCTTCACATGAAGGTTTATTTTGAGCAGGATTACTTACAGAATCTTTATGAGACTGGTAGCAGTAGAGATAAAAAACATCGCTTTCAGCCAGGCGTGATAAAGAAATACATTAGAATTATTGACTTAATGATTGTCTCACCAAATGTAACATCTTTAGCACAATATAATTCTCTGCGCTATGAGAAATTAGTTGGAAACAAAGCAGGACTTTCATCAGTGCGAGTGAATAATCAATACAGAATAGAGTTTGAGGAACAAACGGAAGACAATGAGACCATTGCAACCATCGTCAATATTACAGAATTAAGCAATCATTACCAATGAAAAATATAGAAGCCGATAAATTGGAACCATTTATCCCCACACATCCCGGAGAAATCCTCAAGGATGAAATTGATTATCGTGGTATTTCGCAACGAGCATTAGCTGCGAAAATTGGTGTGTCATACACACAACTTAACGAAGTTTTGAATGGAAAACGTCCACTAAACACTGAAATGGCCTTGCTTATTGCTGCGGCTCTCGATTTGGATGCTGAACCTCTACTTGCATTACAAATGCGTTATAATATGATTACTGCACGACGCAATTCATCTTTCGCAGCCCGTCTCAAACAAATTCACAAAATCGCCTCAGTGCTATAAAAAATTCTTTACCTTTGCACTCCAATAAAACAAACCAATGAAAAAAACTAGACTTATACTTATCATAGCTATTGTGTGCATCGTCGCCACTATCATCGGCCTTATTGTCGCTAATCGTTCGCGCGGCGAATCGGCCATATCGACCATGTTTGCCGTGGAGCATCCTGAAAACATCACCAAGATCTTCATGGCCGACATGCACGGCAACCAAGTGCTGCTGACAAAAAAAGAGGATAAGTGGATGGTGAACGACTCTGTGGAGGCACTGGAAAGCAATGTGGCCGACCTGCTGCACATCCTGGGCAGTCTGACCGTTCGCCAGTCGGTACCGCAAAAGGCCATGAACACCATCAACAAGGTGCTCTCAACTGGTTCTGTGAAAGTGGAAGTCTACGAAATGGCGCCAAAATTCAGCATTTTCGGCATCAAATTCTTTGTAAAAGAGCGTAATACCAAAACCTACTATATGGGACCGGCCACACAAGACAACATGGCCAACTTTGCTCTTTTGGAAGGAATGGACGAGCCTTACATCATCCATGTGCCTGGCTTCCGCGGCTTCATCACACCCCGATTCTCGCAATTTCCAGAGACATGGGTAAGCCACAACATCTTCAACACCAAGATCACCCGCATAGCTTCACTGGAAGTGAACGATTGGGAGCGTCCAGCCGAATCATTCATGCTGGTAAAAAAAGGTGCCCGATTCTTTGATCTATTTAGTGAAGGCGGCGAATTAGTACCGCAATACGATACCACCAAGGTTATTGATATGCTGTCGGAATACCGTGAGAAGAACTTCGAGTCGATTGTAACTGACTTAGATGCGAAAGAGAAACAGCGCATTTTGGATTCCAACCTATTCAAAACCATCATCTTGAAAGATGTAGATGGCAACCAGACCCAACTCGACCTCTATCGCATGGAAGATGATGAGGACGCCACGCCATACAGCGATGCGACGATGACGGATGAAATCAGCAGCATGTACAACCGCGACCGCTTTTACGGTGTGGTCAATAACAACCCTAAGGTGCTGTACAAACTGCAATATTACCATTTTGACCGTCAGGTGCAGCCGCTCTCTTACTTCCTTCTTGACGGCAAAAAATAGCGTTTTATGGCCCATTTGACCGAAGACGAGATATTCATGAAGCGTTGCCTGGAACTGGCCGCCAACGGCTTAGGTTCAGTACAACCCAATCCTATGGTGGGCGCTGTCATCGTAGTGGACGGCCGCATCATTGGTGAAGGCTGGCACCATCGGTACGGTGAGGCCCACGCCGAAGTGAATGCCCTCGCTTCTGTCAAGGAGACAGCACTACTGACGAAAGCCACCTTGTATGTAAATCTGGAGCCCTGTTCGCACTTCGGCAAGACACCGCCCTGTTGCGACGCTCTTATCCGCCATCATATTCCGCGTGTGGTCATCGGCACGGTGGACTCTAACCCTAAAGTCAGCGGTGAAGGCATTCGTCGTATGCGCGCTGCCGGCATCGAAGTGGTGACGGACGTGCTGGCCGACGAGTGTCGCCAACTCAACAAACGCTTTTTCACCTTCCACGAGCAACACCGCCCCTACATCATCCTCAAGTGGGCACAGACTGCCGACGGCTATATGGACATCGACCGAGGCAACGAAGCGCCACACGACTACTGGATTACCAATCAGGAGATGAAGGTGCTGACGCACAAATGGCGTAGCGAAGAAGACGCTATCCTCATCGGTTACAACACTTTGCTGAATGACCATCCACAACTGACCACCCGCGAATACACGGGCAAAAATCCCCAACGGTTTGTGATGGCACACGAAGGCACGCCCCTACCCGACGGTTTCAGCCTTTTGTCCGACAATGTGCGCGAAGCGTTACAGCAACTCTACGAAAAGCAGATACAATCGGTCATTGTGGAAGGCGGCAGGAAAACGCTGGATAAGTTCCTACAAAGCGGCCTATGGGACGAAGCTCGCATACTGACAGGCAATAAGACATTTGGAGCAGGTTTGCCAGCCCCCGTCATCTCATTGCCAGCAGTTGAGGAAAATGATGTTAATGGGGATGTGATAAGGATGGTGTATAGATAAGGATAAAGGAGATTCCGCTGCACTGCGTTTGCGGAATGGAGAACAAAGAACAGAGGGACGCAGTGCCTGCGTCCGAAATTCAAAATTCAAAATTCAAAATTCAA
>JAFTCA010000102.1 GCA_017454945.1 Bacteroidales bacterium
CTGGTAGGAATGTAGTTCGTTTGTTGTCATACAGGTCGCAAAGGTAGTCATTTTATTTTTATCGCGCGTACCATTATATATATTTAACTCACTCAACTTTTTTTATTCTTTCGTTCTTCAGACCGAATATGTTCTTGCTTTGCAAGCGGCCAGAGGTCGAGCAGTCCTCTGTTGTTTAGGTTGTCTTCTTAAATACCAACTCGTTTGTTTTTTGTTTAAAGACAACAGAGACAACTTAGGACCGCTCGGCCAAAGGTCGCTTGCGAAGCAAGAACTTTTTTTATTTGAAGCCTACGGCGTTACGCGAATGGCCGTAAAGAACCGTAAATTTCCAGTGAATGAACAAACTAACACAGTTTGTTTATAAAGGTGTTGATTGCTGTTTCCAATGGGGTGAGTTCATTGCTAAGAATCCAATATATCTGACTGGCATCAATATCAAAATAATGGTGAGCAATGATGTCACGCATGCCTTTTACTTGTTTCCAGGGTATAGATGGGTATGTGGGGAGCAACAATCCGCCTGTTACCTTGTCTAAATTCTTCAAACTTTCACCGACTGCAATAAGAAGCATGCAAGTTGCGTCAAGTACGACTTCCCCGTTAGGGGTATCAAGGAAGTCATCAGAAGAGTGGATGGCAGAGGTTCGTTCCTTTATTTTCTCTATGGCAGTTCGTATGTCATAGAGAATGTCTATTGCCAGTGTCTTTTGTTCAGAAGATAGTAACTCCATCACGTTCTATCCTGCGTAGCAGGCGTGGATTAAGGTTCTTGTGATTACGGATCATATCAACGGATCGTCCAAACTGTCTTTCTAAAAAGTCTTTGGCATCCATCAAGACAAAAGGATTTGGTGTCAGTGTCTCCACAAACACATCAACATCACTCGAATCTTTCATTTCATCTCTTGCTACAGAGCCGAACAAACGAAGCGAAAGAATGCCGTATTCACGCTTAAGCGTGTCGGCAGAATGTTGCAGAATCTCAATACAGTCATTCTTGTCCATTATTAAACTACTTTTCTTTTGCTGAGGCGAAGCCTGTCATCGCGAGGGCAAAGATACGACAAAAAATCCGAACCGCCAAGCGATTCGGAGATAATTTTCTTGTCTTCTTAAATACCAACAATTGTTTTTGGGGTTAACGACAACATAAACAACATGGACAACATAGGACATTTTTTCATTTGAAGCCTACGGCGTTACGCGAATGGCCGTAAAGAGCCGTAAATTTTCCGAAAATTCTTTCTTCATTCACTCGGTCTTCAGACCGAAACTGACCGAAATTGTTGTCTCTGTTGTTTCTGTTGTCTTTTTAAATATAAATTCGCATGTTTTTTTGTTTACCATTCAGCAAAGATAGTGAATGGTGCGGACGCTTGCAAATGTTGGCAGGGGAATCGGAGGCGAGACGTTAAGAGTCAAATCGGGTCGCGTTTTGCATCATATCGGCGTGCGTTTTGGTGCAAAACGAGGGCCTGTTTTGCCGCAAAAGGTCCTTCTTACCATAATAGAGCCCAAAACGATTGCTGGTTTACGAAAAAACATTGTACCTTTGCAACCGCATTGAAGGATGAAAGAGCCGAAGATGTATCAAGGGAAAAGCAAACGAACAAGAAGGAAAAAAGCAAACACAGATGACAGAAAAAAGCAAGCAACCGATGGACAGAAACAAAGAAATCTATAGAGTGACGCTGGCGGGCGGCGCCGTGAACGTGGTGCTGCTCCTGTTCAAGTTCGTGGCCGGCATTGCCGGTCACAGTGCTGCGATGGTGGCCGACGCCGTCCATTCGCTCTCCGACCTGGTGACCGACACCATCGTGCTGGTGTTCGTGCGCATCAGCTCTATGCCGCAGGACAAGTCGCACGACTACGGTCACGGCAAATACGAGACGCTGGCCACCGCCATCATCGGCCTGGCCCTGGCCGCCGTAGCGTTCGGCATCATATACAGCGGCGCGACAAAGATTGCCGCGTGGCTTGGCGGCGAACAGCTCGAGGCCCCGGGCCTGCTGGCCCTGTGGGCTGCCCTGCTCTCCATCGTGCTGAAAGAAGGCGTCTACCGGTATTCCATCCTGAAGGCCCGGCAGTTAAACTCAACCGCCGTCGAGGCCAACGCATGGCACCACCGCAGCGACGCCCTCTCGTCGGTGGGCACGGCCATCGGCATCGGCGGTGCCATCTTCCTCGGCCAGCGGTGGACGGTGCTCGACCCTCTGGCATCGGTCGTCGTAGGCGCCGTCATCGTCAAGGTGGCGTTCCAGCTGCTGCGCGGCGGCATCGGCGACCTGACCGAGCAGTCGCTGCCCGACGCCGTCGAGGACGAGATTCTCGCACTGGTGGCCACCCTGCCCGGCGTCGACAAGCCCCACGACCTGCGCACGCGTCGCATAGGCAGCCACTATGCCATCGAGATGCACATCCTCATGGACGGCGACATGACGCTGCGCGAGGCCCACGACAAGGCGACGGCCGTCGAAGACCTGCTGCGCGAACGCTACGGGGCCCGTACTCATGTGGCCGTACACATGGAACCATCAATTTCTTCATCAGCACCTGTGTGAAAAAGAGGATTCCGTGTTCATTGTTCTTTATACGATTTGAGCAGCAAAAGTTACTATTCTTCATCGGGAAGTGGGAGGGCATCGGCTTCTTGGCTTATTCCCGAGCTTTGCTCGCCTACCCGTAGCCTTTCTATCGGCCTGATGTAGTCAGAGGCTCGCTCTGAAGAGATGACAGTGCGCCCCAGTTGACGCTCCAGGTCATCACGGGCTCGGCTTTCTTCGAGGGGATGGACTGGATGAGGCGGAGGATGCCCTCAAGGTCAGCCACATCCGTCAGACGTTTCTTTCCGTCGGCGGAGGGTTATTTCAACTGGTGACAATTTGTCACCGCTTCATTTCCTTCCTCTTTCAGACGCTGTTTAAGCTTGTTCCAATACTTAATTGTCGTTCATGTTGCTGTGATTTTCAGATTAGTGGATGCACTAAGTGATGATAAAAAAACAACTTGGGACGATTGATAGTCTTTATAATTGTCTGATTGTTTCCCATCTTTTTGGCTGTTTTGAATCCACTCATCAGTCACGTAGCCCGCTACGCTCCTTCTTCGTGAATCCAAAACATCTCAAAAATTTGGGATTCAATCGTACCAATTTATTTTTTCACCATTACCAAGGTACGAAACTTTCCGCAATCTTGTATTGTTTCGGGCGTTAAACTTCTTGAATGGCAGAAACGGCCCGTGGAGCATCTTTATCGGGCAAAGGTAGTGAATGGCGCCGATGTCTGCAAATTTGGGCGGGCGATAGTGGCGGCGAGACGTTAAGGGGCAAATCGGGTCGCGTTTTGCGTCAAA
>JAFTCA010000103.1 GCA_017454945.1 Bacteroidales bacterium
AGTGAGTAGTGAGGATGAGTTAAGAAGTTAAGGAACTAAGAAACTAAGAAGTTGAGTGTTATTGGGTTATGAAGTTGTCTTAATTGTAAATTGTAAATTGTTAATTGTTAATTATAAATTGAATTTGTTCTTTGTTCTTTGAATTTTGAATTTTTATTCATCTCTCATCTCTCATCTCTCCGTTCTCCATTCTCATCTCTCCACTCCCATAAGCGTGGCTGCGGTGCAATCGGTGACGGTCACTGTCACATAATCTCCTTTTTGGTGGTTGCCGCAGTCAAAGATGATGACCTTGTTCTGACTGTTACGTCCAAATAATTGTTTGTCAGAGCGTTTTGAAACACCTTCGACCAGAATTTCAAAACTTTTGCCCACATCTTTTAAGTTGCTTTGGTACGACAACTCTTGTTGTAAAGCGATAATCTCTTCCAGTCGCCGTGATTTGACTTCGTCGGGCACGTCGTCCTCGAACTTCTTGGCCGCCATGGTGCCTTCACGAACGGAGTATTTGAACATGTAGGCGTAATCGTAGCCCACTTCGCGCATGAGTGACAAGGTGGCCTGATGGTCCTCCTCCGTCTCGCCGCAGAAGCCGGCAATGATGTCGGTGGCAATGGCGCAATCGGGTATCAGTCGCCGAATGGTGGCGATGCGGTCAAGGTAGTATTCGCGCGTATAGACGCGATTCATCCGCTTCAGCATGGTGTTGCTGCCTGCCTGCACGGGCAGATGGATGTATTTGCAAAGATTGGGATAGCGTGCGATGGTTTCAATCAGCTCGTCGGAGATGTCTTTGGGATGTGAGGTGGCGAAACGCACACGCAATTGTGGCGACAACTGTGCCACCAGTGCCATGAGCTGCGCGAAATTGGTCACTTTTCCCGTCTCGTCTTCCCAGTGGTACGAGTTGACATTCTGCCCCAGCAGCGTCACTTCTTTATAGCCGTTGTCCAAAGCGGTTTGGGCTTCGCGAAGGATGGTTTGCGGGTTGCGACTGCGCTCGCGGCCGCGAGTGTAAGGCACGACGCAGTAAGTGCAGAAGTTGTTGCAGCCGCGCATGATAGAGATGAATGCCGACACGCCGTTGGTATCGCAGCGCACAGGCTCAATCTCATCGTAAGTCTCTGTAGTTGAAAGCATCACATCGAAAGCGGGCTGCTTATACGACGACTCGCTGATGAGGCGGGGCAGGGAGCGGTAGGCATCGGGACCGGCAATGAAGTCCAAAGTGCTCTCTTCGTCCAGCAGTCGCTCCTTGATGCGCTCGGCCATGCAGCCCAGCAGGCCTATCTTGAGGTGCTCTTTTTTGTTCTTATAACTCTTCAGTTCGCGCAGACGTTTGCGAATGCGCTGCTCGGCATTGTCGCGCACGGAGCAAGTGTTGATGAGTATCAGGTCGGCTTCCTCTTGTGCGTGGGTTATTTCATATTCGTCTGACAGAATAGCGGCCACCACTTCGCTGTCGGCCACATTCATCTGACATCCGTAAGTTTCGATGTATAGTTTCTTCATGTTTTATACCAAATTGGCAAAGCCCATGAATGCCATGGCCAGGATGCCAGCGGTGATGAGGGCAATAGGCACACCTTGCATGCCTTTGGGCACCTTCACCAGCTCGAGCTGTTCGCGCAGGCCAGCGAAGATGACGATGGCCAGTGCGAAGCCGATAGCCGAAGATACGGCGTACAGCGTGCTGTCAAGAATGGTGAAGTCGGCTTTCTGGGTTACGGTGATGGCTACGCCCAACACGGCGCAGTTAGTAGTGATAAGAGGGAGGAAAATGCCCAGCGCCTGATAGAGCGAAGGACTGATTTTCTTCAGGATAATTTCGACCATCTGTACCAAAGCGGCAATAATCAGGATGAAAGCGATGGTTTGCAGGAACTGCAGGTTGAGCGGCACCAGCACATATTGTTGGATGACCGAGGTGACCAGTGTGGCCAGCGTCATGACAAAGAGGACGGCAGCGCCCATACCCAAGGCCGTGTTCACTTTGGTGGAAACACCGAGAAACGGGCAGATACCTAAGAATTGAGCCAGAATGATATTATTGACTAATACACATCCGATAATCATTACGATATATTCCATAATCTATTCCTTTCTCTCTGATTATTAGTGTTTTGCTTTTTGAAAATGTTTTACGATGGCAATGATGAAGCCCATCACGATGAAAGCTCCAGGTGCCAACACAAAGACGAGGATGCCGTCGCCAGTGACGAAAGGCAGCTTGTAGCCCCAGAAAGAGCCGCTGCCGAGCAACTCGCGGCAGGTACCGATGAGGAAAAGGGCGATGGTGAAGCCCAAGCCCATGCCCAAGCCGTCGAGGAAGGAGTCGAAAACGCTGTTCTTGCTGGCAAAAGCTTCAGCGCGGCCCAGCACGATACAGTTGACCACAATCAGCGGGATGAAGATGCCCAAACTTTCAGCCAATGCCGGTACGAAGCCCTGGATGAGCAGATCGACAATGGAGACGAAAGTGGCAATGACCACGATGAAAGCGGGAATACGCACTTTGTCGGGGATGAGGCTCTTCAGCATCGAGATGATCGTGTTCGACATCATCAATACGAAGGTGGTGGCCAAGCCCATGCCGATGGCGTTCTGCACCGAGGTGGTGACTGCCAGCGAAGGGCAGGTGCCCAATACCAAAATGAGGGTCGGGTTCTCTTTAATTAACCCTTTTGTCAATATCTGTAATTTACTCATGTTGATCCTCCTTTACTTGATTAAAAGCGCGACTGGCGCGTTCAATGGCGTCGCAGTATGCTCGCGAGGAGATGGTGGCCGCTGTGATGGCATCCACTTCACCTCCATCTTTTTTAACTTTCAGTGGGTTCTCTTGAGGGTTCATGCCAACAAACTGCTGGATGAAATGGCTCTCCTTATCGGTGATTTTGGCACCCAAGCCGGGAGTCTCGCCGTGAGAAAGCACCGCCGTGCCCAGGATTTTGCCGTTGGTGTCCAAACCGACCATGATGTCGAAACGGCCACTGAACGCCTTGTCGGTGTAAGTCTCTACAGCAGCGCCAGTAAGTTGTCCGTCGGTGTAGGCGCAGTGCACGGTAACAGGTTTGTTATCGCCTTCCAAGGTCAACTCTTGGTCTTTCAGCTCGCCGTTGAAGCCGGGCAGCACCGACTGGATAGCGTCGCTTTTCTTTTTGTTTTTCGAAATCTCGATAGGATCCTTGGTGACGTTATATACGGCAGCCAAACCTACAGCGGCGATGACCGCGATCAGGAATAGCGCCAGAAACATTTTCAGTAAGGATGATTCTTTGTTTGCCATGGGCGTATATTTTGAGATGTTAGTTTTTGATTTTTTGAGTTCCGAACAATTTGGGTTTGAAACCTTTGTTAATCAGCGGAACTAAAGCGTTCATGATCAGGATGGCGAAGGAGCATCCTTCGGGATAGGCACCGAACATACGGATGATGATGGTGAGAATACCGCAGCCGCAGCCGAAGATAATCATGCCCCACGGAGAGGTGGGCGAGGTGACCATATCGGTGGCCATGAAGCAGGCACCTAACATCAAGCCGCCCGACAGAATGTGGAAACAGGGGTTGGCGTAGATGGTCGGGTCGATGAGGTAGAAGATACCCGAGAAGACGAAAGCACTGCCGATAAATGCTACGGGGATGTGCCAGGTGATCACTTTGCGGCAAAGGAGGAAGATGGCGCCAATAAGGATGGCAGCGGCCGACACTTCACCGAAGCTGCCGCCCATTTGGCCGAGCAACATGTCAACATAACTGGGCATGTCGGCGCTGTGCATAATGCTGGCAACAGGCTGACCGGCCTTAACACCTTCTTTCAGCAAGCCCAGCGGCGTAGGACCGGTGATGGCGTCCATTTGGGCAAAGTGCCAGATAGGCTGCGCTTTGGGCCATGTGGTCATCTGCACGGGGAAGGAGATGAGCAGGAATACACGGGCCACCAAAGCCGGGTTGAAGGGGTTCTTGCCTAAGCCGCCGAAGGCCATCTTGCCGATGCCGATGGCAACCAAGGCGCCCAAAATGACAATGCCAAGCGGTAGGTTGGCGGGCACGTTGAAGGCCAGCAACAAACCGGTGATGACAGCCGAGCCGTCGCTCAGGGTGCACTCCCCTTTAAGCAAAAAACGCTGGATGAGATACTCAAACAGCAGACAGGAGGCCACAGAGGTTGCGGTGATGATGATGACTGGCAACCCGAAATAAAAGACGGACACCAGAAATGCCGGCATCAGCGCAACGACTACCGACCACATTATTTTCTTGACTGATTCTCCGCTATGAACATGCGGTGAGCCTGATACACTTAGTAAATGTTCACTCATAATCGTGTTGGATGGTGTTTAAATATTTAGAAGCGCAAATTTAAAAAATATGTCAATGAAATGTATCAACAAAATGATAATTCCTCATTTATTCGGTTTCAAAACTGCGCAGTAGCGCGATTTCCTCTTTCCATAAACTGTCGTCGGGCGTCTCCAAGATGATGGGAATGTTGTCGAAACGCGCGTCTTTCATGAATCGGCGGAAGAAGTCGATTCCTAAGAAGCCCTTGCCAATGCTGTCGTGACGGTCTACGCGACTGTGCAGCTCCTTCTTGGTGTCGTTGAGGTGGATGCCTTTCAGGTAGCGAAAGCCCACTACCTGCTCAAACTCAGCAAAAGTGGCGGCGTAGCCTTTCTCTGTCTTGATGTCGTAACCGGCAGAGTAGGTGTGGCAGGTGTCGAGACAGACGCCCACGCGACTCTTATCGTTCACTTTGTCAATGATATGCGCCAGATGGTAGAAGCTGAACCCCACGTTGCTGCCCTGTCCAGCCGTATTTTCAATGACGGCGGTCACTTGCTCCGTCTGTGCTAAAGCCCAGTTGATGGAGTCGGCAATGCGGTCGAGGCACTGCTCTACGGTTATCTGCTTCAGATGGCTGCCAGGATGGAAGTTGAGCAGTCGAAGGCCGAGTTGCTCGCAACGTTTCATCTCGCCTAAGAACGAGTCTCGCGATTTTTGCAGCCCTTCCTCTTCGGGATGGCCGAGGTTGATGAGGTAGCTGTCGTGCGGCAGGATATAGTCGGCATCGAAGCCGTATTTCTCGCAGTTCTCCTTAAAGAGTTGGATGCTGCTTTGGCTGAGAGCGGGCGCAAACCATTGCCGCTGGTTTTTGGTGAAGAGGGCGAAGGCATTAGCTCCGATCTCGTATGCATTGACGGGCGCGTTCTCAACGCCGCCCGAGGCACTCACATGTGCACCTATGTGTTTCATCGTATTCTTTGAATTCTGAATTTGTTCTTTGTTCTCTGCTACAGTTTCTTCCAGTACATGCTACGTCCTAAGGCTGGAATGCCTACATAGCCGCGCACTTTCAGCTTTGTATCCGATTCGAACGCCAGTTTGCACTTGTACGTTTTTCCTTCCACGGGATTGTAAATCTCACCGTTTATCCATTCGCCGTTCTTGGGGTTGTAGGTGAAGTTTTTCATCAGCACAATGCGGTCGCCACGCACGCTGCGCAATTTCGGGTCCGGATTCTTGATGTCCATTTTGGGTGAGCCGTCGGGGAAATTGGGATTCTTCATCCAGATAATCTTACCGTGGTATTTGCCGTCGTTGGTCTTGTAAATCTGCACTTTAGATTCTTCCTTCGAGTCGGGCTCAATGACATAATAGGTGCCTAAAATGCGGTCGGCAGGGTTCTGGGCTACTGAGAATTGTGTAGCGGCAAGGAGAAAGAGGGTGAAAAACAGGGCCCTTTTGAAAAAGTTCATAGCAGGATTGTTTGATTGGTTTCTAATTGCGAACACAACGTACGGACATTCCATAGGATTGACTGTCGGTGGTTTTTAAAGATGGAAGCTCTGAATTACAGTAAATCATGAAATGATAGGGTTCTGAACTACTGTTGGCAGTGGCAGACCAGAGAAAGGCGTAATTTCCAAAGTTGAGATAGTATGCATCTCCGGCGGAGTTACCGGCGGGAATGATGGAAAAGCCTGATGAGTTGTTTTTCTCTGGAAATTGTCCCGGAGAACAATGTCCAAGGTTTGAGTTTCCGTTCCAACCCTTGGTTGATGATATTGCTCGGGCAATGCTATAAGTTGCAGCACTGCATTGGAACTCACTCTGCGCACCCATATATCCCATAAATTGAAACCACTCTTGATAACTTGGTACATGCCATCCGTTGGGGCAAATGCCTTGAACACCCGAGGGGTTTTGGCTGGAAGATGATGCGTTTCTCATCACCGCCTTCCAGTTGTACAGTAATCCGAAAGAGGATTTGTTATTAGCATTATTGTTGGGATAGTACCAATATGCTACGGTAGTAGAAGCGGAGGTGTTGTTGCCTTGGGTGATAGGTGTGCCATCGGCGTATTTGGTTGTGCGCAGGTTCTCTTTCATCCAGCATTGTTCGCCTATTTGGATTGTCTTGTAGGTGTTTCCATCGCGGTCGGTAACTGTGGGCGTGCCTGCGCAAGGTACTCCTCCCAAAGTGTTGACACTGAATGTATTCCCGTAGGCTGTGCCGTCACTGTTGGTAGCGTAGGCCCGTACATAGTAGGTGGTTCGTTCTTCCAGATCAGTTAGTTGGTGTGAAAAATCACCAGTACCAGTTCCGTCAAGGGTATGTGGGCCATTGAGGGTAGGGGTGGCATCTGTGCCCCAGCAAAATCCTCTGGCTGTAACTGCTTTACTGCTATTATTAGAAATGTAACCACCACAATCAAGACTGTTGAATGTGACTTTGCTTACTTTTGTAGTGTATACATCTGGCAGGTCAAGGTCAATCTCATCAAAGTGAAAGGTAATGGTTTCGGACTTAAATTGCTGTTTTTCAATAGGATGACTATCGTAACTATGGCCTGTGAGATAGGCGGAAGCATAATAATACATTCTGTCGCCAACCGAAAATGGCTTGTCGATTACACCTTTGCTATCACCTTTGAGAGTGGCAAGTTGCTGGCTCCGACTCTCTGTGCTGAGGTATTCGATAGCGTTTTCGCCCACTTGGCCATAGTTTGCTAGTTTTATCGTGGCTATCTGCTGGTCGCAGCGGGCCGAAAGCAGATAGAGACCGGCAGTGGAGAGCGAAATCTGGAAATGGTGTGTGCCTGCTGGGAGCGTATGGGTAGTCCCCACAACGGTGCGGCCATTCATATCTGTAATCTCTAATGACACATTTCCTGCCTTAGGCATTTGCAATGCAAAACCGGTGACGCCTTCAAACGGGTTAGGCACGTTCTGGTTGATGCGTAGCGTGTTGGTTTCTTCAAACTCCTCAACACCGGAGGTGCCCATTGTGAGAATGGTGTCATGGACGGGAAGTGTTAAGTCCCAGCCTTTTGTAAGGTTGGTAATATGAACGAATTCCAACTTGATAGTTTTGTTATTGCCATCTTTACCTGTAAAGGTAAGGGTGACGATTTGGGCTGGTAAGGCAAGCGTAGTTAAAAACAAGATGAAAAGGAGTAATATTTTTTTCATATTTTTTAGTGTTGGATGATTACAAAGAAGTATAGACTTAATATCTGTGAGCAAAATTAATAAAAAGTCTTTAATCAATAGGGAATGACACTTCATTTTTTATAAGGTAACTATATACTTGATGGCACACTGTGTTTCGGAAACAAAACCTTTTAGTCTTGTCGATTCGCATTGTTGCAAGCGTGTCACTTTCGCGGCGATTAAGCATGTCGTTTCATATCGCATCCTCCCCGCGCCGCGAGGAGCGCACATGCCTTCCACCGCCCCACACAGCGCGCTACCGCGCTTGTGTGGAGTTATTGATAGGGTATCCCTACGGGATACTTCCACATATGTCATCCGCATTTTTTAAACCTCGTAGAGGTTCCCTCTCAATAACCTCAGATGAGCGTAGCGTAATCTGAGGTAGCGAAAACGTCTGCATCCTCTACCGCGGCGCGCTATGAATGTTTGATGGAACACCAAACTTGGTCGCCGCGGAAGGCGGTTCAGTGCCAACAAGTATATAGTTCCCTTTTATAATGATAGATGTCTTTAAAAAAGATGTATTTTTGTGGAAATAACTTTCCAATGATGCGTTTTATCCGTTTTATAGCACTTTACATAGTAATAATTGTACTTTGTCCTGCCGTTTTTGCACAAATACCCGCCGGCTATTACCAAGAGGCTGTAGGGAAAGGTGGACACGAGTTGCAAGTTGCGCTGTCGCAAATTATTGATGGTCACTGCATACTGTCGTACAACGACCTCTGGAAGTGCTTCGCCCAGACCGATGTGCGCGAGGACTCCATTGTGTGGGACATCTATTCGGATAATCCGTCTGGCGAAACGCTCACGCGTTTCATCGTGCTGCGCGACCAGTGTACTACGGGCGGCACCTCGGGCGAAGGGCAGTGTTACAGTCGCGAACACACCTTCTGCCAGAGCTGGCTCAAGCCGTCGTCGCACACAGGCACCACCACGCCCGGCTCCGACCTCTTTCATATCTATCCCGTTGATGGTTACGTGAATACACGCCGTAATAACAATCCCTACGGCGAAGTGGCCTCGCCCACATGGGTCAGTCGCAACGGCTCACGTTTGGGAACCAACACCTTTGAAGGGGCTCCCTCACATACCGCCTTCGAGCCTAATGATGCCTATAAGGGCGATATCGCCCGCTCGTTCTTCTATATGGCTACTCGCTATATGTTTGAAGATGATGAATTTGCGACAGATCAGGATATGGTCGATAAGTCGCAACTGCGCCCCTGGGCAGTGAAGATGCTGCTGAAGTGGCATGAACTCGACCCGGTGAGCGACAAGGAGCGTGCGCGCAATACCGCTGTCTATGAGCTGCAGGGCAACCGCAATCCGTTTATCGACTTCCCCGAGCTGGTGGCCAAAATCTGGGCCTCCGACTCTATTAACCCATTTACTGCTGATAGCACTTCCCGACCCGAAATGCCACGCATTGCTAACTTGGAGGTTCTTGACAATCAGACGCTTAAGTTGACTTTTACGATGAAGATGATACCCGCTTCGATGAAGAAAAAGAACAACTATTCACTTAGCGCGGGTAATATTATACAATCTGTTGTCTATGAAAATGATACGGTATTGTTGAAACTGTCTGAGGCTTTGGAAGAGGGCATAACCTACCACTTGACTGTTCAACGGCTGCAATGTGCTAATTACTATTATATTGCCGACACCACCATTGCATTCTCCTTTGGCCAGGTGGTTGAGCGTGAGGTCATTGCCGCATGGACGTTTGACAATCTACCACGTCATATTAACGACCGCGCCTATCCCGCAGATATTGACCATGGTGGGGCCGTGCTTTATGTTGATGGCCGCTATGGCTCATCCAATTTCACTACTCCCGATCAGTTGACGGCCTTTAGTGGCACTGTTATCGGCGATCCGCGTGGCAATGCCGCCGTGAGTGGCGCCGCCCTGGCTGTCGTGAATAGCACCGCCAACGGCAACGCTATCGTGCTGAAATGTTCCACCAAAGGCTATTACCAGCTCAAATTGACGTGCGCCATCTGGAGAACTGCCGCTGGCTTTTCAGAACATCAGTGGTCGTGGAGTGCCGATGGCATTGACTATACGCCGTTTGAGGCGGCCACCTTGCCTGGCCAGTTCAACCAGTTTGAGTTACGAACCATCAATCTGGCCTCCATGCCGATGTTAGACCACCTCGACTCGCTCTATTTGCGCCTCCGTTTCGACGGCGCCGTCACCGAGGATGGCAATAACCGCCTCGACAATATAGTATTATATGGTTACTCGTCGGCTGGCGTGAACGAGTTCGAAAACAACTGCATCGTCTATCCCAATCCCGCCCGCCACGAATTGTTTGTCCGCTATTCGGGACGCACACATTGCACGTTGCTCGATATGACAGGACGCCAAGTGATTAGTTGGCAACATGATACAGAACTGGAAAAGGTGAACTTGTCGGGCATGGCCGCGGGTCTCTACATTCTAAAGTTGGAAGATGCTTCCAGTCAGCGAGTTATGTCCAAAAAAGTGGTTGTTAGATATTAACCTTCCACTCTTCAAAACTAAATCAGCCCCCTCGACCGTTATAGTTGTAATTTTTTATATATTTGCAAAACTAAAAAATAACGGAAATGAAAAGATTAATTGTGATACTTGCTGTGATTATTCTGGGCATCGGCTTTTTCGCTTCTTGCGCCGCCCACACCAAATGTCCTGCCTACGGTCATTATAGCCAAGCTGCTGTTGAACAGGTGGATCAGAACCGTATCTAAGTTGAGGTCACGGCATGTTTTTTTCTATTCTTTAAGGATCTTGCCATGAAAAAAGCATGTTTGTTGTTTTGGATAGCCCTCTTTATCTGTGGCCGTTTGGTCGCTCAGGATGTCGGAGACCCCGAGATCCAGAAGGTGATTGCGAAGGAGTGGAGCATTAATTTCAATTTGAATACGTCAGGTTTCGGCTTCGGCTTCCAGCATGGCCGCACGCCCAATCATTGGGACAAGCATTTCTGGGAAATAGATTTTAATTACAATAAACATCATAAGGCAGTTCGCGCCGTGAACCCTTATTATGCGGGTGCTACGGGCTACGCGTACGGCAAATTATGCGATTTGTTTTTCCTGAGCGGTGGTTACGGCTATCAGCGTATCCTCAATCAGAAACCCTACTGGGGCGGCGTGAAGGTGAGATACACGCTGTCGGGTGGTTTTACACTGGGCATGGCTATGCCGGTCTATGTGTATGTCATCTATTATAATACCACTTCCATTAACAAAGTGTCGGAGCGCTATGATCCTGATGTACATAGTATTAACGACATTGTTGGGCGCGGTCCGTGGTTCCAAGGTTTTCTTGAGACCAAGTTGCATCCCGGTTTTTATGTGAAGACGGGCTTCAATTTTGATTTTAGCAAGAAAGAGGAGACGATGCACGCACTGGAGGTGGGTGCCAGGTTCGATATGGTGTTCCCGTTTGTGAAGCAGATGGCGTTCAACAAGGCCAAGCCTTTTTTCCTCGTTGGTTATCTGTCGTATAATTTCGGAAAGAGAAAGGGTATTTACGAATAAAAAAAGCCGCATGAATCCATGCGGCTTCTCCTTATAATTGGGTAGAGATATTATTCAGCTAACACCAAAACCTTGTTCTGGAGCACTTCCACAATGCCTCCGTTGATGTCGAAGTATTGTGTTTGGCCTTGGCTTTCCATTTTGATTTTGCCTGCCTTCAAGGCGGCAATCAGCGGTGCGTGGTTCTCCAGCACTTCGAAAAGGCCGTCAATGCCCGGAAATTGCACCAGGGAGGCCTCGCCAGTGTATATCTCTTTATCGGGAGTGATAATTTCTAACTTCATAATCTCTTATTTTTCAGCTGCAGCCAGTTCTTTTTTGCCTTTTTCGATGGCTTCTTCAATAGTACCTACAAAGTTGAAAGCGGTTTCAGGCAGGTAGTCCAGTTCGCCGTCCAGAATCATGTTGAAGCCCTTGATGGTGTCTTCGATGTTGACGAACTTGCCAGGCATACCCGTGAACTGTTCGGCTACGTGGAACGGCTGCGACAGGAAGCGCTGTACACGTCTTGCGCGGTGAACCACTTTTCTGTCTTCCTCTGAAAGCTCTTCCATACCGAGGATGGCGATGATATCCTGCAATTCGGTATATCTTTGCAGTGTCTCTTTCACACGCTGTGCTGTCTTGTAGTGTTCTTCGCCCACGATGTCGGGAGTCAGGATTCGCGAGGTGGAATCCAGCGGGTCAACGGCGGGATAGATACCCAGCTCGGAGATCTTACGGCTCAACACGGTGGTGGCGTCCAAGTGCGAGAAGGTGGTGGCAGGTGCGGGGTCGGTCAAGTCGTCGGCGGGCACGTAGATAGCCTGTACCGAAGTGATAGAACCGCGCTTGGTGGAGGTGATACGCTCTTGCATTACACCCATCTCGGTGGCCAGCGTGGGTTGGTAACCTACAGCCGAAGGCATACGGCCTAACAGTGCGGATACCTCAGAACCGGCCTGCGTGAAACGGAAGATGTTGTCCACGAAGAAGAGGATGTCACGGCCGCCCGACTGCTCGTCGCCGTCACGGTAATATTCGGCCACGGTCAAACCCGACAATGCCACACGGGCACGGGCTCCAGGAGGTTCGTTCATCTGACCGAACACGAGGGTGGCCTGCGATTTCAGCAGCTCTTCCTTGTCAATCTTCGACAAGTCCCAGCCGCCTTCTTCCATGCTCTTTTTAAAATCATCGCCATAACGGATAACGCCCGATTCGATCATTTCGCGCAGCAGGTCGTTACCCTCACGGGTACGCTCACCCACGCCGGCGAATACTGACATACCGGAGTAGTTCTTGGCGATGTTATTAATCATCTCCATGATCAAAACGGTCTTGCCGACGCCGGCACCGCCAAACAAACCAATCTTACCACCTTTGGCATACGGCTCAATCAAGTCGATAACCTTGATACCCGTGTAAAGCACTTCGGTGGTGGTGGAGAGGTTTTCAAATGTGGGAGGATCGCGGTGGATCTCCTTGCGGACGGGGGAATCGATGGGTCCGATACCGTCGATGCTGTCGCCAATCACGTTCAGCAAACGTCCGTTGATGTTGCCCGTAGGCATCGAAATCATGGAACCTGTGGCTGTAACTTCCATGCCTCTCTTTAAACCGTCGGTGCTGTCCATAGCGATGCAGCGCATGGTGTCTTCACCCACGTCCTGTTCGCATTCGAGGATAAGCTTGTCGCCGTTGTCTTTAATGACTTCCAACGCGTCATAAATGTTGGGAAGAGTTGTTCCTTCGTCAAAATGAACATCGACTACGGCACCGATGATCTGAGAGATTTTACCTTTAATTTTTTCAGCCATATCTTTGATCAGTTAGTGATTAATTTTGCGTTTTTATTTTGAAAGCCAAAAATAGTAAAAAAATTCAATGGGAATACAGTGGAAATAAAGAATTTTTCATTTCTCTTCAACTGTTTCTGCATTAATATTTTGGGTATTTTCAGAAGAGGTTTTGGCTGGATGTTTGGAGGCCTTTTGGGCGGCTTCTATTTCAGAAAAGAACCTCTTGTTAAAAATGATAACTCCAATCACACCCAGCGTAACACAGCTGTCGGCAAAGTTGAAGATGGCGGGGAAAAAGTATTCGCCACCCCAAATCGGAAAGCCTTCAGGAATATAGAATAGCGGGAAGTAAAGCATGTCGACGACGCGGCCGAAGAGGAACGGTGCGTAGCCGCCGCCTTCGGGAAATGCCGTGGCAATGCTGAACGGCGTGCTTTCAGAGAAAATGAGTCCGTAAAAGAGCGAGTCGATGTTGTTTCCCAACGCACCCGCGATGATCATCGAGAAGATGACCGTCACCAAGGTGCTGGCAGTCCGACTTTTAATGAGCTTGTGCAGGTAATAGATGAGCAGACCGACCACACCGACACGGAAAAGGGTGAGGCACAACTTGCCGATGTTTTCGCCAAAGCTGATGCCGAAAGCCATGCCTTCGTTCTCGATGAAGAGAAGGTGGAACCAATTGCCAATCAGCGGAATATCTTGACCTAAAAGCAAATGAGTCTTAATCCAAATCTTTAGAATTTGGTCAAGGACAATCAAAATAACAATCAAGCCGATAGCCAGAAAAGAAAGTCGGTTCTTTTTCACCTGCTATTTCTTTTTTTCACTGACTTTTGCATCAAAACTCAAAGTGGCGTGAGGCACGCTTCTGAGTCTTTCCTTAGGGATAAGCTTGCCGGTAACACGGCAAATGCCGTAGGTCTTGTTCTCGATACGGATGAGCGCAGCTTCCAAATTCTGGATATATTTGTTCAGACGGGCGGCCAGTCGGCTATTCTCTTCTTTTGACAGCACTTGGTTGCCTTCTTCCAGATTCTTGAAGGTGGGGGAGGTGTCCAACGTGTCGTTGCCGCTGTTGTTGTAAGCGTTCATATAAACTTCCAATCCCTTCTTGGCCTCAGCAATCTTGGATTCTATAAGTACTCTGAATTCTTCCAGCTCTTCGTCTGAATAACGCATTATTTTTTCTTCTTCTGCCATATCTCTATATTTTTATGATTATATAAGTCTGCAAAGATAATAAAAATAATGATTACTTGCCCCGATTTTTAGCTGTCGGAACATAATTCAACGTAATGGGCTTGGCTCTAAGTTTCAGGTAACTAGAACTTGGCAATCTTTTTGGTAATGACCTGTTTTTGGCCGTCTAAGATTTGCAGAAAATAGAGTGCCGGGGAGTAGGGGAACTCTTTGGTGATTCTGTTTTCGCCTTCGTGCACGGGCTCGGCAAAAGTGGTGATCAGTCGGCCGTCGGTGGTGTAAAGGCGGAATGTCAGGGTTCTTTCGTCGTCGCTGAAGATGTTCAGTTCCAGTTTGTTATCGCGAACGGGGTTGACAACGTTGGCCAGTACCGAGTGACTGGAAACATACTCGTCGATGCCGGTCGTGGTTTTGATGTTGAAGTCGAGCACCACGGGCAGGTGGTCCGACATGGTGTACAACGCCTCGGCAATCTCTTCGGGCACGGCGTTGTTGTAAGGAGAGTTCACCTCTCCATTGTAGCGGTTACCGTCCTGTCCTACAGCGTGGTACGAGCTGTTGATGGATTGCACTTTCTGGCTGCCGTAGAGGATGTAGGGCGATACGAGGATGAAGTCGAAACGGTCGTCCAAGCCGCCCCCAGCAAAGCAGTCGCCCCAGCTGTGCGTGGATTGCGTGTGGATGCTGGCGCAGTTGCGGTTTGCGTGCCACTCTTCCTCGCGACTGATGGGGTCGCAGAAGCGATACAGGCTGTTGCTGTAGTGGGTGATATGTTGGTATGCCTGTTCGGATGCTCCGTAGATGTTAAAGTCGCCCGACAGCACAAAGTTGCCCGCTTTGCCTGCACTGATGCGCGACATGAGCGCTTGCGCCTGTGTGAGGCGGGTTGTGGCGTTGCTCTCACTACTGCCAGCCTTGAGATGCAGCACATAGAAGGTGGTGAAAATGGTGTCGCCGGCCGCCAACCGGTTGGTCTTGTAGTACATCTTGTAGGCGTTGATGTAGGCTACGGAAGTGGGAATGTAGGAGCTGCTGTGATAGCCTAACTTCTTTGTGTTATAAAACAGGCGGTTGCCGGTTGTGATATAAGAACTTGAGCTGGATGTTGTCGGGCAGGTGGCGTAATAGTTGACGCCATCCACGTTCATCGTGTTGTTCAACAGCCGTTGGGCATAGTCGTCACTTTTCCCTATTTCGTTGACACATAGCACATCGGGTTGTATATACTTGATGATTTTTTTCATGGCCGCATCTTTCGCCGCCAGATTGTTGGAATTATCGTCACAACCTTCGGGACCCTGGGAGGTGTAATACATCAGGTTGTACTGCATCATGCGGATGGTGTCTGCATGTAAGTATGTGGGAATGAGCGCCATCAAGGTGAAGGCGAGGCATAAGGATAAAACCGCTATTTTTTTCATCGGCAGGGGTATATTTTTGTAAAAACTCAGTTGCTGGATTAGTTTTCTCCAGCAAGCGAGTCTAAATTGATTTCGCTGAAAACGGCTTTGCCATAATCAGTGAGCAAAGATACAAAAATATATCGAAGCAAATCGGGTTTGAAACTTCTGTTAATGAATAGCGTGCAAATGTTGAAAAGATAGTAGTCGGTATATTGGTTGGGAGCGGGGTGGTTGTGGAAGAATCCTTTTTCTATGCCCGCAGTGATAATGGAGTTGGTATGGTTGGAGAAGATGGGGGAGATGCCTTCTTTGAGCATCGTTTCAATTTTGAATTCGCGGTCGAAGAAATGAAATTCTTCATCGTGACTTTGGCTGAGTTCGAAAGAGAGGAGGACGAGTTCTTCAATGGCGTTGTTGCAGAATTTCTGCTTTGCCTTGAAGCGGTCCCAGAATTTGTCGCACCAATATCTCTGCACTTGCTCTTCCATGTTTTCCTTGTTCTGGTATCGGTTGAATAGGGTTTTGGGTGTTACATTGATACCTGCGGCAATGCCTTCCATGGTTTGATGGAAGCCATTGTCTTTGATGAAGGCAAACAATTTCTCTAATTTCTGTTGCTGGTTGGCAGATAGGTTCATAACGGCGTTCTAATTAAGCTGATAATGATTGTTTCGGGTTTCGTGACGCAGTTTTTTGAGAGCTCTTTCTTTGATAAGACGAACTTGGTCGCGGCTGAGTCCACAGCGGTCGCCGATTTCGTCCATAGTGTATTCGTGTGAGGCATTGATTCCGTAGTAGAGACGTAGTACTTCGCTGTCTTTGGGAGAGAGTGTTGAGAGCAGCGAGTTGACCTCCGTCGATATCGACTCTTGCATCAGGGTGGTGTCGGTGCCGTCGGCGTCCTCATTGACAAAAACGTCGATGAATTGGGTGTCCTCATCGGGTGAGATGGGCGAGTCGATAGATTGGGTGTGGCTGTTGTACTTGAGAATCTCAGAAACCTTGTATTCGGGAAGATCTACAGCCTCAGCGATTTCCTTCAGGGTGGGGGCACGCTGCAACTCCTGCTCCAGGCGGGCAATCTCTTTTTTGATTTTGTTGACGAGGCCCACTTGGTTGAGGGGCAGACGCACAATACGCGACTGGTCGGCGATGGCTTGCAGAATGGCCTGGCGTATCCACCAAACGGCGTAGGAGATGAACTTAAAACCACGCGTCTCGTCGAAACGCTGGGCGGCTTTGATGAGGCCCATGTTGCCTTCGTTGATCAGGTCGGGCAAGCTAATTCCTTGATTCTGATATTGTTTTGCGACTGAAACCACAAAGCGCAGGTTGGTCTTCGTCAGCTTGTCCAACGCTTCTTTGTCGCCAGCTTTGATGCGGCGCGCCAGCTCGACTTCCTCTTCAGGCGAGATCATGCCTTCTTTGCCAATGTCTGACAGGTAGCGGTCGAGAGAGGCGGTGTCGCGGTTGGTAATGGATTTGGATATTTTTAATTGTCTCATGGTATGGTTTTGTTGTCAGTAATTATAATAAAAGGTAGTTGAGAAATGCAGATGTCTCTTCTGTACAAAAATCGTGCCAGCTTTTTTAAGGTAATTGGAAAGTGTAACTATACTGCGAGTATTTGTTGCTATAGAAGCCAATTAGGGTGATGTATTCGCTGTCATTTTCTGCCACGGCCTGACGCATGTCTTCCACCGAGTTGACAGTCGTGTGGTTAACGCCTGTGATGATGAAGCCCTCTTTGATGCCGGAGTTCTTCAGCGCACCTTGGGAGATGGAGACCACCTTGACACCGCCGTCGATTTTGTATTTCGACAGGTCGGCTTTGCTCAAGTCGGAGAAGGTGGCGTTGAACAGGTTCTCAATGTCGGCACTGTAGCCGGTTGCCACTTCGGTATTGCCGGTGTTGTTGAGCAGTTCCACATCGAGGTAGATGATTTGGCCGTTGCGGAGGATTTTGGCTTTGACAATGTCGCCAGGCGACCGTTGGGCCAGAATTTCGCGCACTTCCGACATGGAGTTGGTCTCGAAGCCGTCGATGGCGCGCAGGATGTCGCCCGCTTTCATGCCGCTCTTTTCGGCTGCCGAGCCATCTTGTACCGAGCCGATGTAGATGCCCTTGATTTCGTCAAGGCCCAGCTCTTCGGCTTTGGAGGCGTCGATCTCTACAATATTAACACCTAGGTAGGCATATTGCACTTTGCCGTAGGTCTTGAGGTCGCCCACCACTTTCTTGGCGATGTTGGAGGGAATGGCAAACGAGTAGCCTGTGTAGTAGCCGTTGCCCGAGGCGATAGCCGAGTTGATGCCAATCAGTTCGCCTGAGGTGTTGACCAGGGCGCCGCCGCTGTTGCCACGGTTGACGGCCGCATCGGTCTGGATGAACGACTCGATAGTGGAGTTGCCGCCCAAGATGCTGAGGTTACGTGCCTTGGCGCTGACAATACCCGCGGTGACCGTAGAGGTGAGGTTGAAGGGATTGCCCACTGCCAGCACCCATTCGCCGATTTTTACATTGTCGGAATTGCCGAACGAGAGATAAGGCAGTTTGCTGTCATTAATTTTAATAAGTGCCAAGTCGGTCACTTTGTCAGTACCGACAATGGTACCTTCGTATTCACGCTTGTCGTTGAGGGTGACGGTGATACGGTTGGCGTCTTCCACCACATGGTTGTTGGTTACGATGTAGCCATCCTCCGAGATGATGACGCCGGAGCCCGATGCGGTGATGGGGTATTTGTCTTTTCGCTGGAAGCCGAAATCAAAGAAATCCTCCCAATTTCCTCCGAAAAAATCATCCCAAACAGAGTTCTTTCTTTCAAACTCGGTTTGGATATGGACCACCGCATGGACCGATTTTTCGGCTGCTTGGGTGAAATCGATGGGAGTGGATGATTGTGCGTTAAGAGAGGTGCAAGTGAAGATTAGTACACTGATAAACAGTAGATTAATGATTTTTTTTGCGTTCATGATAGTGCGATTTTTGATTTTGTAGAGTTAATTTGACTTGTACAAAACGCAAATGTTTAAAGAAAATTATTTTACATGTTGTGTATTTGATTTTTTTTGTAATTTTGCACCCTCAAAAATTATAAACCATAAAATCAATTCACAATGTACGCAATCGTAGAAATAGCAGGGCAACAATTTAAGATTGAAAAAGACCAGAAAGTCTTTGTTCATCGCCTAAAAGCTGAAGAAGGGTCGCAAGTTAAGTTCGACCGCGTCATGCTTGTAGAAGACAGTGGCAATGTAAAAGTTGGAACTCCCACCATCGCAGGTGCTGAAGTGACCGCCACCGTATTGAATCACCTCAAAGGTGAAAAAGTTCTTGTTTTCAAGAAGAAAAGAAGAAAAGGTTATCAGAAAATGAACGGTCACCGTCAGTATCTGACCTCTATTCAAATTAACAGCATTAATGCTTAATTAGATTATTAACGAGTAAAATTAAAAAGTTATGGCTCATAAAAAAGGTGTCGGTAGTTCACAGAACGGTCGTGAATCCGAAAGCAAACGGTTAGGCGTTAAAATTTTTGGCGGCCAATTCGCCAAGGCCGGCAACATCATCATCCGTCAGAGAGGTACTGTTCACAACCCCGGTAACAATGTAGGCATGGGTAAAGATCACACCCTGTTCGCATTGGTTGACGGAACTGTTCAATTCAAGAAAAAAAGAGGCGGCAAGTCTTTCGTTTCTGTAGATCCTGTTGCAGAAGCAGAGGCATAACCCGTCTTTTTGATAGTATAGAAAAGCCGCTCTTTCGAGTGGCTTTTTTTGTTAAGCTACAGCAACATGCAGTCGGGCGTAAAAAACACATTGGTAGGATTTGCGGCAGGTATTGCCTCGGGTGTGGCCTACGGTCTTAATCCACTTTTTGGCAAGCCTTTGCTGGAGGCAGGGGTGTCGGTGCCGTCCATGCTCTTCTTCCGCTACTTTATCTCATTGGCTATCATCTTTGTTTGGATGCTTATCAAGAAGGAACGCTTCCGCTTGCAGGGCACGCAGTATGTGTGGATGCTGGTGTTGGGCATTCTCTTTGGCTGTAGCAGCATCTTCCTTTTCGAGTCGTATCATTACATTCCTTCGGGCCTGGCTACAACGTTGGTATATACCTATCCGATTTTCATTCCGCTGATATTGCTCTTTTTAAGGGAGCGGGCAGGCTGGTCAACATGGCTGTCGGTGGGAGTGACGGTGGCGGGCGTGTTTGTGATGTGTACGCCGGGCGACAATGTGGTTCTGAATCGTGTGGGCGTGATGCTGGCTGTGCTGTCCGCACTGAGTTATTCGTTTTATCTGGTGATTGTGAATAAGACGAAGCGCATCAGCGATGTGTCGGCGCATGCTATCACCTTTTATGCGCTGGCGGTGGGTGCGTTGCTGTTTTTAGGGGCGCAATGTGTGCGTGGCGAAGGCCTGATGGAGGGCATTGTGGGCTGGCAGTGCTGGCTCAACCTTCTGGGGCTGGCAGTTTTCCCAACGACCATATCTTTGCTTATGCTGGCGGTTGCAACCCGCCTGATAGGGGCGACAAGAACAGCCATTCTGGGCTCCTTTGAGCCTATTACTGCCATCGCAATAGGAGTGGCGGCTTTTGGCGAGCCGCTGACACTGCCCATCATTGTAGGTGTGCTCTTGTGTATCGGAGCCATCCTTTTTATGGTGGTGGGAAATAAGGAGAACAAAGATCAGAAAACAAATGTTGAGACGCGATGAATCGCGTGCGAAATTCAGAAGGTTCCCTTAACCTAATTATCAATTGTAAATTATAAATTGTTAATTATCAACTGTATCGGGTAGTGGTCCGAGATGAACGGCACTCCGTAGTTGGTGGTGTCGGTGTGGAAAGAGACTGCTTTAGCATCGCGGAGGAAGAAATGGTCGATGACGGTGCTGGCGGTGCCGAAGCCGTTGAAGGTGGCTAGATGATCGGTTGTGGGTGCCACTTCGCGGGCGTTTTGCAGATGGATGTCAGCCAGCGGGGCGAAGATGGGGCTGTCGATGTTCGAGTTCATGTCGCCGCCGAGGATGACGGGCATGCCGGCAGGCACCTTCTCGTCGATGAGGCGGGCGATGAGTTTCACCGACTCGCGCCGCGCTGTATCGCCAAGGTGGTCTAAGTGCGTGTTGAAGTAGAAGAAGGTCTTGCCCGTACTCTTCTCTTGCAGTTGCACCCATGTCACTGTCCGTTTGCAGGCGGCATCCCAGCCTTTGGAGACTTGCTCGGGTGTTTCGCTCAGCCAGAAGGTGCCGCTGTTCAGCAGTTTGAATTGCTTTTTGAGGTAGAAGATGGCCATAAACTCGCCCGCTTTGCGGCCATCATCGCGGCCAACGCCCACATGCTTGTATTGTGGGAAGGCCTTATGTATATATTGTACTTGATGGGTCATCGCCTCCTGCAAGCCGAAAGCCGACGGAGCCTCTTGTTCAATCATGTTCAAGGTGGCTTCCTTTCGATAATCCCACGCGTTAGTACTATCGAGGCGTCGGGAGTAGTCGCTGTCGAAGCGGATATTGTACGAAATCAACTTGACGGTGCCAGCTGGCTGCTGGTAGGCCACGGTGCGACGAGTGGCGCAGCTGGAAAACAAAACGACGGTTAACAATAGGAGGAACGGTCTCTTCATCGTGGCGGTTGATTTTGGTTGCGAAATTAAGAAAATATAGCTTCTTGGCAACAAAAAAGTGTTTTTTGCTATTTTTGCAAACAGAATATGAAATTCAGAATTCAAAAAGATATAGAGAATTATGGAATCATGGAATTATGGAAACATCTATAACTCAATAATTCAATAACTCTTAACTCCTTAGTTTCTTAGTTTCTTAACTTCTCACTTCATAATCCTTAACTCATCAACTTCTTAACTCTCAGTTCACTTCTCACTATTCACTTCTCACTTAATATTAACCTCCAATATTATGTCATCGCGTGTATTAATGGCCATGAGTGGCGGAATTGATAGCAGTGTGTCGGCGCTGTTGCTGCGAGAGCAGGGCTACGACCTTGTGGGTGTCACTTTCCGTACTTTCGATTACATGAAGGAGTCGTGCTTGGCGCGCGAAAAGGGCTGCTGCTCCGTGGAGAGCATTATGGAGGCCAAACATTTTGCCGAGTCGCTGGGCATTGAGCATCACATTCTCGATTTCCGCCAAATGTTCCGCGAGCATGTCATCGCCAACTTTGTGAGCGAGTACCAGCATGGCCGCACGCCCAACCCGTGCGTGCTGTGCAATTCGCACATCAAGTGGGGCGAGCTGTTGCGCGCTGCTGACGAGTTGGGCTGCGATTATATTGCCACGGGCCACTATGCGCAAATTGCCGAGCGTGAGGGCCATTATTACCTGAAGACAGCTGTCGATACGCATAAGGATCAGACTTATTTTTTGTGGATGTTGACCGAGGATAACCTGCGATGCACCATCTTTCCATTGGGTGGTTATACAAAGCAGGAAGTCAGGGAGTTGGCCATGAAGTACAACTTTGAGAAATTGGCCAAAAAGAGTGAGTCGCAGGAGATTTGCTTTATCCCTGATAACGACTACCGTCATTTTCTGGCCGAGCAGGGCTGCACCATCGAACCTGGCAACTATGTCAATGCCGAAGGGCAGGTGATAGGTCACCATACGGGCTATTGCAACTACACTATCGGCCAGCGTAAGGGGTTGGGCGTGGCCTTCGGCACGCCCAAGTACGTGACTCGCATCAACGCTGCCACCAATGAAGTGACGCTGGGCGACAACGATGAGCTGTACAGTACGGAGCTGACGGCTTCGCAGGTGCGCCTACGTGATACGGGGTGGCTGCGCTCTTCACCCGAGGTGCAGGCCCGCATACGTTATAAGTCGCCCGCAACCCCCGCCACACTCCAAATGGATGAAGGTTTTGCTGAGAATGGGCAGGTGAAGGTGCATTTCGACCAGCCCGTCTGGGGCATCACGCCGGGGCAATCGCTGGTGTTGTACAAAGACAGCTTGGTTGTAGGGGGCGGAATTATTGAAAATGAATAATTTACAATGTATAATTGATAATTGTAGAGCCGCGGCGTGCCGCGGCTCTACTTTGTATATCGCTGGAAATGAAATCTCAACGAGGCTTCTACTTTGTTGGTTGTTTGGGATGGAATTCCAACGTGCCGCCTATAGGTATGTTTTTGCCATGGATGGTGGTGCTGTATTCTAATGTCAGTGCTTCGGTGGCGGGATTGTATGAGAATGGACATCTTTTCCCGTCAATGGCGACGGTGCCTGTTCGTAAAGTTGTGTCATATTGCCAGATGAGTGTTTTGCCACAGCATACCGAGTCTCCGCAATAGTTAATCTGGCCATTCCATACTTGGTAATAAGAATCCCAAAAATCAAGTCCCCATGTGACAGGGATTCCCAGGGTGTCATTAAGTGTAATTGTTTGTGAGGCGCTCCAACTGGTTCCTTCAGGAAAGTTTTCAGGTAAAGTTGGGATTGAATCCGTTGGTTGTGGGGCAGGTTGCGGTTCGGGAATGAGGGGTTCTTTGTGGCATGCGGTTAAGAGCAGGAGGGTGGCGACAAATAAAGTAAAACGTTTCATGCTTTTTAGTTTTTAAGTATTACATTATTAATGATTTGTGTTTGTTCGTCTTGGGTGCTGTAGAAGAAAAGCCAAAGAGTGAGTTTTTCGCTGTCGTCGTAGATGATATAGCCTGTATGGCCGTGTTGAATCGCGGTTTCCGTAAGGCGAAGTTGATTGTCATTGGGTTTGTCGTTGCGCACCTCAGTTGTCGAATCTACTAAAACGCCATAGTTGTATTGTACATGCGTATTGATAGTTACGCAGCTGTCAATGCTTAAGTTGATTTGAGGATTCCCTTTTAGATTCTCGTGAAATTGGAGTAAGATCCGTTCTTTTATCCGTTCCCTTAGAAACGTCTGTGTCCTTTCGTCATTCACATCAAAAGGTTTAAAGGACATAGGAAAAATTAGTTTGGTGAGGCTGGTTGTTTTGACAGAATCCAGAGCTGTTGCATCTACATTTTTGGTGACGCCGAACTCTTCGCACAATTGTAGCCAACCCTCTGGTGTCTGTGCAGATAGCATGACGGCATTATATCCTTGGTAATCACCTATCAGCGCTACGGTCAGTTCTTTACGGTTGGCGTATTGTTTATAAACTTTTTGTGCCGCTGTGGTGGCATCAGATTGAGCTTGTATATTATCTTGATGACAAGCGGTCATTGCGAGCATGAGCATCAAGAAGGGGGTGAGTAATCTTTTCATTTTATGATGGTTTTAAAATTATCTAATACTTCTGCGGGATCGCATTCTTTGTTACAACTAAAAATGATTCGCTGTCCGTCTATGTCAATTGTGGTTAACTCCCTCTCTATTTGTCTGTTGTGTAGGTAAAGCGCGCTGGGGATGATGATGGCAGCCAGCACGGCGGCCTCAGCGATGGCACTCCGGAGTCGATGTTGCTTGTGATTTTCGGGGAAAGTCGCCTTATGTTCTATGAGCGAGCCATCCTGAACGGCACTGAGAATCACCTTGTCCAGCTCGGCTTCGGTGTGCGGATAGCGTTTTTGTTGCTGTTCTTCCTTATGATGTTGTAATTGTTGGTCGAAATTTTGCATGTTATTTTGAGTTATATTGTTTCCGTAATTTGTGCAACGAGCGAGAGAGTCGCATGGCCACGGCTGCCAAGGTAAGTCCCGTAATTTTAGCTATTTCAGCATGACTAAATCCTTGTATGTGAGCATTGATAATGGTGCGGTTGGGTTCGGGGAGGGCCTCAATCATGCCTACAAGGTCGTGATAAGGCTCGTTATTATACGAAGGTTCTTGATGTTCAGCTGGTTGTGCATTTTGTTGGTTGCTCGTGATGCGTGTAAGAGAAATCATGGTATTGGTGGCCACTCTGAAAATCCAGGTGCGTTCGGAGCTGCGCTTGTCGAAACTGCCAAGTCCTTTCCAAAGGTTGCAAAGCACCTCGTGGAAGGCGTCTTCTGTCGTCCATGCCGCATTGAGCCGGTAACAGCTGCAAATTCGCCAGATGAGGTCACGATGATTGTGTATCAGCTCCTTGAAAGTCTTTTCGTCCAGTTCCATCTTTTATGCAAGCGGTTTCTATTCGGATTTATTACGACATATTAGACGCAATGACTTCAAGAAACATAACAGCAAGAAACAATTTTCATTGAATTTTTTCCACGAATCGCACGAATCTGTGCGATTTTTTAGTTCCAAAGTGATTCCTTTTCCGTGTAAATACGCGTAATCCGCGTGGATTCTACTACTTTTTCTTTTTTGTGAATGCCACCGAGTCGCCCCAGGCGTTGTACAATATCTGGTGGCCGATGGCTTTCATGCGGATGTCGAGGCAGGTGTAGCACTCTTCGGGCTTGTCGCTCACGCAGGCCTTGTCGGGGTAGATGAGGTAATCCTCGCGGTACTGGTTGGGTGTGAGGTTGGGCATGATGACGTTGGCGCCGGCTGCAATGGCTTTCTCGCGTCCCAGCGGGTCGATTGTTTGGTTGGCGGTGGCAGCCACCATGTTGATTTCGGGCATCATGAGTCGTAGTATGGCTATCATCTTGAGGGTGAGCTCCATACGTTCTTTAACGGAGGGTATCTGGTCGGCGTACTGGTAGAGTGGTGTGTCGGGGTGGGGGATGTAGGGTCCCATGCCCACCATGGCCACGTCTTTGTGGCGGAAGAAGAGGAGGTCGTCGGCCAGGTTGTCGAGCGTTTGGAAGGGCAGGCCCACCATGACGCCGGTACCGGTTTGGTAGCCGATGTTGAGCAGCGAGTCGATGCAGGCCAGCCGGCGGTGGAAGTCGTGCTGTTCGTCGTGCGGGTGAATCTTGTAGTAGAGTTCTTCGTTCGAGGCTTCGATGCGCAGCAGGTAGCGGTGGGCGCCGGCTTCGAACCACTGGCGGTAGGTTTCGTCGCTCTGTTCGCCCAGTGAGAGGGTGATGCCCAGTGAGCCGTGGTCAATCTCTTTGATGCGGCGCACGAGGCGGGTGATCTGTTCAACAAAGGCGGGGTCGTTGCGTTCGCCACTTTGTATGGCAACGGAGCCATAACCCAGCTGGTGGGCCAGGCGTGCGCACTCAATCACCTCCTCTTCGGTGAGCGTGTAGCGCTCCACTTTGCTGTTCTTGCTCCGCACGCCGCAGTAGAGGCACGACTTGCGGCAGATATTGCTGAACTCGATGAGGCCGCGCAGGTGCACGTAGTTGTCCAATCGGTTAAGTTTGACCTCCAAAGCCTTGTGAAGCAGCATCTCCATCTCGCGGCCCGTGGTGGATAGGAGATGTTTGATATCTTCTTTCTCAAGATGTTGTTTTTCAAGAATTTCCTTTGTGCTCATCTTCAGTGCCGATTGCCTCGCAAAGATAGTGGAAAATAATTAATACATGACATAATACGAAAACTTTATGGCTAAAGTGTGTGATTGCAAAGAAATTAATGTATTTTTGCAATCTTTAATGTTATGGAACAGACCCTATTATTAACGCTTTCGCTATTGCCCTTGTTGCTTTTTGTGGTGGTTGTCATCTGGATGGATGCCTTCTCCCTGACCAACTGGCGTCGGCTGACATTTTGCCTTTGTGCGGGGGTGTTGTGCTTCCTGCTCATGCATTTGCTGGGGCATTGGCTGCCCGAGAAGGCTTTTAAACCCTATGTGATGGCCGTCTTGTCAGAGTTTCTCAAAGGCTTGCCATTACTCTATCTGGTTCAGCGAAGGAAGATTGTCATGTTGGGAGATGCCACCATCTACGGTTCTGCTGTAGGCGCTGGTTTTGGCATAGGCGAGAATATCCATATTGTGTTGGGTGAGACTATGGGACCTGGTATGGCGGTGTTGTATGGTTTTGAGGCGGCGGTGATGCATATCGGTTGCAGTTCGTTGCTGGCATCGGGACTGATAATGGCCAAGCAGGAGACTTCCTCAAGGTCGTACACTGTTCGCAATCTCTCTGTAATCTTGGTCTTTATGGCTGTCTGCATCGTGCATATCGTTCATGAGAAGGCGCCTATTAATCCTGTGTTGCTGACTTCCATTCTGGTAGTTTATTTCGTCTTGAGCAAGCGGCACATGTTCAAGAAAAACGAACAGAGTGTGCATCAGTGGATTGACCAGTGTTTGAACAACGATGTGGCGCTGTTGGCGTCCATCAAGCGCGGCGAGTTGTCGCAAACCAAGGCGGGTCAGTACTTGTTGTCGATCAGAGAGGCCTTTGACAAAGAGACATTTTTTGATATATGTTGCTATATATCAGAATATTTGGAGCTTTCCATTTTGGCCAAAAGCAACTTGATACTCAAGGAGGCTGGTTTTCCCATCAGGCGCAGTGCCGATACCAAAGCGCGTATCAATGAGCTGCGTATGCTGAGAAAACGGATAGGGAAGAGTGGAGTGCAGGCCATCAATCCCATTGTCCACATTGACGACGTGGACCATTGGGTGGTGGAAGCGGTGGTGTAGAGAATTTAGAATTCAGAATTCAAAATTCAAAATTCAAAGAACAAAGAACAAATTCAATTTATAATTTATAATTTACAATTTACAATTAATAGAACTTTATAACACAATAACACTCAACTACTTAGTTTCTTAACTTCTTAACTTCTTAACTTCTTAACTCCTTAACTCCTTAACTCCTTCTCACTACTCACTATTCACTTCTCACTTAATATTTCATAATTTCATATCTCATAACCATGTACGCAAAACGTTTTGAACCCATAGCTGGAAAGGGAGCGGAAATCATTGAATATCTGATGACTTCGCCGGATATGCCTGATAGTCAGGAGCTACAATTCAAGATTCGCCTTGCCATCGAGGAGATTGTCGAGAATATTGTCAGGTACGCCTATGAGAACGGTTCCGGTTATTTGGAGGCATCCACCGAAATGTGCGACGGCTATATTCGCATTTCGTTCGCTGATGCGGGCAAGCCGTTCAACCCGCTCGAAAAGGAAGATCCCGACATTACTTTGTCGGCTGAGGACCGTTCGGTTGGAGGATTGGGTATTTTTCTTTGCAAACAGCTGATGGACAGTGTTGTATATGAATTTAAAGAGGGGCGGAATACGCTGACTTTAATAAAAAAGATTAATTCTAAGGAAGATGAATAGATTATCCCGCTCTTTTTCGGCCCGACTGAGTGTAACGGTACTGGTGCTTACGTCCATTTTGTTTGTGGGGGCCATTACCACGGTGTCGTATTTTTCGCATAAGATTATTGCAGAGGAGGCCACCAAGAACGCATCGAATGTTCTTTCGGCGACGGCTTTGGATATTGACAGAACTCTGGAGAAGATAGAATCCTCGGTTGCTAATGTGCAATGGGTTGTGTATGAGCATCGTGATGATTCCACCTATTTGTATCACATTACCCAAGAGGTGGTGGAGCAGAACACAGAGATTGTGGGTAATGCCATCGCTTTTATTCCACAATATTTCAGAGATCGTCACTTCTTCTCCCCCTATTCGTACAAGGATTCGGCGGGGCACGTGAGTTCAAAGCAGTTGGGTAATGATGCCTATAACTATTTCGAAATGGAATGGTACACAGTGGCATACCAAAGTCGCAAACCGCATTGGAGCAGTCCTTATTTTGACGAGGGTGGTGGCCAGCGTTTGATGACCACCTATTCCATTCCGTTGATGGATGAGCAAGGGGAAGTGTATGCCATCCTCACGGCCGATATAGACCTGTATTGGCTCAACAGCAAAATCAATGCTTTGCGTCCCTACGTTAACTCACAGGCTCTTCTGTTGACGGGTGATGGTGGTTATGTATCGGGCACCCAAATGGAGCTGCAGCGTATTCAGAATATTTTTAAGGCATCCAAAGAATTGGATAATAAGCGATTGGGTGTTTTAGGAGAAAAGATGACCTCGGGTGATTTGGGGACGATGTCGATACGTAACGACCGCAATCTTGCATTTGCAGTGTATGGGCCGTTATCCAATGGATGGTCTGCCGCTATCATCAGTCCGTATAAGGATGTGTTTGTTCATATTGGTCGTATGAATCTGATAATCATACTTGTATCGGTACTTGGGCTGCTGTTGATGTTTGTTTTGTGTTTCCATATCGTGCGCAAAGTGACACAACCCATCACCGAGTTCTCGGTGGCGGCGTTGAACATGGCCAAGGGTAATTTCCACACCCATGTGCCGGAAGTGACCACACAAGACGAGATGCGCCAGTTGCACGATTCGTTTGAGTATATGCAGAAATCGTTGAACCTCTATATAAGCGAGCTGCGCGAAACTACTTCTACCAAAGAGCGTTATGAGAGCGAGTTGACGATTGCCCGCAATATTCAGATGCACATGGTGCCCACCGACTTTCCCGTCAGCGAGAATGTCTCGCTGTATGCTCTTCTGCAGCCGGCGCGTCAGGTGGGAGGCGATTTGTACGACTTTGTGATTAAGGGCGATGATGTCTATTTCGCTATCGGTGACGTGTCGGGCAAAGGTGTGCCAGCCGCTCTGTTTATGGCTGTAACGCGTTCTGCATTCCGCTTCCTTGGAGGCTTGCAACTAACGCTTTCGGAGCTGATGAAACGTATCAACAACAGCCTTTGTGACGGCAATACCATGAATATGTTCGTGACGCTCTTTGCCGGCCATATCAACCTGAAAACCGGTCAGATGTGGTACTGTAATGCGGGTCATAATCCGCTGGTGCTCATCCATGCCGACGGACGACCTGAGTATATGCGTGTAGCTTCCAACCTGGCGATGGGTGTCTTCAGCGGTTTTGAGTATCAGGAAGACGAAATTACGTTGGAGAAGGGCAGTCGTTTGTTGCTTTACACCGACGGCGTGACCGAGGCCGAGAACATCGAGAAGGCACAATATGGAGAGGAGCGTTTGTTGGTTTTTGCCCAATCTGTTGCAGCCGGTGACACGAGCGAGCAGGTGGTTGACCATCTGATGGCTTCTGTCAAAGAGTTTACTGGCGATGCCGAACAAAATGACGATATTACCATTATGACCATTTCAATTCCCAAATAAAAAACAACTAATTATTCAAAGATAAGCTTTATGAATGTAACTATTAATCAAAAAGAAAACAATTATCACGTGATTTTGGAAGGCCGTATTGACACGACCAATGCCGACCAGTTCCAACACGAGATTGAGCCTTTGATGACAGCCAAAGACGCTAACATCACGATAGACTGTGCAGCCATGGAATACACGTCGTCGCAGGGACTCCGTACTTTCCTCATGCTCCAGAAGAGTGTAATAGCCCATAACGGAAAACTGGAGTTAATCAACATGCAGCCTCAGGTGAAAGAGATTTTCGATATTACCGGTTTTTCCAATATTATTACAATTAAATAATTTATAATCATACGGTTACATAAATCCGTGTTGCCTGTTTGGAAAAGGGTGTTTTATGCATTATATATTTATCATCAACGGCCGGCGCGATTATGCGCACATCACCGAAGACCTGAAGGCGCAGTTGGATGGGCTTAACTTCCAGTACACAATTTACGAGACCACGGGTGTGGGTGATGCGACACGCTACACGCGCATCTATTGCGATTTACATCGCGATGAGGAGGTGTGCTTTGTGGCGTGCGGTGGTTCGGGCACTACCAATGAGGTTGCGTCGGGCATTGTGGGCGAAACCAACAAATCGATGGCTGCATTGGCCTACGGAGCCACCAACGACCTGCTGAAGTCGTTACCAGAGCGTAATTTCCTCAGTGTAAGGCAATTGCTTAAAGGCGAGGAGGTTGTGCTTGACATCTTGAAGGTCAACGACAACTATGCCCTTAATGTGTGCAATTTCGGTTTCGACTCCATTGTGGCTTACGAGGCCAACTACCAGTCGGAGAAGGGCGTGGCGAATCCTTACCAGCGCGGCATTCTGCTGGCGCTGTTGGGTGCGCGTTTCAACCGCATTAGGGTTGTGGCAGATGGCAAGCCGCTCAACAAGTGGATGTTGTTCAGTTGTATCTTGGCCAATGGCCGATATGTGGGAGGGCAGTATCTTTGTGCGCCCAAAGCCGAACTGTCTGACGGACTGATTGATATTTGCCTGATACGCACCATGTCGCTGTTGTCCTTTATCAGGACGTACCCGTATTATCAGCGTGGAGAGCATGTGCAGCCGCGGTTTTCGAAGAAGATCTATTATGGCCAGGCGCGCCATGTGGAAGTGCACTCGCGCAATATGATTTATATGGTGCTTGATGGGGAATTGTTACCAGGCAGTGATTTCACGATAGACATCATTCCCAAGGCGGTGCGGTTCAGGTTGCCCGCCGAATAAAAGAGTAACGGCTGCCTCCGGATGAGGCAGCCGTTTATTGTAAGTATTGTTCCGTTTTTATTAGAGTTGTTTCACGGGGAAGGTGAAGTAGGTGTCGGGGTAGGGTTCCTCTTTCAGTGTGAAGTGCCACCATTCGGTATCGATGGGCTTGAAGCCGTGGCGTAACATGGCGCGGCGCAGGATAAGGCGGTTGTTGAACTGTTCGGGAGTCAGGCTGCTGTTGGTGTTCAGCGTGCCGCTGTCGGGGTTGCCGCCAAAGTCGGGATGGCTCTCGCAGCCAAACCAGTCGAATGTGCCGCCCATGTCGAGTTCTTTTTCGATGTTCATGTCAAACAGGGTCAGGTCCACGGTTGAGCCGCGGGTGTGGCCGCTGCGCTCGCAGATATAGCCTTGCGGGAAGAGCACTTTCTTGTCGAGGTCGGGATAGAAGTAGGCTTTCATGAGCGTGTCGGTGGGGTCGGCGGCCCAGCGCACAAAGTGGTCAACGGCGCATTGCGGGCGGTAGGCGTCGTATATTTTCAGACGGTAGCCCTGCTCTTTCAGCTCGTCGCTCACGGCTTTCAAGCTGTCGGCGGCGCGTCGCGTCATGAGTGCCGTTGGCTGCAGGTAGCCGTCGATGCGGGCGCCCACAAAGTTGTAGGTGCTGAAATAGCGTATTTCGAGGATAGCATCGGGGATGATGTCGGTAAGGTTGACAAAGTCGCTGCACTCGTCTGACAGGGCCACGGCTGTCGTGTCGGCGGCCGTTGTTTCGGGGTGGCAGGACGATGATTTTTGCGGAGCGAGGATGGTCAGGCATACAAGGCCTGTAAGTAGGAGTGCCGGCAGCAGCCAGCGAAGAGTTTTTTGGAACATCTTTATGTTTTTTAGTGTTTTATATTACAATTATTTACGCTTTGCACTCAATATTTTTCCGATATACATGTGGTGTATGCCGGCGGGGAAGTTGGCATAGCGTTTTTGCGGTATTTCGCCAAAGCCGGCCTGGTCGAACTGGTCGCGGTAGATAATTTCACATTCATACACCTCGCTGGCTTCCAAATAGTAGGGTGCGCCGTGCTCGGTATAGGCCACGTGCAGTCCAAGGGCTTCCTCTTTATTGCCATCGCGGCCGCTGTGTGTGCCCATATATTCCAACACTTCCTTGTGTTTGTCATCGAAAGTCATGACGGTGAAGTATTTGTACTTCTCCATAAATTCGAATGTATAGCGGGCAGGAGCCACATATACGGTGATGGTGTTCACCTCGTAGCCCCACACGTTGCCAAGTGCACCCCAGCCGATGGTCATGGCGTTATGGTTGTCTTTGTCGCCTACTGCCAGCAGCAGGCCTGCGCCTTTGAACCATGTGAACGGGTTGCCTTTAAAGTCGCTTGTGTAGTCAAACTCTGTAAATTCTGTTTTATTTTCTTGTTGATCAATATTTTGTGTTTTTTCGTCATTGTTGCCATAATAGTTGTACGACACGTTAGCGGGGCTCCATTTGTCCTTGGGCTGGTTGTCGCCGTTGGGGTAGCCGATGACGATGGTGTTGAGCGGGATGATGGTTTCGGGCAGGCGCAGGATTTCTGCTACTGCCTGGCAGCGCTCTTCAGAGGGGTAGGTGCCGGTCCACACGGCGCCGAGGCCCATGGCGTGGGCGGCCAGCAGTATGTTTTGGGTTGCGGCCGAGGCATCCTGAACCCAAAATTCGCGTCCTTTGCCTTCTATGGCTTTGTTCATGTCGCCGCAGACCACAATTGCCAGTGGTGCTTGGGCTGCCATTTTGGCGTAGGGGTTGGCTTGGGCCAGTGCTTTCAGCTGCTGCTTGTCGGTTACCACCACGAAATGCCACGGCTGCTTGTTCATTGCTGAGGGGGCGGCCATGCCGGCGCGGAGCAGCTTCTCCACTTTGGCTTCTTCAACGGGCTTGTTTTCGTAGCTGCGCACCGACACACGAGTGGTGATGTTGTTGAGCACAGCCTCTTCAGCGTCGTTGTGGGTCGTCGTGTTCTTTTTTCCGCAGGATAATAAAAGGAAGATGATTGATAAAATGCTTATTATGAAAAGATTGTGTTTTCTCATTGTGTTTTGTGATTACGAATTTCTAAGTTGTGCAAATATAATTGGTTTTGTCAAAAAAATGATTTTGGAACAATATCATGTCAGATAGTGTATTCTGTGATGGTCACGGCTCATAATCGGACATCTCCTCTGCTGCCAGGGGAATATCGTTTTCATTTATATGTATATATGAAACGGCTTTGGGTGTTAAAGTTTTGAGGTAGTAGTCTTGCAGGCAGACCTCAACCTGTTGCATGGTTTGTTCAATGAGGGAGGCTTTTAGTTGGCATTCCCAAATGACCAGCACCTGCCAGCCGTTGTCTTGCAGCACTCTGTAATTTTGCTGGTCGCGTTCCTGGTTGCGCTGAATTTTTGTCACCCAAAACTCCCGATTGGACTGTGGAATTTTGCAACATTTGGAACTCTCAACTCTCAACTTTCCGTTCTCCGTTTGGGACGTATGCGATGCGTCTCTACTTTCAATTGAACATTGTAAATTATTGATTGTAAATTGAATTCTGTGTCCGTGCCAGAAGCAGCCGTTCACAAAGATGGCGGTGCGGTATTTGCGCATCACGATGTCGGGTTTGCCGGGCACGCCCTTCACACAGAGGCGGTAGCGGTAGCCGTGCCTCCACAGCCATTGCCGCACTTTCAGCTCAGGCTTGGTGCCCTGGCTGCGGATGTGCGACATGCAGCGGTGGCGTTGTTCGGGTGTGAGGCGGTCGGGCATATTCGATTATTTTGTCACTATCGGCAAAGGGTTACTTGTCTAATGCCACAGCAGGCCAACCATAGTCTTGGAAGTATTTGGCATTGAGATTGTTTTGTTTTACATAATCGTGCAGTTGCTCTTTGTGGGCGGTTTCGCGGACAGAATCGCAGGAGTGAATGTTCTGGTAGATGTCGAAATAGTCGCCGAAGATACGTTTGGCGCTGGCCACGTTGCCTGCTCCATCCACGGTCTGTTCGAAGCTGGTCACCTTGTAGTGGTCGCCGTCTTTGGTCAGGGTCATCAGGCCTGCGTGATTGCCGCCGGAGACGCACTTCAGCGTGTCGCCCACCTGATTGTACCAGAACACCCAGAAGTCGCCCCACACTTTGGTTTGTTCTGATTCCTGTTTGTCGGTGGCCACTATCGTCAGTTCGGGGATGCACAGTTCGCCCTGTAGGTAGTGCGTGCCGACTTCCTTCACCAGGTAGTCGCTGATGGCGTTGTGCAAAGCCTGGTCCTCGCTGTTGATGGTGAGGCTTGTGCTGTCTTGAGTTTGGTTGTCGGTGTTGGGATGGTTGTTTTCTTTGTTGCCGCAGGCGGTCATCAGCGTAGCGGCTGCTAAAATTAAGAATAGCTTTTTCATAGTTATCTGATTAGTAGTTTGTTGTGTTTTTCAGCGATTCCAATGCGCGGCAGAGCTGGTCGGGGCAGGAGGTGGGCTTGCCGCCGCAGCGGATGCCGTTGAGCTTTGGGATGACGTCGTCGATTTTCTGTCCGACGACCAGTCGGCAGATGCCTTGGAGGTTTCCGTCGCATCCGCCCATAAAGAAGACCTGCTGAATGATACCGTCGTCATCAACGGTCACGTCGATGAACTGCGAGCAGGTGCCTTGGGTTTTGTAGAGGGTGTGTTTCATTGTTTGAGTGATATACGTTTAGTTCTGGAAATCATATAGCAGTTGTTTCATAGAATTACGAGACGATATGTCATTGTCTATTCCTCCTGCTCATAATAGTACGAGTAGTCGATGCCCTTCATAAATATCTCGCGGTCGTCAATCTTATCGGTCATTGCACCTTGCAGTAATTTATGGATGCGGCTGCTATCTGTATGGCTGGCAATCATGGCATCAAGATAGTCTTTCTTGTCAATCTTGCTCCAATCCACGCACATTTTCATGCGCTTCTTGAATATCAGGTCAAGCCAGATGCGAGTTGAGCGCCCGTTACCTTCCATAAACGGGTGGGCGGCATTCATTTCCACGTACTTCTCTACAATCTCATCGAAAGTCGTCTCTGGCATTGCCTCTACGGTCTTCAGATAGCTGTGCAGATGCTCTGCCAGGCAGAACAATGTATTCCCCTTGGCGATAGTCTTCGTGCGAATCTTGCCAGCAAAGTTGTACAGCCCGCCAAACAGGTAGGCGTGAATCTGCTGTAGAGCCTTGACTGTTCCCACATCCTTATCAGCCACGAGGTCGCTCTCCCACAGCGTGTAGGCTTTCTTTCGGCTCTGTCCGTCAATGGTATTGTCGCTGTATGTGAACCAGTCGAGGAAGTTCATTGCCTGTTGGTTCCGGATAGTCTTGGCAATCTTGTCCACGCCCGCCTGGCTGATGACGTCAGTCATACGTTTCTTGCCGTCAGGAGCAGTTAGTTTCAACTGGGTAGTATTACTAACCACTTCGCTCTGTTCCTTTTTCAGTTTGGCCTTCAGGTACTTCCAGTAGTTACGGTTTTTCTCATGGTCATCCTGCTGGTTGATAGCCCCCACGATGTCCAGTACAGAGAACCACCAATGGTTCTGTACCTCGTCCCACACGGCCCGTACCTTATGGTCTTTATAAAACCTGATTGATATTTTGTTCATATCTTGTTTTGCCTTATTTCAATAACGTTTTGATTTGTTGAGTTATTATCGTTGCTTCTTTCTAACAGGCCAAGCAGTTGGGCCAATTTCCGGGAGTTCCACTATTCTTTTATCATTGTTATGGTTTGCTTGATGGCATCGAAAGGAGATTGGAGTTCTTGGGGCCAAGCGTTGCCTTTCGAGCTTCTCTCCATTTTGGATGGTACTTATCCATCAGCGTATAAAATCGGGTGGTATTGTGGCTTGGTTCAACACGATGTTAGTTGCGTCTTATTTATCAACTCCAGTCAGGAATGTTTATTGGTTGCAAAGGTACACAAATCACCGACACGCCCGAAGGTCTTTTCGTCAGTTTGATGAAAAACACCTGTTGATGATGCCGTCGTCATCAACGGTCACATCGATGAACTGCGAGCAGGTGCCTTGGGTTTTGTAGAGGGTGTGGGGCATAGAGGTTGTTTTTACGCTAATCAGCAATATTATCGTAATCTAATTTGTAGGTTTAATTTGAACATTAAATCACCAGTTAAATCTTTATAAACCATTGCATATTTATGCCTTGTGGTACTGGCACGTTCGAGATACGCATTTGTAAACAAATAATCTTCAAATCTATTGCGGTCATAAAAATGATAACAAACAATATCGCCGTCATTCTTCACAACAAGATAACCTCCATTTGCATCAAATCGGCCTGTCCATAGTGTGGCAGGCATCATTCCAAGCGCAGCTGAGGTAAGAAGATGCTTGGCTTTGTATGTGTAAATCTCAAGTAGGTTGTTGCCTCTAAATCTCAAAGGATTTGTTTCTGACATTGTCTCAATTAATTTGGGAAAGGCTGAAATTCCTTCATCTAATTGAACTATTAGCATTGATGCAACCAAATGCGCCATGTCTCCATCCAACATTCGTATATTACGTTCAAAAACATCATTGTCAATATGACTGTACTGGAGTCTACCACCTTTCCTCAATATGGCGTTGTATCTTTCAATAACCTTATTGCGAGACGGATTGATTTCATTAATGCTCTCAATTTCTTCATTGGTAAGATTCACACCAACTATTTTAAAGGTGAAATTTGTTGCTTCACTTGCATTTAACAATGTAGAGTTTCCACCAAGTTGGGATTTTATACTAAAACCCATTTCAGAGTTGAGACGAGTACGTTTATCATGCAGAACTATTCTTATATCAGTTTTATCGGAGGATCTTGCCTTGAGTGAATTACAATAAATGGAGTGCATAAACTCTTCAATTAATGGCACAGAAAAAGCCCCGTCGTTTTCTTTTATCTTTTCCAACAGCATTTCTGATTGACTCAAAAACACATCGGCAGGAGTCCTTAAAAGTTCTTCTCCGCTTGCTTTGAAAATAACAATCTCGCTACCTATTGGCGAATATTTGTATTTTTCTTCTCTTTCCTGTCGAATAATGGAAACAATAGGGTAAACTAAATCCAATATCCTATTTAGATTTTGGTCACCTGCATAGACTTCTCCTTCTCCTAAAAGCTTCAATAAAGTGTATATCTCACTCCACTCTCCTTTATTTCCTGTTATTGCCATATTGTTTTGGTTTATCAAGTTTTACTCTTTTAATAATTTGTTCAGCTGTAGCCTGAATAGCAGGAACAGCGACGGAATTACCAAATTGCTTATATGCAGAAGCATCAGCAACGGGTATTATAAACGAGTCGGGAAACCCTTGCAATCTCGCCCATTCGCGAGGTGTCATTCTCCGCCATCCATCGTGGTTGATTTCTCCTTTTATGTTAGTAACGGGTGTGAAATTAGTCAAACGGTTGTCAATCACTATATTGCGTTCACGCCCCATTCCTCCAACAACAATGGCATTGGCAACACCATCATCTGGTATGATTTCATAACCAAATCCGTTGCCTTTGCTTTCGTGACGCTTTTTGTGCTCAATTAATGTTTGCTGGTATTGGGTTGACAAATAGTATTTTGGTGAAACCTCCTTTTCTTCTCTTATATCTATGAATCGTTTGGTTTTATCTGTAGGATCGGGATATTGAAAGCTCTTGACTTTCATATCTTTACGAAATCCGACAATATAAATTCTCTCTCTATGTTGTGGAACTCCAAAGTTCATAGCATTAACAATCTCGGGATCTGGCACGTAATAATCCAAGTCGTTACGCAACACGTTCAAAATAGTGTCAAGTGTTTTTCCCTTGTCGTGTATCATCAAACCCTTTACATTTTCTAAGAAAAAAGCTTTTGGGCGTTTTCTGTGCAATATCTCAGCCACATCGAAGAACAACGTTCCTCGAGTTTCTTCAAAACCACGGCGTTTGCCCGCCAAAGAGAATGCCTGACAGGGAAACCCAGCACATAAGACATCAAAATCATCAGGAATATACTGTTTTGTGGTTTCTTTAGTAATGTCACCAAAAGGGACTTCCCCGTAATTTGCCAAGTAGGTTTTTTGTGCTTGTGAATCCCACTCTGAAGAATAAACACATTTCCCTCCGAGATTCTGCATAGCAATACGAAAACCACCAATACCAGCAAACAAATCTATGAATGTAAACTTTGGATTTTTAGGAGCAGGGAAAGGAATGGAGAATAGTTCTGGAAATAAATTGTATTGAGGATCGGGTTCTTTGACCATTCCAGAGAGCTCAACATCCTCTTTGCCGTAAAGCAAGTCTAATGCATCTTTTTCAAAAGGTAAAGCATATTTGGTGTTTACGTTTTGAAGATAATGCGTTATTATTGCAGACTCGTCGTTTGTAAGTATTTGTTCTTTATATTTTAACATATGGTTTCAAGATTTGTGTTGATTAATATTTCCCACTCTTTGCGGCATCCGAGTGGAAGCCGCCGATGCTGGCGAAGAGGTCGATGAATGTATATTTTTTCTTAGGCATAATTATCTAATATACACATCTTTATAAAAATAATACAACACATCAGCAACAATTTCATAATTTGGAGTCTCTTTTTGCAATAGAATGTTGACAATTTTTTCGCAGGTGCTGAATTTTAATCGTTCAACAAACAAATGAGGATCTTCCATTGTTGCCACAGAGAGTGTGTTGATTAATGCATTTACAAGTGCGGTATTATAACTGTCAATATCATTCTCTTTCAGATGTTCTATTCGCATACTATGCAGTTTTCTTACACGTCTTGCATCACGAAGACTAGTAGGCAAGAAACCGAAGCCTATAGCCTTTGATAATTTATATGTATTAATGAGCTGATCTGAATTACATGCCAACAAGAATAATTGTTTGTCTTTCAACAAGGAGATATTGTCTTTATTAAAAAGTTTTGTTCCATTTATAATGCTTGCATAAAGACAAGTGCTCTCACCATGACCTAAAAAGAAAATGGTCTTAGCGTCTCTCATATTATTATGTATGATTTCTATCTGGCTATTGCCACCAGAGGTGTCGTAACCAACTTCCTCGGCCTTAAAAGTTGTACAAATATGGTCACACAACGGACGTAGGAAATCCGTTGTATCATCTTGCGGAAATATGCAAACAACTTTGCTCATTGATTCACTTTTACTAGATATGCTATAGTTTGAGTTAATATAGTATCTATCCATTCATCAGTCCGTGCATCAGAATGATTATCTATCATATTGGCAATCTCATTGAATGTTTTTCCTTTGAACTTGGGAAATCCTGATTCAAACTTTAAATCACCATGTGCCCGTAATAGTATAGCCAATCTATGTTCGATAGTATCGCCTTTATTTTTATTAAGATACTCAATCAATGTCTCCTGATAATCTGTTCTATCAATACAATCAATGATCTGAGCTTTTATTAATTTATTGATACCTTTTACAAGTTCTTCTATTGATGCGCTTTGATAGTCTTTTCCGACAACAGACTCTATAACTTTATTCCAGTTACCAGAATAAATAAAGAAATTCACGTTTTCACGAATCTCATGTACCATATGAACAGCATCTAATCCTGTGAAATAAGGACATTCCAAATCAAAATCAGATAACGCAATATCAATATGTTTATCTTTTATTTTGGTCTCGATTTCTGTCTTCAATTTTTCAACGTTTAAATCTTCAGAGTCATCCTTTTTAAATTTGGCTTCAGCTGTGCGAATGAGAATAAAGTCTAAATCAAAATCTTTAAACAGTTTCGATTCAATACCTTTGGCCACAGTACTTTGCGATTTGTCGTCAATAACCAATACACATCTTTTCTGTTTCATAATTATTATTCAAATGTTAAACGGAATGTTGCCCCTGTATCGAAATACAGACCATTTCCAAGAAACTCAATATTTCCATTAAGATTTTCTCTCATACGTTCCCTAATGGTACTCAATCCTATGCCGGAGCCTCCTCTACGATTCGTAACTCCTTCTTCAAAAATGCTTTCTGGCGTATAATAATTCAAATCAACTCCAACACCATTATCAGAAAAATCAACAATATATGTACGTCCTTCTCTTGAGAAGTCCAATCTAAGTTCTGTCGCTCCCGCTTTCTCAGAATTACTCTTGAGATTATCTAATACTATCGACAAGTCCAAGATTGATATTTTCTTTTCCAAAGGTTCTACTACCGTTGAATGATACTGCACTTTAAAAGTATTTTTATAATTTACCAGATACTCTTTGATATACGCTTGAATATCAACCAGGCCAGATTGTGTTAACAATGTCAAGTCAGCTTTTGTTATCAATTTTGACAATTTGTTGATTTTGGTAATGTGATATTCAAACTCATCCAACGAAGCCCTTAATCCATTTTGTTCGTCATTTACCAACTGACTTTTTGCTGTCGATATAGCGCCAATCGCATCATTCGAAGAAATCAAAATCACGTGTATTAAATCTCGAACCTCCTTTGATGTGTTTTGAGTCGCCTGTAGGTATTTGTTCTTCTGGATTTGTGCATTTAGGTTTTTTTGAGTTTCCTTATGCCGCTGTTCTTCATGCTCTCTCTTGCGTTGCTCTTCTTCTGCTTTCTTTCTCGCCTCTTCTGCCCTGCGTTGTTCCTCTTCTGCTTTTCGTTCTGCTTCCTCCTTTTGACGACGCAGTTCATCCATGTGTCGCTCAAAGTCGATTATTTTGTCTAAGAGATCGGCATCATTTGTTTTTTTTGCCATTTTTCGGACATCATCAAACATTTGAGCTTGGATCACTTCCGTCTCTGAAGGATTAGAGACAATGTCTGCCAATTTCTCGTTGTAATACTTCACATTGATGGAATTGTCATTTACCAGGGAACGGATAAGTTGCATGAAATCAACCTTGCTGCCAATGTTTGAATATAAGTGATCAACAGATTCCAAGTCTTTGTCCGTTTCTTTTAACTTTTCTCGTGCCTTTTCTGCTGCACTTTGATTGACAAAATACTCTTTCCTTAGAAAACCTTCACCCCATAATACACCTACAACATATCGTTCCAATCGTTTATGGGTCTCTGTAAAATAGTCCATCAATTGTTGCGAGGCTTCGGTCTTGATTAACCCTCCATCGCGACTTGAAACTTCCTTAATCAAATCCACATCGTCTGTTTCAACATCCACGCGCCCAAACAAATCACGTGTGCCTAAACGACGATTATAACCTTGTTGTTGTCTTTGGTTCAAACCCCAGCTATCATCGTTATAATCGCCGAACGGCAAAATTCTAAAACCGTTTCTGAATAAGAATACATTACCATAGTTAACCGGTTCGATACCCATTCTTGCAGTAAAATTATATTTAGCTGCTCGATTTAGAAAGAATATACTAATAGAAGCAGAGGCTAATTTTGAATAAGCATCGTTATGTTCTTCGATTTCATACATCTTAACACCGCGGTCAGTTAGAGAAGTATAAATCATGCCGTTTTCAATCAGGCTTTCTATTTGGGTGGTTTTTAATTTGAGAATGTCTGCAATAGAGTTTTCGATGATGCCGTTAACTTTTTCATGAGGCGAATCTATTACCAAATCCTCCTCCTTCATTTTTGGAGCAATGAGTTCAATTTGAAAATCATCATCTGTCCCAGAAAAGGGATTGATCATTTTCTCTAATGATTTCTTCAACCGCAAAATATTATCGCGCGACCATGAAATATGCAATCCATCGAATTCCAAAATGGTGCCGGTTTCTTTGTTTAAAGGGAATATTGGTGTTGTATCCAAAGTTTCATGAGGAATGTTGATGGTATCAAACTCGGTCTGTTTGTCCATCTCAAACATACTCCAATCCACATAAAGGATTTCTGTTTCGTATGTTTCGGCACTTCTGGTGGTTAGCTTAAGGTTTCGCGCCAACCGGTCACACGACATGCGTCCAATACCCTTGGCACCTGCATAATGGCGTTTGAATTTGCTTCTATACGATTTGTCTTCAGTGCCATCGCTTTTGGCAGAATAAGCTACAAACAGCCACTTGTCTATCAAATCGTTTTTAGACATCCCCTTGCCATTGTCGGCAATACACAGATAATCGTCATCGAAAGTTATCTCTACCTTTGTAGCATGTGCGTCGTAGGAGTTTTTGACCAACTCCAAAATAGCGACATCAGGACTTGTAATCAAATCCCTTCCCAAGATATTTTTTAGTTCGGCACTTACTTTGAAATTCAAGCTGTCTTTCATAGCTGTAACATCTTTTTTAGTACAATTCCCGCCAGCTCCGCAAACAGCGGTGGTATGGCGTTGCCGACTTGTGTGTATCGAGGCACTTCCACCTTACGCATTTTGCCGCCAGTGGTGTATTTCTTCTTGATTTCGTACCAATCCGGGAATGATTGGATGCGGGCACACTCGCGAACGGTCATAATACGAGGTTCACAATAATGCAAGTAGTCATCAGGTTGCCCAGTAATCGTAGGA
>JAFTCA010000104.1 GCA_017454945.1 Bacteroidales bacterium
ACCACCAAAGAGCAGCGCAGGGCATTGGCGGAGCGGATGAAAGACCCAGATGATGAGCTGAAACTTGTCATCGTACGCGATATGTGGCTCACAGGTTTCGATGTGCCATGTCTGCACACACTTTACATCGACAAGCCCATGCAGGGCCATAACCTGATGCAGGCCATCGCCCGCGTGAATCGTGTCTATAAAGACAAGCCGGGCGGTCTTGTGGTTGACTATCTGGGCATAGCGGCAGACTTGAAAAAAGCCTTGTCGTTCTATTCCGACTCGGGCGGCAAGGGCGATCCCACCTTGCAGCAAGAGCAAGCCGTGGCTTTGATGCAAGAAAAGCTGGAAGTGGTGGAGCAGATGTTTTTCGGCTTCGATTACAAGCGGTATTTCACTGCCGACACTTCGGGAAAACTCTCTTGGATTCTCAAGGCCGAGGACTTCATCTTGGGTTTGGACGACGGCAAGAAGCGTTTCGTGAATGAAGTGACGGCGTTGGGAAAAGCTTTCGCCTTGGCCATCCCGCAGGATGCTGCAATGGATGTCAAAGACGAGGTGGCTTTCTTCCAAGCCGTGAAAGCCCGCCTTTGCAAATTCGACCAAATGGGTGCCGGACGTTCCGATGAGGAAATGGAAACCGCTATCCGTCAAGTGATTGACAAAGCGCTGGTCTCGGAAAAAGTCATTGACTTGTTTGATGCGGCTGGCATAAAAAAGCCTGACATTTCCATTCTTTCGGAAGAGTTTTTGCTGGAGTTGAAAGGTATGGAGCACAAAAACATCGCCTTGGAAGTGCTGAAAAAACTGTTGGAAGGCGAAATCAAGGCTCGCTCCAAATTCAATGTGGTGGAAGGCCGCACGCTGATGGAGATGCTCGACAGTTCCATTACACGTTATCATAACAAAATAATCACTGCCGCCGAAGTTATTGACGAACTCATCAAATTGAGCAAGACCATTGTGGAGAAAGACAAAGACGCTGAGAATATGGGCCTGACTACCTACGAATATGCTTTCTATTCCGCCGTGGCCGACAACGAAAGTGCCTGCGACCTGATGGGCAAGGATAAATTGCGGGAATTGGCGGTGGTGTTGACCGAAACCATCCGCAAGAATTCATCCATCGACTGGACGATTAAGGAGAATGTCCGTGCCAAGATGAAAGTGGCGGTAAAGCGTTTGTTGCGCAAGTATGGCTATCCGCCCGATATGCAGCAGTTAGCAACGGAAACTGTTTTGAAACAAGCGGAACTGATCGCTGAAGAGATTGTAGGTTCTGCAATTTGATGTTGCTGATAATTGAAATTATTCTTTTTTTGTACTTTTGCACCACAATAAATCCTGTACATTATGGCACGTTTTTCCAAAATCGAAGTAATTGCTCAAATGAAGGCTACGGGCATGGTTCCTGTGTTCTATCATGCTGATATAGAGGTGGCAAAGAAAGTGATGACCGCTTGTTATGAAGGTGGTGTCCGCGTGTTCGAATTTACCAATCGCGGTGAGTTTGCCCACGAGATTTTCGCACAACTTTCGAAATATGCGGCGGCTCATTGTCCCGATATGATTTTGGGTGCCGGCTCCGTTGTGGATGCGGGCACGGCGTCGTTGTACCTGCAGTTGGGCGCCAACTTCATTGTGGGACCTCTGTTCAATGCTGAGGTGGCTCGTGTGTGCAACCGCCGTCTGGTGCCTTATGTGCCTGGCTGTGGCACGGTTACAGAGATTGGCACGGCGCAAGAGGCTGGCTGCGATGTGTGCAAGATCTTCCCCGCTGGCGAGGTGGGTGGTCCCGCTTTTGTGAAGAACATCAAGGCTCCTATGCCGTGGTCAATGCTGATGGTGACAGGTGGCGTAGATCCGTCGGCCGACAATATCAGTGCCTGGATGAAAGCCGGTGTGACCTGTGTGGGCATGGGCTCGAAACTGTTCCCCAAAGAGGTGATTGCTGCACAGGAATGGCAGAAGATTACCGAAAAATGTAAGGAAGTGTTGGCCGTTGTGGCCCAATATCGTTAGCGCTTTTCCGCAAGGATTTTCCGCATATTGATAATCATTGAACGCAGGTTGATGCCGCGCGGGCATACCAGTGTGCATTTACCGCAAAGCATGCACTGTTTCAGGTTGTCGCCAATCTTGTCGAATTGGCCGATGCGGAACAGGTAGTGGTTCTTGCGGATGTTGAAATCGGTGAAATGGCCGGCAGAGCAGGTGGCCGTGCAGCCGCCGCAGTACATGCAGCGCTTGAATGATGGTACAGCCTCTTCCAATTCGCGAATGGTGGCATAGTCGCAGTCGTCCAGATTGATGGAACGAGTCTTGTTGATAGTAAAGCCGAAAGGATTGGTCATAGCACCTTATTTTTTTGATAAAACTTTGTCGTGCAGTTCTGTGCCGCCTGTCACCTCAAAGATGCGGCGCACCTCTTCCAGGTTCTTATGGTGTATTTTGCGTAGCGCTCCGGGACCTTCACCGTGGTAATTGGCTCCCAATTTTGGGGCAATGTCCTGAATATTCTCGAAATACCAGCGCCAAACAGGGCCCTGTTCGGGATGGTAATCGGGATATACCACATCGGGGTGAACGCAGTAGCCGATGTTGAGGATGTTTTTGCCAATGCTGTTGACAAGTTGTTCTTGTTGCCGTCCCTTTTCGCTGTCGGCAAAGTAGCCCAACTCCTGCGACACTTTGCGCAAAATTTGGATGATTTCGGCGGGCACGTTGCCGCGCGGGCAGCGCGTTTTGCACGACATGCACTGTCCGCAGTACCAGATGGTGTCGGAGCGGAGCAGCTCTTCAATGGCTTTCTCGTCCTTGCGTTGCACATAGTCGCAAATGCGTCGCGGGTCGTAGTCGTAGAACTCGGCCGCGGGACAGATGGCCGTGCACACGCCACAGTTCATGCAGGCTTTGATGGCGTCGTTGAAGCGGATGTCCTGCATAAGCAGGTTGTATAAGTTGCCCATAATTAGTCGAATTTAACTTTGTTAAAGCGCAGCATGCGCAGCATGAATTTAGGAATCGCTTTTTCGCGGTTGCGTTTGGTTAAGTTGATGAATAATCCTAATTTCTTGGCTATAGGTATTTTATGTGTTTCTACAAATTCAATTAATGTGCCGTCGGGGTCTTCAATGTAGGTGAAATGGCCGGCGGCGTCGCCCATGTTGAAGGTGCTTTGTCCTGCGCAGCTGTCCACTGTAAATGGAAAGCCTTTGGCAGCGCAGTACTCCTCCAGCGCTTTCATGTGGGTGATGTCATAGCATAATTGGATGAAGCCCGGGTCGCCCCAGAAGCGGCCTTCGTAAATTTTGCGCGGCGTGCGGTCTAAGGCAACCACCAATTCTATAGAACTGCATCCGAAAATCTGTCCGAAGGCGCCTTTGCGTTTTTCGGTTTGCGTCAGCAGCACGCGGCGGTACTGTTGGTCGCCGCCGTTCATAAATTTCCAATCGTCGAACACGCCAGTCTTGTCGTAAACCACGGTGTCATAGCCCAGAATGTCCTGATAGACAGGCAGAGCCTTTTCGATGTCGCTCACACCGACCATGGCACCGACAGTGCCACCTGCCAGTTGCTTCTCGTCGATGAAAACGTCGGGATTCTCTATAATTTGGAAATAGTTGCCAAACGGGTCTTTCAGGTAGAAGCAGGGTGTGCCGTCGGGGGTGGTGGTGCACTCGCCGATGGTGTTATGTTTGGCGGCCATCTTATCGTGCAGGGCTTTCACGTTGCGACTTTTGATCTTGGCGGCGAAGATGCCGAGGTCGCCAATCTGGATGTCGAAGTTGATGGGGCAGGGCTTGCGCTCGGAGTATTGCCATATCTCGAAGCCGCCGCCACCTTGCAGGTTGACGGCTACGCAGGCATGGCGTTTCTGGGGCTGGTTGCCCGTATAGGGAAGCATCAGTTCGGCTACGGTGTCGTCTTCCAAAATGCGCACATCGGTGTTGAAATTCTCAATGTACCATTTCCACGAGGTTTCCATGTGCTCGCAGCCAATGCCGATTTGTTGTATGCCGGAGATAAAGTAGTCTTTTTTCATGGATTTATTGGTTGTCGTATTTGACGGTGTCGTTAGAGAAAAAGTCGAGTTGTACGCCGGCCTTGCGGAACATCTCTTCCGATTCGGCGCCGTCGTGGTATTTCTGTTCGCACACTACGCGCGTGATACCGCAGTTGATGATGAGCATCGCACACACGCGGCAGGGGGTCATGCGGCAGTATAAAGTGCTGTTGTTAAGCGAAATGCCGAGCTTTGCCGCTTGACAGATGGCGTTCTGCTCTGCATGTACGGTTCTGACGCAGTGTTGGGTGATGCTGCCGTCTTCGTGAAGCACTTTTCGCAGCTGGTGGCCCACATCGTCGCAATGGGGGAGTCCCTTGGGGGAGCCCACATAGCCGGTGACCAGTATCTGGCGGTCGCGCACGATAACGCAGCCGCTACGACCGCGGTCGCAGGTGGCCCGCTTACTTACGGTATTGGCGATTTCCATGAAATATTCGTCCCACGAAGGGCGTGTGTGTTTCTGTTCGTCCATGATTAAAGGTTGAGGATTTTGTCAATAATTTCGTCAATTTGGTGATGCAGTGCTTCAAAGTCGCCGTCATTATTTATAATATAGTCGGCCATTGAGATGCACTTGGACAAATTCTGGTGGTTGGGGTCGGTCGAGGTCATCTCTTTCCGCTCGTCGGCCAGAAACTTCTCGAAGTCGATATTGTCGGTCTCCGTTTTTCGCTGTGCTACACGCTGGTAGCGGATTTTCGGGTCAGCATCGACGGCGAAAAGCACAAAGTCGCCTTTCTCGCGCAGCGAGAGAATCTCGCCTTCGGTGCGGATACTTTCAATGATGGCGTTGTCGCCAGCCTCTACGGCTTCTTTGTACAGCTCGTCAGTGATGAATGAGGGCGAGTGGGTGCGGCGAAGCTCGTTGGCAATCACCACATACGAATCGCGGCAGAGCGGAATGTTCTGTTGTTTGGCCACCCGAATCAGGTAGTCGCGCACCGAAAAGTGCTTGAAGCCATGCTTTTGCTGAAGATATTCAACAATGGTGCCCTTACCTGCGCCTATCGTTCCTGTAATGCCGATAATAACCATAATGTTTTTTTTGATTGTGCAAAAGTACAAAAAATAGAATTTAGACATTAGACTTTAGACATTCAGAATTCAAAATTCAGAGAACAAAGGGACGCAGTGCTTGCGTCCGAAATTCAAAATACAGAATTCAAAAAGACTTTAGACCTTAGACCTTGGACTTTAGCATCCTTAACTTCTTGGTTCCTCAACTAAAAAAACGTCATTCTTAGAATTTTTTTTTGACAACTATATACCTGTTGGCACTGAATCCCTTCCGCGGCGAACAAGTTTGGTGTTCCTTTGAACATTTATAGCGCGCCGCGGTGAGTATCACGATGTTTCTCGCTACCCCAGATTACGCTACGCTCATCTGGCGTTATTGAGAGGGAACCTCTACGAGGTTTAAAAAATGCGGATGACAATATGTGGAAGTGTCCCATAGGGACACCCTATCAATAACCCCACACGTCAGTGTGGGGAACACATGGGAAACTCGCAATCCTGCTCGCGGCGCGGTAGATGTGTGCAATGATGCGGTCGTTTATTCGCCGCGAAAGTGACACTCTTGCAACAATGCGAATCGGCAAGATTAAAAGGGTTTACTAAACACTTTGTGTCATTAGGTATATAGTTACCTAATTTTTTTTCCAGAAAAAAACGTAACATGTTGTAATATGTGACAAAAGTTGTATATTTGCCGACTTTTTCAAATGAACTGTAAAGTGTTGAAAATAAATTTTAAGCAGTTGAATTACAGTTTATTAAATGAAAAATGCAAATAAATAGATTGTTGACTGACACTTTAAAAACATTATAAAATTAAACAAAAATGTCTGGATTAATAGGAAAAAAAATTGGGATGACTAGCATCTATGATGCCTCTGGCAAGATAGTGCCATGCACGGTATTGGAGGCTGGTCCTTGCGTAGTTACGCAAGTTAAGACCATCGAAAAGGATGGTTACGAAGCAATCCAATTGGGTTACGACGAAAAGAAGGAAAAGAGGACATCCAAATCTTTGAAGGGTCACTTCGCCAAAGCCGGCACGACTCCGAAGAAAGTCCTGAAAGAGTTCACTCGTTTTGAAGAGGGACACAAGAAGACCTTTGGTGAGGTTTTGGACGTGTCGATCTTTGTAGAGGGTGAGTTCGTGGATGTTAGCGGCATCAGCAAAGGTAAAGGTTTTCAGGGCGTTGTTAAGCGTCATGGCTTTGGTGGTGTTGGCGACAGCACTCACGGTCAGCACAACCGTCTGAGAGCTCCTGGTTCACTGGGTGCATCTTCATGGCCTTCACGCGTGTTCCCCGGAATGCGTATGGCCGGCCGTACTGGCGGTAACAAGACCAAGATGATCAACCTTCAAATCATGAAGATTGTGAAAGAGAAAAATTTGATTGTAGTTAAAGGTTCCGTTCCAGGACCTAATGGTTCATATATAATTATAGAAAGATGGAGTTAAAAGTATATAAAATCGACGGCAGCGAATCAACGAAGAAGGTCGTATTAAAAGATGAAATCTTTAATATTGAACCTAATGATCACGCTATTTGGTTGGATGTTAAACAATTTCTGGCCAACAAAAGACAAGGAACCCACGACACTTTGGAGAAATCCACTATTTCGGGTAGTACTCGCAAACTGAAAAGACAAAAAGGTACTGGCGGCGCTCGTGCTGGTAGCATCAAGTCACCCACCATCCGTGGCGGTGCCACCGTTTTCGGTCCTCACCCGAGAGATTACTCCTTCAAGTTGAACAAGAAAATCAAGAGATTGGCTCGTTTCTCAGCTTTGACTTACAAGGCTAAAGAAAACAAGATCATCGTTGTGGAAGATTTTGCTTTCGAGGCTCCCAGGACCAAGGCTTACATGAACTTCCTCAAGAGCTTCAAATTGGAGAACGCCAAGAGCTTGTTGCTGGTTAACGAAAGTAATACCAATGTTTATCTCTCTTCACGCAATATTCAGCGTGCCAAGGTAGTCAGAGCTTGTGACGTGAACACTTACGATGTGATGAACGCAGGCAGCCTGATTATTTGCGAAAACAGTATCCGCGATATTGAAAAAATGTTGGGAGAATAATTAATCATAACCATTTAAAAGAATCAAGAGATGAACGTATTAATAAAGCCCATTATCAGTGAAAAGATGACCATGCTGGCTGACAAGCACAACCGCTATGGTTTCATCGTTGATCGCCAAGCCACCAAGGGCCAGATTAAGAAGGCGGTTGAAGACACTTACGGCGTGAAGGTGTTAAAGATTAACACTTTGGTTCAACGCGGTAAGGCTACTTCCCGTTACACCAAGGGCGGTCTTATCGAAGGTAAGAAGAATACCGTGAAGAAAGCTATGGTATTCGTAAGTAAAGACGAAAAAATCGACATTTATAGCAATATTTAACAATGGCATTAAAAAAGTACAAACCTACAACGCCAGGTCAGCGCTTCAAAGTTATTAGCGCATTTGACGACATTACCACAAGTAAACCTGAAAAGAGTTTATTGTGCTCGAAACCCTCGAGCGGCGGACGAAACAATCGTGGTAAGATGACGATACGGTATCGCGGAGGCGGTCATAAGAAGATGTATCGTTTTATTGATTTTAAAAGAAACAAAGACGGTGTTCCTGCAACAGTGAAGACTATCGAGTACGATCCCAACAGATCGGCCCGTATCGCTTTGTTGTTCTATGCCGACGGCGAAAAGAGCTATATCTTGGCTCCTCACGGCTTGAAAGTCGGTCAGCAGATCATCTCCGGAAACGGCGTTTCTCCGGATTTGGGCAACTGTCTTACGCTGGGTGAAATTCCCTTCGGCTCCATTATTCACAACATCGAGCTGCGTCCTGGCCAGGGTGCCAAGATCGCTCGTGGTGCCGGTGCCTACGCACAATTGATGTCGCGTGATGGCAAGTACGCCACCGTGAAGATGCCGTCGGGCGAAACCCGTATGATCCTGTGCGCTTGCCGCGCCACCATCGGTATGGTTTCCAACATCGACCACAGCCTCGAGGTTTCCGGTAAAGCCGGTAGGAGCCGCTGGTTGGGCCGTCGTCCCAGAAACCGTGGTGTTGTTATGAACCCTGTTGATCACCCGATGGGCGGTGGTGAAGGTCGTGCTTCCGGCGGACATCCGCGCTCAAGAAAAGGCTTGCCAGCTAAGGGTTATAAGACTCGCAGCAACAAGAAGAATTCGAGTCAATATATTATCGAAAGAAGAAAGAAATAATTTTAAAGTTAGAGTAATATGAGTCGTTCATTAAAAAAAGGTCCATATATCCACTACAAACTGGAACAGAGAGTGATCGAAGCTCAACAGTCAGGTAAGAAAACCACTATCAAAACCTGGTCGCGTGCTTCCATGATTTCTCCCGATTTCGTAGGCCTGACGATCGCAGTTCATAACGGCAACAAGTTCATCCCCGTTTACGTTACCGAAAACATGGTAGGTCATAAATTGGGCGAATTTGCTCCCACCCGTATCTTCCGCGGTCACGCCGGACAAAAGGATAAAGGCAAGAAATAGTTCAACTACGATAACGCAACTTCGGTTGTGACACTTCCTACCTTTGCATCACTGATGAAGTGGTGCAAAGGTTTTTTGTTGTGTTGTGGCAGAATTTCTTCCATTTTTCTTTCACTATCCTTTCAAAAATCCACCCCCTATATCGTGCGTTTGCAAAGCTAAACACACTTTACCCTTACAAAATGTCGTTTTAGCCTTCGAAAAACGACATTTATCTTATTGATAAATAATTGATTATGGGTGTATTTTTGTTGCAAAAGTCGCAAAGGTGATGTAGATTTGCTTCAGGGTAATCATATAAAATTACCTTTAAAAGTAATTATTTGAAGAAAAGTTGTATTTTTGCAAAGTGAACGGCATGTGATTACGCTTCAAAAACTGGACAAACTTTTGAACGCGGCGGTAAAAAGAGGGGTCGTCGTTATAGAGGAAGCCGACATTACAGGTATAGATACAATGAGATTTGAGATATGAGTAAAACATCTGAATTATTTGATAAATGTGTTAGTGAGATACCTCAAGACATTAAACTGAGAGTTGATTGGTCATTTCTTATTGCGGATGAGATTTCCCGCATTCTCAAAGAGAAGAAAATGACACAAAAGGAATTTGCCAAATTGGTGTGCCGCTCAGAAGCGGAGGTCTGTCGATGGGTTGGAGGCACTCATAACTTTACCTTGTCAACGCTAGCTCTCATATCTACTGCATTGAAAACGCCGTTAATTATGATTCCTAAGTAAATGAGCTACTTGCACCGATAGCAAACGTTCAGTTCGTGCGACCGCAGCGCCCCTGCCAGGTAATCGGCTTTTTTGATGAGAGTGTCGCCGGCGGCATTGCTGTAAATCATTTGGTGGTTGCCGCCCTTGTTGACCGACACGTGCGTGAAAGGCGCCAATTCTTTTTCGCCGCTGTGTTTGTAGCCCGCCAAGGGGTAAATTGCCAAACTGTCGTCAATCCTTAGGCACATTTGTCGTCGGTCGAAGCGGTAAAATTGGTCGGTGTTGCTCTCTGTGATGCGGATGCACATGACCGATTCGTGGCGGCCTGCGTTACCAATGTCATAAATGCCGATGATATCTCCTTCAAACTCAACTTTTGAGTAGTATTTGTCCCACAGCTCCTGCCGTACTTTCTTGTCGTGTTTGTCGCTTTGGTCGAAGAGGATAGCGCCGCCCATCAGGAAGGCGTAGAGAAACAACAGTCCCAAGGTTTGTTTTGCTATCTCACGGAAAGGCTTCCCTTCTTTCTTCATGATGAGGAAGAAATAGAGCCATAGTCCAAGAAAGACGGGAGTGATGACTAAGCCGACAATAAAGGTGATCATTCTTGTTATTAATAGAAACGGGATGGTGCGTCGCCATCCCGTCATTATTTCAATGTAGTGAGGATTATCCGATAATCTTGAAGCCCGTGTATTTGTGCAGCACTTCGGGGATGACGATGCCTTCGGGTGTTTGGTTGTTCTCGATGAGGGCTGCCATGATGCGCGGGAGGGCGAGGGCACTGCCGTTCAGCGCGTGGGCCAGGCGGGTCTTGCCGTTCTCGTCTTTGAAACGCAGTTTCAGGCGGTTGGCCTGGAAGCTCTCGAAGTTGGATACGGAGCTGACCTCCAGCCATCTTTGTTGAGCCTTAGAGTAAACTTCCAAGTCGTAGGTGAGGGCTGAGGTGAAGCTAATGTCGCCACCGCAGAGGCGCAGCACGTGGAAGGGAAGTCCTAATTGGCGAATGAGAGAGGCTACATAGTCTTTCATCTTCTCCAGCGTCTCGTAGGAGCGGTCAGGGTGCTCTATTTCAACGATTTCCACCTTGTCGAACTGGTGCAAGCGGTTGAGGCCGCGCACATCTTTGCCGTACGAGCCAGCTTCGCGGCGGAAGCAAGCCGAATAGGCGCAGTTGCGGATGGGGAAGTCGCTGGCTTTGAGGATGGTATCTCTGTAAATGTTAGTCACGGGCACTTCGGCCGTCGGGATGAGGTAGAGGTTGTCCACTTCGGCGTGGTACATCTGGCCCTCTTTGTCGGGCAGCTGCCCTGTAGCGTAGGCCGAGTCTTCATTAACGACGTAGGGGGGCTGTATTTCGGTGAAGCCGTTGTCGATGGCCGACTCGAGGAAGAAGTTGATGAGGGCGCGCTGCAGGCGGGCGCCTTTGCCTTTATAGACGGGGAAACCGGCGCCAGTGATCTTGCTGCCAAGGTCGAAGTCGATGATGTCGTATTTCTTCACCAGCTCCCAGTGGGGCAGTGCGTCGTAGTCGAAGTTAGAGGCGTCACCTTCTTCGTAGATGATCTCGTTGTCCTCAGCGCCTTTGCCTGGGGCAACCGAGCTGTGCGGCATGTTGGGCAGCAGCACCATTTTGCGGTCAATCTCAGCGCTCTTTTCGGCGAGGGCCGTCTGCATCTCCTTCTCGGCGGCTTTCAGTTCGGCGGTCTTGGCTTTCAACTCGTTGGCTTCGGCTGCCTGGCCGTTGCGGAAAAGGTTGCCAATCTCCTTGGCTATGCGGTTCTGCTCCTGCAGGTTCTCGTCAAGTTTCTTCTTGGTGTTTCTGATGACAACATCCAATTCGAGGATGTCGCGAATGATAGGGGCGGCGTCAAAATTCTTGATGGCAAGTCGTTCGATAACGAATTGCGGATTTTCGCGAATGGTTTGTATCTGTAACATGGTAGTAGTTTGATTTTTCCCTTTGGTCTCCATTCCGCAAGCGTAGCGCAGCGGAATCTCATTGTTGTTTTTTTTGTTTTCTATAAATAGTCGTTGGTGAACGAACAGGGTAGCAGGTCGGCAACGCTGTTGGCGACGTAGATGGGCCCGTGTTCGGCGGCCATGATGATTTCGATGTTTTGGCCGAATTTATGTTCGTACTCGAGCAGCGACTGGCGGCAGTTGCCGCAGGGCACGATGGGCTCTGTGAGCGGGTTGGCGGGGTTGACGGCCACAACGGCCAGTCGGCGGATGGCTGTGTCGGGGTGGTTGGCCACGGCGTAGTAGAGGGCGGTGCGCTCAGCGCAGAGTCCTGACGGGAAGGCCGCATTTTCCTGGTTGCTGCCTTTAAATACCTCGCCGTTAGCAAGTTGAAGTGCTGCTCCAACCTGAAAGTGGGAATACGGACAATAGGCGTTGCGGGCGGCGTCGTCGGCCTGCTTCAGCAAGTCGGCCAGCTCAGCGGGCAGCTCCTCGCGGCGTTCGTAAACCTTGATTTGGGCGTTTAAATTTATGGTACGCATGATACCTCCGTTAGTTTTTCTTTCCTAATCTGTGATGCACTTTCTTGCGTGCGTTGTAGCGGATGTCGCAGCTGCGGTCCTCATTGCCGATTTTGAAGGTGATGGTGGCGCCTGCAAAGGAGTAGAAGTCCTTGGTGGTGGAGTTGCCGCGACCGGCGCCGGCTTCGTGTAGTGTTGCGGAACGGTCGGCCAGCTTGGCCACAAACTCACCGCGGGCCTCCTGCAGCAGGTAGTTGTCGTAGTAGGTGCCGCTCACATCGTCCAAGTAGTCGGTAAATGTGAAGCGCATGCCCCATTCCACGCCGATGCACATGAACTTGGCGATGTTCACCTTAAGTCCGATGCCGAACGGAATGGCGGCGTTGCAGAGCGAGTAGAACTTGCGCTGTCCTTCCAGTCCCTGCCCTTCGGTGCCCAGGTGCTGCAGGTCGTACGACTGGCCGTCCAGCTCGGCACGCGGGTTGAACGAAAAGAGCGAGATGCCCGCAAAAATGTAGGGTGCGAAGTGGTTCTTCGAGGGCACGTTGTAAAGCCGCAGGAAGTTGAGTTCCACTTGCGCCGAAATCTCAGTGATGGGCGAGTTGAAACTCAAGTTGCGTTCGTACCCCTTGTTCGTTTCCGCGTCGCTGGCCTGCACTTTGCCGAAATAGACATTGGCTTTCAACGCCCAACGCGGTGTGAAGTTGTAACGATAGACAAAGCCGCCGGCGAATTGCGATTGCTTGAAAACGCCCGAAGGATTCAAATCGCCCAAGTAGAACGAAGTGCCTAACATAAAGCCAATTTCCGACTTCTGCGCAAAAAGCGGCTGCAGCGAAAGACAAGCGAAAAGGATGAGGATTATTTTTTTCATTAGTAGCTGATAATCAATTTTCAGTGTGAAAAAGGTTCTCTTTTTTTGAATTTACAAAAATAGTAAAATTTTTCTGATATTAGCGGAAAAGAGGTTGTTTGAATTGTATTTTGTGGAGTGAGAAGTGTGGAGTGAGCAGTGAAAAGTTAAGAAGTTAAGGAACTAAGAAGTTAAGGAACTAAGAAGTTAAGGTTATGAAGGTATGAAGTGAAGAATGAGAAGTGAGAAAGTTAAGAAGTTAAGAAACTAAGGAGTTAAGAAACTAAGGAGTTAAGAGTTATGGAGTTATAGAATTACTGAGTTATAGATGTTTCCATAATTCCATGATTACATAATTCTCTATATCTTTTTGAATTCTGAATTTTGAATTTTTTTGTACCTTTGCGCTTCAGAATCCAAACCTGATGAACAACCTGATAGCCTTTTTCAAGCAGAATTTCCATTATCTCCTGTTTTTTATTCTGCAGGTTATCGCTATTGTTTTGATTTATACCAACATGAATTATGCACGCTTTGTGTTGGGAACGCATAGCAAGGCGGTGATCGGTCCGGTGTACAATGGTTGGCACTCGTTTGTGAAGCATTTTTCGTTAGAGTCTGAAAACGAGGCGCTTATATTGCAAAATGAGCAGCTTATGCGTGAGATGCCCGAGAATTTTATCACCACCGATGATTCGACCTATAGTGTGGAAGGCAAGGAAGGCCGTGGCCGCCGAGCCCGCACGGTGAAGATGTACGAGTATATGCACGCTCATGTCATTCATAACACCATCCACAAGAAAAACAACTACCTGCTGCTCGACAAGGGGCGCGCCGACGGAATAGATGTGGATATGGCGGTCATCTCGCCCGAGGGCGTGGTGGGCGTTGTGAACGACGTTTCGGAGCACTTCTCTTCAGCCATCTCGCTGCTGCACCCCGACTCGCGTATCAGTGCCCGCATACTGCCTGTCAATCAGGTAGGTACCGTGCTGTGGGACGAGATTGATGCCGAACACGCCTATCTGCACGACATTCCGCAACACTGGCCCGTCAGCGTGGGCGACACCGTGGTGACCAGCGGCTTCTCGAATGTCTATCCCAAAGATATCATGGTGGGCATTGTGTCCGAAGCTTCCAAAGACGCCCATTCCAATTTCTATACGCTAAAAATCCAACTGTCGACCAATTTCAGTAGGCTGAATACGGTATATGTGGTTAAGAATCTGTACAAGAGCGAACTGGATACGTTAAAAAAGAATTTTAAAGATGTATAAGATACTGAGAGACAACCTGCTTCGTTTCGCCATCTTGGTGCCGGTTCAAATCCTGATTTTGAACTATGTTCATCTTTTCGGCTTCCTCAACCCGTATCTTTACCTGATGGCACTGCTGCTGCTGCCCTTCAATATGCCGAAGTCGCTGCAATACGTCATTGCCTTTGCCACCGGTCTTATCATCGACATATTCTCGATGAGCTACGGCATCCACGCATCGGCATCGACGCTTATCATTTTCTTGCGGCCGTTCTTCCTGCGTATGCTCGACGGCAACCGCGCCACCGAATTGGGCAATGCGCCTCTGCCCGGCATCAAGAGCCTCAGCTGGATTGTGACTTACACCGCCGTGCTGGTCTTCATACACCATTTCACCGTGACGATGCTGGAGGTGTTCACTTTCCAAAACTTTGGGCGCCATCTCGGCTCGGCCATCGCCAACACCATCTTCACATCGTTCTGCATTATCTGTTTGGAATACATATTTCTGCCCGCTAAAAATCAGCGAGCTAATTAACTTTAATTTAATTAATAATAAAAAGATGAAACCGAAATTAGTTATTGGAAACTGGAAAATGAACGAGACCTTTGATGAGGCTCAAGATTTGATTATAAACATTGCCGAATCTTTAGAAAAGTTAACGCTTGAAACAGAAGTGGTTATGTGTCCTCCGTTCCCCTATTTGGAGTTGGCCACCGACCATGCCGAGGAGAATGACTTTCACGCCGGTGCACAGAATTGCAGCGAGTATGAAAAAGGTGCATACACAGGCGAAGTGTCGGCCAAGATGCTTGCCTCTCTGGGCGTTGAGTTCTGCATTGTAGGCCATTCCGAGAGAAGAAAATATTTCAACGAGTCGAACCAGACCATCGCGGCCAAAGTGGACCGACTGCTTGAGGAGGGACTTGTTCCCGTGGTATGCTGCGGCGAACAGCTTGAAGACCGCAAGGCCGACAACCATTTCAAGGTGGTGGAAAAACAGATTACCGAGTCGCTGTTCCACCTCAACCAAGAGCAGTTCGAGCAGGTGGTGATTGCCTACGAGCCGGTGTGGGCCATCGGTACGGGCGAGACGGCCACTCCGCAGCAGGCCGAAGATATGCACGCCTTCATCCGCTCGCTGGTTGAGAAGAAGTATGGCACCGAAACGGCCTACAACACCTACATTTTGTACGGTGGCAGCTGCAATGCCAAGAACGCCCTCGACCTCTTTGCCCAAGCAGATGTGGACGGTGGCCTGATTGGCGGTGCTTCGCTGAAAGCCGAGGATTTTGTGACCATTATCGAAGCCGCAGAGACTGTAGTTAAAGAAAATTAAATCAAGATGTTAGTAAGTGACCCTTTTATTCAGCAGTTTACTATTCCCTCGTATCAGGTGGATAGGTATAAACGCCTGACGGTAAGTTATTTGCTTAACCTGATGCAGGAGGTGGCGTGGCAGCACTCCACTTCTTGCGGTGCCGGCTGGCAAGACCTGAAGAAAGAGAACTGCTTTTGGGCACTGACCAAGATGCATATCCGCATACATCGCATGCCCGAGTGGCTCGAGACCATTGATCTGCACACATGGGGTAAACCTGGCCCGTTTGTGGTGCAACCACGTGATTTTGAGATGTATGACGCTGACGGCAACCTGTTGATGCAGGCCACCAGCGACTGGGTGATTCTCGATTTCACGACCTTCAGGCCGCAACGTTTGGAGCATTTCAACGACAAGATAGCCTGTGTGGCCGGCAAGCACGCTCTGGAGACGCCCGCCCCCAAGATTCTGCCGATGAAAAAGGCTGACGAGGGTCCTGTGCATGCCGTGCTCTTTTCGGATATAGATGTAAACCAGCATGTTAATAATGTGAAGTATGTGCAGTGGATGCTCGACAACCTGCCCGTAGGATTCCAAGAGCAACACACGCTTAAGGATCTGGTTATCAACTTTGTAACACAAGCCAAACTGGGCGATTCATACCGCGTGGTGTATGATGAAACAGCGCCCGGCACTTTAGAAACCGCTATCCGTTCAGCCGCCGACGGGCACGACTATTGCCGCCTGCGAACGGTGTGGGAAAAAGTAAACTGAAAACTGAAAATTGAAAACTGTAGAGACGTTTCATGAAACGTCTCTACAAATTTGTACATCTATTCGCAGCACATTTTTCGTTAAAAAAACTTAAAAAATCATTTAAAATCCCATTTTGAATAAAATAATATTATTTTTGTAACGTTTTTTTTTTCAGCAAGTTACGTTAAATTAAAAATTAATGCCATGAAAAAATTAGTTTTAATCATCGTTTTATTATCTTTTCTTGTTGGGTGCAACAAAAATCCCGTTAGTAATCATTGCGACCCCTGTGAACAAGTTTACGATAGCCAAGCTTTACCCGTATTGCATAAGAATGATTACAATGATTGTGGTGCGGTAGCGCAGAATTTTGTGTTTATGTCTCGTGCAACCCCGTGTTATGCTGCGAAGTATCCTAATCCATACCATAAGAATGAAGGTGATACCATCAAAATAAAAGGCTTTATCAAGCACTCATATGGCAAACCTATTCGAAAAAACAATGATGGAATATGGACTGCCTCAATGATTATGGATTCACTTACGGCTATGGATCCAAATAATCATTTGGGAGGTGATTTGCGGATAGAAGGGGCAGATACTACGATATTTAACACTGTGGATATTACCAAAAAGTGTTATGTGACAGCCATTATATCATTTCATAAATTGGTTATTCCTTATGAGGAAGTAAAGCCTGGTCAATGTCGCGCAGTGACCCCCGCTTATATAGCTATAGAAATCAAAAATTAATGCCAGCGCAAAAAAAACTGTCACCATACGAGACCGCTATCCGTTCAGCCGCCGACGGGCACGAATTCTGCCGCCTACGGACGGTGTGGGAAAAAGTAAACTGTAAACTGAAAACTGAAAATTGAAAACTGAAAGTTGTGGCGGCGTTGCGTGCAATGCCGTTTTTTTTTGTTAAAATTTGTTAAAAAAACAATCTGCTCCAATTTTATATGTAAAATAATATTACTTTTGTAACGTTTTTTTTTTCAACGAGTTACGATAATTTAAAATTAATAGCCATGAAAAGAATTGCAACTTTATTTTTATCATTATTGTTTGTCAGCAATATGATTTATGCTCAAAGTTTGACGGTCACTTTTACGGGAAGGACTTCGGGATTAGATGGTGATGTCTATATACCCTTGACAAAGATAGTAGTACACAACATAACCCGAAAATGGGAACATACATTATATTTTCCTGATACCGTGATGAAATTAGGAATAACGGGGCTTGAGAATTTTGAAAATGAGAATGAGTTTCAACTCTCTCAAAATGTCCCCAATCCGTTTGATGGAACTACAGATGTATCCCTGCAATTGCCAGAAGCAGGAAAAGTGTTCATAGAGATATATGATTTGATGGGTAAAAAGATTATGGAGAGTAAAAAAATGTTACCATCGGGTGTGCATACTTTCCGTGTGATGTTGAGTTCGCCACAAGGTTATTTGTTGAAGGCACAATGTGGTGATTATTCAAGCTCTATTAAGATGGTAAACAATGGTTGTGCGGGGGACAATGCTATACATTACCTTGGAATAGGAAATTTTCCCAACACAATATTAGGATTGAAGAATGGTAGTAAAGGGCAAATCAACAAACCATTTTTATGCGGAGATGAAATGGATTATGTTGGTTATGCTATTATTGATGGTGAGGAAGTTGAAGGTGGGCATGTTGTACAGCAGCAGATTGCTCCACAGGAAATCGTGTTGTTTTTTGAAAGACAAATTGTCCCTGATCCCAAAGTGTCAACTCGACCTATATCATTTGTAACTGAAAATAGTGCTGTCAGTGGTGGAAATGTGACCGAATATGCGTGGGATTATGTTTGGGAAGGTGGTGTGTGTTGGAGTACATCTCCTGCCCCAACAGTGGAAGATTCTCATATCGTATATGAACATCCTGATGAAAATTTTGTTTGTCAACTCACTGATTTAACACCTCAAACTCAGTATTATGTTCGTGCGTTTATTACTAACCAAAATGGAATAAGCTATGGGGATGAACGGAGTTTTGTCACTATGGCAGAAACTTCAGACGGAAAGCCTTGCGAATTGACACCAACGCTAATGGATTATGATAGTAATGTTTACAAAACTGTACAAATAGGTAAACAATGTTGGATGAAGGAGAATTTGCGCACCACCCATTTTGCGGATGGAACGGCCATACAAAGAATTAATGGAACAAGTACATCGGTAGCAGCTTTGTATGAGCCAATGTATGAGGCTTCTAATGTGCCAATTTATGGTTATTTGTACAATGCTGTGGCCTATATGCATGGTGCAAGTGCTTCGTCATCAAATCCCAGTGGAGTACAGGGCATTTGTCCAAAGGGTTGGCACTTGCCAAGTGATGCGGAATGGATACAAATGTTCCAATATGTTGGCAGTAATGAATACTATCAGTGTGGTGGGGATAGCGCAAATATAATCAAAGCGTTAGCGTCGCCAATAGGTTGGGTAAACAATTATGGCTTTTCAAATGAATGTTATCCCACAATTAATCCTCAATTTAATAATGTTACGGGATTTTCAGCTGTTCCATCAGGTATATATTATGGAAAATGTTTTGGATTTGGAGATTACGCATTTTATACAAGTACAACGAAACAAGATGGTTATTTTCTGGGTTATTATTTGAATAATTCACAACCCCAAAAGGATTCGCATGTACAAATTAGTGATGCCGTCACTGTTCGCTGTCTGCGTGATTAACTTAGATGTGTATAAATACTAAATCGCCGACAGCTTTGCAGCCGGCGATTTTTTTCTTTTCAGTTTTCAGTTTTCAACTTTCAGTTTTCCGCTCCATTCAGGAAAACTCTCTCTATCTTGTTGTTACCAAACGCATAGGGCATGAACTCGAGCGTGGAGATGGGCTTGGTGATGTAGAAATTGGCCACTTTGCCCTTGGCGATGGTGCCGTGGGTGTCGCTCACGCCGAGGGCGTAGGCGCTGTTGAGCGTAACGGCGTTGAAGGCCTCTTCGGGCAGCATCTTGTACTTGATGCAGCCCATCGAAAGTACCAGCTGCATGTTGCCCGAAGGGCACGATCCGGGGTTGTAGTCGGAAGCCATGGCCACAGGCAGTCCCGCATCAATCATCTTGCGCACCGGAGCCCATACCATACCGAGGAAGAAAGCTGCCCCAGGCAATAGGGTGGGCATGGTTTCGGAACCGAGTAGGGCGGCAATCTCTTCATCGCCAGTGTATTCCAAATGATCAACCGACAGGGCGTTGTACTTCACGCCCACCTGTATGCCGCCCGAGTAGTCGAGTTCGTTGGCGTGAATTTTGGGACGCAGACCGTACTTGATGCCCTGCATCAGCATGCGCTCCGTCTCTTCGGGCGTGAAGAAGCCCTTGTCGCAGAACACGTCGATGTAGTCGGCCAGCTCTTCGGCGGCTACCAACGGTATCATCTCATTGATAATCAGGTCCACATATTCGCTCTGTTTGCCTTTGTATTCCAGCGGCACGGCGTGGGCACCCAGGAAGTTGGCCTTGATGGTCAGTGGCGACTTCTCCTTCAGCTTGCGGATGACGCGCAGCATCTTCAGCTCGTCCTCCGTGTTGAGGCCGTAGCCGCTCTTGATCTCAACGGCTCCCGTGCCCGTGGCGGTAATCTCTTCCAGCCGCTGCCAGGCGCTGTCGAACAGTTCCTCCTCCGAGGCTGCATGCAGTCGTGCCGACGAGTTGAGAATGCCGCCGCCGCGTTTGGCAATCTCCTCGTACGAGAGACCGCGAATCTTGTCGATGTACTCTATCTCGCGACTGCCGGCATAGACCAGGTGCGTGTGTGAGTCGCAGAACGACGGGAACACCATGCGCCCCGTAGCGTCAATCTCGGTGCAGGGGCCGTCCAGCCCTTCCAGCAGCGAAGGATTCCACTTGCTCATAGGTCCGAAAGCGTAAAATTTATCGTCCTTGATGAGCAAGTAGGCGTTCTCAATGTTGTGCATGGTCTGCATTTCTTTGCCAGCACGAAAGGCGACAGGCTCTATCTCTGTCTGTCCCAGTAGTTTGATGTTTTTCAGAAGGGTAATCATAGCTTTTTTTGTGGTTTGTCGGGCAAAAATACAACAATAAAATGTATCTTTGCAAGTTTTAAAATTATGATTAAAATAGATAACTATGCTTTGCTCAAAAAGAATCATATTACTCTTTGCACTCTGTTTGCCATTATTTGTTTTTGCTAAAGATATTGATAAAGAACAGCTTGTGAAATACGGTTGCCAGGCGTACAAGATGCGCACGGGAGTGGCTATGCAGCAGAAAGCGGCCATGCCGGCGGTTAATCGTGTGCAATATGTGGAAGAGAACGGCCAAACCCTGATGGCAGTCATCAATTTTGAAGGCAACGGCTTCATCATCATGAGTGCCGATGACGCCGCTCTGCCCGTGCTGGGCTATTCTACCGAAGGCTCCTTCGACCTCGACAGCGTGGCTCCGGCTGCCCTCTACTGGCTCGACTATCTGAAAGAGCAACTGATGGATGTGAAGCGCAACAACCTGCCTGCCGACGCACAGATCGCTTCGGCTTGGCAGACCGTGATGACGGGCAAGACTGCCACTGCTGACACCAAGGGCTACGAAACTGCTGTAACTCCGTTGATGCCTGCCCATTGGAATCAGAATCAATACTACAATTTTCTCTGTCCCATGGACAATCAAGCACCGGCAACTTACGACTCGCATGTTCCCTGCGGCTGTGTGGCTTTGGCTATGGCCATGATTATGTATTATTACAATTACCCGTTGGTAGGCTCTGGCTATAACAGCTATGCTTCTAATTATGGTACACACGAGGTGAACTTTGCGATGCAAAACTACCGCTACGAGTTCATGCAGGATGTGTTAACCAATTACAATAATGAGGTAGCCAAGTTGATATATCATGCTGGTGTTAGTGTTAATATGAACTACGGTGCCGATGGTTCGGGTGCCTTTATGGCGACTTGCCGCGATGCTATGGTCAACAACATCTTGTTCGCGCAGGATGCTGAATTGCACTATCGTAACAGGCTCAATACCATGACGTGGACATCGACATTGAAGGCTATGTTGGATGCCAAACAACCGATTCTCTATTCAGGATGCAGTAAAGAAGGTTGCCATGCCTTCATTTGTGACGGATATGATACGACGGGACTCTTCCATTTTAACTGGGGCTGGGGTGGCTCTGGCGACGGCTATTTTGAGGCCAGCAGCCTGAACAGCGGTGTGGGCGATTACCATTCGCAGCAGGCTATCATCCGTAACCTCTATCCTCGTAGCAACATTTATCCAACCTATTGCTCTTCGAAAACCATCGAGGCTGTTTCGGGAGTTTTGGAGGATGGCAGCGGCATCTATGATTATCGGGACAATCAGGAGTGTGTTTTCGTGATTGCGCCCCCAGAAGCCAATCAGTTTTCTTTCAAGATATTGTCGCTGAAGACTGAGGAAGGTCGCGACTCTGTATCTTTCTGGAATGGTCATCCTTCGAAAGGGAAACTGATGAAGACCTTTTCAGGTTCGGAATGTGACGGACAGTCGGTTAACTTTTATGGCGATACGGCTTATGTGATCTTCAAAACCAACGATTCGGTGACCGATGAGGGTTGGCGTATTAGCTATAATGTGCTTCGCGATGTGATGATGTGTTATAATAACAAGTTGATGCTCAATGAAAAAGATACCGTCTCCGATGGTAGTGGGGATAGCCAATATGCTTCCAATACGACCTGCAGTTGGTTGATATATCCCCGAAAAGGCACTGGCATCAAAATTGATTTTCTTAAATTGGATATCAGCCCTGAAGATTTTGTGGCCATTTACGATGTGCACTCTTCTCCTGCCAAATTGTTGGATTTATATACTGGCAACACGCTTCCGCGCAGCAAAGTGTACACCCTGACACGGCTGAAAGTGGTTTTCTGCTCAGATAATTATAGACAAGGTGATGGATTTAGGTTGGCGTACGAGGCGGTTTACAATATTTCGGTCGAAGATACGAAGAGTCTGACCAACCAAATCAGCCTCTATCCTAATCCTGCCGAACATCAGGTAACGGTCAGATTGCCAGAGCAATGGACGGGTACTTGCGACTTGTCGCTTTTCGATATGACGGGCAAGTTGCTCAAGTCGGCTACTGGTGAAGTTGGTGCAGAGATTCAATTCAATGTGGCCGAGATCCCCGCAGGGTTCTATATTCTCAAGGTGGCCCACGAAGGGACTGTTGTTTCCAAGAAACTGATTATCCAAAAGTAAGGTGATGGCTGAGGTCTATCATCTTCTCGGACTGATGTCTGGCACATCGCTCGATGGGCTGGATATGGCTCTGTGCCGCTTTGTGCACAACGGTTCGAAGTGGCAATACGAGACATTGCAGTGCGAGACAGCATCCTATCCGTCGGAGCTCATCGATTGTCTGGCGGCTGCTTATAGCGGCACGGCGTATGATTTGGCTGTGGCCGACCAGCGCTTGGGGCAGTTTATGGCCGATCAGGTCAATGCCTTTCTGGCTCATGCCGTGCTCCGTCCCGACTATATCGCGTCGCATGGGCATACCATCTTCCATCGGCCCGACCAGGGTATAACCACGCAGATTGGCAGCGGCGCTGTGCTGGCCGCACAGACGGGCATTCCCGTCATCTGCGACTTTCGCTCTGCCGATGTGGCGCTGGGCGGACAAGGTGCCCCGCTTGTGCCGGTTGGCGATGAACTGCTGTTTGCCGACTATGACGCCTGTCTCAATTTAGGGGGCTTTTCCAATATCTCGTTCCGCCAGCGGGGCCACCGCGTGGCATTCGACATCTCGCCGTGCAACATGGCGCTGAATGATTTGGCCCGCCAGTTAGGGCAGCCCTTCGATAAGGATGGCGCGATGGCCGCACAAGGAGCAGTGGTACCGGCACTGTTGGAACAGCTGAATGTCCTGCCGTTTTACGCTGTGCAGGGCAGCAAGTCGCTGGGACGCGAGTGGTACGAACAGACATTTCAGCCCCTTGTGGCTGCCTGCGACGCTTCGGTGCACGACAAGTTGCGCACCGTGACGGAACACATCGCCATGCAGTTGGCGGCCGTCATTAATCAGGTCCAGGGCGAAAAGGTGCTGGTGACTGGCGGCGGTGCCAAGAACAGTTTCCTGTTGCAGTGTATGCGGGTACATAGTGCGCATCAGCTCATCGTGCCCGATGCGATGACGGTGGATTACAAAGAAGCGTTGATTTTCGCTTTCCTCGGCGTGTTGCGTCTTCGCGGTGAGGCAAACTGCCTGGCCGACGTGACGGGTGCCCCGAAAGACCATTGCTCGGGTGCCATCTATGGCGTCTAATTACAGCGATTGCAGAAACGCAAGGTAAACTTTCCAGTAATATTCTTCAAACTCTCTGATTGTGGTGTGGTTATGCCACAGGATGACCATGTCGCCTTCCACGGCCATGCATTGGTGGTGTAGTCTGCGAATTTGTGCCAGCGCCGTGGGCGGATCCAGCTGTCGGTATTCAATTAGGGTGCCGTCCATCACAATCAGCGGGTGCTCGATGATGCTGCTTTCTTGCTGCTGTTGCCAGTCGTAGAGCGGGTAGGGGTGGCAGGTACCGCAGCGGAACCCTTCGCGTTCGGCAAAGCCCAGGGTCGAGTCGTGACGGATGCCGCAAGTTTGCCATGCCGCTAAGGATTGGTGCACGTCAAAGCGGAGGAAATGCTGGCGCGCGCAGTCGATAGGCTGGCCGCAGGCGTGCTCCAGGGCTTCTTTCTCTTGTCGCAGTGTGTCGCCGCTGTCGTAACTGTCGTAGCTGCCGTGCAGGCCGAGTTGCATGCCCTGTTGTTTGATGATGTCAAAGCAGTGTTTCAACTCGGGTTGGCTGATGTCGTAGGTGGCATCCTTTTCGCCGTTGTGTAAAGCCTTGAAATGGAAAATGGAGGTCAGTCCTGCCTCTTTCGAGGCCATGCAGAGTTGTTCAATGGCTTGTACCAGCGGATCGTTACAGCGGTTGCGGAGGGTGGCCCTGCATTCGCTCCACGAGCGCAGCGCACGCTTCAGATTGTGTGCCTTGATGAGGTCGCCGCCAACCACGGTGCGCAGGTTTTGCAT
>JAFTCA010000105.1 GCA_017454945.1 Bacteroidales bacterium
GAACAAACACATTGCCACATAACTCCTTAACTTCTTAGTTTCTTAACTTCTTAACTTAATATCTTCACAAATTCATAGTTTCATAACTTCATAAAAAACACCCCCATGTACGACAAAGACCACGGGCTATACATTGCCCACTGCGCCAACGGAGCGCTCTCTATCCAAGGTAAAATGGCCAACCGCCACGGCCTTATCGCCGGTGCTACAGGTACTGGCAAAACCGTCACACTTCAAGTGATGGCTGAAACTTTCTGCCAGGCCGGCGTGCCCTGCTTCATGGCCGACATGAAAGGCGACCTCTCAGGCATCAGCCAGACAGGCCAGATGAGCGGCTTTATCGAGAAACGACTGCCCGAGTTCGGCCTCTCGGCGCCGGAGTTCCAATCGTGCCCCGTGCGCTTCTACGATGTCTTTGGCGAACAGGGACACCCCATCCGCGCCACCGTTTCGCAGATGGGCCCGCAACTGCTGTCGCGACTGCTCGGCCTGAACGAGACGCAGGACGGCGTACTCAACATCGTCTTCCGCATTGCCGACGAACGCGGACTGTTGCTGCTCGACATGAAAGACCTTCGCTCGATGCTCGACTATGTTTCGAAACATGCCAAGGAATACACCACGCAGTACGGCAACATCTCCACCGCCTCTGTAGGCTCCATCCAGCGCGCCCTGCTGCAACTCGAGAACCAAGGCGCCAACCAATTCTTCGGCGAGCCGTCGTTCGACATCTACGACTTCCTGCAGACCGAAGGCGGCAAAGGCGTGATGAGCGTGCTGGCAGCCGACAAGCTGATGATGCAGCCCAAGCTCTACAGCACCTTCCTGCTGTGGCTGCTCTCGGAGCTCTACTCCACCCTGCCCGAAGTGGGCGACCAGGACCTGCCCAAGCTGGTATTCTTCTTCGACGAGGCCCACATGCTCTTCGAGGACACCTCGAAAGCGCTGACCGACAAGATTGAGCAGGTAATCAGACTAATACGAAGCAAGGGCGTCGGCATCTACTTCATCACGCAGAGCCCAACCGACATCCCCGAGAACATCCTCGGCCAGCTCGGCAACCGCGTGCAGCACGCCCTACGCGCTTACACGCCCAAGGATCAGAAGGCCGTGAAGACAGCCGCCGACACCTTCAGGCCCAATCCCGACTTCAAGACCGACGAAGCCATCATGAACCTTGAGACGGGCGAAGCGCTCGTCAGCTTCCTCGATGCCAAGGGTGCGCCCAACATGGTGGAGCGCGCCAAGATACTCTTCCCGCTGTCGCAGATTGGCGCCATCAGCGAAGGCCAGCGCCTCGACATCATCAAGCAGAGCCGCATCTACGGCAAGTACGACACGCCCATCGACCGCGAAAGTGCGTTCGAGCAACTGCTCAAAGAGAGCGAAGAGGAAGCCTTAGCCACTCAGGAAGAAGCCACTGCGAACGCCACACAAGAGACCAAGGGCGGCAAAACGGCCGCCAAGAAGGGCATCTTTTCCAAGGTGCTCAAGGCCGTCTTCACCGCGGTTACTGCCACCGTGGCCACTGCCGCAGGCACGGCCGTCAGCAACAAGATTACGGGCAAGAAGAGCAAATCGTCCACCTCTACCAAAGAGAAGGTTATCAAGAACACCACCTCCGCCGCCACCCGCACCATCACCCGCGAGCTGACGAGAGACATCTTGGGCAACCTGATTAAGTAACACTACATTTCACTTTTCCATAGCACCACCCGGTAGTTTCGACTGTCGGGTGATTTTTTTGCGCCCTCTACAAAATTTAACTAATCGCAAATATTTATTAAATTATTTTGCAAAATATATTATTTTTGCAAGGTGAAAAATATAACTTAAAAAACCGTACAATATGAACCTTCAGAAAATTGAACACTACAAATCTGTTTTTGATTTGATTGTTAAAACAGTCGTAGATGACGACAAGCAAGAAATAGAAATTTGGTATGCGCGTGAGCTGCAACAGGTGTTGGGGTATTCCCGGTGGGAGAATTTCACGACGGCCATCGGACGCGCCATGCAAACATGTAAATCACTAGAAATCAACATTGATGATCATTTTCGTGAGGTCACGAAAATGATAACCTTAGCCAAAGGTGCCCATCGGGAAGTGCAAGACTTTATGCTCACTCGCTATGCCTGTTATCTTATTGCACAAAACGGTGATCCCAAAAAAGAGGAAGTGGCTTTTGCACAAAGCTACTTTGCAGTACAAACCCGCAAAATTGAACTCATCGAGGAAAGGTTAAATCAACTTTCACGTATTGACAGTAGAGATAAATTACGTGATTCGGAAAAACAACTGAGCAAGAACATTTACCAACGAGGAGTTGATGAAAAAGGATTCGGACGCATTCGTTCTAAAGGAGACCAAGCGCTCTTTGGCGGTCTTACAACGGAACAAATGAAACAGCGTTTAGGCATCAAAAGTGGCGCTTTGGCCGATTTTCTTCCTACATTGACCATCGCTGCCAAAAATCTTGCAACAGAAATGACCAACCACAACGTTGACCAGAAAGATTTGCAAGGAGAAAAAAGCATAACGGGCGAACACGAACAGAACAATCGTAGCGTTAGAGGGATGCTGGGACAAAGGGGTATAAAGCCTGAAGAACTGCCAGCTGCAGAAGACATAAAGAAAGTGGAACGCAAAGTGGCAAAAGATGAAAAGCTATTACAGACGAGAACGAAGAAATTACCCAAAGAAAAATAAGACCGACAACGCTATTGTCGAAAAAACATTGTATCTTTGCAGCCGCAAAACAGGAGCGTAGCTCAGTTGGTTCAGAGCGCTTCAGTCACATTGAAGAGGTCATCGGTTCGAGCCCGATCGTTCCTACTCCCCCACACAAGGCGGATATTCGAGAAAGGATGTTCGCCTTATTTTTTTGTACTTGTGTGATTTTTTTGAAATTATTATTAAAAATAGTATCTTTGCGGTTTAAATTACGAATAATTGAAAATTCAAATAAAATGGCAAAGAAGATAACAGCAAAGGATGATGAACGAATAATCAGGGCTGCCAATGAAAAAAGCGTAGTTTTTCCCGCACCTCCAAAATCGTCAAGTATGCCAGCATGGTATGGAGAGATGCTGAATAACATCAGTCGACTTGTCGCCGAAGGACGCCGACAGGTAATGTGGACGGCCAATGTTCAGATGTCAATGATGTACTACCACATAGGGACAGAGATTTTGAACCGCCAGAATGCTGAAGGTTGGGGTTCCAAGGTGGTGGACCGGCTTTCTGCCGATTTGAAAAAGGCTTTTCCTGAAATGCGAGGCTTCTCTCCACGTAACCTGAAATACATGCGACGCTTTGCAGAGTCATGGCCCGATGTTGCAATTGTGCAACGCTGCGTTGCACAATTGCCATGGCGACACAACATCTGTCTGTTGGAGAAAGTAAAGGAACCCAACCGTCGGCTTGCATACGCGATGGCAGCCATAGAGCACGGATGGAGCAAAACAATTCTGGAGTTGCAATTGGAGAACTATAGGTGACTTCTAATTATTTCTCTCTAACAATCAAATAAATACAAGCAAAAATCAGCCAAATTTTGCACCTAATTTCCCCATTTGCGTTAATATGTCGTTAAACATATTAAAAAAACAATCGTAATCCATTGTTATTCA
>JAFTCA010000106.1 GCA_017454945.1 Bacteroidales bacterium
ACCGTTAGAGAAACAACTTTGGAAGGCAGCTGACAAACTGCGCAAGAATATAGACGCGGCGGAATATAAGCATGTGGTGTTGGGATTGATTTTCCTGCGTTACATATCTGTTTCATTTGAACAACTATACAATGAATTGGTGAAGCAACAGGCCGATGGTGCCGATCCTGAGGACCGCGAGGAATATGCTGCAGAGAATGTGTTTTATGTGCCAGCTAATGCGCGTTGGTCGTATTTGGTTTCGATGGCGAAGAATCCGCAAATCGGGAAATACATTGATGACGCGATGGATGTCATTGAGCGTGAGAATAAGTCGCTGAAAGGTGTGCTGCCCAAGGTGTTTGCCCGTCCTAACCTCGACCCGACTTCATTGGGCGAATTGATTGACTTGATTGGCAACTCCACTTTGCAGAACACCAGCACCAAGAGTGCCGACCTGCTTGGGCATGTCTTCGAGTATTTCCTTGGCGAGTTTGCCTTGGCCGAAGGTAAGAAGGGCGGACAATTCTACACGCCGCGCAGTGTTGTGGAACTGTTGGTCAATATGTTGGAGCCTTACAAAGGCCGTGTGCTCGACCCCTGTTGTGGTTCGGGCGGTATGTTTGTGCAGAGCGAGAAGTTTGTGAAGGAGCATCAGGGAAGGATTGAGAACATCTCAGTCTATGGGCAGGAGAGCAACCAGACCACTTGGCGCCTGTGCAAGATGAACCTTGCCATTCGTGGTATTGACGCTTCGCAGGTGAAGTGGAACACCGAGGGCTCATTCCTCAACGATGCGCACCGCGACGTGAAAGCCGACTTCGTGATGGCCAACCCTCCGTTCAACGACAGCGACTGGAGCGGAGACCAGCTGCGCAACGATGCACGCTGGCAGTACGGAGTGCCGCCTGCAGGAAACGCCAACTTTGCTTGGATTCAGCATTTTATCTATCATCTTGCACCAAGCGGACAGGCCGGATTCGTGTTGGCTAAAGGCTCGTTGACCTCAAAGACAGGCGGTGAGGGCGAAATCCGCAAGGCTTTGATTGACAAAGGTCTGATTGCCTGCATTGTGAACCTCCATGCCAAGTTGTTCCTAAATACGCAGATTCCCGCTTGCCTGTGGTTTGTGACCCGGAACCGCTCCCATCGTGCTGGCGAAATCTTGTTCATCGATGCCCGCAACAAAGGCTACCTCATCAACCGCCGCACACGCGAACTTTCGGAAGACGATATTCAAGAGATTGCCCGTACCTATCACTTGTGGCGCGATGAATCATTCGATTATCAAGATGTTGCAGGTTTCTGCGCTTCGGTGCCCGTGAGCCGTGTGGCAGAACTGGACTATGTGCTCACGCCAGGCCGCTATGTGGGTTTGCCCGAGGAGGAGGACGACTTCAACTTCGCCGAGCGTTTCACCGCCCTGAAAGCCGAGTTTGAGGAGCAATTGAAGGAGGAGGAACGGCTGAACAAGTTGATACTGGAGAATCTGGGGAAGATAAAAATTGAAGACAAGGAGGAGTGATGGCTGAGATAATGAAAACCGATTTGGCCGAACGCATTGAGCGGCTGATCACAGAGGCAAAAAAACGCACCGTTGCCGCTGTCAACACAGCAATGGTCTATACCTATTATGAAATAGGCAGAATGATTGTGGAGGACGAACAGCAGGGAGAGCAACGGGCGGAATATGGAAAATATGTATTAAAGAATGTGGCAGAACAATTAACTAGAAAATTTGGTAAAGGGTTCTCTTTGACGAATTTAGAACTGATGAGAAAGTTTTATAAGGTGTACTCTCAAATTCCTCAAACACTGTCTGAGGAATTGACGGACACCTTAACCACAGAAGGTACAAATTCCGAAACAGTGTCTCGGAAATATTCAACACCGTTGACAATTCCTCAAAAAAGTCAGACACTGTCTGACCAAGTGCACTTCACGCTCAGTTGGTCGCATTACCTGAAACTGATGCGCATTGACAATCCTGAGGAGCGCCGTTTCTATGAGATTGAGGCCGCCGAAAACAATTGGAGTCTGCGCGAGTTGCAGCGGCAGTTCGACAGTTCGCTGTATGAGCGGTTGGCGTTGAGCCGTGACAAAGCAGAGGTGAAGGCTTTGGCACAGAAGGGACAAATCGTTGAGAAGCCCGAGGATATGATCAAAGACCCGTATGTATTGGAGTTCATTGGTTTGCCCGAGCTGCCGCAATACAGCGAGAGCGAGTTGGAACAGCGTCTGATTGACCATTTGCAGACCTTCCTTTTGGAGTTGGGCAAAGGCTTCACATTTGTGGGACGGCAGGTGCGTTTCACTTTCGACGAGCAGCATTTCCGTGTCGATTTGGTGTTCTACAACCGCTTGTTGCGTGCTTTTGTGCTGATAGACTTGAAACGCGGCACGTTAAAGCACCAGGATTTGGGGCAGATGCAAATGTATGTGAACTATTACGACCGCTTTGTGAAGACAGAGGACGAGAACCCGACCATAGGCATCCTGCTCTGCACCGACAAAAGCGATGCGATGGTGGAAATAACCCTGCCGAAAGACAACAACCAAATCTTCGCCAGCAAATATCAAACCTACCTGCCGAGCAAGGAGGAATTGCAACGGCTGATTGAGGAAAACCTAAAATGAAAGCCTATGACCGAGTGGAAAGAATAAAAATATGAATTTTAAATATATCGAACTATGGAAGATAAAGACATCAGATGGATACAGCGGTTCAGCAACTACCGCAAGGCATTGCTTCAATTGGGCAAGGCGGTGGACATAGTCTCCGCTCTGAAAAGCAGAGGCGATGAAGATATGCTTATGGAGGAAGGTCTGATACAAAGATATGAATATACGCACGAATTGGCTTGGAAAGTGATGAAAGATTATTTGGAATATCAGGGAATTTCCGATATTGTAGGTTCGCGCGATGCCATTCGGCAGACTTTGCAGGCGGGAATCATCAGCGATGAGCGTTGGATGGATTCCATTCGCGATCGGAACTTGACCTCTCACAATTACGATGACGACACGGCTCAGACCATTGTCGCCAACATCATCAATGTGTATTATCCGCTTTTCGAGGATTACGAGCAAGTGATGCTGAAAAGACTTGAAATGATAAACGAATAAGTAACGCTATGCCCTACGGATTGAAAGACATAGAATTGGCGAAGCTGAACGAGGTGTTTGCCACCAACGAGCGGATTGAGCGAGTGATATTGTACGGTTCGCGGGCCAAAGGCAACTACAAGCCTTTTTCGGATGTGGACATCGCTTTGGAGGGTGCGGAACTGACCCACAATGACCTGAGCCGCCTCAGCCTCGCCATCGACGACCTGCTGCTGCCTTACCAATTCGACATCTCCATCTTCCACACCCTGAAAAACGAAGCCCTCATCGACCACATCCGCCGTATGGGGATTACGTTTTTTGAGAAGAAAAGCGAGTGGAAAGAATATAAGTTGGGAGATTTGATACAATCCGTATCCGACACTTATAGGTTCAAACCTAATGAAAAAGTTGTGTTTCTAAACACATCGGATATATTGGATGGAAAGTTTCTTACAAATAGTTTGTCTGATGTAAAAACATTGCCTGGACAAGCAAAGAAAAGGATACAAAAAGGTGATATCCTATTCAGTGAGATACGTCCAGCAAATAAAAGATTTGCATTGGTGAATTTTGATTGTGACAATTATGTTGTATCAACCAAACTTATGGTCTTGCGGTGTAATGAAAATGTTGACAATAGATTTATATACACGTACTTGACTTCGAGTGAAGTGTTAGATTATCTTCAGATGGTAGCCGAAGATAGGTCAGGTACTTTTCCACAGATAACATTTGACATTATTGCCAAAATGGATATAGAATTGCCCCCTCTTCCCACACAACACCGCATAGCCGCCATCCTCTCTTGCCTTGACGACAAGATAGACCTTCTGCACCGCGAGAACGCCACCTTGGAGCAGATGGCGGAGACGCTCTTCCGCCAGTGGTTTGTGGTGGAGGCTAAGGAGGAGTGGGAGGAAGTCGCTCTTGGAGATGTGGTTAAAACAACATCAGGAGGTACACCAACTCGTAAAATTTCTGAGTATTATGAAAATGGCACAATAAATTGGGTAAAATCAAAGGAATTGGATGGCTCATTTATTTCTTCAACTGAAGAATTGATTACAGAAGAAGCTGTGGCAAATTCATCAGCGAAAATGTTGCCTGAAAAATCTGTACTAATTGCTATGTATGGAGCAACGGTTGGTGAATATGGCATATTATCAAAGCCGATGACCTGCAATCAAGCAGTTTGTGCATTGATTCCAAACGAAAATTATCCTTATACATATTTGTTTGTATGGACAGCATTAATGAAAGAGGATTTCATCAATCTTGCCAGCGGTGCAGCCCAGCAAAATATCAGTCAAGATTTAATCAAGCAGCAAATTGTTTGTAGCGACCTTGATAGAATTAAACAATATGACAAAATGGTCATAGGTTACTTTGAAAAAATAGAGAATAATCAAAAGCAGATCCAAACCCTCATTCAGACTCGTGACGGGTTGCTGCCGAGGCTGATGAGCGGGGAGGTGAAATTGTGAACACACGTGTTCACAATTCAATACTAAAGAATTGACTATCTTTGCAAAATGAATTGAATATGGCGAACAAACAAAAAGAATATCAAGGTTACAAACCTCCTTTCTCGCTGTCAGCGAAGGCAGTGGGGCTGATTGCAGATATTGCCGCGCAGATGGAGCGGTTCGCCATACGGATGGAACAAGACGATGCGCTACGGCTGCGCAAGGCCAACCGCATCAAGACCATACACAGCTCTTTGGCCATAGAGGGCAACCATCTTCTGGAAAGCGAAGTGGCGGACATCCTTGACGGCAAGACGGTGGAGAATATGGTCTATTC
>JAFTCA010000107.1 GCA_017454945.1 Bacteroidales bacterium
GTGTCGGAGTCGAGCGTCACGCCCAAGGGCGAGGTCGGGTTGACAGTCACCGCAATCAACTTGCTCTTTTGCAGTACGCGGATCTTGCCGCCAATCTTCAAAAACAGCCGATACTGCTGGGGCGACACGAAAATCTTCGTGAAATCACGCACCACCAGTTCGGTGGTCTTCAGTTTTGGGTTCTTCCTCACCTTTTCGAGGAACCCGTCCACCAAGGCACCCGCCACATACAACGTCTTGCAGTCGTCCATGCCCTCGAAACGGATCTCTTGTGACAGCGATGACACCGTCTTGATCTCGTGCAGCGCGCCGTCAGAGTCCACAAACCACACGCCTTTCTCGATGGGCATCAGCAGTTTCAGTTGCTCCTCATCGGTGAGCGGGATATTAATCAAGTCCACGATGAAGGCTGTCTGATTGACCAAGGTGGTCATATTGGTGGAATAGGCCGCACCCGTGGCCAAAATCATACTTTGGCTCACAGCAGGCGAGGCCAGGCTCAACCGCGACAAGGCTCCGTCGATAATCACGAGGTCGAGGCCCACGCGGTGCATGTCTTTCATCCAGCGTTTCAGTCCGCTGGCCGACGAAGGTCCCGACAGGAGGATCTTGCCTCCTGTCAGGGCTTTGGCCGTCACCACGCGACCCAACGAGGTGTTCTCGTCGCTGACATCAATCAGTTCCGAGACGATGCGCTTTTGGCGGTAGTGCATCTCGGAGGTTCCGAAATACATCCCTTGGCGCAGGGTGATCTCCGGTTTCTGGGTCAATGTCACTTGGTCGGTGGTCTCTCCATCAATGCCAATTGAAGTCACGGCAATACGCTTCCGCTCGATGGGCAGGCGGTCTAGCACATAGTTCAGACTCACGGTCTTCCCAGTGTTCTTCTGCAAGCCCACGATAGACAGGCTGTTGTAGTTCAATATGTCATCGATGAAGGTCATTTATTTTCTAGAATGAACTGGGCGAATCCCCATACCACAGTATCGAGAATAATCGAGAAATCTACATTCTACTTTATCATCCCTCGTAACAGTAAAGTCCATGCATTTGGCATCTTCGCAATCGGAGTCAGAATAATATGGCATTCTTGACAAGACAGCATGGGAAAGAGTATTTTCCCAATATCTTCCAGCGGGTTTACGTGCAATTACATAATCTCCATCATACCAATTATTTATGGGCAAATACATAGTCTCGTCGTTTTTTCCAGTGAAGACAATACCACAATAGGGATAGTCATATATGTACTCCCTATATGTATTATTTAGCAACTCGGCCCAGTCATTATCTGTAGGAGTACGCCAACCACCACCCCAATTTATAGCAGCAGCATCATCGCCAATTTGTAATTCTGTCAACCTATCTCTTTCATTGTATTTTGTGTAGCCCCCACCTTTTTCGGAATATTTATAATTCCTCCAATTGTATTCCTTTTTAGGTTGAGTCTCACCCCATGCAAAATACTCCCCTTTTTCATCAGGTGTATCTGCACCCACATTACAGGTAGCCCACAATGTTCCACTTGGCAGTCCAAGATCAACGTAACCATGGCCGTTTACTGTACCATTCTCAGATAGAGCAAAAGGCCTATTGCAACTTACTGCAGAAATCATCAATAGCGCAAGCAGAGTTAAAAGTCTTGTTGTTTTCATAGTAATATGTTTTTCTTTGACTATCATTTTTCACTATCATTTTGACTATCATTTTGACTATCAAAAACAGTCCCAGACCAGTGCCCTGTCTTCGCCGAACCATCCCAGTAAAGTTCTGTCAAAGCATTTATCTTCTTTATCTCACGATACACGGTAGGTCTTGATAATGAAAGACTTGCCGCTATTGATCCTACTGATATTTGACGGTCTTTGCGCATGAGCATCACTATCTTTTTTTGCCTTTCATTCAGCAAATTTTGACTATCATTTTGACTATCATTTTGACTATCAAAATTCCTATGGAAAATGATAGTGACCGTATTCTCCCCTACTCTGTATTCAGGATCGGCCACATGTTGCGCTTCACACAAATCCATCATACGCCTCACACCTGACCCCCAACTTTCCAAATAGGTTGTCTGATACAGAACCTGGGCGATTTTTAGATTGAACGGAAACGAGTCGTGCTGTAGTTTGATGTTTTCAGGCGTAAGTTGGGCAGGAAAACGTCCTGGATTGACAATCTCTATCCTATCGGAATAAATAGCCAAACTCACCGAAGCCCTTGGATTGTCATACTCTCGATGGCACAAGGCATTAATCAAGGCTTCGCGCAAAGCCTCTGCTGGAATCTCCAGTTGCTCCTCTCGACGCATCCCGACAATCTTTCCCGCAAGTCTTAAGTTACGGAAACAAAATGCCGTGCCAGCATCCAATAAGTCAAAGAAGTTGCCAGTTTGACGCTTATTGTCCAAAAACTCATTTTTGTCGTTACCTTTGAAGCAAGCCATTCGCAAAAGCAACTGGGGATAAGCATCGGTGTCTTTTCCAAACAGCATCACAGCGGCATTGGTCGGTTTTCCGTCTTTCAGCAACTTTAGTTTGCCCAAAAGCGTTTTCACCGTTGCACCCTCCGCCGTGGCATTGATACGACCGCCAGCGATACCTAAACGCACCGCATTTCGGATGCGTTCCTCGTCCATGTCGTCAATAGTCACTCCTTTCGCTATCTGTTCATCCCAAGCAAAGTCGTTAGGTCGAGCAGCCTTCAGCCGTTCAACAAACATTTCCCTTGGCATCTCCTTGGTAACACTTTCCACACGATAGTATGGGCATTTGTGATAGGTGTATGGCTCCATGCCCCAAACCCATTTCTCAAACCGCAAGACAATCAATTGCTTGCCATTACCATCAGGCACATCCACATACTCCACTTCGATATCCAAGGCCGGTTCCAAATGGGTCAGTGCTTGCGCAATCTCTCTCCTCGTGCTCTCCGTTACATCTTGCCCCACCACTTTCAGCGTAGTAGGGGCAATACCGAAGATCAGCCAACCGCCATCGGTGTTCAGGAAAGCACAAGCAGACTTCAACCCATCCTTCAACTCGCCTGTAGTTTTCTTCAATTCCAAACAACGAGTTTCGTCCGTGGTTATCAGAGCCTCTATGTCCTTGATTGTCATAATTGCAGTTTCTACTACAAAACTGGTGGCTGTAGAGACGCAAAATCTTGCGTCCCTACTGTTCACCTTATATTAATTATCTGTTCTCGTTCCTCTCATGTCTCTTCAAAGCCTTCGGCTCGATGTTCATTCTCTCGCCTTCGAGCAATGAAATCACACCGTCGACGGCCTTGTCGGCAGGCACCTGTTCCTTGGCGCGCGCAGCCTGACACTCGGGGCAGTTGCACTCGCTGTGGTACTCGGTCGGCTCGGTGTAGGTCGTGATGACGCCTTCGAAGTTGCGCAACACCACCTTACCAGGGGCCTGTGAGATGACATATTGGGGCATGACCGGGGTCTTGCCGCCACCACCAGGAGCATCGACGACGAAGGTCGGGATGCAGAAGCCGCTGGTGTGGCCACGCAGTCCTTCGATGATCTCAATGCCTTTCGAGACGGGCGTGCGGAA
>JAFTCA010000108.1 GCA_017454945.1 Bacteroidales bacterium
AGATTTGCGCCATCTTTCCGACGGTGTATACATATACACCGTGCAGTGCGGTACACATGCGCAAACAGGGAAACTTGTGATAACGAAATAGCAATCAAATAAATTATCTTCAATGAAAAAAAGTATCATAATAATCGGTGCAATTGCTTTGCTTGTTACGGCATGCACCAAGAAATTCGAAGAGATGAACCAAGACCCGTTCTCGCCGACGGGAACGACCGTTGAAGCCTTGTTTAACGGCGTGGTGAGTTCCTTGCAACAGAGCATGAACGAACAGTTCTATCTGCAAAATGAAATCTGGTATCCCGAAACTGAACTCGGCGCTTTGACTTCCGAGGCCTGGGGAAACTCACAGATTGGAACTGCGAACGTATGGTCGGACTATTATCTGATGTTGTCCAACATACGTGAGTTGGAAAAACGCTTCGATGATTACGACGAGGAGCAGGGAGACGATGCCGTTTGCGACAAAGTGCGCGCCCAGCTCAATGTGCTGAAGGCCTATCAGACCTTTAAAGTCACGGATATCTTCGGCGACATGCCCTATACTCAGGCAGGTCGCATCTGGGAAAATGCAACTTCGCAGGCCACGATGAAGCCCGAATGGGACACCCAAGAGAGCATCTACAAATCGCTGCTGGAAGATTTGGTGTGGTCGCGCGATGTGATGCGTGCCGACTCTGTAACCACAGCAAGTGGCAACGAATATTACAAGTTGCCTTACGATGTGTTGCTCAACAACGACTACACACTTTGGGCAGAGTTTGCCAACTCGCTCATTTTGCGCCATGGCCTGCGTATGTACGAAAAGGATCCTGATTTTGCCACCCCATTGTTGGTTGAGGCTTACAACTTCCTCTATTCAAAAATGAGTACTTCAGGTGGTGTAGCTACAGGAGGTGGTATCTGCTTGTGGCCTAGTGTGTTGGGTACCAACTGGGATATCAACTGGTCGTTCCGTGAGCACAAGAACCTCCGCATGGGCGAGACGGTGTGGGGTTGCCTCTCTTCGACTGATGACATGGACGGTAGCGGCATCTTCGACTATCGTACCTTCCTTTTCTTCGACACGAACCATAAGACAGACAGTTTCCCCGACGGGGCATGGCGACCCTATCCCCAAATCCGTACCCTTGAGACCCCCACGGAGGGCGGCTCACCCTACGCACAATCGCGTGATGGCAGTTACACATTCAAGGGCCCCTCGTGTCTGTTTTCTCCGTTCAATTATTACCTGACAAGAGACGAGAAATATGTGCCCCAGATTCTCGTCACCTACGCCGATGTGTTGTTTATGAAAGCCGAGATTGAGGTGAGAAACATCGGAGGCATCACGCCGCCGCTGAATGCCGACGAGTCCATCCGTTCAGGAGTCTTTCAATCGGTCCTCTTCTGGACCCACATGCCACAGCAGACCAGCCGTTGGACTTATTTCTATCCTCAATATACCAACTATATCGGAAACCTTGATATCTGGGCTTGGAGCAACAATATGGCTGCCAACGTGATGAACTACGCCGTGTGGATGAATCCCGAATACGACGGCAGCCAGGAATTCTACCTGAAGATGATCTACCAGCAGCGTTGGCTCAACCTCTTCCGTCAGCCTTGGGAAGCCTGGGCTTTGGCACGCCGCACCATGGCGACGCCCACCACCACCAACCACGCCAAGCTGACTTCGTTCCGCATGGAATATCCCCAGAAGGAAATCGAATACAACTACGAGAACTACACCAAACAGCTGGCGCGAATGTCGCATGGCGACACGCGGCAGACCAAGGTATGGTGGAATGAATAACGATTGAAAACGAAACCACCCTGGACTTTAGCTCTGGGGTGGTTTCATTGCGAAGTGTCACGTAAGTGAGTAACATGAACAAGTGCTTGAATGTCATAGGAATATTATTGGTGCTGCTGCTTTTCCCCTATTGTGGAAGACAGGATGCACGACAAATAGAAGGGCATGGAAGTATTGCCCATGCGGCATTGGCCGAGATTGACTCGCTGATGTGGTGGCGGGCTGACAGCGCTTTTGTGCTGCTGCAGGAGTTCGTCGTTAGTCCTGAGGCGGAAGAACTTGATACTTTTGACGGGCACTATTGCCAGTTGCTGATTTCGGAGTTGCTTTATAAAAACGACTGTGAGCAAACTAACCGCCCCGCTTTGCAACAGGCGGTGGCTTATTTTGACAGTATTATGCAGGTCCCTGAGCCAGTCGAAGGGCCGTCCTTTAAACGTTGTGCCTTCCTCGCCGCCCGCGCCCACTACATCAACGGCGTAGGCTATTACGAAAAAGACAGCATTGTGCAGGCTTGTGCGGAATATCTGAAAGCCTTGGAACTGATGGAAAGCCGTTTCCAGGAAAAAGACCTGGTGGGAAAAAAGGCGAAGTTCATGACCTATACCTACAATCGACTTGGGGAAATGTTTGAAGATCAGTATATGATGGAACCCGCTTTGGATTGCTACAGGCATTCCTATGATTATTCCGTTATCTCACCCATTTCATTGTATAGCGTCTCCAATGCCTTATACCGCATAGGCAAACAGTATGATGCGAAAGGCGACAAGGATAGTGCAGACTATAATTATACGCAAGCTTTGGTAAACATACCCGACTCGACAAATCTATACTATAGAGACATTGTATCATCAAAAGCCTTATTGTCCTATCAAATGACACATCAAACCGAAGCATCCCTAACACGCTTGAAGCAGATGGTCGTTTTGGCTGCTGATGACGACGAAAGGCTGACGCGTTATATGCTTATTGGTGATATTTATTTTGAAGAAAGACAATTTGACTCTGCACGTCTTTTTTTGGAACCAGTTTTTTTTAATAAGGATGATGCAGTTTCACAAATACAAACAGCTGAGTATTTGCGTATTCTTTACGATAGCCTTGAAGAAAAAGAGAAATCGGACTATTACGTACACTTTTTAGCTGCAAACAAGCCCATGGAGTATGAATCCGATGCGAAAATCTCAAATCTAAGCGAACTATATAAGA
>JAFTCA010000109.1 GCA_017454945.1 Bacteroidales bacterium
TCTCGACGCTGCCGGCGCTGTCGGTCGTCACGTTCACGATAGGATCGAATGTCTCTGTCGGGAAGGTGAAGGTGATCTCCTCACTCCCCTGCTGCGTCTGCGTCAGCGTGGCTTCCTTCACGCCCGTGTTCTGCGTCGTGTAGCCCACGTACTGCATGTTGTCGCCGCTGGCGAACTCGTAGTTCGTGTGCTTCTTCGCCATGTCAACCGACAGGGGCAGGCTGCTGATGTACTCGATGCGCGCCTGCTCGCCCGTGTTGCTCAGGTTGATCATCTTGATCGACGTGTTACCGTTCTTCGTCACCGCACTCAGCAGATACGTCTGCGGCGTGCTCATCGTCGCGCGGAACTGGTGCTCGCCGCTCGGCAACGTGTTGTGGTACTCGGCCACCTTCTTGCCGTTGATGTCAAACACCACCAGGTCGACCTTCTCCTTGTTGAGAAGCATCAACTTGAAGTCTGTGATGCCGCTGAACGGGTTCGGCACGTTCTGGTACAGCTTCACGCTGCCCTTTCCGTTCTCCCAACCGGGAATGCCCACCGTGTTCATCGTCAGCACAGTGTCGGGGTAGTACAGCACCTCTGTCCAGTTGCGCGTCAGGTTCATCACCTTCACGCTGTCCAGCTGCTGGTACGACTCGTTCTGCTGCTTGCCCGTGAACGTCAGCGTCACGGTCTCCTCCTGGGCGTACAGCCCGAAGCAGAACAGCAGCATGCTTGCGAATAGTAGTAATTTTTTCATAGTGATTATTTTTTGGTTTATAATATGGTTTCTTAATCTTTTGAATTACAAAAGAAAACTATTTTAATTCGCAAATGTACAATTTTTTTTTGTAAATCTAACTGCTTGAAATTTTGCCTTGTTAGCAGGTCATAACAAAAAAACACCGACACATTGCTGTGTCGGTGTTTGGGTATGTTGGAGTTAATTATTCCTTAATCGTTATCTTTCACGCAACGGATTACACGGCCATAACCAACTTTTGTTGTCTCGTTGACATAACTCATGTACACTCCGTTGGCATGTTGGATAAAGCAATTCAAATTGCTTCCCACCTCGGTGCTTGTCCACATGCCTTCCCAATAAGTTTGAGCCGTTCTATAATATGAGGAAGAGCTGTTTCCATTCAACTCACCAAAGTAGAACCAACCGAAACCAGTAGCGTTGGTGTTTTCGTTCGTGTTTTTGAATCCATTGCTACCAAAGTAATGAGGCAGCACAATAGGATAATAGAGTGACTGATTGGTGTTGATTTTAACTTCCTTAGAGGTTGAATAAGCTGCAGGAGCAACAGAGCCTCCACAATAGGTTTCGTTAACATACTCAAATAGGGTTGTAAACTCTTGTGCCGTGGGTACATGCCAACCAGTGGGACAAAGCATATTACCCTTCGGGTCAAAACGGAATCCAAAACCGTAATAATAACCGGCATTATCACCCGTAAGAGTGTCACCATAACCGCTGTAAGTCACAACATCAGGCGTATATTCTGCTACAGTGCCTGACACCATGCCAGCAGGAAGGAACTCGCTGATAGGTGTTCCATCGTTGTATTTGGTGGTGTGCAGATTCTCACGCATCCAGCATTGCTCACCCAATTTGACTGTACGATATTCATTGCCATCAGCATCGGTCACTGTACCGCAATCCTTCAAACCTTCGGGATCTTCCATTACCACTTTCATATCGGAAGTGTATAAAACTTCTTCACCAGCCTTAACATAGCCTCTCACATAATAGATAGCACCTTGGATAAGGCCATCAAATGTGGTTGTGAATTCACCATCATCAGTACCTTCAACAACTTTAGAGCCAATTAAAACTACAGTAGGATGGCTCTTCAAAGTAACGTTTTTATACAAGCTGTAGATGAAACCTCGCTCGGTTACATCCTTGCCATTCTTCAATGTTGCAGATACAGTAGCATTGGTGCGGGTTACATCGCTCACTTCACCGGCAACAACTTCCATCTCTTCGGGGTCGGGAATTACTTCCTCAGGGGTGGTGAAATCGAGCACTTCGCTATAGGCGATGCCCACTTCATTGGTTGCGTATGCACGAACATAGTATTTAGTGGCATAAGCCAATTCGGTCATATCGATGTCATATTCGCCCACACCAGCTGCCTCAGCCTTAATTGTCTCATCATCCACTGTGGGTTCTTCGTTGGTAGTGCTGTAGCAAATACCGCGCTCTGTCACTTCGGCGCCGCCATCGGCAGTCACTTCGCAAGCCACAACAGCTGCATTGTCAACAACAATGTGTTCTTTAATAATTACCGTACCCAACTCTGCGGGAGGGGTAACAGGTTCTTCTTGTTCTTTAACCCATGCGGGAACACCATTCTCGCCAATGGTCAACACCTTAACGCCTTCTTCAGCATCTGCGGGGAGGGCTTTCCAGTCGTTGGCTTCAGCATCCCAAACCAGCATATCGCCAGTAGCGGTACCTTCGGGTTTGGTAATGGTTTCAGCGGGCATTTCAACCGAGTTAACAACTTCGCCTACACCATCATTGATAGAGATGGTTGTACCTTCTACCGACAATTGTTGGTTTTCTTTCTTGATGTAGTTAGCATCATTCTCGAAAGCGCTGATTACGGTCGGTGCGGTAGGGATAGTAGGAGTACCTTCCAGATCATTGTAGTCGCCGCTGAAAGCGGTAGCATTCTTGTCTGCAAAGAATGCGTAAGGAACTGCGAGCAGTGCTTGCTCTGAAGTCAGCGTGTAGTTATTGCCGCCTTCGGGGTCGATTTCCACTTTAAGTGAATAGTTGCCCAAAGACCAGTCGATATCTGCAAAAGTACCGCTAACCACGGTGCCGCCGCCAATTTCCAGTGCCAGGATGGCGTTGGTGTCGGTAGTAGCCGTGTGAGTTTCGGTATAAACGGCTTCGCCGCCTTGCAAGAGGGTTACCTGTGCGCCTACAGCCTGCATGGCTACGGCGTTGTTGTTGGCATCTTTAACCAATGCCTGATAGTTCATTTTCTGAGGAGCCTGAGCAAAGGCAAAGACTGCCAGACAAAGAACTGCCAATGTGGTCAATAATCTCTTTTTCATTGTTATATCGTTTTATTTATTATCAAATTAAATTTGGGTCAACTATTATTCGAACACCTGATTATTTACGCAACGAACCGAGTATCCATTACGTGCTTCTGCACCAGCAGAGTTGGCATAGTTAATACCACTGTTGTAACAAGCGATTTTCACAACAAATGATCTACCAGTAGGAGTACCATAAGATGTCCATAAGTTCAAGGTTCCATTGGTTACCCAACCATGAGGAGCGTCAACACTTTGTCTGTCAAGGTAACCGGCAGGTTTGGCATCAAAGCCGCTTTCATTCCAAGCCCAATCCATTTCAGGATGATGGTAAGCGTAACCAATTGAATTAACGTTATAGCCATTGGTTACTTGAGCAACAGGAGCACCTACGCCTGTATTGGCATTTCCTGAACTTGCGTATGCATCCCAATGAGCTTCTTTAACAGCTAATTTGATGGCTAACTGATTGTTGCTGACGGGGGCAGTTGTAGTGTATTGTGACTTTGGAAATTCAGGGTCAACAGTTTGAGCCAATGTGTAGAACTCTTCACGGGTAGGCAGATGCCAACCGTCGGGGCAAATACCTTGAATGATATTTACATCACTTTGGTTGTTAGAACTTGTGTTGGCAGCGGTACGCCAATTGTAGAAAACTTCAGGTCCAATGCCAGTGGGGCCAGTATGTTCGGGAAGAACTTCACCACAAATATTGGCTAATGCGGTTGAACCAGCACTTGCCCACGCACCTAAAGCAGTTCCATTGGGTTGGTGTTTTACTCTCAGGTTTTCTGCCATCCAGCATTGTTTGCCGATAATAATGGTTTTATATTCGTTACCATCAACATCAACCAAGGTTCCGCAACGCGGGAAGTCGGGAGTGGTGAATGAAAGCTCTTCGCTATAGCTGGTACCTTTTTCGTTAGTAGCGTAAGCCACAACATAGTATGTCTTATTGTGACCAGTTGCAGGAATGATAGCGGTGAATTCATCACCATCAGCAATAGCTATATCAGTAGCACTTGCGTTATTAGCCACACCTGCAGTGGTTGCATATTTGAAACCGCGAGCGGTAACATCCGACCCACCATTGTCACCAATGGTAGCGGAGTAAGTCATCTCTTCACCAGCGGTGATGGTCACTTGAGGAGCGGTCTTGGTGCCAGGACGTCTTTGCCATACGGGAACACCATCCTCGCCCATTCTCAAAACATAACCAGCAACGCCGGGAGCTACGGTCTTCCATGTGCCAGCCTCAGCATCCCAGTACATCAATTCGCCGGCTTTTACGCCTTCGGGACGATTGACAACGTTTTTGGTGGGATCACTTTCAAATACGTTGAAAGCGGGCAACTCAACGATGTTGGTAGCATCCGTCAAAGTGAGAGTATTGCCAGTCTTAACCAATTGTTGAGCCTCTTTGTCCATGAAACCTGAAGTGTTTTCCAACTCGCTGATGTTCGTAGGAACTACGGGGATTTCAGGAGTACCGGTCAGGTCTTCGTACTTGCCGCTGAACTCACCAGCAGAAGCGTTGGCGTAGAAAGCGTAAGGAACGGCTACCAATTCAACAGCGCCGTTAACGGTGAAATCCTCACCACCTTCGGGATCCATTTCAGCTTTCAAGAAATAGGGACCTTCAGCCCAGTTGATATCTTTCAAAGTGCCGACAACAGCTGTGCCGCCGCCAATTTCAAAAGTAGCGATACCATCTGCGTTGGTAGTCACGGTTTGTGTTTCTTGGAAAACAACTGTACCTTCAGCACCGCCTTGCAGAATAGAAATCTGAACGGCTACTGGCTGCTCGGTAATCAGTCGGTCATACATGTTACGAAAAACGGCTTGATAGCTCATTTTTTCGGGAGTTTGAGCAAAGCTCATAGCACTCATGATGCACAATAACAGGCACAATAGGCTAATTTTGAACGTTTTCATAGATTGTAATTTTATGTTGTACTTTAATTTTTCGATAAATTCCTGTTTTTACAATATAATATATATTTTGTTCGATACTTTCCTGTGGATAACTTGTGGACAAAATCGCATTTTTTTGCGCTTGAATTCTACATTTTCAAACTCTCAAAACATTCGACTTTGCGGCTTTACAAAGTAAAATATTCTCAGAAATTCAAAAAATCTAACTTTTGGAAAAACAATAACTTAACATTTGAAATCATTGCTTTTTGAGAATGTATAATTCAATCTTTTCGTAACCTCCTTTTTTTACTGCATTCAACTAAATATTCGGCAACAAATATACAATAAATATTTTACTGATGAAACAATTTTATTTTTTTTGATTTTTTTTTGCGGGTTATATGGAGGTTCCGCGGCCAATATCATGCAGTGGTTTAATCGTGTGGGGCACCATTCTTCAAAATGATTCCTCCCCATACTGTGGGTGCGTAGCGTGCTACGCACATGCAATTGTCTGTCTTTCTTTAAAATGATTCTCATCATAATATTTGGGCGTTGCACGCAACGCCCCTACAAACATCAAACATCCTCTAAATGATTCCTCCCTTTGCTGTGGGTGCGTAGTTCCGCGACCAAATCATGCAGTAGTTTAATTTGTGTGGGGTTCCGCGGCCTTTGGCCGCGGAATGGAGGAGGGTGCGCTGTAGAGAAGAGGGCGGCGGCAGTTCTGAAAGTCGTTTAACCACTGCCGCGGTGCCGCCGCATTAACTGGTTACGTGCGGTGAGGCTCCATTCCGCAGCATCACTGCGGAATCTCATTCGTTGGCATGGTTTGCGTCCTCCATTCCGCAGCGTTGCTGCAGCGGACTCTCTTTCGTTTGCAATGACTTAAGCACGGATGCTACTTCATCGACAAAACTTTTTCGTGTATGGATAAAACCATATTCTGTGGCTACTTCTTGCCAATCAGGATTTTTGTTACTGATAAGTTGCTCTTTTTCGGCTCTTGACATATTTTTTATTTTGTTTTCTCTTTTGATGGCTTCCCGATAAGTATTATACTCTTCATAGTAAATACAATATTCGCAATTATACTTATCGGTGAACGATCCTTTATATTTATGGTGTTTGTGTTCAGATATTCTTCTCATAAGATTATTTGTGCAACCGACATAAAGAACGGTATGCCATTTGTTTGTCATTATATAGGCGTAACTCTGCATAACTTGTTTTTGTTTAGAATTATCGATGAATTATCCGCTACAAATATATAATTATTTTAACAAACAATAATCACATTATTAACATAAAATTTAATTCACCACAGGGGTGCATGATTGAATTTTTAACTTGAAATCACTAAAATACTGGTTTCAAAATAGTTGTAGATAAGAAATTATGGTAATCATCAAAATCGTGTGGGGTTCCGCGGCCTTTGGCCGCGGAATGGAGGAGGGTGCGCTGTAGAGAAGAGGGCGGCGGCAGTTCTGAAAGTCGTTTAGTCACTGCCGCGGTGCCGCCGCATTAATTGGTTACGTGCGGTGAGGCTCCATTCCGCAGCATCGCCGCGGAATCTCATTATGGTAGAAATCTCAAATAAAAATTTTATTTTTGCATTGTCTAAACAAAACATCATGAAAAACCTTGGGTTGGCATTTCTTTTCCTCTTCCTGCTGATTTCACTATCGGCACAGGAACCTGTTGACCCTAATGGATTCCACACCTTCCACTACCCCAACGGCCAGAAGTCGAGCGAGGGATGGCTGAAAGACGGGCAACCCGAAGGGTGGTGGAAATCGTACAGCGAGGAGGGCGTGCTGCTGTCGGAGGGCAACCGCAAGAACCACCTGCTGGACAGCCTGTGGACATTTTACGACAAGGAAGGGAATAAGATTCTGGAAATCAATTATAAAGAGGGCAAGAAGAATGGACCACGCATACAGTATTTCAAAGACGAGTACACCATTGAAAATTGGACGATGGACACACTGAAAGGCTGGGTTTATACTTACAGCAGTGAAGGCTGGCTCAAACGCGCCACCCCTTACGAGAAAGGCAAACCGCACGGCTTGGAGAAAGAGTATAACCGCAACGGTCTCATCACCTCCATTAAAACCTATTTCAGAGGCGTCCTCACACGCCGCGAGTACATCAACCGCAGCGACAAGTCGGGCAAGCAGGGTCCGTGGAAATACTTTTGGGATAACGGCAACCTGCGCATGGAGGGCTCCTACCTCAACGACAAAAAACACGGCTTCTTCAAGACCTACGACGAGAATGGCAACTTCCTGGCCGTGGAGAAATACGAAAACGACCAGCTGATTGCCGATGCCAAAGAAACCAAGACCTTGCAAAAGAAAGTGGCTTATCATCCAAATGGAAAGCCTTCTATAACAGCCACTTATTATAACGGAAAACCTGATGGTATCCGCCGCGAGTTCGACAGCACGGGCAAGATTATCAAAGGCTACCTCTTTTCAGACGGCAGATTGACGCATGAGGGCATCACCGACCTCAACGGCAAACGACAGGGAATTTGGAAAGAGTTCTACGAGACAGGCGAACTGAAGTCGATGGGACGCTACAAAAACTCTACTCCCGTGGGTGAGTGGAAATTCTTCTTCCCCGACAAGACCGTCGAAATTAGTGGCGAATACAACGCCAAAGGCCAGAAAGAAGGCGAGTGGAAATGGTTCTATCCTAATGGCAACCTGCTCATGGTGGAGAACTATGAGGACGGCGAATTGGAAGGCAACTTCGTAGAATATGACGAGAACGAAAATGAGATAACGCAAGGCCAATATATTGAGGGACAAGAAGATGGAGTTTGGCTGTATGTGCGCGGCAACGCCAAGGAGCGAGGCAGCTACTATGAAGGCATGCGCACAGGCACATGGAAAACTTGGTACGATGACGGCAAACTGGCTTCGGAAATCCATTATGAGCAGGATCTTCCCGACGGCAAATATGTTACCTACTGGCCATCTGGACAGCAGAAAGTGGTGGGCCGCTACATCACCGGCGAACGGGCTGGCATCTGGTACAAATACAACGAGGAAGGAGCCCTGATATTTTCCACAACCTACAAAGACGGCATGGAAGTAAGGTGGAACAATTATGTGATTGGAGACCTGTAAGAGAGGAGAGAGGAGAGAGCAGAGAGCAGAGAGCAGA
>JAFTCA010000110.1 GCA_017454945.1 Bacteroidales bacterium
GTTGGGACAAGTTAAGGGACTGATACTGCACATTCAATTTACCGCTGAAGATTACAAACCTACGTTGGAAGAGCATATCACTATTGAAGAAACGCTTTTTCAGCATGTGGCCAAAGACAATTCCTTGTTGGTGGGATTCACCGACAACGGCACAGGCAAGGGAGACTCTTTGACGTTCACTGCCATCGCTATTTGTTAATCTTGAAAGTTGTCCTCTAAAATACTTGTTAATTCACTTGTTTTATACATCGAATTGCCCACTTTATACAAGAAACGGCTCACAACAAAAGCCGATTAGAAATAATTGCTACTTTTGCAACCGTTTTTCATTCTGTCATCGTCAAGTGTAAAAAAACGTTCAGGTCATGTTCTATTCCCTTTTCACCCATTTCCACCATTTTCCCGGCGCCCGTCTGTTCACCTACATCTCCTTCCGCGCCATCATCGCCGGGGTGCTGGCGCTGTGCATCAGCATCTGGTTCGGGAAGTGGTTCATCCGCTGGATGAAGCGCCACCACATCAGCGAGACGCAGCGCGATGAAAAAATCGATCCAGCGGGCAAGGACAAAAAAGATGTCCCGACGATGGGCGGGCTCATCGTCATTGCAGCTATTCTTGTACCCTGTCTGCTGATGGGCAAGCTGTCGAACATCTACATGATCCTGCTTTTGGCAACCACCGTGCTGATGGGCGCACTCGGCTTCGCGGATGACTTCATCAAGACTTTCCGCAAAAACAAGGACGGATTGAACGGATGGCTGAAGATCGCCGGGCAGGTGACCCTCGGGCTGATTGTCGGCCTGACCCTCCGTTTCAGTCCCGCCGTGACGATGAACGAGATCGTGAGCAGTCGCATCGTGGCCAATGCTGTGGTTGTGGAGAAGAGCCCTGAAATCAAATCGACCCAAACAACTATCCCGTTCGTGAAGCACCACAATTTCAACTATGCAGACATGTTCTCGTGGCTTGGTGAGAAGAATATGTACCGCGCAGGATGGATCTTCTTCGTGCTGCTGACTGCCTTTGTGGTGGCGGCGTTGAGCAACGGGGCCAACCTCAACGACGGGATGGACGGCATGTGCGCGGGCAATTCTGCCATCATTGCCATAGCCCTTTTGGTGTTGGCCTATATGAGCGGCAATGTTGTTTTGACAGAGTATTTCGATGTGATGTATATTCCCGGGTCCGAAGAACTTGTGGTCTTCCTCGCCTCGTTTGTCGGGGCGCTGGTAGGCTACCTGTGGTGGAACGGATTTCCCGCACAGATGTTTCTCGGAGACACGGGCAGCCTGACTATCGGCGGCATCATCGGGGTGTGCGCGATGGTCATCCACAAGGAACTGATGATGCCACTCCTTTGCGGCGTATTCCTGATGGAAAGCGTCAGTGTCATCATCCAGAGACGAGTCTATAAGTTCTATAAGAAGCGCGGTCGCCACGTGCGCGTGTGGCGCGGCACCCCGATACACGACCACTTCCGCAAAACCATCGACGATGTGCGGAAATATGATCCTACTTGTACTTTCTTGTTCAAAGGGGGTGAATCCAAGCACCACGAGGTGAAAATCGTCCTGCGTTTCTGCATTGTCACGCTCATCTTGGCTGCATTGACTATTTTGACACTGAAGATCAGGTAAAAGGATATAGTATGGAAAATGAGGATAAAAATTATATCGAAGAAAGATCCAGAACTCTTGCTTTTCTCCTGAGGCATGACAAAACGTATGCCTTTTTGGAGCACGGATATCGGGATGTACACGATCTGGTGGCAAACCACGGCTTTACACGGGAAGAGCTGCAAGAGATTGTGGACAAAGACTGTAAGGGACGGTATGAATTTTCGGATGAGAAGAGGCTTTTCATACGGGCGCGTTACGGGCATAGTGTAAATGTGGATGTCGAGCTGCAGGAAGCAACTCCTCCCGAAGTTTTGTATCACGGAACAGCCAAACGCTTTCTCGATTCTATCATGGGGCAGGGGATTTTGAAGATGCATAGGTTATACGTTCATTTGTCAGAATCCGTCGAAGAGGCTGTCAAAGTCGGGAAACGCCACGGCGAACCCGTTGTGCTGGAAATCGACGCCCGTAGGATGAGCGAGGATGGAATCCGGTTTCTCGTTAGCCGTAACGGTGTCTGGCTGACGGAATTTGTGGATGCGAAATACATTCGCAAATAGCTATTTATGTGTTTCTTTATGCTGCTATTTCTCTACCGCAATCAATTTCATACAACATTTCCATAGGTTCATACAATAGACGGCTCTTGAGTGTGCGTCGGATGGATTGCAGTGCTATTTTTGCTGCAGTTTTCATCCTTTAAATAGTGAAGCCTTATGGAAAAAGAAGAAAAAAACAAAAATGGATTCAATGAATCCGAAGCGTGTGAGCCGCTTCAACAAGATGCCAATCAAGAGAATCAATCTCTCGAAAGCACAGAGGAACAACCCGAAAAGAAACCCGTCGTTGGACGTGTGGTTTTCTTTTTGATTTTCGCTGCTATTGTGGCCGTGTCAGCCATGCTGATCATCAAATGGTGTCATAACAAGAATGAGTATGGCTACGAATATGGTGAGGAACCCTCAGATGGTCATGTCGCCCACAACAACGGTACAATCAGCATTGTCAATCCAGACACCAAGGAAGTCATCGTGAAAGACATTGACTGGAGCCACTATTCCAGTAGCACCGAAGAGCCCCCCATTGTCCTTTTTGCGAAAAACGGAAAAAGGGGATTCTGCAACATTGCTACTGGCAAAGTCATTGTGGAACCAACCACCTACACAAAAGCCTGGATCTTTTCGGAAGGTTTGGCCGCCGTGGAAAAAGATGGTTTCATCGGCTTTGTGGATGCCAACGGCAATCTTGCAATCAACTTCAAGTTCTCCTATCGGGGCAACCCGCTTACCGAATTTGTTTTTCACAACGGACACTGCGTGGTGGCTGATTCATCAAACAAAATCGGAGTTATCGACAAAAAGGGGCGTTGGCTCATCAAGCCAAGTTACGATAACATTGAGTTGGCCAAGGATTACGCCATCGTATATACGGACGGGGATTTCAAAAAGCAGATTGATTTCAACGGCAATGTCCTGCAAGACGGGATCATTGACGATATTAATGACCTTTATTATGATGTGAAATACACTAACGCTCAGACTGGGGAGCCTAATGTGGGATCCGCCAAAAACAATGATTATTACGAATATCGTGTTGGAAGCTACTCCGGCTTGATAGACAGCCAAGGAAATATCATCACGCCGCCTATCTACACCGATATTTCCTGTCTCACCCCCACGCTTTTCAAAGCAAGACTGCAAGACTGGATTTCCATTGTAATTATTGATAATAAAGGAAATGTGCTGTCCAAATCTTAAATACATCCTCGCCCTACCGGTGTTCTTCGTCGCTATCTTTGCCAACTTCGCCAACAAAAACAACAGTTCGGCGGATTCTATTATGCCCATGTTTGATAACAAATTTCCTCCAAAGACCATCCACGTCAACGATTCCGTTGAGCTCACTTTCTCCTCCATGGAAGAGGCGGAATGGAAACTGTTGAACGCCAATCTTGTTTGTGAGGGGTTAATGAAAATCCTATCGTCAATTCCTGAATCAATGGATTATCCGTTTGATTCGATTTTTCACAAAGAAAACAACATTAGTGACTTGTGTTCCCCTGTTAAATCTGATGATGGAAATGTGCGTTGTTTCGGAAGATTTCCCCATGCGGCTCATCAAGTGCCACATATGATCATTCAATATAGGATTAACGATGAGGTACGGGTTGCCGAAGAGCAATTTCCATCCGAAAATTGCTATTATTGTCTCGACCCAGATACCGTGTTTATATTCAATACAGGAAAATCCACAATATATCTTGTTTGGGGATATGGAGGTTATACGGGTAGTGGAGACGAATATAAATTATGTGCGTATGAATTGGATGATACAGGATTGCATCCGGCGTTTGTTTTTGAAGAAGATTTCTTTGGTCGTGGACAAAGCCTTTACACAGAGATTTGTAATAATGACGAAATGTATGCTGAATTGGATTTCAAATCATTAGCATATTTTGACAAGGACAAATCTACGATTTATATTCGAGCGATTGTTGATAAAGAGATAGATGAGTGCGGCTGTACGACAAAAATGACAAACCGCTACTGGAAATTCAAATGGAACGGCAAAAAGTTCGTGCAGAAAGATTAACAAAACCTTCTTGTCAGATTATCAATAATATCCACATAAAATCCATAATTATGAAACAAATAATTCCTCTAACAATCATTGTCATAGCAATGCTGTTTTCCTGTCAGAATAAAGAAAAAACCGAGGAGAAACAGGGCAATAGAGATTCACTTGAATCTGATGAATATTCTTTCGACAACCCTATTGACAGCATTATTTATTCTACAGAGGTTGATACTCGCTATGATGAAGTGTACCATTTTTTGACATGGCATCCAGATTTTGTAAACAACAGCAAAGATGTAGGTTACCGCACATATCCGGATGAGAAGGATTATGCTCCTGAAATGATTTGGAAAGATTGCGGGGATATACGAGTTTATTTTATTCCCCTTGAATCTCCTTGGGCTGGGATTTGCAAAAATATTGTTCAATTCAAAAAAAACGGCAAGTTGGACGCTTTGTCTTTAGAAGAGATAGATGGGAAAATTGAAGATTTGTGCGAAGTTAAAGATAAAGAGGGAAAGACCTACTATTTATTGAAAACCTGCTTGTTTGTTGAACATCAAGGAATTGTCTTATGGGAGACAATCCATGCATTTTCGCTTGGAAAAGATGGCTTGGTTCAAGAGAAACTTTTTCACACAAACAATGGTCAGTACAATCAGATTAAACTCCAATGTGGTGGACAACGCTGGTGTCCATTAGACATGTATAATATGGAATTAATTGGTATGTCCGGCTTTGATGAAAAGGGTGAAATCCCTGTAGTTGTTGTGGCCGTTGTCAATGAAAAAGACTGGCCAACAGGTTATGGCCTGAAATACCAATGGAACGGAACTTATTTTGAATATGTTGGCAAATGCGATTATGATGCCAATGGCTATTTGTAGAAGTATTTTTTAACTATAACTACATTGTTAATCCCATGTCCTCCTATCACAAAGAACGCAAACTTTCCTACCTCCTTCGCCATGACCCAAATTATGCCTTCGATGAGCATGGCTGGCGACTTGTGAGTGACTTGGTGGCCAATCATGGTTTCACCATGGAAGAGCTGCGCGAGATTGTGGCCACTAACAATAAGCAAAGGTTTGAGTTTTCCGAGGATATGATACGCATCCGTGCCAGGCAAGGTCACAGCGTTTCGGTGGATGTGGAGCTGGAAGAGGCTGTTCCGCCCGCAATTTTGTATCACGGCACAGCACTGCATTTTATGGATTCCATTATGCAACAAGGGATAACGAAAGGGAATAGACTCTATGTCCACCTCTCTACAACCGTTGAACAGGCTGCGAATGTCGGGCATCGGCACGGCGAGCCCGTTGTGTTGGCTATCAATGCCAAGCAAATGAGTGACGACGGCGTCAAGTTCCTTCTTAGCCGTAATGGCGTTTGGCTTACCGAGTTTGTGGATGTGAAATACATTGTTTCGCACCAATAATCACAATATTCTCATGTTGTGACAGCCATAGTTACATTGATCTTTTAAATACAATAAAACTTAAAACTATGAAAACGAATGATTTAAAAGAAATACTATCTGCGGAAGAATGCCAGCCGCCGACACTTATGAAGCTTGTTGGCGTGGGTGGCTGTGGCCGCCGGATTGTGGAACGCAGGTTCTTTTGGGAGCCGCATCTATCAATTGTCATTGATGATGATCCGCAATTACTGGAGCCTGAAACGGTCGATGATAATCCACAGTCATATAGTTGTGGAGGCCCTGTTGAAAGGAATTACATAGAAAAAGATGACCCTGCCCTCCATGAGAAACTGCAGGCTATTGTTGGTGATAATGTGCACATGTTGATAATAGTGACAGGCTTGGGCAGAGAGTATAGCGCCCCCATAGTGTCGGCATTGTGCAGGCAAAGACGACTCGCGGGCAATGGCGTAACGCTTGTTTTTGCAGTGTATCCGTTTCTATTCGAAAGAAAAGGAAAGAAGGCCGAAGCGGATTTGGCCATGATTGAAAAAGAGGCCACAAAAGTCTTTTTACGCCATAATGGTGACTTGCGTTGGTATAATGAGGATGCTGTGACCGACTACAAGATAAGGGTGGAGAATAGCATCAATTTTGCCATCGACTCAATTAACGAGATGATTTCAAGGAACTGGTTTTCCTATGTTGATTATAATGATATCGTTGCCCTATTGCAGTCGGGCGACAAAGCTGAATATATTCATTGTTGGGGTAGTGGCAGATGTCGAGTGCATAAGGCTGTTAAAAGTTTAATAGAGAGCATTAAATGGGCAGAGAAGAAATACGGTCCTCTAAAAAGTATTTTTCTGGGGATTCCTATTTCAAATATTTCAGAATCAGATGAATACAAAATTATTATTAAGAAACAGAAAACTATAGTTCAGGCTCTTTACGACTACTTTGGAGATGATATCTGGATATTGTGCAAAGTTTATCTGTCTTATAACGAAAGAGTTGATAAAGACGATTTGAAAATTACCGCACTAACTACCTATTCGTCCAATCGTCAGGCGAATGAATAAAAGCGTTTTACTTGGATTTCGAAATTATTTACGGCTCAAAATCAACATCAAAAAAAAGAAAAAAACCATATTTTTGAGCCGCATTTTAAAAAAAAACCATATTTTTGAGCCGTATTTTAAAAATGGTTGATTTATGGATAGTCTGACGCTATTGAAGTTTTTGCTGTATCACCCGCTGTCATCACGCAAAGAAATTGCTACAGGCACGGGTTTTGACGGCAGTGATGCCACGCTCAAAAGGATGCTTTCGGCACAGGTGGCTGATGGGAATATCGTGGTGAACGGACAGGGGAAAGCTACTCGTTACAGTTTAACAAACACCTGCATCCTTACAATGCCCGTCGATATGGAAACATACTTCCTACATGATCAGGACGAGCGTCAAATTCAATCAGGCTTTAATTTTGAACTTATCACCAAGATTCTTCCTTCCGTGTCGTTATTTACCGCAGAAGAAAGCAACAGCTTGAAAATCTGCATGTTCGATTTAAGAAAAATATGAGCGAAATATCCGCTACATCTTATCGCAAAGAAATGGAGCGATTGGGTGTGGATTTAAGTTGGAAATCTTCACAAATAGAAGGCAACACTTATTCATTGCTTGAAACGGAACGACTGTTGCGTGAGAGCAAAACCGCCAGCGGTAAGACACAAGCCGAAGCTGTGATGTTGCTTAATCATAAATATACTCTACGTTTTCTATTAGATAACAAAGATTATCTGCAAACTCTTTCCATCCGTCGTGTTGAGGATATTCAATCAATGCTTGTCAATGGATTGGATACAGAAAAAGGACTGCGTCACCGTCGTGTGGGTATCACGGGAACCAACTATCGTCCTCTTGACAACGAGTTCCAAATTCGCGAAGCAATGGAAAATGCCTGTACGTTTATTAACGGGCGGCAGAATATATTTGAAAAAGCGCTGCTTGCCTTATTGCTAATAAGCTATATCCAGCCCTTTGCCGATGGCAATAAACGTACTTCGCGGTTGGTTTGCAACGGTATCCTGCTGGCCAATGATTATTGTCCTCTGTCTTTCCGTACGGTCGATTCAATAGATTACAAGAAAGCCATGCTGGTGTTCTACGAGCAGAACAACATTGTGCCTTTTAAGGATATTTTCATCTCACAATACCAGTTCGCCGTAGGAGAATATTTTTAAAGCTGAAATACCCCCGTGGCGATGAGGTTCACCAAGGTGGAGGTGGTGGATTGAAGTATTATAGGAGTCTAAATTTTGAGGTTTGGGGCAAAAAATTTTTGAGGTTTTATTTTTATGATAAAATTTGTACTTGTTGCAACAAATTAAATTACTTGTAATTTACAAATTTGTAAAAATGAAATTCTACGATAGTGAAAATAAAATCCGAGCCCTGCAACGACTCGATTGACAGGCCACTGTCGTGGAGGTGAAACGGAACCCCGAGAAATATGAACATATCAAAAAGCATTTGCGAGGCTACAGGGTGAATCATATAGACTTGTCTATTAGCGATATGTAGAATGAGCAATAATTTTTTTGTGGCATGCTTGTGTTGTCATTCAATCTTTTTTAGCGGTTCAAAACAATTGAATCATACACATTTTCATACCGACTTTCGGCGCAAAGAAACACATTTTCTTTAGTTTTTATGTTTGTGAGAAGGTTTTTATAATAAACCTTGTAATTTGAATCTGCGGCAAATGATATGATTTTTGTTCGAACGTATTATTTTTCTATCTTTGCACTTGAAAAATTGTCAAAATTTCAAAGGTGTAATGAATAGTGAACATTCCATAAAAGAGGGTGAAACCTTAAGAAAACGCATAGAGGCCATGCCTGAGGACAGTGTGCTGTTCCGCTCCGACTTCCCGGAATATCACTCTGAATTTGTGGGCGAAACGCTCGCAGAACTGACAAATGAAGGCGTTTTGGTGAAGCTGGCCCAAGGAATCTATGCCAAACCAAAAAGGAGCCGATTCGGAGCAGTGTTGCCCTCGGTTGAAAAAATCGTACATGCGATTGCTGTCCGTGACAATGCGAAAGTGCTGCCGTCAGGCATGACGGCCTTGAACGCCTTGGGTTTATCTCCTCAAGTGCCAATGAACTATACCTATTTGACGACAGGAAGCCAACGCACCATTAAGTTGACAAATCGGCAAGTGGTGCTGAAACGTGGTGTGCCAAAGAACTTCTGTTATGAAACACGACTCATCGCCCTATTGGTGCAGGCACTCAGGATATTGAAACAGGGAAACGTGGAACAAGAAGAGTTGCAAACCATACGCGCCCTCATAGCGAAAGAGCCGGATAAGGAGACTCTGGTAAAAGACGTGGACAAAATGCCCGCATGGATGAAACGACTCGTAAAACCAATGCTTAAATCCAATGATGACCATGAATAAACTTTGGATAAATAACGAACTGGTTGACCGTATGGCCATGTTGCAAAAGACAGAAGCCGAACATCCTGGTATCAATCAGGTGGCCATTGAAAAAGACTGGTGGGTGACAATCACCTTAAGGGCTTTGTTCCAGACAGATTGCCACGAGTCGCTGATATTTAAAGGCGGCACTTCACTTTCCAAAGGGTTCAGCATCATCGAACGGTTTTCAGAAGACATAGACTTGGCCATCAGCCACACTTTCTTTGGGGTTGAAAAGACCAACAAAAACCAGCGAGACAAGCTGAGAAAAGCAGCCCGTAAGTATATCCACGAGTCTCTTTCAGTCCAATTAGATGCCCAATTGAAAGCTATGGGTGTCACGGGATACAGCATTGAGAACGTGACGCAAGTGAAAGGCAAGGACGGAGAATGGCACCCCATCGATTCTGACAAGGATCCTACCGTTATCCTGTTGCATTATCCTTCAATTGTGGAAGAAACCATAAGTTATATTCCTCCTCGTGTGAAGATAGAGATTAGTTGCCTCTCGATGGATGAGCCTACCGAGGAGCGTGAAATCCGTTCGTTGATAGGAGAATGCTTTGAAAGCGAAGACTGCGATGCTGATAGCAAGATAAGAACAGTGGTGCCCACACGCACGTTTCTGGAAAAGTTGTTCTTGCTGGCCGAGGAGTTCCAGAAAGCGAAACCGAGAAGTGTCAGAATGTCGCGCCATTTCTACGATTTGGATAAGCTGATGGATTCACAATATGGGCGTGAGGCTTTGGCCGAACGTTCGCTCTATGATGCCATCGTTGAGCATCGCCGAATTTACTACGCTCTAAAGTATATGAATCACGACCTGTACGACCCGACGATCATCAGTTTCCTCATACCCGAAGAGCAACGTGAGGCCTGGATGAACGATTATACCTATATGAGACGTTATTTCATTTATGGCAAGTCGCCAGAATTTGATGCTCTCATGCAAAGAATGGAAGAGCTGCAAGCAAGGGTTAGAGGGTTGGCGAGGTAAGACAAGTAAAGGTATGATTTCAATTCCCACATTTTTGTCTTTTTATCAAAAAAGGTGTATATTTGCACACGCTTAACAAGAGGTTGTTCCCCTTGTTAATACAAACCCTAACCTTGAATATCAATTAGTTTAACTACAAAACATTATAATGAATAACAGTACCATTCTTGCCATTAACCCAGGTTCTACTTCAACTAAAATCGCCGTTTATGAGGGCGAGGAACAGAAATTCGTTCAGAATATTCGCCACTCTCTTGAAGATTTGGCGGCGTTTAAGACTATTGCCGACCAGTACGAATATAGGTATAAAGTAATTTTAGAGGTGTTGAAAGAAAATGGCGTGGATATCTCCCACATAGATATTGTTATCGGCCGTGGCGGTCTGATTAAACCAGTAACTTCGGGTGTTTACCGCATCAATGATTTGATGAAGGAACACATGCGTATAGGTCTTGCTGGAAAGCACGCCTGCAACTTGGGCGGCCTTATCGCCGATAGTATCGCCCGCACCATCGGTCTGGATGCGGCTTACATTGCCGACCCCGGTGTTGTGGATGAATTGTCGGATGTGGCCCGTATCGCCGGTCATCCCCTGTTTGAGCGTACCACCATCTTCCACGCGCTGAACCAGAAGGCCATCGCCCGTATCTACGCGCGCAGCATCAACAAGAAATATGAGGACTTGAACCTGATTATCGCCCACATGGGCGGAGGCATCAGTATCGGTGCTCACGAAAAAGGCCGGGTTATTGATGTGAACCAGGCTCTGACAGGTGAAGGACCATTTTCGCCCGAACGTTCTGGAACCTTGCCGATGGGACAGTTGGTAAAACTCTGTTTTAGTGGCAAATACAGCGAGGATGAAATCATGAAGATGATTGCGGGTAAAGGCGGCTATGTGGCCTATTTCGGTACCAATGATGCTTACGAAATTGAGAAACGCGCCAAAGCCGGTGACCCGAAAGCCGAATTGCTGGAAGAAGCTATGGCTTATCAGATATCGAAATATATCGGCGAATGTGCCGTGGTGCTCAAAGGCAAGGTGGATGCCATCCTGCTGACAGGCGGTATCGCTTACGGCAAGCCTATTGTCGAACGCATCAAGAGGTATGTTGACTGGATTGCTCCGGTATCCGTTTATCCTGGCGAAGACGAGATGGGTGCGCTGGCTATGAATGCACTCATGGTGTTGAAAGGCCAGATGGAAGTGAAAGAGTACAAATAATCAATTCCTTGCCGTTTTTCTGCAATGAAAATCGCGGTTTATAGCAAGCAGCATGATGCCGACACCCTTTCGTTTATCGGGAAGGTGATCGAATCGGTGCGCCTGCGGCATGTCGAAGTGTATGTGTATGCCGATTTGCTGTCGCAGTTCGACAAATCTTATGCCGACGTTATCAGCGGACAGTTTGGCGACAAAGCTGAGCTGGTGCACTGCCAAATCGACTATCTCTTCTCGTTCGGTGGTGACGGCACTTTTTTGGGCGCTGCTGGCATCGTGGCCGACTCAAACATTCCCATCGTGGGTGTCAACACCGGCCGCATCGGCTTTTTGACCAACATCAGCAAAGACCGTTTTGACGAGTACTTCGACAAGTTGCTGCAAGGCGACTTCCACATTGAGGAACGTTCGTTGCTCCATCTCGAAAGCAGTGTGCCTCTCGATCTGAAGGCGCAGTTTGCCTTGAATGATGTGACGGTAAGACCTACGGAGCAGGATTCGATGAACTCGGTGAAATTGTGGGTGGATGGCGAATTGGTCAACACTTATTGGGCTGATGGTCTGATAATTGCGACGGCTACAGGCTCTACGGCCTACTCGTTGAGTTGCGGCGGCCCCATTCTTCTGCCTTCCGCAGGTGTATGGACAGTGACTCCCGTGGCATCACATACTCTGGCAGTACGCCCCATCGTTATCCCCGACACCTCCATCGTCCGCCTGGAAGTGGAGAGTCGTTGTGGCTCGTTCCTGCTCTCTGTCGATTCGGGCAAGACGATTGTGACCAATCCCGTGAGCATCACGCTCTCTAAGGAAAAATTTACCATCAAGACCTTGCGCTTCTCGTCGCAGTCGTTCTTCTCGGTCATCCGCGAGAAGTTGCTCTGGGGCGTGGATGTTCGCAATTTGCAAAAATGAAAAGTAATTCATTAAAAATAAAGTAGATATGAACGCATTAGTAGGAGTAATCATGGGCTCGACCAGCGACTGGAATGTCATGCAGGAGGCCTGTGCCGTACTGGAAGAGTTCGGCATCCCTTACGAGAAAGAAGTCATCAGCGGCCACCGCACGCCCGACCGCACATTTGAATATGCCTCCACCGCTCGCGCAAGAGGACTGAAGGCCATTATCGCTGGCGCCGGCGGTGCTGCCCATCTGGCTGGCATGATGGCAGCCAAGACCACACTCCCTATCATCGGTGTGCCTATCAAGTCGGCTGCGCTCAACGGCCTTGACTCGCTCCTCTCTATTGTGCAGATGCCTGGCGGTATTCCCGTAGCCACGGTGGCTATTAACCAGGCCAAAAACGCTGCCCTGCTCGCCATTGAGATGATGGGTGCCTTCGATGAAAATATTGCTAAAAAACTGGAAGACTATAAAATAGCCATGCGCGACAAAGTGCTTGCCGCCGAACTGAAATAGTTGTCCTTTACGCGTAATACTCGCGCTCGTATCGCGTTTCGCTCAGCACGCGCAGTTCGTTGTTGTCAACCTCATCGCGGATGTAGCGCGTTATCAGGTCGATGTCGCCCTGCTCGTTGTAGTGGTAGGTCGTTTTCGACAATACATTGCCATCCTTATCTGTCAGAGCCTCTTCCACAAGGTGTGCTCCTTCGTAGGTGTAAGTAGCCTTCTGGTATCTGTCCAAATCCTCCGTCTCGACTTCCAGCGGCTGGTCGTCATCGTTGTATGTGTAGTAAGCCTTGGCAATCAACTCCTCGTTGTAATTGTAAACCAAGTCTTTAATCTTGTTGCCGCGCTCATCGTAAGCAAATTGGTAAGTGCGACGGTCCTTGGCAGCCACCTCATTACGAATCATTTGGCTTAAAAGGCCTTTCTCATTGTATTGATTTTCAATAGCATATAATACTTCTCCGTCGTCCGAGTAGTCAATCTCCTTTGTCAGTCGTCCCTCGCTATCATAGGCAAATTCTTTCTCTGTAAAATCAAAATCATCCTCATCGTATGAATCCTGACGCATAAGTAATCCATTCTCATACACGAACTTAGTGAGATATTCGGGCGAGCCTTCACCATAGATGTTGCCCTGACAAACCAAATGACCTTCCTCATCGTACTGTTGGGTAGTCTGTTGACAGAGAATCTCGTCGGCATCGTATTGCACCGAGGAAACCAGTCGGCCACGGTCGTCGTATTCGTTCAAGGTGTAGCTGTCAACCTCGCCATCTTCTGAGAAATGAGTCTCCTTGGCGGCTTTTCCAGCCTCGTTGTATTCCACTTCCAATTCCTTACATTGGATGGGGGTGATGTCATCCTTGTCGAATCCGGTTCTCTGGTACTGTGTACTGAAGGTGGTTGTTTTTTTGATTTTGTTCATGATGAGGTGTCAATAAGGGTTGTAATGATGTTTTCGTAATAAAAAGTGACGCAAATATACACTTTAAAATGGTATTGCGAAAAATTAAGCCACAAAAAAAATCGGCTTCTTGTGGAAGCCGATTTGCTAACTCTTTGTGTCTCAGCTGGGATTCGAACCCAGGACCCCATCCTTAAAAGGGATGTGCTCTACCTGCTGAGCTACTGGGACATCCTTTGTTTTTGAGGCTGCAAAAATAGTAATTTTATTCGTTTCCACAAACTTTATTTGAGAATTTTTGAGTTTTTTTACGCAAATCGTTGAAAAATAAGATGATAAAGTTAACGCAGAAGCGGCTTGAGTCTTACTAAAAGGCAATGGGCCAAATGTTAAAAGTGCAATATGAATTTGGCTGTGTGAGAATTATGTCTTATCTTTGCCGTTTACTTGTAAAAGCATTTCGATAAAGATTGCTATTTTGTTTAAAATCAAACTATTAACCAAAACGCCACCTATGAAAAAATTTATTATCCTTTTGTTGGTAGTGTTGTTAAGCGGTTCTTTCAATCAGTTGCTGGCTATTGACGAGTTGAAAGATGTGGACCAAACAGAAAAGTCTAAAGAACCCAAAGAGAAGAAAAAGAAGAAAGAGAAAGATCCCGACGGCATTCGCCGCGGCTGGACTTTCGGCATTCTGCCGAGCGTATCGTACGATGCCGACCTGGGCTTTCAGTACGGAGCACTCTCTAATATCTACTATTTCGGCGACGGCTCCACCTACCCCGAGTATTTGCATTCGTTCTATGTGGAAGCCTCTTACACCACGAAAAGATATGGCGTTTTCCGCTTCTCATACGATTCCAAATATCTGATTCCCAACCATCGTCTGACGATTGATGCCTCTTATCTGCCCGACGCCATGTGCGACTTCTTTGGCTATAACGGCTATCAGACCGTCTATAACGATGTGTGGCGTAACTCGAAGAAATACACCGCCGAAGATGGCTATCGCAGTCGTGCCTTCTACAAGTTCAAACGCGACATATTCCGCTTCTCGGCTGATATTCAGGGAACTATTCACAATAACTGGAAGTGGAATGCGGGCATTGGCGTGTTGTGGTACAACATCGGCTCAGTCAACATCGACATGATTAATAAAGGCAAGAAGCCCGAAAAGCAGTTGCCTCACATCGACGGCCTTTACGAGAAGTTCGTCTTGTGGAATATCATCGACGAGAACGAGAAGAATGGCGGTTGGCATCCTTACATCCATGCCGGCCTCACCTACGATAGCCGTAACAAGCAGCAGAATCCCAGCAAAGGTATCCATGCTGACGTGTTCCTCACTTACTATGCCGCTTTTGGCAAGCAGGCCAAGTTCAACGATTTGAAATTGAATGCCAATTTCCGTCATTATGTGCCTGTTTATAAAGATTATATCACATTTGCCTATCGTCTTGGCTTACAAATCAATACTGCGGGTAACAGTCCTTTCTACTTGAACAGCTATCTGAACGCACTCTATATGCAGCGTGTGATGTACGAAGGATTGGGTGGTGGCAACTCGTTGCGCGGTGTGCTCCGTAACCGCATTCTGGCCAATGGCGTGGCTTTTGCCAATGTGGAGTTCAGATTCAAAATTTGCAAGTTTAAGATCAAGAAAGAGAATTTCTATATCGGTCTGAATCCGCTGTTCGATATTGGTATGGTGCTGCAACCCTACGAGTTGGACGAGAACAAGGTGCGTGTTTCGATTGAGGAGAACGACCCCGAGTTCGACATGAGTGAACTGGACCAATATCTCAAATTTGGCAAGGATGCCCGCATTTACCGTCCCCACATGTCGGCTGGCATCGGGCTGAAAATAGCCATGAACGAGAATTTTATCCTGTCGGTTGACTGGGCCGTGCCTTTCAACAAGCAGGACAACGCCTCAATGGCCAACCTCTATGTTAAGATTGGCTATATGTTTTAACCATCTATTCCCCGAACTGTATGAAGATATTAGTGGTTTTGTCGCGTGTTCCCTATCCGCTTGAGAAAGGCGACAAGTTGCGTGCCTACCATCAAATCCGCGTGCTCTCCCAATACTACGACATCTACCTGATTGCGCTGAACGACACGCCCCTGCACCCACAGGCTGAGGCCGAGTTGCGCCAATATTGCAAGGATATCACCATCATCCCGTTGTCGTGGCCGCAGCGACTGTGGAACATGCTGCGCTTCTTCTTCAAGGGACTGCCTATCCAGTGTGGTTATTTCTTCAACAATAAAGCCCGACGTATCATCCTGCAGAAAATCGACGATATCCATCCCGACCATATCTACTGCCAATTCTTGCGTGTGGCCGAGTATGTGAAGAAGGTGAAGATTCCAAAAACACTTGACTATCAGGATGTTCTATCTAAAGGGATGCAGCGCCGTTACGAAGCCGCCCCTTGGTATGCCAAGCCGTTCTTCAAGATGGAATATCGCCGCCTGCACCGCTACGAACGCGATATCTTCCCCTATTTTGACCATAAGACCATCATCACCGCTGTGGATCGCGACATGATTCCCCATTCGGAAAACGAAAAGATTGTCGTGGTGGCCAACGGGGTCGATTTTTCGAAGTATGTCTATTCGGATGCGCCCAAGCAGTACGACCTTATCTTCTCAGGCAATATGAGCTATGCCCCCAACATTGATGCGGCTGAGTATTTGGCCAAGGAGATTTTCCCGCAGCTCAAGGCTGAGTTCCCCGGCTTGAAGTTGGTGCTCTGTGGCACCAATCCCGCCCCGCGTGTGCAAGCCCTTCGCAGCAAGGATGTTATCGTTACGGGCTGGGTTGATTCGATGAGCGAATACTATGGCAAATCGAGAATCTTCATCGCGCCCATGCGTTTGGGCACAGGCTTGCAGAACAAACTGCTGGAGGCCATGGCGATGAAGTTGCCCTGCGTCACTTCCACGCTTGCCGGCCGCCCGCTGGAAGGCATCGAGGAGGGTAAGGAGGTCATCATTTGCAACAACACAACGGGTTATGTAGATGCCGTGCGTCTGTTGTTGAACAATCCCGAGAAATACGCCGAAATTTCAGAGAATGGCTATCGCTTTGTGAAAGAGCACTATAACTGGGAGGCGATGACACAAAAACTGGTGGACCTGATGCAGTGACGAACATCGAACTTTTTTGTGTAAGTTTGCAATCCTAAAAAAACGAAACATGGATAAGGCCTCTTTTTCCGACTATGTGGTGTCAATGCCCGCTGCCGACGAGCGATTGTTGGCGGAGTTGGCAGATTGCCACGCCGCTTATCCGGCCGCGTCTGCGGTTTCGTTTTTGTATGTGCGTATGCTCAAGCAGTTGCGCCCCGAGCAATACGAGCAGGAAAAGAAGAAATTGCTGCTCTCCATTGCCAATCGTCCCGTTTTGCAGCAAACATTGCTGACGGTGCCTGCCGTTGAGGAGTTGCCGGCAGTGGAGGTCGAGCAACCGACTGCAGCCGTCGCATCGGCGGCCGCGGATGAAGAACATGAGCTGCTGGATGAGCTGATCGACAAGTTCGGCACCAACGCGCCTAAGATCAAGACCGTGCCCGACAAGCCGGAGGCAACCGTCAATTACGGAAAGGACAGCTGTGTGGAGAATCCCGAGCTTATTTCGGAGACGCTGGCCCTCATTTTCGCCCAGCAGGGCTACTATGGCAAAGCCATCAAAATCTATAAAAAATTGTGTTTGCAAAATCCCGAAAAAAGTTGTTATTTTGCAGCCCAAATTGATAAGCTTAAAGAAGAAAGAAATAATAATAACAAAACCGAATAAAAATGTTGACATTTCTCGTTGTTGTAATCATCTTAATCAGCTTCGTGCTGGCATTTTTCGTATTAATCCAGAACTCTAAAGGCGGCGGCTTGGCCTCCAATTTTGCATCTTCAAACCAGATTATGGGCGTGCGCAAAACTGCCGACTTTTTGGAAAAAGCTACCTGGACCTTGGCAGCCGTGATTATGGTTCTCTGCCTGGCTTGCGCTTTCATTACCAAGTCGGAAATGAAGAAAGAACTTCCTGCTGCTCAAGAAACTACCCAAACAACTGGCGACGAAGAATAATACTGACTACAGTCTTATTGTCATCGCAGATGAAAAAAACTTTCCTACTTCTTTTTATCACCATCTTTTCTTTGAACATTTTCGCTCAGAAAGATTCTGATGAGCGTTTGGCTATTCAGTACTACCAGAACAAGGAGTACGAGAAGGCGGCCGAACTGTTTAAGAAGTGCTACGATAAGAAATCCGACCTCTACATTTATTCCTACTATTACCAGACCTTGCTGGAGTTGCAGCGTTATAAGGATCTGGAGAAGGTGGTGAAGAAGCAACAGCAGGCGTTGCCCTCCTCGCAACGTGTCAAAGTTGATTTGGCTTACGTGTATGAGCGTGCGGGACAGCCCGACAAGGCGCAAAAGGAGTACCAGCGCTGCTTGAACGATATGCCCGCCAGAGAGAATGCCATCAAGGAATTGTATAATGCTTATCTGGTTCGTGGTCAGAAGGAATTTGCCGCCGAAGCGCTTATTAAAGGTCGCAAATTATTGAAAAACAATAAGTTGTTTTCTAAAGAACTGACTAAAATCTATATCCAAACAAATCAACCGTCAAAGGTGGTGGATGAGGCATTGGCACTGGTGGCCGACAATGATGTTACCTACCTCGATGATGCGGAAGCCATCATCCAAGATTTGTTGGCCGATGATGAGGACCACCAGAACTATTTGACGCTAAAGACAGTACTGCAGCGCAATACCCAAAAAGAGCCCAATAACAACTGTTATATGTACCTGTTGTACTGGCTCTATCTTATCCATAAGGATTATGATGCGGCACTGACCATGGCCAAATCGATGGACAAGCGCTACAAGGAGGATGGCGAACGTGTGTTCAAGTTGGCACAGGTGATGTCGGAGAATAGAAACTACGACGGCGCCATCGAGGCGTTGAACTATGTTATCTCGAAAGGAAGCAAGTGTGATTATTTTACGTCGGCCAAGTATGAGTTGCTGAATGTCAAGTACAAAAAGCTTACCTCCAGCTATCCGGTGCGTATGGCCGATGCGATGAATCTTGAATCGGAATTCCGCAAGTTGCTGAACGAATATGGTTTGCATAGCGGCACTTCGGAATGGGTGCGTAAATATGCCCACCTGTTGGCGTTTTATGTAAATAAGGCCGATCAGGCTACTGAGATACTTAACAATGCTATTGTGGCCGCAGGGCGTGATGCACGCGAGAAGGCACTCTATAAAATAGACTTGGCTGATATCCAGTTGTTTACGGGCGATATCTGGGAGGCTACGCTCAACTATTCACAGGTCGAGAAGGATTTGCCCAACGATACCATCGGTCATCTGGCCAAGTATAAAAACGCCAAGTTGTCATTCTATATCGGCGAGTTTGCCTGGGCCAAGAACCAGCTGGATGTGCTGAGTGCCGCCACTTCCAAGTTGATTGCCAACGATGCGCTCTATTTTTCACTTCTTATTTCTGATAATGAAGAAGATGAAGATGAGGATGAAGATACTGTGTCAACATCGCTTTTTGCGGAGCAACAGGGCGGTAATCAGCCGTTAAGATACTATGCCAAAGCCGATTTCCTCATTTTCCAAAACAAGGATGACGAGGCTATGCAGTACCTCGATTCCGTGCTGTTGGTATCTCCCTTGGGCAAGTTGGCCGATGATGTCTATTATCAGAAGGCCAAGTTGTTGATTAAGAAAAAGGACTACTTGGGTGCCGAAGAGCTGCTACAAAAGGTGCTGACACGCTATGGCGATGATATCTTGGGCGATGATGTTGCCTTCACGCTGGCCGAGTTGTACGATTATTATCTCAAAGATAATCAGAAAGCGATGGAATGTTACCAGACGCTGATGCGCAATTATCCGGGCAGTGTGTTTGTAGTGGATGCCCGTAAACGCTACAGAGAATTGCGTGGCGATTTTAATTAGCAGACAATATGAAAGTTACACCTAAAAAGAGATTGGGACAGCATTTCTTGACCGATGAGAGTGTGGCTGAGCAGATTGTGGCGTCGCTCAAAGCCGGCAATCGCCATGTGCTGGAAGTAGGTCCCGGAATGGGTGTGCTGACCAAGTATCTGCTGCAACAACCCGACCTTGATTTCTCGGTGGTGGAACTCGACTCGGAGTCGGTGGAGTACCTCAAGGTGCATTATCCCGCATTGGCACCTCGTATTATGGAGGCCGACTTCCTGACGCTGAAATTGGACGAACTGTATCAGGATAATTTGACCATCATTGGCAATTTCCCCTACAACATTTCCACGCAGATAATGTTTAAGATGCTTGAATACAAGTCGTTGGTGACAGAGTTGGTGGGTATGTTCCAGAAGGAGGTGGCCGAGCGCATCGCATCGGCTCCCGGAAGCAAGCAGTATGGCATTCTCAGCGTGCTGGTGCAAGCTTTTTACGATGTGGAGTATCTCTTCACAGTGAGCGAGCATCAGTTTTTCCCGCCCCCGCAGGTCAAGTCGGCGGTGATTAGGGTGACGAAGAACCCCACCAAACAGTTGCATTGCGACGAAAATTTGTTCAAGCAGGTGGTTAAAGCCGCTTTCAACCAGCGTCGTAAAACTATTCGCAATTCGCTGAAAATGTATAACTTTGTGGACGGATTCAGTACTTCTCCGCTCTTCAACCTGCGTCCTGAACAGTTGAGTGTGGAACAATTCGAGGATATCTGCGCACATATTATCAAGTAAAACAAATAGTTATGCCAACCGAACCCACTACTTGTCCCGAAAATAGGGCCAGCGACATTTGCCAGACGGGCCGCGTGCTCCGTATTGAAAAGAATGGCCTCTGGGTTGAGGTGCTGGTCGAGTCGGCGTGTGCCGCCTGCCACGCGAAGTCGGTCTGCCTCTCATCGGAGCGGCGGCAGCAAGAAGTATTTGCCTATTGCAGTGAGCCAGAGTTGTTTGCAGTGGGTGAGGAGGTGCGGCTGGCCATGCGCAGAAAGGCTGGCAATCGCGCTGTACGTATCGGCTATCTGTACCCATGTATCATTTTGCTGGCTTCATTGCTCGTTTCCAATCGGTTCATTGCCAACGAACTGATATGTGTGGCAATAGCGTTGGGACTCACCGCCATTTACTACTTGCTGATATGGGCATTTAAGAAAAAACTGGATAGTGGCTTCAGAATAGAAGCGCGTAAAATGTCTTAATGTTTCCGTCTTTCCATCTCGTCGTGAATCTTAGAGGCGAGCTCAAAGTCTTCGCTTTCCACGGCGCCAGCCAGGAGTTTCTCCAACTCGGCCTGTGACATCTCCTTGATTTTCTGTTCGATGTATTGGTCTTCTTCTTCGGGATCGTCGTCGGCAGTGTCGTCATCAACAGATAAGGTGCTGTTGTCGGGCTCGATGTGGAAACTGTGATCTAAGAAAATCTCCTCTTCGATGAAAATGGGCTTGTTTAGCTTGAGCGCCAGCGTCACGGCGTCGGAGGTGCGGGCATCCAAGACAATCTTTTCTCCCAACTCGTTGATTAGGATTAAATTGGCATAGAAAACACCTTCCTCGTATTTGTAGATGAAAACCTCTTGCAAATTACAATTGCATACGTCTGTCAACTGGACAAACAAGTCGTGGGTGCTGGGGCGCCGTGGCGGAATCTTGTTGATTTCGAGAACGATGGATCTGGCTTCGCTGAGTCCGATGATGACAGGAAGATAGTCGTCGCTTCCTTTCTTGCGGAGCAATAAAGCGTATGCCTCGCTCTGTGTTTGCGAGTTGCGAATGTCGGCCACTTCCAGTTCGATCTTCATATCGGATATTTTTTTGCAAAGATAGATATTTTGGGATTAGGAAGAAAATATTATGTAATTAAGTGAGGAGTGAATAGTTAAGAAGTTAAGGAACTAAGGAGTTAAGAGTTATTGAATTATTGAGTTATAGATGTTTCCATAATTCCATGATTCCATAATTCTCTATATCTTTTTGATTTTTGGATTTTGTCCTTTGTTCTCTGTCCTTTGTTCTTTAATTATGAATTGTGCATTATTAAAAAGGTAGTGCTGTGTTTTTGTTGAATTTCTTGCGGATACGGTGTCGTACCGAATAGACGCTGTCGTTGGAGATGGAGAACAGCATGGCAATGTCCTCGGTGCTCATGCCTATCATAAAGCAGATGATGTACTTGATATCCAGAGAGGTGAGCTTTTGTGAGGCTTGTGCGGCCAGTTTCTCGATTTCCTCATAGTTGAGGTTTTCAATTCGGGCCAAGTAGTTCGCTTTGGTCGGCTCGTCGAAAGTGTTGGCGAGTTGTAAATTTTCGGCCATCTGCTTGCGAAGGGTGGCTGCGCGCGACTCGTCGAGTTGGTGGAGTTGCTTTTGGTATTGCAGTTCCTGCTGGATATTCTCTTTCTCTAGTTCTTTCTCGTAAAGCAGGTCCTTCATATTGGTGCGATGGAGTTGGAATATCCAGAGTAGCAAGATGATGACAGACAAGCAGATAAGGCATAGCCCGATGGTCAGCCACATGGCTTTGCGTGTGGCCTTGTTTTCAGCTTGCAAATGGCTGATTTCGCTGTTTTGCTTTTCCACTTCGTATTGCACCATCAGCCGATGTATCGAGTTTTGCGTTTCCAGATCATAGCGCTCTTTCATCACTTCATTCATCAGTTTCTGGTATTTGAGCGCTTCGGCTGGCTTACCGGTCTCTTCGTACAACATCGATAAGAAGCTGTATGCCTGCTCTCTTTCTATCAGCACCGTGTTGGGCGAATATTGGTCCACCGTGTCCAACAACTTGATAACTTGGAACATCTCCTTTTCAGCTTTCTTATAGTCTTTCTTGTAGTAATAAAGCCAAGCCCGTTCATCGTATATGCTGATGTAACACTCGTCGCGCTCCCAGCCTTTGTAATGGCACAATTGGACATACTCCTCCGCCTTGTTCAGGTATTTCTCAATACTGTCGATGGCGGGCTGCCCATCTTCATAGTCGTAAAAGAGGGCGTGATTGTAAAAATTCCAAACGGGCTTTATCAGCGCCGCCAGCATATCGTCAATAGTCATGCTCTCTATAATATTGATAGATTGCAGATTATAATATTCGATGGAATCGCGCCATGGTTTGTGTTCAGGCTGTTGCTGCCGCAGCATCTCATAGTAAACACTGCATACCGAGTAGTAATCGTAGCGGATGCGCTTGTCGCTGTGGCTCTCTGCCAATTGCATCATCTCTTTAACAATATTTGCAATGGCTTTGATATCAGACAATTGATAGTAGCCTGTGGCTAATTGGTAGTAGCAGTACGATTGTTGGGTGGGATACTTGTGAAGTTTTTCGTAGATTGCTATGGCTTTCCAGTAGTACTCGTGGCCGATTTCAAGTTGGCCCGATTTCTGCTGGTAGTCGGCGTAGCGGCGGTATAGGTCGGCCTTCTCGAATGTGTCGTGCGCCTTAGCCATACTCTTTAGGGCCGAATCGAATTGTAATTCGGTATATTCCTGTGTGATAGCAGGATAAATCGTGGTTTCGTTTTGCGCTTGTATAGCCCAAGGACTAAGCAGGAATAGTCCCCAAAACAAGAATTTTATAAAACGGTCCATGTTGTTCTATCTTACTTCCAACTTGCTGGTATTCAGTCCTTCAGCTGTTTGTATATTGACCAGATAGAGCCCTTTGGACCAGTTGCCAACGGAGAGTTCGTAGTGATTGTTGCCGTCGGCGGCTTGGCGGAATACGCTCTGTCCCAGCATATTCAGCACTTCAATTTGTTGGATGGGAGACGATGCTTGGATATGGCAGCGCGTGGTGGCGGGGTTGGGGTAGAGGTTAACGCTTGTTTCTTCGTAGTCTGCTACCGATACGGATTCAGTGATGGTAAACAGGATTTTCCACCCTTGCGAGGCGCCGCCAGGTGTTTCCACATGGTATAGGCGTGTGTAAATTTTGGGATTGTAGGTAAATGAAGAATCAGAGAGAGAGTAGGTTACATATTCTGGTACATCAAGTTTGAAAGTCCATTCCGTAGGGTCGAAAATCTCACCAGCGGGCATTTCGAATTGCATAGCGAAGGTGTAGGGCGTGTTGGGCGAGAGGGTGCCTTCGATAAGGGTGTCGCGATTAGCGCAGAAAGCGCGGCAGCCGCTCACGGTAGGTTTGATTTCCATGACAGGTGCATAAGTTACCAAGCCGAGGTCGCTCTGGTCGGGCTGGTGGACGATGACACTCTCGGCAAATTCTTCGGTGTTGCCGCCCCAGTAGTTGCCAATGGCGGTGATGTTGCTGAAAGCGTTGTTGTATAAGGCGTAGGTGGTGCCGTTGTTGGAGTTGCTGTACAGCAAGTTGCCACCGGGGTCTTCGGCGGTGCCCATGTCAATGGTGTGGTAGTAGATGGCGGTGATGCCCCACAAGTTGCCTCTGATGATGTTGTTGCGCAGTTTGGCTACGCAGGTGGTGTCGCTACCGTAGATGCTGATGCCACTGCCTCCGTTATTGGGGTTGGTTTCCAAGTCGTTGTCTAAGAATTGGTTATCTTCAATAAGAGAGGTGATGTTGCTGCCCTGCTGGTTGTAGCCGTAACGGTTGCTTTTGATAATGTTGTTGCGGATAATGGCGTAGGTTTGTCCCACTTTCAGCAGGTTGGCCAGGGCGATGCCGCCCGACATGTCCATCCGACCTTCGATGAGGTTGCCTTCGATGATAAGTGTGTCCTCTGCATTGCCAGGACCGAGGTTCAGCTGTGGCTGGTTGACATTGCTCAACACATTGTTGGTGAATGTGTTATTGCGGATAATGGGCGAGCCGGTGACATTGGCTGCGGAGGTGATGGCTGCCGACTGGTTGTCGTGGAAGTAGCAGTGTTCAATGATGGGGTTGCAGTTCATATATTTGATGACTGGCGCGGTAAACGCTTGAAAGTGACACTGATCGAAAGCGACCTGGCTTTGCGATATAAAGATGCCGTTGCAAACTTCGAAAACGACCTTCGTAAATTCAGCCGTGGCGCTGTCGGTAAGGCGCATCTGGAAGTAAGAAGGAGTTTCGCTGAGGTCTGACCCGCAGAAATGAAATTCATCGCGACGAGTTTCGCAGCATAGGTGTCCGCCCTTGATGTTGATGGTAATAGGGCCGAAGCATTTGACAGCCATGGTGGCGGCGTCTAACAGTAGCGTGTCGCCAGCCGAGATAGTAATGTCCTTGTAAATGGCAAGGCCTTTATGGCCGTCAGATATCACTGTGCCAGAGGTGTCTTGCGACAAGTCTAAAAAAGTGTAGGTTTTTCCCGTGCCGGGGGTTGTGATTTGCGCATAACCGAGGGTAATGCAGAAGGCAAACAGCAGGGCGACAATTTTTTTCATAAGGAATAGGTTTTTAGAAAAATGTACGCAAATATACAAAAATAGTTTTACCTTTGTGCCAAGATAGTTTTCACAACAGCATTTATTCAACTACTCTAAAAATAGAAATTATGAGCACTTTTACCCTTTATGAATTGCCCTATAGTGCTAACGCATTAGAGCCGATCATCTCAGCACAAACTCTCAGTTTCCATCACGGCAAGCACTTGCAAGGCTATGTCAATAATTTGAATAACCTCATTGTGGGCACACCTTACGAAAATATGCCATTGGAAGAGATTGTCCGTAAGGCTGATGGCGGCATATTGAACAATGCGGGACAAATCTTGAACCACAATCTCTATTTTGGTCAATTTGCTGTGTCAAAAGAAGATAATGCGCCCAAGGGCAAGTTGGCGGAAGCCATTATTGCGCAGTTCGGTTCTTTCGACGCCTTCCAGGCTGAGTTTGTCAGCAAAGGCACCGCACTATTCGGTTCGGGCTGGGTGTGGCTGTCAGCCGACGCCGAAGGAGGGTTGGTCATCACGCAAGAGACCAATGCCGCCAATCCCGTACAGCGCGGACTGAAGCCGCTGCTGACTTTCGATGTGTGGGAACACGCCTATTACCTCGATTACCAAAACCGCCGCGCTGACCACCTCAATGCGCTGTGGGCTATTGTTAATTGGGATGTGATTGCAGAACGGTATAGGTAATTTGCATTTTGTAATAATATTTTTTATATTTGTAGCAATCAAATTGTTTTCTAAAACATGTCATGGAACTTTACCTGTTTTAGAAATTTTAATTACTGAAAATCAACAAGTTCCATCATTAAATTATACAGCTATGAAAAAACTTTACTTTGTTATCATGTTGTGTGTGGCAGCCCTTTTTTCTGCCAATGCACAAAGTGTTGATGAAGTTTCGGTAAAAGATTTGAATTACCGCTTCATCGGCAAGCTTCCCGCTACCCTGGCAGATGCCTTCACCTCGACCGACCCCAAATTGGCTGAATCAATAGATCCGTTAGGCTATAAGGGATTCACTGTGAAGGGCTATGCCTTTTCGTTGACAGCCAAGTCGGATATCACCATCCGTTTGGTTAAAAAGGTTTCGATGAATCCTTATTTGGTTTTATTGGATGCCAATTATGAGCCGATTCAAAGCAATTCGGGTTCTGACAGCGGCTGCTGTGTAGTAGCCCGTTTGGATGTCGGCACCTATTATGTTGTTGCTTTGTATGGTAGTATGATCTCGGCAGACCTGCCATACACCTTGACTGTGAAAGAGGAGACGAATGCCAAACTAATGAAAGAGTTGACCTACACTCCGGTAACCAACTTCGCCGACACCTTGCAAGATTCCATCACCGTTGCACAACCTTACTTGTTGGATGGTCGTGAAGCATGCCGCGCAAAAGGTTATAGCGTGCAACTTGCTGCAGGAGACCTGTTTGAAGTTGGTGTTACGAAACCAGAAAGGGATATGTATTTGTTCCTGTTAGATAAGAACCATAACATAATTGCTCTCAATGATGATAGTCACGATAATGACTTCGACGATTCACATATTATATTTGAAGTTCCAACAGCAGGAACCTATAATCTGGTGGTTACCACTTATTATCAAGACATAGCCCACTCTACGTATGGATTAGTATTTAGCAAAGCCAAACTATCGTCTTACTACATCGACCCCAAGAATGGCGATGATGCCGGAACAGGTATCACACCGAGCAGACCACTCAAGACTTTGGATGCCGCTGTTGACAAGTCAAAAGGTAAAGGTATCTATTATCTAATGAACGATTATCAGTTCGGTATGACGGGTTATGACATTGAAGTGGTATATGCCAAACTGTATCCCTATCAGAAAAATATCCGACTGAGCCATGAGGATGGCCCGAATGAGCCTTTCATCAAATCTTGCTATGACCTGACAGTGGGTGATGCTCAAGGCCAATATTCATTTACGGCGGACAGCATAACCTTGGATGAATATTTGTTTTATACAGAATACGGTACAATAGAGTTGAACAAATTCAAGATGTCCCAGTCCAAGGTTCGTGGAGGTCTTTACGCAATTAATCTGAAGGTTAACAACTGTGAATTTAAGAACAATGAAATAGGTGAGGATTTGTTTTACATTTCGGACAATGTCCAAAATAGTGCTTCATATATTAAGAATACAACTGTGAAGGATTGTCAAATAAGTTATAAGCTATTAGAAATTAATGGCTATGGTTCTACGCAACCTCCGTTTACCGTAGAAGTAGAAAACTGTCAGTTTACCAACAACACCTTCAAATATTCCGATCCTATATGGGTAGGCTATTCCGCCAATCTTCATTTGAAGAGCGGTGCTTGGCAGTATAATACTTTAACGGAAGTACCTACAGATTATTCCTTCTCCGCCAAGTTGAACAAAGCCAGTATGGCTGGTCTTTATGTCAACTATAATTCAACCGTTACGCTCTATAGTGGCTTTACGATGGATGCCAATAACTTCATCCTTGTAGGTTCCACTGCTTTTGTAAATGTGGTTGAAAATCTCAATGGCGACAAGGTGGCCACTATCTTGCCCATTGTGCGTAAAGACGGTAAGACGGAACTGGGCTATGAGGAAGGCCGCCAGGTGCTGACCGGCAACCGCAGCCTGCTGAACGCCAACTATCAGAAGTTCGCCCTCGCCCAAATGGCCGACGACATCTGGTATCTGCGTGCCGATGGTAAGGTTTACCTCACCCCTGTTGGTATCAAGGAAGACGTATTGGCCAACACCGTTATCTATCCTAACCCCGTGACCGACATGGCCACCGTTCGCATCGCCAATGTGGAAGTGACCGACCTGTCCATTATCGACGCTTATGGTCGTCTGGTAATGAGCCGCAAGGTTTCAGGTGACACCGAAACGCTGAACCTGAGTGGTCTGTCGTCAGGCTTGTACTTCGTACAATTCCGCGACCACAACACCATTTTGGGAACCCAGAAGATTATCAAGGAATAAGGGATTTTAGGTCTTTATTGATATGCTGTAGAGACGGGGCGCGCCCCGTCTCTA
>JAFTCA010000111.1 GCA_017454945.1 Bacteroidales bacterium
AACAAAGACCAACCAACAACTAGCAACTAACAACTAACGACTAACGACTAAAGCACTGATTATTAACTATCAATTATTAATTGTAAATTATAAATTGTACATTATGAAAAAAATCTTATTGCTCTTATGTGCTGCCGCTTTGATATTTGCGGCCTGCAAAAACAAAAAAGAACAGGCAGAGCCCATGGCTCAGCAAGTGGAATTGCTCAATCCCGCTGATTTTGAGACCACTATCGACAGTCTGCCCGTTGCCCTTTACACCATCAAGAATGCCAACGGCATGGTGGCTCAAATCACCAACTTCGGAGCCCGCGTGGTGGCCTTGTGGGCACCCGACAAGGACGGCGGTTTTCAGGATGTGGTTTGGGGATACCCGACCATCGCCGACTATGAAAAGACCAACGACCACTTCTGCGGTCCCATCGTAGGTCGTGTTGGCAACCGCATCCGCAATGGCCAATTCACCCTCAACGGCAAAGAGTACCAACTCGAGCTCACCGCTCCCGGCTACACGCTGCACGGCGGTCCCCACGGCTTCTATACCAAAGTATGGACAGCCGAACAAAAAGACAGCAACTCGGTAACCATGACCTTATTGTCGCCCGATGGTGACGGCGGCTATCCCGGCAACTTCACCTTGGCTGTAACCTACTCGCTAACAGACGACAACGAGTTCAAGATTGAATACAGCGGCACCACCGACGCTCCCACCATCGTCAACCCCACCAGCCACTGCTACTTTAACCTGCACGGCACCAGCGCCCGCTCAACTAACACCCACATCATGACCATCTACGCCGACTCGGTAACGCAAGTTGACACGCTCATTACTCCTACCGGCGAACTGATGGCCGTTGAAGGCACCCCGCTGGATTTCCGCACCCCCACTGCCATTGGCGACCGTATCGAGGCTGATTTCGAGTCGATGAAGATGGCCGGCGGCTACGACCACAACTGGGTATTGAAACCCAATGCCGAAGGCATCAGCGCCACCGTTTACGAGCCGACGACGGGCATCGTAATGCACATCATCACCGACCAGCCCGGTCTGCAATTCTACAGCGGCAACTTCTTCAAGGGCGACGAGACCGGCAAGCGCGGCGACGTGAACAACTACCGTTGCGGCGGTATTGCACTCGAGGCACAGAACTTCCCCGATGCCATCAACCACCCAAACTTCCCCTCACCCATTCTCAACCCGGGTGAAACCTACACACAGACAACCATTTACAAATTTGAAGTCAAGAAATAAAACCATAGGCCTATGTTAGTCATCGGTATTGCGGGCGGCTCGGGCTCAGGCAAGACCTCCGTAGTGAAGAAAATCATCCGCAGCCTGCCCAAAGGCGAAGTCAGCGTGCTCAGTCAGGATGCCTACTACAAGGACAACGGCGACCTGACCCAAGCCGAGAAGGAAAAGATCAACTTCGACCACCCCTCTTCCATCGAGTTCTCGCTGTTAGTGAAACACATCAACGAACTGAAAGCCGGCCATAGCGTGGAGATGCCCACTTACTCGTACGTGACCTGCCGCCGTGGCGAGGAGACCATCCCCGTCCACCCGACAGATGTGCTCATAGTGGAAGGCATCCTCATCTTTGTGGATAAAGAGCTGGCCGATTGCCTCGACCTCAAGGTCTTCGTGGACACTGGCGCCGACGACCGCATCATCCGCATCATACAACGCGATGTGCACGAACGCGGCCGCGACCTTGACAAGTCAATCCGACACTATGAAACCTTCGTCAAGCCGATGCACGAAACCTTCATCGAGCCATCGAAGAAATACGCCGACATCATCATTCCCGTCGGCGGCTCCAACGACAAGGGAATCGACATTCTGACCTCCAAAATAAGGCAAACCCTCAAGGAAAGCAAAAAACAACAATAACCAAAAACGCCGCGATACCGCGGCGTTTTTTTATCGACCCTCTTCCCGTTCCCATTCGGCTTGAGCATCGCTCACGGTTTCAAACCACGTGCCTACACGGCGGAAATCAGGGGTAACTAACATATATCGGGAACCTTGATACGGCCTAAGCACCAAATAAGGTCCTTTGCTGCCAGTAATATAGCGCACATCATCAAACCACTCGCCGCTCTCAGTCGCCAGATTCAAATCGTGACGAAAAGGCTGGCCCTGGTAATTCACTACTTGATAAACGCCCGTGGCGAGACTCACCACCACCACCTTGTCGTAATATTGCAACTTTGCGCCGGTGGCAATCACACTGCCATCAGAATTGACGAGCCATTTGCGACTGTTATCGGCGGAACTTATCTCAAAAAAATCATGGTTTGAAGTGCAAAAATTCAACAGAACCGCATTATTGAGACAAGAAGCATCAATCGATTCAAGTGTTTGAACAAATGTAGTATCAAGAGAGATTCTTCGATCGTTTATAGCAGAATACGATGGCCGTTGAAACACAGGTGGATTACTCATTGTCTGCGCACACAAACAATTGATAATCAAAAATATAAAAAGAGATAGAACTATTTTTTTCATCTATTTTATTCAAGCGGGAACAAATATACTATTCATTACTATTCCACCACCCGTCCGGACTGCACATTCCACACTTGGCTTACACCTTTATAAGTGATTTTCACATTCTTCGGTTTAACATATTCTGCCTTTACAGGCAGAGCATTCCCTTGTAAATCAAAAGCTTCCAAATCCATAGATCCACCATACCAGCATAAGTCGTCAACATTACCTATAGAAGCATACCAACACATAGGACTCCGAATTTCATATTTTAGGTAGGTTTCGGTTTCACAATCTACATGCCATGCACTATTGTAATTCTCAACATACTTGTAACATCCTGAACCTGAGATATAAAAATCGCCTTCAAACAGAGTCTGCGGCATCTCAGCCGATTGCAAATCCAGCCGCCAATCAATAAACGAGTGCAGCGAATCTTTTTCAGCCATAGACACCCGCCAGCAGAGCTCTAAGGGCATATCCGACACTTCTCTGTCCACATGCAAGTCAACCCAGCCACAACCTCTGAAGGAACTGCAAATTATCATATCCTTATCCCACCAATAACCTATCGCCTGATTTTTAGGCGAAGCGTTACCCGAATACCACCTATATGTCCAATGAGAATCCTCATCTGCCATACTTTTTCCTTGTGTGTTGATAGAAAAAGCATATTCATACCTATTCATCATATCATAAAAGCTAAACACACCATGTTCTATTTCTACAATATCATATTGGCGGAACCATTTGTTTTTGATTGTATTTCTCTCCTGATTATTAGCCACATACCAACTATTGAACTTCATCATCAGATCAACCTTGTTGGTAATATAGAAGATAGACCACGTTTGACAAGCCCTGTAAATGTTATACCCTCGTTGTGTATCAGGGACGGTGTCTTCTTGACGCCAGCACCCCGCAAGCACGCAGAGCAAACAGAAAAACGACAACACCAACTTGATTTTTCTCATAGGGAATTACGTTTAAAAAGTTGTCTATTCTGTCTGTTAAAATGGTAGCCCAGACCAATAACGCCAAAACCTTTATACCCCAGGCCCACTTCCGCGAACCCGAACCAGGATGTGCCCGCCTTCACACCGAAGGCCGTCGCCTGGAACGCCCAATTGGTCACAACATTCACTTCTTTTTTTTCAGAATGGATTACCCAGCCGATGCCACAGGAAATTCCTGAATACAAAGTGACGTACTTTCTATTAAGGTAGGAAAATCTTATTTTGGGCATAAAAGTAAGCAGCTGATCACTATTTATATAAGCCTTTTGATGAGTAAACTTATCGTAATACACATCATAAAAGCCTATGTAAGTAACATCAGCACCTACCCACAAAAACTTACACACTCGATACAAGTAGGAAAACGACCAGTTAAACAAAGTTGTGCCTCTGCTCCCTCTATAAACTTCCTTATCAAACCAGTTATGAGGGCGGTCAAAATCACCAGATAAATCATCTGAGCCCATCCCATAGATGATAAATTCCTCCAAAAGAGGACACCCCACACCCCACTGCAACTCGTGCCGGGGCAAGGACGTTTTCCAAAAGTTCTTGTCAATAGCCGAGACTTGCGCTGAATCAAGAGTTTGTGCTCCTACAAATTCCACAAATAAGAGCAGAGCGCCCAATACCCCTATAGTGCGCATTCGGCAATTCATAACATTCAAAATCAAAAGATTTCCGTCACTTGTTCGGTATTCACATTCCAAATCTGCACCTTATCCTTATAGGTGATTTGCAGATTGTAAGGTCCTTTAAACTCAGCATTTACCAACAGTTTCTCACCATTTTCGTTGCTGGCCTCCAAATCCACCTTGCCACCATTCCAAGTAAGGCCTTCGTACGCAAAGAAATTCTGCATAGGTTCCTTGATTTCAAACGACAAGCATGTATGGTGTGTCCAACCGGCAAGTTCACCGTCTTTCCATATTTTACCTTCCAAAAAATCGTATTTGCCTGTGCCCGTTACGGTAAAATCATCGTCAATCAGGCTTTGCGGCATCAATCGCGAGAGCGCAACAATGTTCAAATCCAAAAAGGCTTCAGAGGAATCAGCGCCAGCAATGGTCACATGCCAGCTGTTGGTCGAGTCAGCATGGTCCACATGCAACTCCTGTGTGCCTTGTATGAAAGAAGTTGTCAAAGCGTATGGTCTATCATAGTAGTTCGGAAGATCCCTCTCTGTCCCCCTCCACGAGAGTATCCACTGGGCGCTGGGGTCCGACAAAGGCAGATTGCCCGTCTCGATGGAGTAGGCAAGGTCTGCACCAGCATAAAGACCGTACATGCCATCGCTCATTTTACGAATTTTGTAATTGGGGAACCACTTGTCCTCAAGCAAATCCTTCAACGATGAGTCGGCTTCTAACCATGCATTGAGCTTAAAGCAAATATCCACCTTATTATCAATAAAATAGAGAGTATTAGACTCACAAGTCTTGTAGATTTCATAACCGCGTTGGGTGGCGGCACCTGCCATCTCACCCTCTCTGATAGTGCAGTTGGCAAACAAAAGCACCATAGCAGAAAACAATAGGCCTAAATATATCTTGTTCGTTTTCATAATGATATCCGTTAATTATTGTTTGAAAATATCTTTATTCTTGGCATTAAAATGATAGCCGAAGCCGATGACGCCGAAGCCCTTATAGCCCCAGCCAATCTCAGCAAAGCCAAAGAAACCCTTGCCCGCTTTCACGCCAAAGGGAGTCAACTGACCCGTAACATGCCATTGCGTCTCTGTGGGAAGAAACTCCGTAGAGTTATTCCTCTTATAGGTTTCAATCTCCACACCGGCACCCAGCGAAAAACCTGCATACAGGGTGACATATTTGGTGTTCATGAACGAAAAACGAATTTTGGACATGAAAGAGACCATGTGCACCGCATCCTTGCCAACCTGAAGATCGGTCATCTTGTCGAATACCTTGGAGGTGAAGTTTGCATACGACACTTCGGCACCCAACCACAAGAACTTATATACGCGGAACAAATATGAGAAAGAGTAGGAACCTGCGGTCCACCAACGACCGTGATAGGTTTCATCGTTGAACCAATCGGCAGGGCTTATAGGCTCATACCACGGGTCACCCCAGCGAATAGGGTTAACTCCCGTTATGATGGCCGGCCAGTAGGCATCGCCCACACCCAACGAAAACTCGTGGCGCGGCATGGTAGTTCTCCAATCGGGACCGTCATCATTGGCCGTCGCCGACACTTCATTCTGCGCACCGGCGAACAACACTGCCGTTAAAAATGCGCACATAAGGAATAGTTTTTTCATAATATAAGATGTTTTAAGTTTTTTGCGATTAGAAGTGAGTAGTGAGGAGTGGATAGAGTTAAGAAGTTAAGAGTTATAGAGTTATTGAGTTATTGAATTTGAATTTGTTCTTTGTTCTTTGAATTCTGAATTTTGAATTTATTCTTTACTTTTCAGTTTCCTTCTTCTCCAACTTGAAATTAACCTCTTTCGTGGCTTTGCCCAATTCATAGCCGTCTCCTCCGTCTTTGAAATCCTTCTTCGAAAGAGTAACATAGACGGTCGTAGGAGCATAATTGCCACCATTGGCATCACCATCCATATCAATAGCTTCAATTGGCATTATGTCTTCTCTTGCGCTCAGCTCTCTATAATATTCATAATGTCCTGCCGAATCGGTACGTACAGTGTCGTAACGAGCAACCACAACTCTGATATCCTTCAAGGGTTGTTCTTCGGTATCTGTCACTTTGCCTTTCACCTCAAACCTAGCCATAGGCACACCATACTTCATGCAGGCGCACAACGAGAATCCTAAAATGCTAAAAATGAATGCTAACGTTTTTTTCATGGCAATTATATTTTAAAATTAATAACGAAGCAAAGATAAGATTTATTGTGGAAAATATGAAATAATGAAGTGAGAAGTGAGGAGTTAAGAAGTTAAGAAGTTAAGAAGTTAAGGAGTTAAGAAACTAAGGTGTTAAGAGTTATAGTGTTATAGAG
>JAFTCA010000112.1 GCA_017454945.1 Bacteroidales bacterium
CCACCGTGTTTTATTGCGGTCAAGAGCGACATGCACACCTCACTGCCGAAAAAAAAAATAAAAAAAATTTCAATCATATAAAATAAAATATCATTCCATGCGTTAAAGAGCAGTCCATTTCTGGCAACAGAAAGCACATTTTGACAAATAGAGGCCCCGTAGTTCAGCTGAATAGAACGTCGGATTCCGGTTCCGAAAGTCGTGGGTTTGAATCCCGCCGGGGTCACAAAGATTGAAACACAGCAAGTTACAGCGAATGAGCTGAAAAAACTGTGCCAAAAGTGTGCCAACGTTTATTTTCTTGGCTATCATCACGGATGGTGGCCAAGAAAAAAAAATGCCATCAAGTCAACTACACGAGATAACAAAATATTTGCCCGCTTTGGTGAAAGAAACCAAGGCAGGCTTGATGATAGAGTACTATGTGCTAAATCCGTCCTCCGGCACAATGGAGCGAAAGCGGATGAGGCTCACCAAGCTTGTCAAGCGCATACCCACCAAGAGAGGGCGGCTGTTGGCCGCCCAACAGGTGGCGGACAATCTTAATAGCAAACTGAGAGGCGGTTGGACTCCGTTGCACGAGACGGAGGATGGAAGGCTTTATACTCCTCTTCGTGAGCTGCGCGAGAAATTCCTTGCCTCAAAAAAGGCCGAGGGGTGCCGTCCGACCACCCTGACGCAATACGGCAGCGTTACCGACATCTGGTTAAGGTGGTGTGAGGATAATGGTTTCGCAGACTGTTTCAGTGGAACTTTTCTACGTCCACAGGCTGTTCGGTATATGGATGATGTGCTCGAACTGGGCAATCGCAACAGGAGTTACAACAATACTTTGAAGGTGATGCGGGCATTTTTCCAATGGGGACTGGAACATCTGTATTGCAAGGAGAATCCCTTTGTCGGCATGAAGACCTTGAAGAAAGAGCCAAAGATTAGGGGGCTTGTTCCGCCCGATGCCCGTGCCATCATTACCGAATATTATAAGAATACCCGTCCGGCAATGAATATTGTCTGCCAGCTGGTTTATTCGTCGGCCATCAGGCCCGGAGAGATTGCCAAAATCCAACTGAAGCACATCCACCTTGACCGCCATTGCATCGTTATTCCTGCCGACAATGCCAAGAACCACAAAGAGCGCTTTGCGGCGCTGACACCTTCACTCGATGGGATGTTGGCGCCCATACTGTCAAAATGTAAAAATCTTGATTTATACTTGTTTGGTAAAAATGAGGAGCTGCTGCCCGACGTTACTCCTATAAATAAGCAATACTTCCAGAAAAGCTGGGATAGGATGAGGAAAGCGACAGGTTTGCCCAAGGAGATACAGTTGTACTCGCTTCGCGACACGGGTCTCACCGACCTGCTCCACGCCGGGGTTGACCAGCTGACGGTGCAGCACCACGCCGACCACAGCAGCCTTGCCATACAGAACATCTACACCGACCACTTCGACAGCGGCCTGAATAAAAAGATCTATGAGAACGCCCCGGAATTCTGATACAAAACCGTGTAATATTTGTAATAATCGTAACAATGCACATTTGTAGGCAAATGACTATCAAATGAGGTTAAACGGGCGTGTAATATTTTGTAATATTATGTGTCGTAATGTGCGCGGGCGCACTCGATGGTTGTCAATACGTTGTCGTTGTGACCGAATTCGTAGGAGATTGTCAGCGGCATATACTTGCGGTTGTTGACCTTAATCCAGC
>JAFTCA010000113.1 GCA_017454945.1 Bacteroidales bacterium
CCTCGGCATCGACTTCACGGCACGCGACTTGCAGGCCGAGGCCAAAGCCAAGGGGCTGCCGTGGACCCTCTCGAAGGGCTTCGACGGTTCGGCGGTGCTCAGCGATTTCGTCCCGCTTGTCGAACTGGGCGGCGACATCCAAAACCTCTCGTTCTCGCTGTCGCGCGCAGGCGAAACGCTGCAAAGCGGCAACACACGCGATATGCTGTGCAGCGTTGATCGTATGATTTCATATATCTCTGATTTTATGCTGCTTCGCACCGGCGACCTCATCTATACCGGCACCCCAGCCGGCGTCGGCCCCGTAGCCATCGGCGACATCCTCGAAGGCACCCTCCAAGGCCGCCCGCTCCTCACCTGCCGCATCAAATAACCCCTCCCGCCCAGCCAAAGCCCTCCGCCCGGCCCCGTCGTCGCCCCCCGCCCGGCCCCTCCGTCCTCCGCCCGGTCTCTCGCCAGCCTCTCGTCGCCCAACGCCCGGCCCCGCCTAAACTATGCCTAATATCTGCCTAATTAACGCCTAATTAGTGCCTAATCTTCGCCTAATTTCCGCCAACCCCCCACCAACCCCATTTACCCTTTTCTTTTGCGAGTGTTATTACCCCATTTTAACACTTTAATTCCTTTTCAATCAGAAATCTACTTTATTTTACCTCTTTAAATGTTAAATTTTAACAAAATTCGTTAAAATCTCTTAAATTTAACACAATTTTAACGATTTGCCAACGTATTGATTTTCAACCACACGAGGGGTACCAAAGTTCAATCAAACTCTTACCAAATTCCTACCAAAGTTTTGTTAAATATTACCTCAGTAGAGTTTGATAAAAATTTGGTAGGAATTTTGTCGGAATGGGGTGCAGTTCGTGTGTCGGGTAAATGGTTTGGACGTTTATGTTTTTGGGGGCGCAAAAAAAACGCCAGCAGGAAGAAGTCCGGGGACTTCGATTCTGCTGGCGTGCAGTGGGTTGCGCGTTGTTGCTCGCTTGTCGTGAATGTGTTTGTTGCGGCGTGGCTGCCGGCGCGACCTTTAGTTCATCAGGCGGCTTTCGCCCCATTGGTACTGCGGATAGGCCTTGCGGAGGTCTTTGGCGGAGCCTTCAACGCCACTGCCGCCGCTGGTGGCGAAGACGTTGAGCACCTTGCCGCTCAGGTCGTGGGCTTCGATGAAGGTGTTGATGATTGTCGGGGCGGTGTACCACCACACGGGGAAGCCGATCCAGATGGTGTCGTAGTCGGCGATGTTGGCGCAGGTGCCTTTGATGGCGGGACGCGAGCTGTGGTCTTTCATCTCGATTGTCGAGCGCGATTGCTTGTCGCGCCAGTCGAGGTCGGCGGCGGTGTAGGCCACCTCGGGGGCAATCTCGAAGAGGTCGGCGTTTTTCTCTTTGGCCAGCTGCTGGGCGGCGGCCTTTGTGGTTCCGGTGGCCGAGAAGTAGGCCACAAGTGTTTTGCTCATATTCTTTCCTTTCTGTTGGTTGTTTTCGTTTCCGTTTTTGTTTTGCGCGCAGGCTGTGAATATCAGGCAGCAAGCGGCGAGAAGCAATGTGATGCGTTTCATTGTTGGTTGTTGATTATCTGATTGATATGTGTATTTTGTTTTCTTTTTTGCATTTGCAAAAATACGAAGAATAGTGCAATTGTCGGCCGACAAAGTTCGGTTTGTGGTTCACTTTTTGCCGCCGAAAAACAATTACAATAAAATGTGCAATAATCTTGCCGGGCCGTCGTTAAAGGGCGGGAAAAATGATGAAATGATATGAACATACAGGCTTTTTTTGAGTCTTTCCTGATGGTAATCAACGAGATGAGTCCTTACCTGCTGCTGGGTTTCCTCATTGCGGGGGTGCTGCATATCTTTGTGCCTCGCGATTTCTATGTCCGTTACCTGTCCAAGGGCAACAAGTTTTCGGTCCTGTGGGCGGCGCTGCTGGGAATTCCGCTGCCGCTGTGCTCCTGCGGCGTCATTCCGACGGCCATCGGCCTGAAGAACGAGCGCGCCTCGAATGGCGCGGTGGCTTCGTTTCTGATTGCCACTCCGCAAACGGGCATCGACTCCATCCTGGCCACGTTCTCCATTATGGGGCTGGGTTTTGCCATCGTGCGTCCGGTGGTGGCCTTGGTTACGGGCATCTGCGGCGGCCTGCTGGTCAACCGGCTTGTGCCCGACGGCGACGCTGCGGGCGTTGCTTGTGGCTCGTGCCGCGTCGAGACGGGCAGCCGCCTGTGGCGTGTGCTCAAGTACGCCTATTTCGATATGATTCAGGATATTGGACTGCGACTTATCATCGGTTTGCTGCTGGCCGCGCTTATCAATGTGGCGGTGCCCGACGAGTTTTTCCTCGCCTTCGGCAATAAGCCCTTGCTGCAAATGCTTGTCATCCTGGTTGTTGCCGTGCCAATGTACATCTGCTCCACGGGCAGCATACCGGTGGCGGCCGCGCTGATGATGAAGGGTCTTTCGCCTGGAGCGGCACTGGTGATGCTTGTGGCTGGCCCGGCGGTCAATCTGGCCTCGATTCTCGTGGTGCGCAAGTCGCTCGGCAGCCGCTTCACGCTTGTCTATATCCTCACTATCGTTGTGTTTTCGGTCCTATTCGGACTGCTCATCAACGCGCTCGGCATCGGTGCCGAACTGGCCGTGCCCGCTGCCGGCGCCGACTGCTGCGGTATGCCGGTGCATCGCCCGGGCGTTTTCCGCACCGTCTGTTCTGCACTTTTAGTATTGTTCATCTTAATAGCACTCACTATGAAATTCTTAAGTCGTTTCAAAAAACAGGAAGCTGTGGAAGGCACAGCCGTCTACACCGTCGAGGGAATGCACTGCAACCATTGCAAGGCCGCCGTCGAGAAGGCTGTTGGAAGCCTTAAAGGTGTCTCCTCCGCCGAGGTCAACCTCGGAGCCAAAACCGTCACCGTCACCGGCACAGCCGATGCCGACGCCGTCCGCAAGGCGGTGGAACAGGCTGGTTTTGAGTTTAAAGGCTGAGCGGTTTCATCTTTCTGAAATCTCTGTTTACGCGGAGAAAAAGTTGTGTATTCACCGCGAAATATGCGGAGAATAGCATACTCTTTCTCCGCAAAGGAGGTGAAGTGGATACTACTATTCGGATAATGATGATTTGAAAAATACAAAATATATCTGTGAGGAAATAATAAATAGCATTTTTTGTTAGTGGACGAATAAAAATGTGTATTTGCATACGTGTTTTTTATTTTGATGTATCATAACGTGTATATTTGTCGCAAAAATATGCGGAGAATAGGACTGTTATTCTCCGCAATTGATTGCAGTTACTACAACACAGAGTACGAAATGTGCAGGGAGGAAAACCTCTCCAAAACAAGACACTCTCCCTATATAAAGTGTACTTATGCTTTAATTACTTGATATAGTAATCTATGTCAATCCCACGCTCTATCATATGAATAACACAGTGTGTAATCTCTTTTTCATTATGAAATACTGTCATCCCATAGTTCTCGAATGTGGCGTCATTCATAGGAATGCCCAAAGCAACGGCAGTCCTGTCATATCCGTATCCGCGAAGTTCAATTTTCCCTTTTTCTGATAACACCACTTTCATTGGCTTTGTTCCCATAGGTGTTGCTCCCCAAGATCCTGGGATCGCGTCTGGGTTCTCAACAGAAACGGAATAACCTATGCCTCCTGAAATGTTTTTCTCAATAACGACATTGCGATGACATCCAACTTGCTCTCCTCGTGTAGGAATTCCTTGTTCGTATCGTTGATGTGTGTTTGAATGGAATATCGTTTTCCCCGTGGATGGATTGTTGCTTCCTTCAAACAAAGAACAAAGAATGGAGTCTGTCGGTTGCTTAAAAGAGTTGTTGCCAACGTATTCTCCCAATTGAAAGGTAACTGCATACCCATCCGAAAACATACTTCCGATTGTGATGTTCTCTTTCTGCATAGCTTGAAACAATGGAATTAACTCGTCACTCGGTTGGACAATTCGGAAACGCTTTCCGTCTTCCCATTTCCCGCAATGTGTTTTCGTAAGGTGGTCTTCTTCGTAAAGAGTTAATATTGTCTGAAAGATTATGCTCCCATTCCGATAGATTGTAAACAAATTCTCAGACATTTTCAGTTGGCATTCGTGAAATTGCTTTGCTTGCTCAAAGTATATTACTTCTTCGGGATGACTCCCGACATTGACTTTGTCTAATTGTAGTGTTCTCATTCTGTATAGTAATTAGTTTGCCATATATTCCAGCGCATCACTTATAGTCATTGTCGGCAATTTGCATAGTGTCGAGACCAACTGCCACATAGTTCTCTCATTATCATCTATGTTTCCATCAATGGCCATAAGAGAACCGAGATAAGCACAGACATATCTCTTTTGAGCATCAGTCATAATCGCAATTGTTGCCATAGCCTCACTTCCATCCATATTTGTTGATTGAGAGAGAAGTTTTGAGCTCTCTTCTGCATCTATGCCGAATCTAAGGCATTCATTAATCATCATTTTTACTTCATTTGGATGAGCTCTACCATCTGCACCAGCCATTGCGCCTGCCATTTTGAGGATAGCCATCATTTCGCGTCTGCTGAAGGACAGTTCTTCTGTCCCAACACTTTTCTTTTTTCCGTTAAAAAGTCCCATAATTGTTTTATTTTTTGTGCCTACTCTATAATGCAGTTTTCGGCTTCCCTGCTTTTTTTGTGAGCCGGAAGCCGATGTTTTCTAAAATAAGGGGCATAAAGAAAGGCGCAAATGCATTTCGTTTATGATTTCCCTTATTCACATAACAGGTGCTGGTGATACCTATGGAACGAATAAGTTACGAAATGATCCACGCCATTGCGTGAACCCTCCGCATCCCATTCCCGTTCCATAAAAGTTACCAGCTTCGTTATGTGAGAACAAGAGCGTCAAGCTCAATATGTTATTATGTCTATTCTAAATTTTTTTTATATCATTGTTTTATTATATTGTTGCTGTATTGAGAATGTATTATTTTTCAGATAGTTCAGAGATGAATTTCTCTACTTGTTGTTTCAACAAAGGCAGGTCGTTGGTATAGGTTTCCCATACAAACAGCGGGCTTGTGGTGTAATAGCCGTGTACCAAAACGTTGCGCATATCTATTATCTGTCGCCAAGGTATTTCGCTGTGGCGGTCGCGAAATTCATTGGTCAACATATTGGCAGCCTCACCGATAATCATAATGTTGTACACCACGGCGTGGTAGCACATCACATCATCTTTCATCTGTTCGAGGCTTTTGCCGCGAAGGAAGTCTTCGATGTGGGCAATGCTGTTGACAATATGGCGGAGCCTTTCGATGTCTCTACTTTGTTCTCTCATAAATAAGTTGTTTGTCACGATTGGCAGATTCTGCGGCAAATGGCATCAATGTGCCATCCTCCACCAGGTCGACTTTTCGCCCGATTAAATCCTCTATTTCTCGCCACATCCCGGCATAGCGAAGCAATCCAATAGGGTGTCCGTGGTCGAACTCCACAAGGATATCCACATCGCTTCGCGGCGTCTCTTCGCCGCGGGCGAAGGAGCCAAATAGCCACGCTTTCAGGACGGGTTGCGTCTTGAAATAGTCGGCTATTATCTTGGTCATCGCTTCTGTGCTCATAGGCTTTTGTCCTCTGTTTTCAATTTGCAAAATTACAACTATTTTCCGATATGGCAAAATTTAAATGCGTTAGATGGAAGTTGAAAGTTGAAAATTGAAAGTTGAGATCATTTGTCACTAATTCATTTCCGCAATCTCGGTTCGTTGCGCTGCGGAAATTGTCGGTGGGGCGGGTGTCGGGGAATTTGCGTATCTTTGCACTCTCGAAAACTAACAAAAACTGATATGAGCAATACAGTTAAAGCAATGTTTGTCAATGGTTCGCCGCGCAAGGGGTGGAATACTGCCAAGATGCTGGAAAGCGCGATGCAGGGTGCCACGGAGGCCGGCGCGGAGTGCGAGATGGTGCACCTCTACGACATCAATTTCCACGGCTGCAAGAGCTGCTTTGCCTGCAAGCTGAAGAACTCGAAAACCAATGGCGTCTGCGCCATCCGCGACGACCTGCGCCCCGTGCTGGAGCGCGCCCGCCAGTGCGACGTGCTGGTGCTGGGCTCGCCGGTCTACTTAAGCTATCCAACGGGCGATTTGCGCTCGTTTATGGAGCGCTTGGCCTTCCCCGTCGGCACCTATATGTACGAGAACGGGAAGCATATCACGCTGCGCGACAAGGTGATACCTACGGCAATGATCTTCACGATGAACTGCCCGGAGGACTATATGAATCAGATTGGCTACCCCACTTTGCTCGAAGAAAACACCAAGGTGATGGCCGACATTTTCGGCTACAGCGAGACGCTCTACGCCTGCAACAC
>JAFTCA010000114.1 GCA_017454945.1 Bacteroidales bacterium
GTCAGTCCAACGCACACCTTGGGAATGAAGGTAGGCCTTGGTTTCCGCAAGGGTGAACGGTTCAAGGTGCAGGTGGCACGTCAAACGGTTGTGCAGGCCTCCTTTATTGCGGATGATGTTCTTCACCATCCATGAGGCCGCACTTCCACATACGATGAACAGCAAATTTCGCTGCATACTTCCCCAACTGTTCCAAAACAAATCAATCGCTTTCAGGAATTCCGATTTTTGTGTGTCCATCCAGGGTAGTTCATCTAAAAACACCACTTTTCTACGTTGTCTGGAACGTTTAATCACATCTTTGAGCAAGTCAAAAGCCTCATACCAGTCTTTAGGTTGCTGAAGATTCGATTTGCTGTAGGAACATATTGATTTGTAGAAATTTTGGATTTGTTCTTTTCTGTTGCCACGGGCAATGCCAGTGGTATAAAAAGTGAATTGGTCTTGAAAGTAGCTCCGCACTAACCAAGTCTTGCCCACACGTCTGCGACCATATATCGCGACAAACTCCGCTTGGCTCGACTCTTTCAATCTTTGTAATTCTTTTATTTCTCGCTTTCTACCAATAATTTGCATGAAAAACTATTTAATTATTTTTGGCTACAAAGGTATAAAAATTATTAGATATAGCCAAAAATAAATCATCCATTCTTAAATACCCTATCATCCAGTTAGGATGCGGTCATGGGTTAAATCCTCAACGGAATTTTATATCCAAGCAAAGTCTTTTCCCGCTCCTACCTCAAAGTGACACTTCGCAATGCCGAGGTCGAGATGCGAATAGCCGATCAGGGAGAATTTGGCTACAGCCTCCACGCGGTTGTCATCGTGCAAGATAAACTTGAACTTCTGCTGGTTGACGGCAGTGGGGGCGAGCAAGGCGGCCTCCACGCCCTGTACAAACCAATCGGGGAAATCGGCGGCGGCAGACTTGTTTTCAGCAACATCAGCGATGGTTCTCTTCTGCGGGTGCTGTACCCCGTCGTTGGCTCCGTAGCCGAAAGAGATGACGCATTTCAGCTCCTCGTCGGCACCAATTCGGAACAGCGACATATCTTTCTTGTAGGATGCGCCCACCCAGCAGGTGCGGAGGTCCAACATCTGCAAGGCCAGCACGAGTCGTTCGCCCCAGTAGCCTGCCGACACGCTGCCTTGCCGGCCTTTGGGTGCCACCACGGCAATATAGTTGCTCACGTTCCGGAATCTGCCGTATTTGGCGATCAGCGATGAGAACGCCTTTGGCTCGTTGGTCACCAACTGGATATGCACGCCGCCTTCGCGGTTGCAGATGTCGATACTCTCCTGTATCGCCTCGATTTTCTCCGCCTCTATGGGCTTGTCTAAATACTGCCGCACGCTATGGCGGGCAATGATGGCTTCGGATTCGGTCATTTCTACTATTCAAATTTTGGTGCAAAAATAGTCAGATTTTGGAGACTGACCGATTACACTGTCTGTATTTTTTGAAAAAATTATATTTTTGCAAATTGAAAAATGAGCAGAAAAAGAAATGAGCAAGTATGAGATTTCTTTCCTAACAGCTGCTGTGCAGGCTTTCGGACAACGCTTTGCGATGAGTCGCCAAGCGGCTTTCAACTATCTGCATCAGCATAAGGGACTTGCATTCTTGATAGAGTTTTACGATGTGGAACACTTGCAGTCGATGGATGAAACCATAGATGACTTGCTTATCATCTGCCAACAAAACGGAGGAGAACTGGCATGAAACTATACCACGGCTCAAATGCAGACATAGAGACCATAGACCTCACGAAAGGGTTGCGTTACAAAGACTTCGGCAAGGGATTCTATGTGACGCCCGACAAATCGACATCCATCCGCATGGCACAGAAGAAAGCACGACTTTTCGGAGGAACAGCAACGCTAATCACATACGAACTTGATGAGGCGGCCTTGTCGTCGGACTTGAAGGTAAAACGCTTCCCAGAGAAAGCCACTGTGGAATGGCTGATGTTTGTGTATGACAATCGTGACAGGAAAAACACGACTCCGATACACGATTACGACATCGTAATAGGACCGATAGCCAACGATGGCGTGGTGCTTCAACTGACCAACTACCGCGAAGGCATATACACGTCCGAGCAGGTGGCGAAGTTGCTGCAAGACAGATACCTTGATCAGCAGTATTACTTTGGAACGGTGCAAGCTATGCAGTTCCCTCACAAGATAAATGTTGAAGTACTATGAACCAGCCTACCCACCACCAAATCGCGACCTACCTCATTGACTACGCTTTAAGCGAGTTGGTGAAATATGTGATGGAAGATACAGGTTGCACCATAGAGCAGGCTATGGAAAAGGTGTATCAATCTCCATTGATGGATGCCTTGCAAGACGAGGAATGCGAGTTGTATGTGCAAAGCCCTGCCTATCTGTATGAATTAATGAATCGGATGATGGAAACGGCGTAAAAGGTGGAAACAGGAGAAGGAATTGTATAGGTTACAACAGAATTAGTTTCTGCACTACCGCCGCAAAGGCACGACCTGCGGTGTTTTTTCAGTGCAATATAAATCAGTCGTTCATCAGCCGCTTCTCGCCCCATTTATACTGCGAGTAAGCCTTCTTCAAGTCGTTGTATGAACCATCGACGGTACTGCCGCCGCTGGTGGCAAAGACGTTAATGGTTTTTCCGCTGAGGTCGTGAGCTTCGATGAAGGTGTTGACGATGGTGGGGGCGGTATACCACCAAATGGGGAAACCAATCCATACGGTATCGTAGTCGGCGATGTTTTCGCAAGTGCCTTTGATTGCTGGACGCGAGGTCTTATCATTCATCTCAATGGTCGAGCGTGAAGATTTGTCGCGCCAGTTGAGGTCGGCATCGGTGTATGGCTGTTCGGGAGTGATTTCATAAAGGTCGGCGTTGTGTTCTGTTGCCAGACGTTGTGCGGCGGCCTTGGTGGTGCCGGTGGCCGAGAAGTAAACTACTAAAGTCTTTTTCATTTCGGGGTTTTCCTTTTCTTGATTTTGGGTTTGGTTTTTCTGTGCGCAGCCACTCAGACTCATCGTCAGAAATGCTGCCATGATGAATGCTAGTTTTTTCATTGCTATTTCAGTTTATTGGTTTCAATTGATGCTGCAAAGATACGCATTATTTTGGAATGCAGGCAAAATATCACCGCCCGCAAAGGGCACTTCAACCCCTTGCGGCGGTCAGTTGTTATTGTCCACACATAGTTTGATATTTCCGTCAGTCATTCTTGTTTGGGTCGATGGGTCTGATTACCTTGGCGGGACTTCCAGCTACCACCATATTGTCAGGCACGTCTTTCGTCACCACACTTCCTGCGGCCACGATGGCGTTTTCGCCGATGGTGACGCCCGCCAGCACTTTCACATCGGCTCCGAGCCAGGCGTTGCGTTTCACCACGATGGGTTTGGTGAGCAACGTGTGGCGGGTTTCAGGGCTTTCGGGATGGTATTCGGTGGCCAGCACGCAGTGCGGGCCGATGAAGACGCCGTCCTCGATGGTGATGCCACCGATGGCTAACAGCGTGCATCCGAAGTTGAGGAAACAGTCGTTGCCGAAGCGTACGCCCGGTCCGTAGTTGATGTTCAGCGGCGGGAAAACGCGCACGGTGTCGGGCACCTCGCTGCGGGTGATCTCGCGCA
>JAFTCA010000010.1 GCA_017454945.1 Bacteroidales bacterium
AAAAATCATTTGTACTTTTGCAGGGTGAAAATAACAAAGGAGGATTATTATGGAGACATCTTCACAAGCCTTACTATCTGATCCAAGGTGGGTTGCGTTGTTGGAATCGATGAAAGAGACCGACCGCAGAATGCAGGAAACCGACCGTAAAATTCAAAAACTGAGCGAGCTGTTCACTACTCAGTGGGGGAAACTGATAGAAGCGCTTTGTACGCCAGCATCACTCGAGGTTTTCAAAAAGAAGGGTATTGGCATCACTCAAATTTACCGTTCTGCCGCAAGAGGAGAATCTCCCACTGGCCACAGAATGGAAGTGGATGTTATTCTGTGCGATACTGATGTTGCTGTAACCGTAGAGGTGAAAACCACCTGTCGCATACAAGATGTGGACCATTTCCTCGAACAGATGAAATATTTCAAGGAATGTTTCCGACCATTCGCAAACTGTACGGTGTATCCCGCCATCACAGCATTAAAATATAATGAGAAGTCTGACCAGTACGCCCTGAGCAAAGGGCTTTTCGTGCTCTACCCCCAAGGCGACGGCCTGTTTAAACTGGAAGAACCAGAAAAACGGCGCGAATTCTAACTTCCGCTGCTTGAAGGATTAATCCTTTTGCAACAGGAGACGATAAATGTGAAAATCGCGGTTCTGTAGAGAGCCGCGATTTTTTTGTTGGAAGGTGGTGCCTTCGACAGGCTCAGGCACCACGAAGATTAGACACCGCGGCGGGCTCAAGCACCACGGCAAGATTTTTTTTTGCGGCATTCCCGCAAGGGAATGCATTGCAATAGAATCGGAATTGCACCCAGACCATTCCATCCCCGTATGGGGATGCATCGCGGTATGTTCGTTTTAACACACGCGCCGTTTTTCAGGTTTCACCAATTTTAAACGACATCTAACCTTTTGCGGATAAAATACAAAAAAAATTCATATTTTATTATAATATTTATATATTAATAATTATTAAAATAATATTATATTTGCACACGAATTAAATATTTTAATTATGTCAAAAACCTACTCGCAAATTTATCATCATTATGTTTTTGCCGTTCAAAAACGTGCAATGCTCATCCAGCCTTCTTGGCGAAACGAATTGTACAAATACATGACAGGGTGCATTAATAATCACCAATGCAAAGTAATGGCTATCGGTGGGGTTGCCGACCATGTGCATATTCTTGTGAGTATGCATCCTGCCATATCTCCATCATCGCTAATGGCGGATGTAAAACGCAGTTCTTCACTGTGGATTAACGAACGACATTTTGTGCCTTGCAGATTTGCGTGGCAAGAGGGATTCGGTGCTTTCAGCTATGCAAAATCAGACATTAAAAATGTGGCAAAATATATCGAAAACCAAGAGGAACATCATAAGAAACGTGGATTCAGAGATGAATATCTGAAAATTTTGAAATCATTTAATATTGAATATGATGAAAAATACATTTTCAAATCCGTATTGGAAGAATAATGTGCAACCCCTTTCGGGGTTGTTTTTTGGGAAAATCACATCCATTGAGCTATTGATAGGCAACCCCTTGCGGGGTTGTTTTTGGGGAAAATCACATTCATTGAGCTATTGATAGGCAACCCCTTGCGGGGTTGTTTTTGGGGAAAATCACATTCATTGAGCTATTGACAGGCATCCCCTTGCGGGGATGAAACCAATGTGCAACAAATAATCCTTCGCCAATATCTATTGACAGGCATCCCCTTGCGGGGATGAAACCAAGGTGCAACAAATAATCCTTCGACAATATCTATTGATAGGCATCCCCTTGCGGGGATGAAACCAAGGTGCAACAAATAATCCTTCGCCAATATCTATTGACAGGCATCCCCTTGCGGGGATGAAACCAATGTGCAACAAATAATTCTTCGCCAATATCTATTGATAGGCATCCCCTTGCGGGGATAAAACTAAGGTGCAACAAATAATCCTTCGCCAATATCTGGTAACAGGAAACGATGATTGCAAATCCCCCACCGCGGACGCGGCACGCCGCCCCATTCCCGCAGGGAAACGCATAACAATAAATCAAAATGGCACATCATCAACACCTTACCCTCATAAGGGTAAAATACCACATTTTTTTGTATTTTTGCGAATTGTATTTAACACGAACTATGGACAGCCGTTTTGAAGATATAAGACCTTATAATGACCGTGAAGCACAATTTGTGCTTTCTAACTTATTTGAGGACAAAGGTTTTCAAAAAGCTCTGAACCTAATTGCCAACCACTACCCGATGGACCAAATGAAGGAGGAGTTTGAGCATTTTCACTCCATTTACGACTTTCAAAGCACCATCGTGAAGCGCTTCATCGACTTTTTCTTAGGCTCATCCACAGCCTCGGTCACCTACTCGGGCATCGAAAATCTGGATAGCGACAAGCGGTACCTCTTCATTGCCAACCACCGCGACATTGTGATTGACACGGCACTGCTGCAGAACTATTTCTTCGAGAAAGGCATTAACTCAACCAAAATTGCCTTCGGCGACAACCTGCTGTCGAGCCCAACCCTGACGGCCTTCGCCAAGGTGAATAAGCTGTTCATGGTGAAACGCGGCGGCTCACCACGCGAGCGCCTGGCCAACTCACAACTGCTGTCGGAATATATTCACCACATCATCAGCGATGAAAAAGAGTCGGTATGGATTGCACAGCGCAACGGCCGCACCAAAAATGGTATCGACCTGACGCAACAAGGGCTCATCAAGATGCTGGGCAGCTACGCCCGACCGCAATTCCTTGAAGGGTTACAGGCACTGAACATCGTGCCCGTCACCGTGTCGTATGAGTACGAGTCGTGCGACCGCTTGAAAGCCCGCGAACTGGCCCTCTCGGAAGAGAGCGCCTACGTGAAGAAACCCGGCGAAGACTACGACAGTATGAAACAAGGCATCGTTGGCTATAAGGGGCGCGTACACTTCGTCATCGGCCATTCCATCAACGACGAGATTGGCCACATCTCGAAAGAGATCCCCATCAACGAGCAGGCTATGGAAGTTTGCCATTTGATTGACAAGCAGATATACGACAACTACACACTTTTCCCCAACAACTACATCGCCTACGACCTGCAAGAAAACAGCAACGAATTTGCCGACCATTACACCGACGAACAGAAGGCAGCCTTCATCGACTACTTGCACAAGCAGTCGGCCAACACCGATGTGCCGCCTGAAAAGATGATGCACTACCTGCTCGACATCTACGGCAATCCCATCCGCACACATTATGACAAACCTGTAAATATTTCTACAGAAGACCATTATTTATAAACCATCAAACATCATGGATGACAGTCAACCTCCGGCGAAACGGAAAATATTAGTTATCAGATTCAGCTCTATAGGTGACATCGTATTGACCACTCCCGTCATCAGAGCATTAAAAGGGGCCTATCCCGATTCAGAAATACATGTTTTAACCAAGAAGGCAAACCGTCTTGTGCTGGAGTACAATCCGTACATCTCGAAGTTTCACACCTTCTTGGTAAGTCCGAAAGAGATTTTGACCGAATTGCGTGCCGAGCAGTACGACTTTGTGGCCGACCTGCAAAAGAACCACCGCTCGCGTCAGATCGTACGCCAGCTGGGACGTCCGCACGCCACCTTCCACAAGTGCAATTTCGGCAAATGGCTCTTTGTGAACCTGAAAATCAACTTCCTGCCCGACAAGCACATCGTGGACCGCTACTTTGAGGCCGTAGCTCCATTGGACGTACACAACGACAACCAAGGACTGGACTTCTTCATCCCTGAGAGTGAGGAGTATGATGAGCTCGACCTGCCCGCCATCTTTGAAGACGGCTACGTGGCCGTTTCGGTTGGCAGCATCCACGCCACCAAGCGTATTCCCGCTGACAAGATTGTGGAGATTGGCCGCATATTGCACAAACCCATCATGCTGCTGGGCGGCAAGGATGTGGCAGCTACGGGTGAACAGATTGCCGCCCAGCTTGAAGGCAAAGCCTTCAACGGCTGCGGCAAGTTCTCGCTGTACGAGTCGGCCTCCATCATCCAGCAGAGCGACTGCGTGCTCACAGGCGACACCGGCCTGATGCACATTGCCGCCGCCCTCAACAAGCCCATCGCCGCCCTGTGGGGCAACACCGTCACCGAGTTCGGCATGTACGCCTATAACCCCCAACACCCCGAGCTGGTGCGCAACTTCGAAATCTGGCCCCTGCCCTGCCGGCCGTGTTCCAAGCTGGGCTACAGCCAATGTCCCCACAAGCACCACAACTGCATGAACCTCATCTCGGCCCTCGAAGTGGCCACCTGGATAAACCAATTTTAACCTGCCCACATGAAACCGCTGCTCTCACTTCTCACTATTATCTTCTTATCCATCACCACTTTGCAGGCACAAGGCGACCGCCTTGTCGATTCGACTGGCCGCTTTAAATACCAATACAACCGCACCATTATGAAGGACGTGACCGACAGCCGCCGCGCTCTCGTCACCTTCGTCTTCATCAATGGCGACGAGCAGACCGCCATCTCGTACAGGCAGGAAGTGCTCGACGGCAGCCTCACCTGGCTGAAGAGCGACAAAGGCACTCTCAAATCGGAGAAACTGGTGGAAACTATCACGGCCAACCTGGCACCAAAGGAGACGCTGGTATGGAAATTCACCTTCCAGAACAAGCCTTTGCGCAAGGACGGAAGGACGGCAGTGGAGAAAGCGGCGCTGATGATTATCAACAGCGGCTTCGAAGCGGAAAAAATTATTTTTGAGGAAAAATTGACCAACAAATAAAATCGTGGGGGCGTAGCGCGCTACGCCCCCACAAATTCCTTAATAACAAAATATTACGGCACGGGATCGTAACCGCTGCCACCCCACGGATTACACGACAGCACCCGTTTGAGCGTGAGCCAGAACCCTTTGTAGGGACCGTGTTTGCGAATGGCCTCGATGCCATAGTTGGAGCAGGTGGGCTGATAGCGGCAACTGCGCCCGATAAGCGGCGACAGCGTAAACTGATATGCCTTGATGAAGGCTATCATCAACCACGACAATCCACGATTGAAACCACCGATGAGTTTTCTGAAAATGTTCATGACCGTTTGGCTATCTGGCTCAACAACTGTTTTATAACATCTTCTATTTGTGCAAATTGCGGCATCTCCTTACCCATAAACAGGAATAACATGTCGGCTTGGCGACCCGAATCAGTCAGCGGCTGAAGAGCGCATCCCTTATTCAGACGATAGGCCTCACGTACAAGTCGCTTGATGCGATTGCGGTCAACGGCATGCTTGAACAGCCTTTTGGGCACCGACACAGCCATACGGCTCACAGAAAGCGCATCAGAAAGCTGATTTACAGTATAATAGCATTTGACTGGATACTTATAGACGGTATTGCGCGCATGGACCAGCTGCTCGATAGACAGACAGGAACTAATGCGTTCGGCCTTCGGAAGAGTTTGTGAAAAGTTACCGTCTTCTGGTTGCATGTTCTTTAAGGAAAATATCCATGGCTGCCGTAATGGACGGGGCCTCAGGTGTGGGGGCCATCACATGAAGGGTCAGTCCGGCATTCTCAACAGCGGCTGCCGCGGCAGAACCCAGCGCTCCGATGACCATTTCTCCCTGCTCGAAATCAGGGAAGTTATGTTGGAGAGCCTGTATTCCCGAAGGACTGAAGAACACCAGCATGTCGTACTTGCTGAGGTCAATATCCTTCTTCAAATCAGCGGGCACGTTCTTGAAAACCACCGCCTGCGTGAAGGCAATATTGCGTTGTGTGAAATAGTCGGCATATGGGGTTTTCAAATCAGAACTGCAGGGAATCAAATATTTAAGTTCTTTGTTTTTCTGGAACAGATCGAAAATGGCATTCGGATTATTCTGTTTGCTGAAGAATATCTTTCTTTTACGGAACTGGATATATTTCTGAAGGTAAAAAGCCACCGACTCGGTTGTGCAGAAATACTTCATCGTTTCGGGCATCTCCACGCGCAACTCCTTCGTAAGACCAAAGAAATGGTCAATTGTATTTTTGCTGGAAAAGACGATGGCGTCATGCGCGAGAATGTCCACCTTTTCATCCCTAAATTCGCGAGTCGTAATACTCTCTATCTTGAAGAACTTGTAAAAATCCAAGTTAATGCTATATTTTTTCTTCAAATCCGCATAGGGCGATTTATCGAAATCTGCGGGCGCATTTTGCGAAATGAGAATGTTTTTTACCTTCATCGTGGTGTGCCTTTTTCTTTATGTAACACTATGCTACTGCAAGTGTTATGACAAATTTCAAAATTACCGCATAGGGTAAAATTTCAAGTGTGCAAAAATACAAAAAAAACAAAAGCCAATTCACCTTACCCCAATTTAAACTTATCGTATTGTATATCATAAAGATATAACTAACAAGGAAGACGGCTGCATAAACCAAAAAAGGAAGATTGCTACCCGTGTAAAGGGCAACTGTTTCGAGGGGAAAAAGTGTAAAGCTGGCAAAGGTTATGTAGAAAAATTTGTTAACTCTGAAGATGTTCATCAGCGACTGATAATCGAACAGATTGGCAAAACCCGCCGAAAAGAAATACTTGATGTAATGGTCGGCGGCGACCAGGAGGACGAGCAGCGCAAACACGGATCCATAGGAGTGACCTTGGACGAGCGAGGGCAGGAAACGATCGATGAGCAGAAGAAGAAAGAAGGCCTGTACGGTCAGAACTATCACCATAGAATAGAGATAGATACGCTCGGTGAAGATACGGCTTTCGCGCAACAGCTGTCCTGCCACCCGCTTCGAAAAGAGCGATTGCAGCAGCAAGGTGATTTTACGACGCTGATAGACAAACACTATCGCCATCACCAGCAGGACAAAGCAGAAGACGCCCGTACCGAAATTGGTCAGTCCGTTGGGCACAATGGGCAGCACCTCCCCGCTGGCTGGCAACTCGTGACCCACAAAGATCGACGGCACATAGTGCTCGGGGGCAGCCTGAGGAATTTGCCACTGGTTGAGCGTATCTGTGCGGGTAAAGCCTTCCAACTGGCGCAGGGGGCCATTCACAAAGAGATTTAAAGAATCTGATTCTGCGGGCATTAGCTTTGTCATCAAAATGTCGGGCAAAAGTACAAAAAATAGCCGACCGACCATCCACCTATTCCACTTTCAAAAAATTGGTTTAATTTTGCAATGTCAAACCAACCAAGTATGATTCGCTCGCTCATTGCCCAAGACAATCCTTTTAACACCACCGACGAGTTGCTGCAGTGGATCAGACGGCGCAACGAAGAGATCAAGGTTGCGATAGAGCCTGCCGACCTGAAAAGCATGGACCAATGGTACATGGATGGCGACGGCTGTCTGCGCCACCGCTCAGGGAAATTCTTCTCTATTGAAGGAGTCCATGTGGAAACTGACTTCGGGCCGCGCCAAGCGTGGGACCAGCCACTCATCAACCAGGCCGAAATAGGCTATATCGGCATTATTGCCAAGGAGATGGACGGCGTGATGTACTTCCTCATGCAGTCGAAAGTGGAACCGGGCAATGTCAACCATGTGCAGATATCACCCACCTTGCAAGCCACTTACAGCAACTGCACACGCGTGCATAACGGCAAGCAGCCCAACTACCTCGAATACTTTCTCAATGTGCGCCCCGACCACATCATCCTCGACCAGCTGCAGTCGGAGCAGGGTTCGCGCTTCATTCGCAAACGCAACCGCAACATCATCATCAGAGTGGATGACGACATTGAAGTGAAAGAGGATTTTCGCTGGATGACGCTGGCTCAACTCAAGTCGCTGATACGCCACGACAATCTCATCAACATGGACACGCGGACGGCGCTCTCGGGCATCCGCTACGCCAATTACATGGACAACAACACCGATTGGGAAGCCTTCTCGCCGCTGGGCCGCGACCTGATTCTGTCGGCCAATGCACCGCACGGCCTCCACTCGCTCGACAACCTTCTGTTCCTACTCACGCGCCTCAAGGTCAAATACACGCTCAAAATCACACCTAAGCCCGTTAATAAACTGGAAGAATGGAATATATATGACGACCGCATCGCCCGTGCCGACAACCAATACTTCCAGATTATCGGACGCAAGGTCTCCATTTCCAACCGGGAAGTACTCTCGTGGTACCAACCGCTGCTACAACCGCTGGAGAAAGGCATTTGCGCCTTCATCATCAAGAAAATCAAAGGCATAGTTCATTTTCTGGTGCAAGCCAAAGTGGAGTGTGGCAATTTTGACACAGTAGAATTTGCACCCACAGTGCAGTGCTCGGCCGAAAACACCAACGACCCGTACCGCCAACCACTATTTTTGGACTATATTGAAAATGCCGATTCAAAACAAGTTATCTACGACACCTTGCAATCGGAGGAGGGCGGCCGCTTCTATCGTGAGCAGAACCGCAATATGATTGTCGTTGCCAGCGATGACTTCGAAACCGAAGACATTCCCGACAACTTCACCTGGATGACCTTATATCAGATTAACGAGCTGCTGCGCTACAACAACATCTTCAACATTCAGGCGCGCAGCCTATTAGCCGCATTGCCCTATGCAGAACAATAACAAACTGAGAGTCGGCATCTTAGGATGCGCCAACATTGCCATACGCTTTCTGGCACCCGCCTTTGCACAGCATCCCGACTTTGAGTTGGTGGCATTTGCCGGACGCAACGCCGAAAAGACCAAAGCCACGGCTGACAAATTCAGCTGCGAGGCCATTGATGGCTACCAGTCGCTCATTGAGCGCACAGACATAGACATGGTATATGTGCCTCTGCCGAACGCCCTACATAAAGAATGGTGTATCAAGGCGTTGCAGAGCGACAAGCATGTGCTTTGCGAGAAGTCCATCGGCTGTACGCCCGAGGAGGTGGCCGACATTATCGCCACGGCCCGTCAGCACAAACGTTTGGTCATTGAGAACTTCCAGTTCCGCTTTCACTCTCAACACCAATGGGTTAAGCAATATCTGGCTTCGGGTGTACTGGGCGAAATCCGCTGTTTCCGCAGCTCGTTCGGCTTTCCGCCGTTTGCCGACGCCCACAATATCCGCTACAGCAAAGAGCTGGGTGGCGGCGCACTATTGGATGCAGGCGCCTACACGCTCAAGGCGATGCAATTCATGCTGGGCGGCAGTTTCCGCGTGAAGGCGGCCACCCTGTGGCAGCCCGACACGGCCGAGGTTGACTTGGCAGGCGGCATTTACCTCGACAACGCACAAGGTGTGATTGCCGAGCTGGCTTTCGGTTTCGACTACTTCTACCAGTGCAACTACGAACTATGGGGCACCAAAGGCAAGCTCACCTGCCATCGGGCGTTCACCGCGCCTCCGGGCTTTGCGCCCACTGTCACCATTGAACATCAGGGCGACCAGAAAACCATCACCCTGCCCGCCGACAACCATTTCCAAAATATGCTGACACACTTCTACAATACCGTTCAGAGCGGTGATTTTGAAGACGAATACCAACAGATTTTACAGCAGGCTAACTACGTAGGCGCTGCCCGACAGGCGGCCTTAAAACTCTAGCGACAAGCCCAGATTACCACTTTGGGTAGGACCCAAATATAGCGTCGAATTGTGCAAGTCGAGCAACTTGCCAGCCTTATAGATTTGATTCCAACCGCGAACGGCAAAGAAGAGCGCCGCTGCAAGGCCTACGCCGCCCCCCACAATCCATGCAGGTTTCGAGCGATGATTGTCGAACACCGTGAAGGCCATAATCATCGACGTGCCACCCAAAGCGGCTAACCCCGTAGCAATATAGATGTTGACCGACGCCTTGCGCAGAGCAGCCCCCACCGTGTTGTTATTATTGAAATAATCCATATTTATCTTATCAACACCCTTGTAGCGATACACTTCAAGGGGCGACATCTCCCGATAGCAGGGCAGCACCTCTTTCACGATGCTCTTCGACAATGACGAAATCGAATAGCCGTTGTCAACGGTATAGTAGGCATCCTCCTCATCTATAACCTTACAAAACAACGTGTCGGTCTTATTATTCTCATCATCAGATACATAGACAACAGCATCGATGCAGTTTTGTCCGAAAACGCCCAGCGAAAAAGCGAGCAGCAGGCAGCAAAGCAGATGTTTTTTCATGGTGACCTCCTTGTTTTGATGGTTATATTAATTGAAACGCTTTTTATTACAAATCATTGCGTTTCAGTCCTAATTTTTCTCCTTCTTTCAGCATCAGCTCAAAAGCGGCCTCGAAATTATTGTCGATGACACCGTCGAGAATAGCCTCGCGGATGGCTGTTTTGATGATGCCTACCTCTTCCGACGGGTGCAGTCCGAAGGTCTGCATAATCAGGTCGCCGCTCACGGGCGGCTGCCAGTTGCGCAGACGGTCTTTCTCCTCAATCTCGGCCAGTTTCTCTCGCACCTTGGCGAAATTGGCGAGGCAACGCTTGATCTTCTCGGGATTTTTGGAAGTGACGTCGGCTTCGCAGAGCAGCATCAGGTCGTCGATATCGTCGCCGGCATCGAACAGCAGGCGGCGCACCGCCGAGTCGGTGATGGTATCCTCTACGAGGGCGATGGGGCGCAAGTGCAGCAGTATCAGCTTCTGCACATACTTAAGCTTCTCGTTGACAGGCATTTTCAGCGAGCGAAAGATAGCACCTGCCATCTTCGAACCCACATACTCGTGTCCGTGGAACATCCAGCCGTGCTCTTCGTCGTACTTCTTGGTGGCCGGCTTGGCAATGTCGTGCAGCAGCGCGGCCCACAGCAGCCAGAGGTTCGAGCTCACCATCGCTATCTTGTCCACCACCTCGAGCGTATGCAGGTAGTTGTCCTTATGGCCGCGCTTATTGATGACCTCCACTCCTTTCAGTTTATCGAACTGCGGCAGAAATTGTACCAGCAGACCGGCCTCGTCGAGCAGTTGAATGCCCACCGAAGGCTTGGGCGAAAGCAGTATCTTATTGAATTCCTCCACGATACGCTCTTTGGAGATAATCTCCAGCCGATGTGCGTTATCCTTGATGGCGCGGAACGTTTCGGGGTCGATATGGAAGCCCAACTGTGAGGCGAAACGCATGGCGCGCATCATGCGGAGCGGGTCATCCGAGAAGGTGATGTCAGGATCGAGTGGCGTGCGGATTCTTTTATCCTGAATATCCTGAATGCCGCCAAAAGAATCTATCAGTGTACCCTTCTCACTGCCATTCAAGGCGATAGCCAATGTATTGATGGTGAAATCGCGGCGATTCTGGTCATCCTCAAGGGTGCCATTTTCCACCACGGGTTTACGCGAATCGGGATTATACGACTCCTTGCGGGCACCCACAAACTCCACATCGGCACCATGGTAAAAGAACTGGGCAGTACCGAAGTTCTTGAACACGTTGACATGCAAATTGGGCGAAATCTCGCGAGCCACGGCCTGCGCCAACTCAACGCCACTGCCCACCACCACCACATCGATGTCAGTAGAGGGACGATGCAGAATGTAGTCACGCACCACACCTCCAACCACATACGCCGACACACCCAACTTATCAGCAGCAGTTTCGATGAGTTGGTAAACCGGATGTTGTAGCAGATGTGTGAAGTTTTCCATAGTCATATTCCTTGTACAAAAATACAAATTATAAGCAAAGACTAGAAAAGAGAGCAAATAAAAAATTTTTCTCTCTCAAAAAATCGTATTTTTGCCTACTTTATATACCCATAAATTACTCCTGTATGAAACCCAGTAATCAGAAGAGACAACCTGTTAAACAGCCCACGAAACAGACTGTAAAACAGAGTTTTGCCGAACGTTTTGAAAGATTTACCCACAACAAGTTTTTCATCTTAGTTCTGCTGTTCTTCGTATCGATTGTCTATTTCGCCAATTACAACGCTATATATGATAAAAAGTTAGACAATAATGGCGACAATATCTACTACTTCTCATTAGGTCAGTCGCTGGCCGAAGGCAACGGCTACTGCACGCCTTTCGGTTTCACCATGAGTCCACACGGGCACTTTCCTCCCGGCTATCCCGCCTTTGTATCACGCATACTCAAAATCTATCCAGATGACGTCCAAGCAGTTAAAAAGGCCAACGGGGTCTTGCTTTATGGCGCCATCATCCTATTGTTCTTCTCGGCTTACCTTATCAGTCGAAACTCCATACTGGCCTTCTGCGTATCCGTGCTGGCGTCGATGCACGCTGAGATGCTGCGTTTTGCCACCATCATGATGAGCGAGCCCCTCTATATTTTCCTGGCGATGCTGGCCATCTTTTTAGCTATCTTGCTGGCTAAATGGGATTTTCAAAAGAAGTTGTGGAAACTCATCACCTTGTCGGTACTGTTGGCCATAACCGTTTTCTACATCTACTTTGTCCGTACCATGGGCTTAGCAGTTATCATTGCCATTGCAGGCTGGTTAGGACTTTTATCATTAGTATCTCTTTATCAATATATTAAAACTAAAAAGAATGATACCGAAGCCGCTTTAGTTCACAAGAAGACATTCTTGTTACGTATCATCTTGGCAGCGGCAGTTACGCTATCGTGCCTATCGGCCAAAGCCATTTGGGACCATCGCAACAAGGTGAACGGTATCAGCGGCAAGGACTACGAGAACACCTTCTTTATCAAGGCCAACAATGGCAAAATGGAAGGCGTAGCCGACTGGAAGGCGCGTATCAAGAGCAACACGAGCAACTATTTCACCCGCTGGGTGCCCAAGGACACCTATTTCAAGAAATATAATGACAGCGATAAGGAGGTGACCAAGAAGGAATGGATCACAGGCGGTTTGCTGGCCATTGTTCTGTTATTTGGAAGTTTTTACGGCTCAGGCAGCCTGCTGATGCTCTTTTATGTGCTCCTCACCGTCGGGGTACTGGTTTTCTATCCCGAATGGTATGGCGGCGTGCGATACATTGTGCCCATTGCACCCGCACTTATATTCCTGATGCTCAACGGTTTCTGTGCAATGATAGCCCTGATCATGAAACTATTTAAGAAGGATAAAGGTTTCTCTAAAACGGACGCAGGCACGTCAACCTTACCTCTCTCAACTTCAAAACCGTCTCCAGTCACCGTTATTTTACAAGCCCTTCTTGTGCTGATACTTACCTTCGGTTGGCTGACGCCGCGCTATGCGGAGGCTCAAAAATACTATCGGGATTTGACAAGCATCAAGTCGTGGACCATCACGACCGACTCCAAGATGGTCAACTACCTGAAAGCGTGCGAATGGTGTGCCAGCAACCTGTCGGACACCACCCGCATGAGTTGCCGCAAATCGGAGCTCTACTACATGTACTCCAAGTTCCACAAATCGAAAGAATTCCCGCGTTACGGAGAACCCGATGATATTTACAACTGGTTCTGTAAAAATAAGATAACGCACTTTATCCTGGACGATTGGTTTATCCATGCCTACAAAACCGTCTATCCTTGCATACGGAAATACCCCGATAAATTCAAGATATTGCAAACATTCGGTGAGGCAGATAGCGTTAAAAAGACCAATCCCACCTATGTAATGGAATTCAACGACTACTGGGGCTACACGGGCGACCTCGTTGACGGCAAGCGTCAGGGCGAAGGCGTATGGCGCCTCCAGGACGGCCGTATCTACCGAGGACACTTCGAAAACGGCCTGCCCAACGGCTACGGCGAGTTGACAACGCCCGACGGCCAAGTGGTTGTCGGCCAATGGAAAAACGGCGGTCTAGTGAAGAGCACCAGTGTTAAACAACTATAGCGTCAAAAAATCGTATCTTTGCATCCTTTAAGCAATTCAAGCACGATGGAATATCAAGAACCGGCTACACCAACCCCTGCAGAAGAGACGACGCCCAAACGCCGTCCCCGCAACTGGCAACAGATATGGATGCCATTGTGGTTGTCGCTGGCTTTTGTCGCCGGCATTCTGCTCTCGACCTATCTGTTGCAGCCGCCCAAGGCCAGCAACCGCATCAGCAGCAAGCAGATGCACAAGTTTGACGAGGTTCTTGAATATGTCAATATGTACTATGTGGATTCCATCGACACCGACAAGATGTTTGAGGAGGCGATACGCGCCATGCTGCAGACGCTGGATCCCCACTCGACCTACGCCACGGCTGAAGAGAACCGCAGCCTGATGGAAACGCTGGAGGGCTCTTTTGAAGGTGTGGGCATCCAATTCAGCATCATGAACGACACGGTGATGGTGGTGGCTGTCGTCACAGGCGGCCCCTCCGAGAAGGTGGGCATCCGCGCTGGCGACCGCATCATTTCGGTTGATGGCAAAAAGATTGCCGGCACGGGCATCGCCAACAACGATGTGATGAAACTGCTGCGTGGCAAGCGCAACACCGCTGTCACAGTAGGAATCAAGCGGCAGAACTTTCCACAGACTTACTATTACACCATCATCCGCGATGTTATCCCCACATACACGGTAGATGTGTCGTATATGATTGACAAAGAGACTGGTTACATCAAGATAAACCAATTTGGCGGCACTACTGCCCAAGAGTTCCACAAGGCGTTGCTCACCCTGCGCATGCAAGGCATGACAAAGCTGATTATCGACCTGCGCGGCAACCCCGGCGGACTGCTGGAGGCGGCAGTGCAGATTTGCGACGAACTGTTGCCCGACCGCGAACTGATTGTCTATACTGAAGGAATGCGCATCAACAGCGAGAAGATTTACGCCACCCGCTACGGCAACTTCGAGAAGGGCAAGGTGGCCATCCTTATCGACGACTTCAGCGCCTCGGCCAGTGAGATTGTGGCTGGCACGGTGCAGGACAACGACCGCGGCATTGTTGTGGGACGCCGCTCGTTTGGCAAAGGACTGGTACAACGACAGATAGACTTATCCGACAGCTCTTCCATCCGACTGACAGTGGCCCGCTACCACACACCCAGCGGTCGCTGCATACAGCGCACCTACAAGGATGGCACGGAGCAATATTACGAAGAGATGATCAAGCGTTACGAACGCGGCGAGATGGACTCGGCCGACAGCATCAAGTTTGACCAGAACCTGCGCTACACCACCAAGAAAGGACGGGTGGTCTATGGCGGCGGCGGCATCATGCCCGACTATTTCGTAGCCATCGACCGCGATAGCACGCTAACATCTTGCTATCAGGTGATTAACTCCGGTGTGATGGTACAGTTCGCCTTCGACTACGCCAACCAGCACCACGAAGCACTGACGAAAGCCTACCCCACCGCCACTGCCTTTGTGGCCAACATGAAAGTTAACGACCAGACACTGAACTCCTTACTGCAATTCTATACCACCAAGACCAAACAGAAAGTGCCGACGATGAATGCCGCCTCGCGCGAGGAATTGCGCCTGTGGCTCAAAGCCCTCATCGGCAGGAACCTTTATCAGGACAAGGGATTTTATCCCGTTATCAATCAGACGGATAAGGTGGTGTTGAAGGCGGTTGAGAAACTGAAAACTGAAAATTGAAAACTGAAAATTGAAAGATTGTAGAGACGCGGCACGCCGCGTCTAGAATTCGAGAACAAAGACCTGCGGAAGAACAAAGAACAAAGAACAAATTAAACTATAAACTATAAATCAAAGCCTTATGAAAAAATCATTTTTAATGTTAGCCTTTATGGCTTTATTGCTGCCGGCCACCTTTGCTTCTCAAGGCGAGCCTGATGAAGGTATGTGGCTGCCCATGTTTATCAAAAATTACAACTACGCCACCATGCAAAAGATGGGGTTGAAGTTGACTGCCGAACAGCTGTACGACATCAACCACTCCTCACTGAAAGACGCTATCGTTCAACTGGGCGACGGCTTCTGCACCGGCGAGATGGTTTCCAAAGACGGTTTGATGTTCACCAACCACCACTGCGGCTACTCGTCAGTTGTGGAACTCTCGACCGTTGAACACGACTACCTGACCAACGGCTTTTTTGCCATGAGCAAAGAAGAAGAGCTGCCCGCCAGCTTTAGCGTAAACTTCCTTGAAAGAATGGAAGATGTAACCGCTACCGTTCTCAAGGATGTGAAAGACGACATGTCGGAAGCCGACAGAGACGCCGCCATCTCTAAAGCTATCAAAGCTTTACAAAAAGAAAACGCTGGTGAGAACAATCGTTACAAAGTAGTGGTGAAACCCTTCTACGAAGGCAACGAGTACTACATGTTCATCTACACCACCTACATGGATGTTCGTCTGGTGGTTGCTCCTCCGAGCTCCATCGGCAAATTCGGTGGTGACACCGACAACTGGATGTGGCCCCGTCACACCGGCGACTTCACCGTATTCCGCATCTACACCGCCCCCGACGGTTCTCCTGCCAAATACTCCAAAGACAATGTGCCTTTCCACCCGAAACATTACTTGCCGATTAGCTTAAAAGGTTATGAACAAGGTGATTACACTATGATTTGGGGTTATCCTGGCACCACCCAGCGCTTCATGACTTCTTACGAAGTTGAGAACGCCATCAACATCACTGACCCTGCTCTGTACGAGCCACTGGACATCATCCTTCCCGTTATCAATGACGCCATGAATGCCGACGACGCCGTTCGTTTGAAATATGCCGACGGTTACGCCATGCTAGCCAACACTTGGAAAAACCAACACGGTGAAGTTACCAGTCTGAAGGCTCTGCGCGTAGCTGAGAAGAAAGCCGCACAAGAGAAAGAACTCACCAAATGGATCAACGCCAACAGCGACCGCCAGAAGAAATACGGCAAATGCCTCTCTGAAATTGAAGCCGTTTGCAAAGCCATCGACGGCAATGCCTACAAGGCCTATATGAATGTTAACCTGAGCATTTACGCTTCAGCTACGCTGCAAACCGCTTTCCGTCTCAGTGGCAAAGCCAAATTCGAAAAAGGACAGAAGCCCTTCACCGAAGAGCAAATCAACAACTATCTGAAGATGTACGAAGGCTTGTACGGCGACAAGGATGTCAACACCGAAATCAAGATCATCATGGCCACCATGGATGTATGGAACTCTGTTCCCGCCGACAAGCGTCCTGCCATTCAAGCTATGCTCGCCAAGAACTTCAAAGGCAGCAAAGCCAACTTTAAGAACGCCTTGGCCAACTCTATCTTCATCTCGAAAGAAAACTTTGAGAAATATCTGAGAAAACCTTCTGTAAAGGCTTTCGCCAATGACCCCGTTACCCTTTACAAAGACTGTCTGATTTCTGTTGTTCTGCAGAACCAAGCCGCCATGGCCGACATGGACAAACTCGATGTTCCACGCCGCACTTACCTGGCTGCCCTCAAAGAGATGAACGGCAACACCCCCATGTATCCTGATGCCAACAGCACCATGCGTACCACCTTCGGTACCGTTTGCGACTACTATCCCGCTGATGGTGTACATTACAACTACTTCACCACCACCAACGGCATCCTGCAAAAAGAGAAACCTGGCGATCCCGAATTCGACGTACCTGCCAGATTGAAACAACTCATCCTCAACAAGGACTTTGGCCAATATGCCGACAAAGACGGCTCACTGCACGTTTGCTTCCTGTCGAACAACGACATCACCGGTGGTAACAGCGGTAGCCCCATCATGAACGCCAAGGGCGAACTTATCGGTCTGGCCTTCGACGGCAACTGGGAAGCCCTGAGTAGCGACATCGTCTTCAACACCGAGCTGCAACGCTGCATCAACGTTGACGCCCGTTACGTACTCTTCGTCATCGACAAGTTCGGCGGCGCTGGCTACCTGTTAGACGAAATGGACATTGTAAAATAAACTGTTTTGGAAAAAGCCAAAATATCATTTTTACGACAACTTCATCAGAAAAAGTTCCGCTCTGAGAGCGGACTTTTTCTGGTTGAGGGGGTCAAGTCGGTGCTGGAGACGTTGCGCTCCGACTGGGATGTGCAGGAAGTGCTGCTCACCGACAAAATGCGCCCCGCTCTGGACGGCCTTACCCTCAGCTGCACAGTCAGCGTTGTCACAGACAAAGAGATGGAGCGCATCAGCATGCTCACCACGCCCCCCGAAATCATGGCATTGGTAGCACGCAAGACATTCATAGCCAGCGACCTCCGCGATGACCAGTCCCTGCTCGTTCTGGACGACATTCGCGACCCTGGCAACCTGGGCACCATTATCCGCACAGCCGACTGGTTTGGTTTTGAGCAGATTTTGTGCTCACCCACCTGCGTAGAACTCACAAACCCCAAGGTGATACAGGCCACCATGGGCTCTTTTTTGCGAATGAGGGTTGTCTATGAAGAGCTGCCCACCATCTTAAAGCAACGGCAGTCACAATCGACCATTTACGGCACCTTCATGGAAGGCGTGCCCGTGCAACAGATAGACTTCAAGGGCAACGACACCCTCATTATTGGCAACGAAGCCAACGGCATCTCAGACGCGCTGAAGCCCTTTATTCAACAAAAAATCAGCATTCCCACCTACGCTGTCGGCCGCGACAAGGCCGAATCGCTCAATGCCTCTATCGCAACAGCGATTGTGCTGTACGAGTTTAAGAGATGAGAGATGTGAGATGAGAACGGAGAACTGAAAAGTGAAAACTGTAGAGACGGGGCGTGCCCCGTCTTTTTTTGAATTTTGAATTCTGAATTTTGAATTTCGTAGAGACGGGGCGCGCCCCGCTTCTACATTAGATATTCACCACACGTTCCAGTACAGTCTCAATCAGCCGTACCACATGTGGTTTGTAATCACTGGAGAAGGTTTTAGCCACGCGGTTGGCAATAGCCACACAGACGGTCAGTGTGCGGTGACCGAGTGCTTTGCCCATACCGTAGATGGCGGAGCATTCCATCTCTAAGTTGGTGATTTTCTTTCCGTTATAGCTAAACTGCTCGATTTTTTCATTCAAGTCGGGATACTTCAGGTTGAGGCGTATATGACGACCTTGGGGACCGAAGAAGCCCGGGGCGCTGGCGGTAATACCTTGCGTCATGTCGTAGGCGATAGTGTCGAGCAAATGCGGGTCGGCGGGCACGCAGTACGGATAAGGCAACTTCTCGTTCCAGCCCGTAGCTTTAACGAATGATTTCACCAACTTCTCATCAGAGATGCCATCATGCTCGTAGAAATTGAGCAGTCCGTCGAAGCCGAAGCCGTAAGCCGATGCCACGAACGAGTTGACCTCAATCTCGGGCTGCAAAGCCCCACAAGTACCTATACGAATAATATTCAGCGACTTATGCTCTTTTTTAACTTCACGTTTTTTCAAATCGATATTGGCAAGGGCGTCCAACTCGGTCATCACAATGTCGATATTGTCGGTACCCATACCCGACGAGAGCACGGTGATAGGCTTGCCTTTCAGTGTTCCCGTATGCGTAGTCAACTCGCGGTTATGTCGTTTAATGTCAATGGTATCGAAATAGTGGGAGATAATCTCCACACGACCCGGGTCGCCCACCACAATGATGGTGTCAGCGATCTCTTCGGGGAAAAGGTTCAGGTGGTAAATCTGGCCACCAGGTTGCAGTACAAGTTCGGATTCTTTTATTTTCATGGGGAAGGAATTTTTTATTGGTGATATGCTGATTATTTGATTGTTGAAGTGAATAGTGAATAGTGAGAAGTGAAGAATTATGGAGTTATGGAATTATGGAGTTATGGAATTATGGAGTTATGGATTTTTGAATTTTGAATTCTGAATTCTGAATTTTATTTGTTCTTTGTTCTTAATTATGAATTGAATATTGTTTCAAAGTTCATAATAGCTTTTCGGTACGCTTCGTCCACGGGCTTCGTTGTTCCTGTTTGGCGGTCGATGCTTACCAACACACTGTGGCACACTGTTTTAACATCACCACTATGGGTATCGCGCAGTTGCTGAATCATCTTGAAACTCTTGTTGCCCATAGCATACACCTTCGATTCGCAGCGGATGGAATCGTGTATCCCGATGGGTTTCAGGAAGTCGAGTTCCACATGTGCCAGCACAAGGTCGAGGGTGGTCCAGTCAATTTGTTGGTTAAAGACATGCTCGAAATAGGCACTGCGGCCACAGTCAAAATAGTTGCACTGCACGCCGTTGTTCACATGTGCAAACGGGTCCAAATCGCTCATTCTGATTTGTATGGGCGCTGAAAAGTTGAAGCTGTCCGCATTTTCAACATCTATCGTCATCTAGTTCAATATTTAGTATTTTTATCGGCGACCACGGGCACTGAGGGCGCGCATCAAGTTCTGTCCCTTACCGTTTTTCACCATCTTCATCACCTTGCTGATCTCCTCAAACTGCTTGATAAGACGGTTTACCTCTTGTATATCGCGGCCACTGCCGGCGGCGATACGGCGGCGACGGCTGCCATTGAGTAGCGCAGGGTTGGCACGTTCGGCAGGCGTCATTGAACGGATGATGGCCTCGGTGCCCTTGAAGGCGTTGTCGTCAATATCCATATCCTTGATAGCCTTGCCCATACCGGGAATCATGCCCATGAGGTCCTTCACATTGCCCATCTTCTTGATTTGCTGTATCTGGCTGAGGAAGTCGTTGAAGTCGAACTGGTTCTTAGCCAGCTTCTTCTGCAACTTGGCGGCCTCCTCTTCGTCGAACTGCATCTGCGCCTTCTCCACAAACGAACGGATATCGCCCATGCCGAGGATACGCTCTGCCATACGGTCGGGATGGAAGACATCCAAGGCCTCCATCTTCTCGCCCACACCGACAAACTTGATAGGCTTGTTCACCACCGACTTGATAGTCAGCGCGGCACCACCGCGGGTGTCGCCATCGAGTTTGGTGAGGATCACACCGTCGAAGTCGAGTTTGTCGTTAAATGCCTTAGCGGTATTCACGGCATCCTGACCAGTCATGGCATCCACCACGAACAGAATCTCGTGCGGGTTGACGGCATCTTTGATGCGGCCAATCTCGTCCATCATCTCCTCATCCACAGCCAGACGGCCGGCGGTATCTATAATCACCACATTGTGGCCCCACTCTTTAGCGTGAGCCACGGCCTTCTTGGCAATATCAACTGGATTTTTGGAACCTTCTTCGGCATAGACATCCACGCCAATCTGCTCGCCCAGCACTTTCAACTGGTCGATAGCGGCGGGACGGTACACGTCGCCAGCCACCAGCAACGGCTTCTTGCCCTTGCGGGTTTTGAGGAAGTTGGCCAGTTTGGCGGCGTGGGTGGTTTTACCCGAACCTTGCAGACCAGCCATCAGGATGATGGAAGGAGTGGCTTTGAGGTTTAGCTCTTCGGCCGTGCCACCCATCAACTGAATCAGTTCGTCGTAAGTGATTTTCACCATCAACTGGCTGGGCGATACAGCTTTAAGCACATTCATACCGAGTGCTTTCTGCTTTATATCGTCGGTAAAATCCTTGGCTATCTTATAGCTGACATCCGCGTCCAAAAGGGCCTTCCGCACCTCTTTCATCGTTTCAGCCACATTGATCTCAGTAATGTAGCCTTGACCTTTCAATATCTTAAACGCCCTTTCTAATCTGTCACTTAAACTTTCAAACATAATTCTATCAGTTCTTTATTTTTTAATGATAACAAGATGCAAAGGTACAAAATTTATCGAATTTATCCATTTAAGTCCTGTAAACTATTTTTGAGGGTTTTTATATGCCTCTTCTCTTTCTTTGGGTGAACGATGAACCACTGCGACACCAGTTAAATCGACATAGACTCCCGTCTCTAAAAAATCTATTATACTTTGAATAATTAAAGAAAGAGCATTGTTCACCTTGTTTAACTCCTTGCCCGTATAATCAAATTCATCCAATACAACATCCTTATTAGCCACAAACATCCTTTTGATTTTCGATCTTTTTACTACAATTCTCAAATTATACTCGTAATTGAAGTCGTGTTCAATGTATGTCTTTGCATTAGACGGGTGATTTGAGATAGAAATAGATGCAATCAATATCGTGCCATTAGACCGAAGGATTTCAACAGGTGCATATTCACTTGCTCCATGAGAAGGATTTAATCCGATTGCAGTCTTGAGATTTGATAAAAATCCATATATCTGTTCAATATCGGTATAACTTTTTTTTAGTTTTCTTAATTTACCTATCGCCTTTTTACGATTTATTTGTATTTTTGCGGCGTCATTTTCGCAAGAAGGTTTATTGGATGAAAGACTCCTCCTTAACAGTTTGCGGGAATGATTTTTTTGTTTTCCTTCCCTAATAGAATTCATAAAATCAAAGAAATAACCCTTTGTGTATTTACTTTTTTCCATATTATATAATTGTTTTACAAAATATAAAATCAACTTGCTTATAATTCGCTCACTATTGAATAGACTTACAAAATCGCTGTAAAACCATTTCTTGTATGACAATATGAGATTCACATTGGACTAAAAGAGACCATTTGCAAACACTGAATCCGTCTGCAAAAATAATATTTTTAAATAATTATTAATATATTTAATTGCAGAAAAGTATAGAGATACACAAATTTTCATCTTTACAGGGGGATTACGGATACTTGCAAAATTTATTTTGTATTTTTGCCCTTTGCGATAAGAGGCGCCACACCGCCATTTCTGATATTTATTCATCTAAAAATAAAAACACTATGAAAAAAGTCATCCACAGCGACAAAGCTCCCAAGGCCATTGGACCTTACAGCCAAGCCATCCAGGCAGGCAACATGTTATTCATCTCCGGACAGATTCCAGTAAACCCCGAAACCGGCACCATTCCCGAAGGTATTGAAGCCCAGACGGAACAGGTTCTCAAGAATGTGAAGGCCATCTTGGACGAGGCCGGCTACACCTTTGCCGACGTGGTGAAGACCACCTGCCTGCTGAGCGACATGGCCAACTTCAAACCCATGAACGAAGTGTACGCCAAATACTACAGCTCGGAAGCTCCTGCCAGAGCCGCCTTTGCCGTTAAGACGCTACCCATGAACGTATTGGTGGAAATTGAAACTATAGCAGTGAAATAATTGATAATTAACAATTTACAATTGACAATTATAAGGCACAATTCGTAAGATTTTGCTCAATAAGAATGTAGAGGCGCGATTAATCGAGTCTCTACATTTGTTTTAAGCCATACAGATACTCTATTATTTGCAGAATTTTTTTGTGGCCTTGTCTAAGGCGTTGAGCACATTCTGTTCCTTCAAATAGACATCATCGCGGTACTGTACCATACCGTTAGTGCCTAAAAAGCAGGTGAAATACTCGAAATAGACGGGCATCTGCTTCTCCATCTCCACGTAGGTGGGACGCAATTTGCGATAGAACTTCTTCTCATCATCGGGCAGGCTATCCAAATACTCCTCTTCAGCCTTCTCCAGTTCCTCCAAAAACTTCTTGCCCTTGCGCGTCTTGGGCTTCTCGCCCAACTGTATCTGAATCTGCTCCAGCTGTTCCTCATCGTACTCGTTGTAGTCGAAGACCACCATAGCCAACTCAACAGGTTGCTCCACGCGCACGCAACCATGACTCACGGCACGATTACGCTTGTTGAAGGCGTGTTTGCTCGGTGTGTCGTGCAGATAAACATATTCGGTATTGGGGAAGTTCAACTTAATGCGACCCAACGAGTTATGTCGCCCAGACGATTGTATGAGGATGTAGGGGATTTTATTTCTATTGATTTTCTTCCAATCGATGGTGTCGGCCACAACCTGCTTGCCGGTTTTGCGGTTATATACGTAGAAATGCTCCTTTTTGAGCAAGGATGTATTATTGGCGCACAGTTTCGTATAATACTCGTCCTTTGTAATACTCTCGGGCACAAACCATTCGGGATTAAGCACCACCTGGTCTATTTCACCGTAAATCATAGGCGTTTCGGCTTTATAACTCTGGATGATGCCATCCACGGTACGCGCTTCCACCGAATCCTTCAGTTTGAGCGTTTTGCCGCAGCAAATGCGCATATTGGCGACAATCTGACCGTCACGGGCGGCCTTCAGCGAAAAGTCGGGCACATTCACCACAATGCAGTCGGGTCCTTTGGCGGGCAGCACTCTCCAGCGGGCGCGCTCCAGGTTTACCCTCAGTTTATCAGTATAATAGCTAATGGGGCGATTCAGGGCCTTCACCGTTTCCTCATCCAGAGCGTTACTTTCTGGGATGGCATTGTTGGCTCTAAACAGGTTAAGTGCTTGCAGCAGACGACTATCGAGCGTGTCATTGCAGCGATAGCTGGCGGCCAATTCGCCAGTCAGCTTCAGACGCTCGCCGATGAGACGCACTGCCTTATTCACGCCACCCGAGTCGATTGTAACTACGGGGATCGCCTTCCAAGTGGTGTCTTTCAGGGGCAGCAGTCGCGCCATCTCACGAGTCAGGGCCACATAATGCGAGTCGAGCGGCTGGGCGAAGTGGATGAACGAGAAGATGGTGTCGGTGGCTTGCAGCGCCTCTCGCACGGCGTTGGTGTCCACACCGCGCCATTTGTAGAGCCACTTGCCGCCATTGACCACTTCCGGGTCGGTCACGCCGAAGCGCAACGCATTGGTATAACGCAAGTAAGCGTTTGTCAAATCCAATTCCAGCGCCGACAGCTCTTGATACAGCGACGGCTCATCCAAGAACTTGTAGGTTTTCAGCGAGTCGATGCGCTGGCTGATGCGTTCGTAGCCAAACATGGTAGGAGGCAGGCCGTGCTCATCGCTGCGACCCAACAGGGTCAGCATGCTGTCAACCAACGTCTGCTGGAAACCGTTCTCGGTCCACAAGGGCACATTGTGACGGTTTTTATAAAAATTTTTCACCTGTGCAACGTAATCGCATTGCGCATCTGTCAGGGCATCTACTTGAGAGGCAAAGTGGTTGACATAGTTTTCTTCCGAGAAGAAACTGTATTTCTCAAACCAATGCGGAGCCTCTTCGGCCTTTTTAGAGCGACAGGCCGTCAGTAGAAGGAGGGTCGAAAAAAGCGTTAGGATGAATCTCATCCTAACAGAACGGTTGTTCATAAATTATGCGTGGTTTTCCTTGAATTTTCTCAAGCGCTCTTCCAGCTTGGGGAACATGGAGCGGGGAACCAACGAAACGCAGGCTCTCAATCCCTCTGTGCTCTCACTGCCGGTGATGCCCAACGAGATGGCGCTCACACCGTAATAGAGGAATTCCTCAATCAGCTGGGCGCTGGTCATACCCGGATAAGCCACGGTGAAGTAGAAACCGTCGGCCACGGGTTTGTCCACATCCTTGTCATAAACGATGTAGAAGCCGTTGTCGGTGAACATCTTCTTCATGATGCGGGCTTTCTCGCCGTACTCTCTCACATCGTCCAAATAATTGTAGCGACCTTCGTTGCAGGCCTTGAGAATAGCAGCCAACGCATACTGTGCTGAATGGGAAGTACCTGACGTCATGGCATATACGGCGCCGTAGATGATGGCACGACCCACGCTTTCGGTGTTGAAGTAGGGTACCAAGTCGGGGAACTGGCGGTGATAGAGTTTGTCGGACAGCACCAGCATACCGATACGTTCGCCTGCATAGCTGAATGCTTTGGAGCTGGAGATCAGCAGGGCGTAGTTGTCGGTGTATTTGCCAACAGAAGGTTGGAACGGCGGTTGGCCAGGCACAGAGATGTCGCGACGGAAGTCCATACCAAAGTAGGCCAAATCTTCAAATACGAACACATCGTATTCATTGGCCAACTTGCCTATAGTTTTCAATTCCTCATCGGTGAAGCAAATCCATGACGGGTTGTTAGGATTGGAGTACATGATAGTGTGGATGTTGCCTTTGTCGAGGTAGCTTCTCAACTTGGCTTCCAGCTTTTCGCCACGATGGTGATAGACGTCGAAGGTCTCGTATTTCAGTCCCAGCACACGGTGCTGCTGCTTTTGTACGGGGAAGCCGGGATCGATGAAGAGGGTGGTGTCTCTTTCCTTGCGGGCGCGCACGAAAGTCATGAAGCCGGCCATGCCGCCCATCATGGAACCCACCGTGGGAATGCAGCCCTCGGGCGACACGTCCAGGTCGATAAAGTTCTTCACAAAACGGGAGGCTTCCTTTTTCAGTTCGGGCGTACCATCAATATCGGGATAGAGATAGGCTATGCCGTTCTTCAACGCTTCTATTTGTGCATCAACACCGATTTTGCATGCCGGCAGGCCTGGAATACCCATTTCCATACGTACAAACTTCTCACCGCTGGCATTCTCAATGTCGTTAATCAATCTCTTGATTTCACGGATAGAGGCTTTGCCCACTTCTTTAATGCCACTGTTAGCCACCACTTTGTCAACGATTTCTGCTGGAATTGGAGTATTTTTTCTCATGATGATATTTTATTTTTTATGATGATTATTTATTAATTTCTGTGGAAAATTGAGTGTGCAAAAATACGAACAATTTACGTAAAAAGCAAGTTTTCGGCACCAGTTGTCAGCCAATGGACAAATTGAAATATCCCTTTCTGTTTTTAAGGTGCACGTACGATGGGGCGAATCTTATCATGGCACTCTTTTCTTCTGTACCACAGGTTGTTATAATCACCTTGGGTAAATCAAACGTGCGGAAGAAGAGTCCTTGCACGTAGGGCAGCGTCTCCCCTATCCACTCTTCCACCTCGCAAGTGTCGCCGTGAAGCCCGACCAGACAGCAGGCTTTCTCCTCTCCGTTGCTCATCACGGCATAGAAGCCGTCATCGCTGCCGGCGGCATCCTCGTCCAGCACCTGCAGATGCGACAAGTCCCAATGGATGGTGCCCTCAGCCGTAAGATGCCGGCGCCGGAAATCGGCATAACGGGCGGCACTGATGCGACTCAAGGCATACTCTTCGTGATCGTTGCGCCAGCTGAAATCCAATGACTCGTAGCGGTGCCTGTTCCAATAGAAAAAAGGCTCGAAGCCGCACTGGGCGTAATAGTCGTACAGCGACGGCTCGGCGGGCATCAGCAACAACGCCGCCTGCCCCCGCTCACAGATGTCGGCATACACACGCCCGATGATGGCACGCATGTAGCCGCGCCCGCGGAAAGCCTCGCGCGTGGCGCAGGCATACAGATAGGTGACCGGACGCTCGCCCTCGGCCAAAAGCATGGTGGCCGGTAGCAGAAACGCCATCGACACAATCTGGCCATCCTGCTCATATACACACACATTGCTGCCGTCAAACTTCAACCGGAAAAACAGGTCGATGAAGCGGTCATTGTCGCCAAAAACCTCCTTCAGCAGGCGTTTCAGCGCGGCGGTGTCGTGATATGTGGCGTAGCGTATCATAAGGCAAAGATACATTAATTAATTCACAATGCACAATTAAGAACAAAGAACAAAGAACAAAGGACAAAGAAAATTCAGAATTCAAAATTCAAAGAAGTTTTTAGTTGTTAGCGATTTTTTCACTGCTCTCTCCTCTCTTCATAACATTAACTTCTTAGTTCCTTAACTTTTCACTCCTCACTATTCACTAATCAACATTTTTTTCTATTTTTGCGCAAACTGTACTTTGGATGGAAAAAATTATCATTTTAGACTTCGGCTCACAGACCACGCAACTGATAGGCCGTAGAGTCCGCGAGTTGGACATGTTCTGCGAAATCGTTCCTTACAACAAGTTTCCTCACAACGACCCCGACGTCATCGGCGTCATCCTGAGCGGCTCGCCGTTCAGCGTCTATGACGAGAAGGCGTTCAAGGTGGACCTCAGCGGCATTCGCGGCAGAATCCCCGTGCTGGGCATCTGCTACGGCGCGCAATTCATGGCCCACATAGGCGGCGGCAAGGTGGAACCCGCCGGCAGTCGCGAGTACGGCCGCGCCAACCTGTCGTCGTTTGACCACAACAACCCGCTGTTACAAGGTTTGGACGACCATACACAAGTATGGATGAGTCATGGCGACACCATCACCCGACTGCCGGAGCACTGCCACAAGATAGCCTCCACCGACAAAGTGGAGTTTGCAGCATATCAGTTTGACAATGAGAAAGTTTGGGGCGTACAATTTCACCCTGAAGTATTCCATACCATCCAAGGCAAGCATCTGCTCAAGAACTTTGTAGTGAACATTTGCGGCGGCCACCAGACCTGGAGCCCTGCATCGTTTGTGGAGACGACCGTCGCCGAGCTGAAAGCACAAATCGGCAACGACCGCGTTATCCTCGGACTCAGCGGCGGCGTCGATTCGTCGGTATGTGCCGTGCTGCTCAACCGTGCCATCGGCAAGAACCTCACCTGTATCTTTGTGGACCACGGCATGTTGCGCAAAAACGAGTTCCAGAATGTGATGCACGACTACGAGTGCCTCGGTCTGAACGTCATCGGCGTGAATGCCTCCGACAAGTTCTTCAAGGCACTGGAAGGTGTGACCGAGCCTGAGCGCAAGCGCAAGATTATCGGTGCCGGCTTCATCGACGTATTCAACGAAGAGGCGCAGAAGATTACCGACGCCAAATGGTTGGCACAGGGCACCATTTATCCCGATAGAATTGAAAGTCTGAGCATTACGGGCATGGTTATCAAGAGCCACCACAACGTGGGCGGCCTGCCCGAAAAGATGCACCTGCAGTTGTGCGAGCCGCTGAAGTGGCTCTTCAAAGACGAAGTGCGCCGTGTGGGCCGACAACTCGGCATGCCCGAGCACCTCATCACCCGCCACCCCTTCCCCGGACCGGGACTGGCTGTGCGTATCTTAGGCGACATCACCCGCGAGAAAGTACGCGTACTGCAGGATGCCGACGACATCTTCATTCAGGGACTGCGCAACTGGAAAGTGAAGTTGAGCGGCGAGGAGGCACGCAAGGTGCTGGCCGCCGGGGTGCCCGCCAACATGAGCAACGGCGAAATTGAAGTGTCGCTCTACGACCAGATCTGGCAAGCCGGCGTCATCCTGTTACCCATACAGAGTGTGGGAGTTATGGGCGATGAACGCACTTACGAGAAGGCCGTGGCCCTGCGCGCCGTCACCAGCACCGACGCCATGACCGCCGACTGGGCCCACTTGCCCTACGAGTTCATGGCCAAGGTGTCGAACGACATCATCAACAAGGTGAAAGGCGTGAACCGCGTATGCTACGACATCAGCTCGAAGCCGCCCGCAACGATTGAGTGGGAGTAGTAGAGCGGAAAGTTGAAAACTGAAAACTGAAAGGTGTGTAGCACTACCATAGTGCTACACACCTTTTTTTGTATTCCCTTCCGAAGACAAAAGAGGGCACACTAGAACGACAATTATTCCGTTTGTTTTTGTATTTTTGCTTTTTTAAAAGAAACGAAGCCCAAAAACATCCCTCATGTCTGTTGTTGACCAGAAACGAATTGCCAAAAACACCTTGCTGCTGTATCTGCGCATGGGGGTAATTATGCTCATTGGCTTTTACACGTCGCGTGTGGTTTTGGCCACCTTGGGGGAAGTTGACTTCGGACTCTACAATGTCATTGGCGGCATTGTCGTGGCCTTCGCCTTCCTGAACGGCGTTATGTCGGCGGCTTGCAACCGCTATTTTGCCATCGAAATTGGACGCGAAGATTATGATGCCCTGAAAAAAGTGTTCAGCCTTAATGTCACCATCTTCTTAGTTTTGGGAGGCGTCATACTTCTGCTTTCCGAAACTGTCGGTTTATGGTTCTTAAATGCCAAGATGGTCATCCCTCCCGACCGGCACGATGCGGCCAACTGGGTATATCAGTTTTCGGTGCTGGCGTTTTTAGTCAACATGATGTCCACACCGTACCGAGCCATCATTGTTGCCAAGGAAAAAATGAAAGTGTTTGCCTATAGCAGCATTGTAGAGGCTATACTACGACTTCTCATTGTGTTCCTATTGCCCATTTGTCCCTACGACCAACTTATATTTTACGGCATTCTGATGTTTTCCATTTCACTGGCTGTCAGCGGATTTTACTTCGTTTATTGCACTCGATTCTATCCCGAATGTCGCTACTCCTACTATTGGGACAAACCGCTATTCAAAGAAATTGTTGGTTATACGGGCTGGCAAGTCATTGGTGGTATGGCAGGTATAGGAAGAAGCCAAGGCCTGAACATTATCCTTAACATGTTCTTTGGCCCTGTGGTGAACGCCGCGCGTGGAGTCGCTTACCAAGTATATGTCAACATATACCAATTTGTCAACAACTTCGCCATGGCATACAACCCCCAGATTTTCAAGTCGTATGCCACTAACGAACACCAAGCCATGCAGAATCTGGTGTTTCGGAGTTCCAAATTCTCCTACTACCTGTTATTCCTCTTCGTTTTGCCAGTTTTCATCGAAGCTCCCGCCATACTGGATATCTGGTTAAAGGATGTTCCTACGCATGCGGTGCTGTTTTGCAGATTGATGCTTATTATTGGCTTAATTGACTGTATTGGCATACCGTTGACAACCGCAGTATCTGCAACTGGAAAACTAAAATGGTATGAAATTACCGTAGGAGGAAGCCAATTGCTCGCGGTTGTTTTTGCATATATTTTGTTTAAATGGGGTACATTTCCTCCCGAAACAGCTTTTTTTCTCTCAATCGCATCTTCCATCATCTCTTTAATTTTAAGAATGGTCTTTGTTAGAACCCTACTACAAATGTCTATTTGCGAATATTTAAAAACGGTTATGCTACCCATCATATTGGTAACCATAACAGCTAGTATCGTACCATCTCTTGTTTTCATATATACCTCATCTTCACTATTTTGGACTTGTATTTCCATCTGTCTCAGTCTTCTTTGCACAACGCTCGCCATATTGTCTATTGGATTAACCCAATCCGAAAGAATTCTTATGTTTAAGTTGATTAAACAAAAACTAGGAAAAGTATGAAACACATTTGACCAGTCGCATAAAAATACTATTTTTGCATATAAAGAGATAATGGGAAATTTCGTTTCTCCCAAAAAGCCTTTAAGAAATACTAATTACTTGATTATGATAGGTGAAAATATTTTGGTTACAGGTGCAGATGGTTTTATCGGTTCACATCTAACCGAAATGCTACTTGAAAAAGGATTCAAAGTTACGGCCTTATCCTATTACAATTCATTTAATGATTGGGGATGGCTAAATGACTTTCAACATGAAAATCTGAAAATTATTACAGGCGATGTACGCGACCCGCATTTCTGCAAACAAATAACCCAAGGAATCGACACCATTTTCCATTTAGCGGCTTTGATTGCCATTCCATATTCCTATGTGGCCCCTGATAGTTATATAGATACAAATGTTAAGGGCACTTTGAACATTTGCCAAGCTGCCAAAGAAAATAATGTGAAACGAATCATGATTACTTCAACTTCAGAAGTATATGGCACTGCATGTTATGTCCCCATTGACGAAAAACATCCCAAGCAGCCTCAATCCCCCTACTCGGCCACCAAGATTGGAGCTGATGCCATAGCCATGAGTTTTTACAATGCCTTTGGCTTACCTGTCACTATTGTACGCCCCTTCAACACATACGGACCTCGACAATCTGCTCGAGCTATTATCCCTACTATTATTACACAAATTGCTAATGGACAACGTGAAATTAAATTAGGCGACTTAACGCCCACTCGGGATTTCAACTTTGTAAAAGACACCTGCAAAGGGTTCATTGAATTAGCATCTTGTGATGCTGCTATTGGTCAAGAAGTCAATGTCTGCAGCAATTATGAAATATCTATGCGCGATACTTTAAATTTAATTGCTAAACTCATGAAAGCAGATGTTCTTTTTACAGAAGATCCGCAACGATTGAGACCTAAAAACTCTGAAGTGTTCCGTTTATGGGGCGATAACAGCAAAATTAAAACACTTACAGGATTCCATCCAGACTATACGCTAGAACAAGGCTTACAAGAAACCATCACATGGTTTACCAACCCTGTCAACTTGAAAAAATATAAGATTAACATATACAATTTGTAATATCTCAATGTACGAACAAATCACCTCATTCATCAAATCACTCTATGGTAATCAGGAGTTTACTCCGCTATCCGTACCTGTTTTTATTGGGAATGAAAAAAAATACCTAAACGAATGCATTGACTCTACATTTGTCTCCAGTGTTGGCAAATTTGTGGACAAATTTGAAGAAATGGTGGCCCAATATACTGGTGCAAAACGTGCGGTAGTCTGTGTAAACGGCACCAACGCAATACATATCGCTTTGATGCTGGTTGGAGTTGATCGTGATGACGAGGTACTTACCCAGGCACTCACCTTTATTGCCACATGCAATGCCATCAGTTATATCGGTGCTCACCCGGTATTCATTGATGTGGATAAAGACACGATGGGATTATCTCCAGTGGCTCTTAAGAATTGGCTGGAAGACAATGCGGAAATTAAAAACGGTGTTTGTTATAATAAAAAAACAGGTCATCGTATCAAGGCATGCGTTCCCATGCACACCTTTGGACATCCCTGCAAAATTGAGGACATTGCTTCTATTTGTGAAGAATTTCATATAGAATTGGTGGAAGATGCAGCTGAAAGCATTGGCAGCTTATATAAGGGTAGACACACCGGCACTTTTGGAAAAATCGGAGCCTTGAGTTTCAACGGCAATAAAACCATCACTACAGGTGGCGGTGGAATGCTGTTATTCAATGATGAAGAATTAGGCAATTTCGCAAAACACATCACCACCCAAGCCAAAGTACCACATCGTTGGGAATTCGTTCACGACCATATCGGCTATAATTACCGAATGCCCAATATCAATGCGGCATTAGGGTGTGCACAAATGGAGCATCTGGAAGAGTATGTGCTGAACAAACGTGTGACAGCACAGAAATACAAGGAATTTTTTGATACCATTGATGACATTCATTTTTTTACAGAACCTGAAAATTGCCGCTCAAATTACTGGCTCAATGTGGTTATTCTCAACAATAAAGATGCACAGCAAGAGTTTCTGCAATACACTAATGACCATGGTGTAATGACTCGTCCCATTTGGGAACTGATGAGTCGATTACCTATGTTTGACCATTGCCTACATGATAGTTTGGAAAATACACTTTGGTTTGCTGACAGAGTAGTAAATATTCCAAGTAGCGTAAGGAGGTAAATAATGACAAAAGGAAACTTGATTCTTCTTGGTGGTGGTGGACATTGTAAGTCCGTAATTGATGTGGCTGAAAGTGCTGGATATAACATTGTTGGCATTTTGGATAAGCCCGAAACAGTGGGACAACAAGTGCTAAAATACTCTATTATTGGCACAGATGATGATATTCCCTTTTATGTAGACAAAGCCGAGTTTCTAATAACTGTCGGACAAATTAAAAGTAATGCTATACGAATAAGATTAGCAGAACTTGTTAAAAAAGCTGGTGGCCGGTTTGCTACCATTGTCGCCAACGATGCTTATGTATCTAAATACGCTGAGCTTGGAGAAGGGACTGTGGTCATGCATAAAGCGATGGTTAATGCTAATACAAAAATTGGAATCCAATGTATCATTAACACAATGGCAGATATTGAACACGATGTAACTATTGGAGATTTCTGCCATATTTCCACAGCGGCTATCGCAAATGGAGAAGTCAGAATTGGAAATAATGTCTTTGTTGGAAGTCGGACGGTTATCCACAACTGTAAACGAATAGCGGACAACATCATTATAGCTGCCGGTTCTGTAGTCAGCAGAAATTTTGATAAGCCTGGCATTTATGCTGGAAATCCTGCAAAATTCTTTGGTAAATGAAGCATGTAACTATTATAGCGGAAGCGGGTGTCAATCATAACGGTTCAATAGTATTAGCTAAACAACTGGTGGATAAAGCTGTTGAAGCGGGGGCTGATTATATCAAATTCCAAACTTTCAAAGCTGCTAATCTTGTAACCAAGAGTGCGCAACAAGCTGAATACCAGAAAAAAAATGTTTGTAGCAGCAAAAATGGTCAATATCAAATGCTTAAACAATTAGAACTCTCACACGAGGACCATTTGGAACTGATTGACTACTGCAAACAAAAAGGTATTCGTTTCTTTTCTACCACATTTGATTTCGATAGCATTGAATTTTTAGATTCATTACACCTCAATCTTTGGAAAATTCCATCGGGTGAGATAACCAATTACCCTTATATCAAACAAATTGCCAAAAAACAAGGCGATGTGATTCTTTCCACAGGCATGAGCACTTTTGAAGACATACAAAACGCTATTAAAGTGTTATTACAATGGGGAAAGACTAAAGACCAAATCACCATTTTACATTGCAATACCGAATATCCAACTCCTTTTGAGGATGTTAACTTGTTGGCTATGCAGTCCATCGCCAAACAATTCGGCACAAAGGTGGGCTATTCTGATCACACATGCGGCATAGAGGTTCCTATTGCTGCAGTGGCTTTAGGTGCTTCTGTCATAGAAAAACATTTCACTCTCGATCGTAACATGCCCGGACCTGACCACAAAGCATCTCTTGAACCAGACGAACTTAAAGCAATGGTGATGGCCATTCGAAACATCGAAAAAGCTTTAGGTTGTCCTGAAAAGAAAGTCAGCGATTCCGAACGCAAAAATATTACCATCGCCCGCAAAAGTATTGTTGCAAATAAAAACATAAAAAAAGGTGAACCTTTTACAGAAGAAAATATTACGGTCAAGCGCCCTGGCACTGGCATTTCACCTATGCGTTGGAATGAGATTTTGGGGATGAAAGCAATACGGGATTTTAAAGAAGATGAATTGATAGAAATATAACATCATGCGAAAAATCTGCGTCATAACTGGAACCCGCGCCGAATACGGCCTACTCAGTCGTCTGATGAAAATGATTCAAGATGATAATGAGACCTTATTGCAGATTGTGGCCACTAATATGCACCTATCACCCAGATATGGAAACACTTATCAGGAAATAGAGAATGATGGTTTCGCCATTAATTATAAAGTCCCTATCATCAATGAGGACGCTCCTGACACCGCAGCCACTACCGTTCTATCTTTGTCTAAAGCATTAGCTGGCTTTACCCAAGCGTATGAAACTCTGCAACCTGATTTGATTGTAATCTTGGGTGACCGATACGAAATGTTGGCAGCTGCGGAGGCAGCTTTGATTTTTAAAATCCCCATAGCACATCTATATGGTGGCGAAATTACCGAGGGAGCCTACGATGATGCTATCCGACATGCCATCACTAAAATGAGTCATCTGCATTTTACATCCACCGAAACATATCGCAAGCGTGTAATTCAAATGGGTGAACAGCCTAACCATGTGTTTAATGTAGGAGCTTTAGGGGTAGAAAACGCAAAGCTGGTTCCGTTAATGCCTAAAGAAGAGATTGAACAATCGCTAGGCTTTGCTTTGGACAAAAACACGGTGTTGGCCACCTATCATCCTGTAACGAATAAGATGACTCAAAACGAGAATGAAACTGTGGGCTTTTTTGAAGCTTTAAAAGAGCGAAAAGATTTGCGGATTTTGTTTACCATGCCTAATTCTGATACGGGAGGACAAGCGATTATGGAACAAATTAAACAATTTGTGACACACAATCCCGAACGCAGCATCGCTTTTACCTCGTTGGGGATGAAACGATATTTATCTGTTTTACAATTTGTTGGAGCAGTAATTGGCAACTCGTCTAGTGGATTAATAGAAGTTCCGTCTTTCCATATTCCCACGCTGAATATCGGTGACCGACAGAAAGGTAGAATCGCAGGGACAAGTGTTATTCATTGTGGTGCATCTAAAAATGAGATTCTTGACGGGTTAAAAAAAGTTTTCTCGCCCGAAATATGTCAAATAGCACAAAATACTCTAAACCCATACGAAAAAGAAGGCACAACTCAACATATTTTTGACGTAATCAAGAACTATTCATTACATAACATAACGCAGAAACATTTTTACGATATATGAACATTGTCGTCATTGGTTTAGGCTCTATGGGTAAAAGGAGGGTTCGACTCCTTAAAGAACATCCAGAACATAATATTCTAGGAGTTGATAACGCCTTCGAACGTCGTCAAGAATCATTAGAAAAATTCCAGATTCAATGCTATACCAATCTTGCTGAAGCATTGTCTAAACACACTATTGATTGTGCATTTGTCTGCACTTCACCCTTATCACATGCCGATATCATCCATGAATGTCTTCAACATGACATGCATGTTTTTACTGAAATCAACCTCGTTCCTGACCGATACGATGAAAATCTCCATTTGGCAAAAGAGAAAGGCTTGATTCTTTTCCTCTCATCAACATTCTTGTACAGAAAAGAAACACAAACGATGATTCAGAAAGTTCAACAAGCCAAATCCCCATTGAATTACATTTACCATGTGGGGCAATATCTTCCGGATTGGCACCCGTGGGAGAGTTACAACAATTATTTTATCGGGAATCCGAAAACGAACGGCTGTCGCGAAATTATGGCGATAGATTTCCCGTGGCTTGTGTCGGCTTTCGGTTCCATTAGTGATGTTTCGGCTGTTAAAAGTAAAAACTCAGCACTCAACATTAACTACAATGACAACTATTTGATTACAGTTAAACATGATACTGGCAACAAAGGTATTTTTGCAGTTGATGTAGTAACACGAAAAGCCATCCGTCACATTGATATTTATGGTGAAGATTTCCAAATGTCATGGGACGGCACCCCTGATTCTTTAGTGGAGTATGATATTAAGCATAAGAAAGAATGCAGACTTGTTATAACCGAATCTTCAGAACACGAAGAAGGTTATGCGACGTTCATCACGGAAAATCCTTATCGAGAAGAAATCCGGTCTTTTTTAAGTATGGTGCAAGGCGCAAGTAATTGTGCAGCCTGGGATTTTGAGAAAGATAAAAATATTTTGACATTGATTGATAGAATAGAAAATAATGACTAAATATCGCATTGCGTTTGTTGGTTTAGGCTCCATTGGGAAGCGCCATCTTAAAAATCTCACCGATATTTTGAGACACAGAGGTGATGAGTTTACTATTGATGCTTATCGAAGTTCTTTAAATCACGAACTGTGCACTGAAATCAAGCCACTGATTGCCAACGAATATCTGCTTTCTGATGAACTTTCTGCAGACTTAATGTATGATATGGTTTTTGTAACCAATCCTACTTCCATACATTGGGATACAATACAAAGATTTAAAAATACAACCCGATCTTTTTTTATAGAAAAACCCGTTTTTGATACAACCGAGGTAGATATCCATTCCATAGAAGAAATTCAAAAAAATATATGTTATGTAGCTTGTCCTCTAAGGTATAATCCTGTGCTACAATACATCAAGAATCATATTGATTGTAATAGTGTTTATTCAGTGCGAGCCATCTCCTCAAGCTATCTACCCGATTGGAGACCGGGAACAGATTATCGGTTATGTTATAGCGCCCATCGTGATATGGGGGGAGGAGTTGGTATTGATCTTATACATGAATGGGATTACTTAACTTACTTATTTGGAATGCCTCAAAAAAGTTATTCCATTCAGAAAAAGATATCCCATTTGGATATAGATAGTGATGACATTGCCATCTATATTGCTAATACGAAAAACACCACAATCGAGCTACATTTAGATTATTTTGGCAGAAAAAACATCCGAACTCTGGATTTGTTTATGAAGAATGACACTCTCCATTGTGATTTACTAAACAGTAAGATTGAATATTTGGCAAGTGGACAATCCGTTGTTTTTGAAAATGAAAGAAACTATTATCAAATAAAAGAAATTGAGCATTTTTTGGATATTGTTGACAAAAAGATAGCTAGTGACAGCAATATCACACATGCTTTAGATGTATTAAAACTTGCGAAAGGAGAACGATTATGAATATTTTGTTTACTCTTTGCGGGCGTGCAGGTTCCAAAGGCGTAAAGGGGAAAAACGCGAGAGATTTTTGCGAACTGCCCTTGGTATGGTATTCCTTAGCAGCAATTCAATTGTATAAAGAAAAATATATATCGGCTGAAGACAATGTACAAGTTGTATTAAACACTGATAGCCAGGCATTGGTTTCTTTAGTGCAAAAAGTCACAGAATTACCCGTTTCTATTTTACTTCGAGATGAGAGTTTAGCGGGTGATAAAGTTGCAAAAGTTGCCGTCATCTACGACTGTTTGACACGTGCCACCAAACTTTTCCAAATGGACTTTGATTTAGTAGTGGATTTAGATATCACATCTCCTCTACGAACTGTTCAAGATATTAAGAATGCCATTGACCGAAAATTATCAAGGCCCAAGGTAGATGTAGTCTATTCGGTTACCCTGTCCCGTCGTAATCCTTATTTCAATATGGTGAAAGAAGAAAATGGCTTTTTCTGTAAGGCTATATCTTCATCTTTTACTACACGGCAGGAAGCACCGATTTTTTACGATATGAACGCATCCATCTACGCCTATTCACCCAATGCTTTAAGAACCAAACCACACAATACATTTTTCAACTCCCATTGCGATGCCATAACCATGTTTGACACAGGCATACTGGATATTGATTCTGAAGAAGACTATGAACTGATGCAAGTAATTGCAAAATATCTTTATGATAATAAAACAGAATACAAACAAATATATCAAAAAACACAAAGTTGGATTAAATAATGACTAATTACAATAAATACGAGATTCCCGATACACGTACCATCAAGGATGCTCTCTCTGCATTAAATGACATAGGACATGCTGCACAAACATTGTTTGTAGTCAATGATAAGAATCAGATGGTAGGCACACTTACCGATGGTGATATTAGAAGAAGTTTAGTGGCGGGGAATCCTATAAATGCTCCTATATCTTCAGTAATGCATACTGATTTTCAATTCATTACTCAAACTAATTGGAATGTACAACATCTAAAATCTATGAAAAAACAAAACATTCTGTTCATTCCAATTTTAGATGATAACCATCATATTGTTGGGGTATGTAACCTAATGAAATACAAAAATATGCTGCCCATAGACGCAGTACTGATGGCTGGAGGAAAAGGAGAACGTTTACGACCTTTGACTGAAAAAATACCCAAACCCCTTCTACCAATAGGTAACAAGGCAATTATTGATTACAATATTGATAATTTAATTTATTACGGTTTGAAACATATTACCGTAACAGTTAATTATTTGAAAGAACAAATCGAAGAGCATTTTTCAGATGAGCGGAATGGTATAAAAATACAATGCGCACGCGAACCCCGTTTTTTAGGCACCATCGGGGCTTTGCGCTTTGTTAAGAAGTTTGACAACGACACTATTCTCGTCATGAATTCTGACTTATTCACTAATATTGATTTGGAGGACTTCTATCTACATTTCATAGAAACAGGTGCAGACATGTCAGCTGCTGCAATTCCTTATTCTATATCAATCCCTTATGGCATCTTCAATGTAATGGAAGATACCATTACAGGTTTGACCGAGAAACCCACCTACAACTATTATGCTAATGCTGGCATCTACTTAGTGAAAAGAGAGGTTTTGGCTCTGATTCCGGAGGACACCTTCTTTAATGCCACCGACTTAATAGAGCTGCTCATTGCCCGCCATAAGAAAGTTGTCCGCTTCCCCTTGCACGGCTACTGGATTGATATTGGCACCAAAGATGAATATGCCAAAGCGCAGGATATTGCAAAACATTTATAAAATACTCGTTCATGAAAATCCAAATCTTTTCTGACTCTTTAGCTCTTCCTCGTGAGATTCCTCAAAAGGTGTATTATGAAGAAACGTATCCTGCCATGCTTGCAAAAGAACATATTGTGGTACAATTTTCTAAAGGGGCTGGAACCATTAAGGATCTGTATGCTCAAACCTTTTATTATAAAATGTTTTGTCCTGATATTGTAATCCTGCAAAGTGGTATTGTTGATTGCACACCTCGACCTTTCACTCAATTTGAAGAACATTTTTTTTCACTCAATTATTTTACAAGAAAAATCAAAGGGTTACTGAAAATACTAACTAAATCGTGGTTGCGCTCAATTCGAAAAATTGCTTGGACATCTCCAAAAAAATTTAAATTTTTCTGTGAGCAATTTAAAAAAACATATCCTAATATTCCCATAATTGCAATAGGAATCTTACCCCCATGTGTGGAATATGAAAAACAAGCAAAAGGCATCTCAAAGCGTATACTCGAATATAACAACATTTTATTAGATGTATTTGGTGAATATTACATTGACACATCAGACATTCCAAATAATGGGATAATGTCTGACCATCATCACATGACTGCAAGTGGACATCTGTTTGTTTACAATAAAATCATAGAACATATTTCCTCGATATCTTAATACGCCTATTGATTCTTCTCATTTAATTATTCTTATTTTTGCATAAATTAACTCTATCAATCTATGACACCCCAAAACATCGCAATAATAGGAGCTGGACAATTAGGAAGCCGACATTTACAAGGATTAAAGAAAGCACAAATACCAATGAATATTTATGTGCTAGATGAAAGTCAAGAGGCTCTTAAAATTTGCGAACAACGTTATAAAGAAATTGCAGATAATAATTTAATTAAAAAAATAGACTTTACCTCCATTTGGGATAGAATACCTTTAACCATTGATATTGCTATTGTAGCCACTGGTTCCAAACCCAGATGTAAAATCATTCACGAATTAGTTGAGAAACATCATTGTAGAGCACTTATTCTTGAAAAATTCCTATTTCCCACAATGCACGATTACAATGATATAACTGAACTTTTTTTAAAATATAAGATACAAGCATGGGTAAATTGCTGCCGACGCTATTTTTCCTGCTATCAAAAAATAAGAGAGCTTTTGATTAATGATGGACCAATTCATTTTCTACTTGAAGGCAAAAATTGGGGCTTATGTTGCAACAGCATTCATCAAATTGATATCTTCTCATTCATTTGCGGAGAAAAACATATCTCTTTCGAGAGTTCTGGTATTGACAAGATAATATATGAAAGTAAACGGCCTGGTTATATTGAAATGACAGGTACTATTAAAGGCATAACCGACAAAGGGTCTACGCTCTCACTATCTTCTTATTCCGAATATACAGGGCCAAACAAACTCTTGATTCAATCTCAAAACCATAATATTGAAATTTATGAAGGAGTAAACAAAATGATAATAGATGGGAAAGAAGAACTGATGGATATAAGATATCAAAGTGATTTAACAGGAAAGTATATTGAAGACATAATCTTTACGCACTCCTTGCCATTGACTTCTTATGAAGAATCAGCGATGCTTCACCAACAAATTTTACCACATTTTATAGATATCTACAATAACATAACTGGTACACATCATGACATGTGCCCTATAACATAATAACAACTATGAAAAACGTTTGGCTTATTGGTACGGGATTAATCGGAATGGAGTACTCTAAAGTTTTAGACGCTCTACACATACAACACCTAATTATTGGTAGAGGTGAAATATCTGCAGCTAAATTCGAGGAAACGAGACCTGGGAAAAAAGTTATTCGAGGTGGTTTAGACATCTTTTTAAAAACCAACCCATCTATACCCGATTACGCTATTGTTGCAGTTGGTTTACCTGATTTATATCCTGTTGCTTGCTCTTTAATTAACTATGGGATAAAAAAAATATTCTTAGAAAAACCTGGTGGAGATTCTTTCGAACAAATTGAGCAACTTTATTTAACGTCAAAAAGAGAAAATGTTTCCATTTTTATTGCATATAATCGAAGATTTTATTCTTCAGTATTAAAAGCAGAAGAAATCATCAAAAAAGATGGAGGCATTACTTCGTTTTCGTTTGAATTTACAGAATGGCTTCATATTTTTGACAATCTTAACCATAAATTGTCTTTAGAAGAAATTTTCATTGGAAATTCAACCCATGTTTTAGATACAGCTTTCTTTTTGGGAGGGGAACCTGTGCAAATTCATTGCCACTCTAAAACTCTCGAAGGTGATATGTCTCCTAAAATTTTTGTTGGAGCAGGTATTAGTAATCAAGGGGCTTTATTTTCATATCAGGCTAATTGGGATGCTCCAGGTAGATGGGTAATTGAAATTCTTACTAAAAAGCACAGGTTATATTTTAAACCGATGGAAACATTACAGATTCAAGAATTACGAAGTGTAAAAGTATTACCTGTTGATATTGATGACCACTTGGATAAAGAATTTAAACCGGGGTTCTTTTTGGAAACCAAAGCATTTTTAAACGAAGACTATTCTAGATTGTGCTCTATCGAACAACACGTGAATCATATAAACAACATCTATAAAAAAGTGTTTTTCTCCAATTAAGTTGCACCACAAAATTATACAAATACCCTGATCTCATGCCACGGAGAATTATTAAATCTACCGACAATAAAATTAGCCTAACATATAACGATGTTCAACAAGTATGCATCTGTATAACGCCATATGCATTACTACAATATTTTCTCATAAATGAATTACAGATATGCCAACAACATACTGTATACATTTTTGATGAATCAATGAACCCCAGCATAAAGAAAAAACTCCCCCACATTTTTTTTCAAAATTATTTCAAAGAATCTTTCTTCAATAAAATCTATCGGAAATTTGTACGAATATACACAGCTTTAACACGATATCAGCATTATCCATTTTTAAAAACCGCTAAAATTTTTGCTCAAGACCATCGTTTCTTTTCACTATTTATCGGAAACAGACAATACAGTTTACTTGAAGATGCTCCTAATGTTTTAGAGAGTGTATATCGCAAAAACAGTGCTGTGGAAATAACACGATATAAAAAAATTCACTCGTTTAGCGGACGACTTGAACAAGCAATTTACGGCACACCTTGTATTTATACTTATGGTAACAATAACCAATGTACTGATTTCTATCTTTCCAAAGCACCAGATGCTTTGGTTTTAGACGGAAAAAACGTACACATTAATTCTTTTCAATCTTTGTGGGAACAATCTTCTGATGAAAAGAAACAATTTATACTTGATATTTTCGATGTTACAAACGAAGATATGGTAATCCTCTCTCAAAAGCCCTTTATTTTCTTCTCCCAACCTTTGGATACTGATTTTAACATCAACAAAAACGAGTATTTCAAAATACTTGAAAAAATCTTTTCAAAATACGATTATTCGAAATTACTAATTAAAGTTCATCCACGAGATACTTTTGATTATAAACGTTATTTCCCAAATATATCCATATTTAACAAGACCATCAATTTACAACTTTTGATGCTCAATGGATTATCTTTTCAAAAGGCTATAACAATATGCTCTAGTGCCGTATACGATTTGCCTCAAGATATTGAAGTGGATTGGTTTGGACCTTCAATTCATCCTAACACACTAGAATATTGTGGTAAAGAATTATGTCCTCCCCGTCCTTATAACCAGGTTTATCTTGATTAAAGAACTATTCTATTTTGTAAATTTCGTCAATTAAATGACCGAATTTACGTAAAAATCGTCAATCAAATGACTGAATTTACGTCAATTTCGTCATTTGGAGCGCTTACACCTTAAACGTCTTCATCACCCATTTCACTATAGACGTAGGGATTAACCCGCCCAAGCAGAACACCAAATCCTTGGCATCCGAAATGTGGCGCAATGCCTCAAAATAGAGTTTGGCATTGGGACGAAAATGCCACCATGTTCCTTTGCCGAAGGCCAAGCCGTTGTAATAAGCCAATGTGGCGTTCATGTAGCGCTTGCGAACGGCCTTGTTAGGCTCATGTTGGTATAGCTCTTTGTATAAGGCGTATGTGGTAAAATTTTTCTTATTAATATCCACTTTGCTCCACACACCAGTATCAGTAATACGATAAGTGGCCATCACGTCTGGCATATAGTAGCCTTGAGAACCCTTCAAAGCATAGTAAACCATGTGCACATCACGAGCATATTTAAACTGATTGAGCACCTCCTGATTTATGGCCTCCCGACGATACATTGTAGTCAATGTTTTGGTTATCCATACCCAAGGGAGTGTTTCAAATGTGAAAGAAAATGGCTCGGTGTACAACTGATGAACTGGTGAAGGAATAAACCTCCCCTCACGCCACATATTCCAATTATGACAAACGATATTATAATCGGGATGCGTTTCTAAAAAATCTACCTGTTTTTGAAGTTTTTGCGGATCCGTCCAAAAGTCATCGCCTTCACAAAAAGCAAGATATTTGGCGGTATCGGTCCACTCGGTCACGTATGGGGCGCGCGACTTATGTTGACTATAATGATTTTCCTTCAACAACAAAACCGCAAAAAAACATTGGGAATTGACCTTGTGGCGAGCATATATGATGTGTGCATAGTCGGTATCCTTTTCGTAAGCAGCCCCATCCTCGTTCATATCGAATTGTTCTTTCATATATTGGCGAATGATGGCAGGCGTCTCGTCGGTGGATGCATCGTCAACAACAATCGAAACCACAGGGAATGTTGTTTGTTGTAACACAAACCCATTCATCGTTTGCTGGATATACTGTGCCTGATTGTAAGTGGCGCAATAGGTACGGACTATATATTTGTAGGTGGATTCTTTCATCTTTGGTGGTTTAATTTATAAATGGAGCCATCTTCTCCTGTTTTAGAAAAATACTGATATTGGGCGATTATCTAAAACAATATCCTCCATTCACCTCCAACAAACTACCATTAACAAACTGATTATCAATACAAAATTCATAAGCGGCCACAATCTCATTTACTTGAGCAAACCGATGTATAGCTGTTTTTTTGTATATATTTTGTTTAATCTCCTCCGGCTTGGTAGTCTGCCAGGGGGTATCAACAAAACCGGGTACAATAGCATTTACCGTAGTGTCAGTACCTTCAAATTCCTTAACAAGATTTTTTACCATGGCATGTACAGCTGCTTTGGTCACTCCATAGGCCAACACCATAGCATGTGGTTGTATTCCCATTTGCGAACCGGTAAACAGAATACGTGAACCATGCGGAATAATGGGATAGAACTCACGAACCATGATATAATGCGAGTTGACAGCCACTTCCATCATCATATCCCACTCCACATCTTTCATTTCTGTAAAGCCGCTTCGGATACTCAGCCCTGCATTACAAACCAAACAATCCAGATGATTGGTTTGGCTTTTCACATAGTTAATGAACCGATATACCTCATCACGTTTGGTTTGGTCTATTTTGTGAGCTTCAAAATTCTCATCATCTGTCTGAAAGTCGGGGCCGATGTATGTAGCAAAAACTTTATAACCTTTTTTAAGAAGCATATTTGCTACACCAAGTCCAATGCCTGAAGTGCCACCTGTTACTACTGCATATTTCATATCTCTGATACATTTTCACCATTATGGTATTTTTCAATAATTTCCGCTATCGCAACACTCTCTTTGCGGCGGAGTTTATAGCAACTACGTCGATTGTTTACAATCATTGAAAGGAATTCCTGTATCTCATAGCGCAAACCCTCACCGTCGTAACTGTAGAAAAATTTCTTGTTTTTGGTCTGGTCTTCATAGCGAACCTCAAAAAAGTCGGTGAGCCACCATGGAGCCGGAACATAAACATAACCTTTGGTACCTGAAATCACCAGGTTGCCTTCGGTTTTCACGCCAATACCCAATGTAAAGGAAGAGGTAGCATGAGGATAATTGATGATGCCTTTTGTATAGATGTCCACACCATTTTCCAGTTTGGTATGGAAGCTAACATCCTTCCAATCAATACCTAACAATTTTATGATTGCCATCAATGTCAAAGGGGCGTGTTCATTCATCGCTCCACCAGCCTGCAAGCGGTCAAGTTCACGAGTTGGAGGCAAAACCTGCTTGGAAAGAGAGGCTATAACATCAACCACATCTCCAATGATACCACTCTTTACGAGTGTTACAATATGATTAAACGCTGGGCAATAAGCGGTTTTGCTGGCCTCCATCAACACCAGGTTTCGCTCTTCAGCCATTTTATATAGTTCAAGCGCTTCGGATTTGCTCAGTGCAAAAGGTATTTCGCACAGGACATGCTTATTGGCCAAAAGACTTCTCTTCACATAGTCGTAATGTGTCAAATGAGGAGAAGCCACATACACCACATCTACATTCTGGATAAATTGTTCAAAATCTGTATAGGCTTGAATACCATATATTTGTGCAAAACTATCGGCTTCTTTTTGATTTGGATTCAAAACGGCTACAACTTGTGCTCCATTAACCACTTTGGTCTCTGGTACAAAACGACGGGCAATACGTCCGCTCCCAATAATTCCTATGCGATAAACTGCCTGACTCTCTTCCCTAAGCAGAGTGGAAGAAATGCCTTCTGTGCGGGGAAGGTAAACCACCTTGCAATACTCATTCAGATAGTCGAATTTTCCTTCCCAATCGCTGCCAATAGCAAAAATGTCCACATCGTATTTCTGGATATCATCTATCTTTTGCCCGAGGTAGTCTTCAATAATAACTTCATCAGCATAACCAGTGGCTTTCACCGCTTCTACTCGCTCCAACACATTGTTGCGCACATTAAGTTTGCCCCTTCCTCGGTCAAAGCTGTCGCTGGTAACACCAACTATAAGATAGTCTCCCAATTCTTTGGCACGACGCAACAGGTTAATATGCCCTTGGTGCAAGAGGTCGTATGTGCCGTATGTAATGACTCTAACCATAATAAAAATAATTACAAAGTAACACCGATAGCATTTTCTAAAGACAAATCATCCATGGCTGTATAGTATGTATATGGATGATCCGGATCAAAAAATATTTGATTGTTTTTACTTCCACGCTCTTCTACAGGCGGAAACTGCATGTAATCTCCAAATGTCGCATTAAGAACATCTTTCCAGCCCACAGGGATTTTCACATCCATATTTTCAAAACGATGAGAGATACTATCTGCGAAGGCACTTGAAGGATATACATGTTTTAAAGGTTCACGTGTTATGGCATTATAGATAGTCATATAGTCGGAACCTTCATCAGCAGGATTTGACGCTAAACCATGAAGATTATTGAACGATTGATAGGGGTCATCGACATAATAGGTCACCAAATCTCTTTTTTGTCTTTCATTTAATCCCTTACAATTCCTTTTCATGAAATTTGTACACTGCAGGAAATATTTCAATATTTCCTTTCTCTCCTCCTCCACTTTATCTATACTGCAGTAATCTATTGGGAAAATATCTATAGGCACGCCCATATTAAACCCATTTCTCCTAAAAAGTTTAGGAATAAACGTGGTATCACTATTAACCAAACAAATAACAGGATATAAGCAAGTTGGATCTGAAAAAGGTGTCCTTAAAAAATATGGGGAGGACAGCTCATGAGGAGCAACCTTTATAAATTCCTCATAATCTTTGCGGAGCATACCAATATCCAAATCATCATCCCATGGAATAAAGCCATTATGTCTAATAGCCCCCAAAAGTCCGCCAAACGTAAAGAAATATTTCAATCCATATTTTTCGCATATATCGGCTACAACCAAGTATAAATCAAGCTGGATAGCCCAATTTTTTTTCATATATGCTGGTATTAGGTAGTCGCATCTCACTTCTTCCTTGAAGAAATCCTCACCGAGGATGGCCCTCATGTCATGTTTTGTTTGCATAATTGTTAGTATCAATATTTAATTGGTAAAAATACAACTTTTCTTTCATTCTATCGTTTTTCCACATCTTTCTTTGTCGGAACGATGACGGAAGATTAAGAGTTGTCATGTAACAAGTTCGCTAAACATTTATAAGTCTTTCACAGGGGCCTTTGCATTTATTGCTTTTCGCAAATCATAGCCGTCCAATTCAAACTCCTCGTTATGTCCCGGACAAACATGCAGGCCTTGGCCCAACAGTGTGCGGAGGATCTCTATCGAATCTTTCAGTTTCAGCGTGTCTCCACCGCGCAGTTTGGTTACAGTGCGCAAGTTGTGGATTAACGTATCACCTGTAAACAACAGATTGTCAACCTGCAAGCACACCGAATCTTCCGAGTGGCCAGGGGTAAAGAGCACTTTTAGCGTCACATTAGGCCATAAGGCTAACGAGTTATTGTAGAGCCGTACATCCGCAGCCGACGAGACTACAATATCTTCAATCGGAGCATAATACGAATTGTTTTTTCTGGCATCAAAAAGCAGAGATTTGCCATATTCATTCGCTACATAGATGGAGCATTGCGGATATTCTTCCAGCACCTTGTTGATGCCGTATAGATGATCGAAATGTCCGTGGGTTAACAGGACTCCCAACACTTCCGATTTCCCATGAGCCTGCATCCATTGCCAAACAGGCTGAATGTCGCCCGGATCCACCAGCCAAACCGCCTTTTCATCTTCTTTGGAAAGAATGTAGGTATTGGAGGTAAATTGCGTATTGACAAGGCGAGCGAACTGTATCATAGAGGTCGTCAGGATTGGTGCGGGTAATCCAAAAACTTGCAGACAGGCGCTTCCATATCCATCAGCACGGCACCCAAAGACATGCCTGTACCGAAAGCGGCAAACATCACTTTCTTACGCTTGCCATCGGCAAACATCTCCTTATGATGCTCGCACATCGTTACGGGTATGGTAGCACTGCTGCTGTTGCCGTACTTGGGCACTATGTCATTGAATAGCTTCTCTTCTGTAACTCCAAGTCGCTGAGACAGTTTCTTTAAGGTAAAGCTACTTGACTGATGGCAAACAAAATAGTCGATATCTTCAATTTTATCGCCCGATTTCGCCAACAGTTCCTCCATCACTTCTGGCGTCTTATTAATGATGATATTAAACACCAAATCGCCTTGCATCATCAAATGCTGGTTACCGCGCCAATTGCCAAATTCGTCTGGTTTCTCCACCGTCGTTTCTGGTGTTATGGGCATTCTTGTGCCACCGGCGGGAATATAAACGGCAAAAGCATCTTTACCATCATTCTTCAAGGAGCAATAGGCAATATTTTCATTCTCACAATTTTCTATCACACTGATAGTCACCGCATCACCCGTAATAGGTCGACTTGCGCGGTCTCTTGTTGACACACGGAAAGTGAGCATATCGCCAGCGATGAGCAATACTTTCTTGTTGCGCATGGCTTCCAGCGTCATAAAGGAATAGGTAAGTCCTACAGTATAGCCACAACAACCCTGCGAGATGTCGAGGCAAACCACGTCTTCGTCAAAGTCAAACTTACCTTGTACAATATTCGAAATGGGCGGTATAAAATGATCCGGCGACGTGGTTGTCACGATGATAGCGCCTATTTCGCTCTCCTTAAAAACTCCATCTTGAAGCATCTTTGTTATGCCATAAATAGCATAGTCGCCTACCGTCTCCCCTTCCAGTGCCACACGACGGGTACCAAACCCCATCACACGTTTCAGTTTTTTCATCTGGATTTCTGAAAAGGAGTAATTTCCAGCCTCATCCATAAAATCCACCTCATGAGAAGGTAGTACAGAATATACCGCACTAATTTTCTTATTCTTAAAAGAAGTTAACATGGTTATTTTCTATTTCTCTCAATGGTTTGACAAATGGCCTCAATGTTGCAAAAATTTTCCGGAACCACGTCCATACCGCTGATAGCAACACCCATAGCCGTTTCTATCTCATCGACCAAAGTGACGATATCAAACGAATCCAGCATACCCTCTTCGATGAAGTCAACACCTTCTTGCGTAAAGTCGAACTCAGGGCGCAATTCCGTTAAAATCTTGATGATTTGTTCTTTCATATTGTTATAATTTTTCGAATTTTAATTTACTAATATTAGGGTCTTCAAAAGCATTGCATTGCGTTAAGTATTCCAACAAATTCCGGAAATCTCTCCCATACAATGTACTACTGAAATGATGAAGAGTGGTCATTGACTTGATATATGCATCAGGTACACTTTGTCTGCTTAATCTCCTCAAAGAAAGCAAGTAGTCCTCTCTGTAAACGGTTGGGACAATGATTTTTGCCTCTCCCGCCCGAAACAGTTCCGCATTCATCATAATACGAGCCATACGGCCATTACCATCTTGAAATGGATGCACCTCCGATATAAGGAACATCATATAAATGGCCTTTGCTATAGGCGAAGTAAGCGCAGCATAGTAACCAAAACCTGCTTCCAGCGTTCCACGCACACGAGCCACTTCCACAAATTCGGTGTTGCCAGCACGATTGTTTTTCTCCTTGAAATGCCCAGGGTTCAAATCTGGACGGCCCTCTAACAATATGAAATGCCTATGACACAGAATCTCAAAAAGTTCTTGTGCGGAGGTTGGATAGGCTCTCATTTCCATTCGGTTAGAAACAAGATGGAATGTTCCCAAAATGTCGTGTGAATCTTCTGTTCTTTTTGGGAGGGTAATGCCAGTTTCCACAATCTGCTGAGCTTCAGCCACTGTAAACTCCGTACCCTCTATATAGTTGGAGAAATAACTTTCAAAAAAAGCAATGTGAAGATACTCCTTTTCAGTTTGAAAGGGAACAAGTCGCGACAAAAAATGCCGGTTTTGCAATTCATCATATAGTTTTTCAAAAAGTTCAATTCGTTTCTCATCGTATGGAAGTCCCGCTGCCGCAGCCTTAGCAACAGGCCCTGTAAGAACCTTTGATGAGTGCGTGTTCAATAAAGCCGAAATCAAAACATTGATTTTGCCAAATTCGGCCATCATTCCCAACCGTTCAGCAGTTTCATGAAGGGTGTCTCGATATAGATTCAATTGATCCTCCCCTCCAGCCACCAGCACACTTTCCAATTTTCGCTCAATCACGGCAACAGGAAGCGTTTTTGACTCGTCTCCTTGTTTGCGACTATCCTGCATATTCTCCAACATCCAACGGTACTCACTAGCGATAAACATTTTCCCATATACCATATCTTTCACGTCAGCTGCAGGTCCCTTAAGCATATAAATAGTCACTCCTGGCAAATCGCTGATTTTGCGAGCGTATTTGCCCGTAATGAAAAAATTTCCTGCTTGGGTTATGCGCATTTCACAAGCACTTCGGTGACTAATAACAGCTTGGGGAAAACGCCAATTTAAAATGCTGAGTATGTTGCGTCTGACAATCATTTCGGGACTGTCGATGAAGTTGGTCGAATAAAGGCGTGGCGCAATTTTGCGCAGACGGTTCTGCTTCACCATGCGTGATATTTGATGCGAAACATCCGGATTTGATGAGGCAAAAACTATCTCTTTTTTAAAATCAACCAACGATTCCATACAAATTTTTCAGTTTAATGACCGCAAAATTACAAATTTTTGCGATTATCTCGGTAAAACGTGCAAATTTTTGCGAATAAGGAATTACTTATCTGCACTTACCATCACATAATCCAGCATGTTCTCTTCCACAAAACCATAATGTCGATACCGCTTAATGGCATTTTCGTTAGTGCGAATTACCCAGAACAACTGACGCTTAGTTGTTTTGCCTTCTTCAAAGAATCTTCTCAGTAAGCGCGAACCGACCTTCTTGTCACGGAAATCTGGATGGGTAAACCAATAACGTAAATAAAGCGTAGTGGCATTCTGTTCATAGATTAAAAAACCAGCGGTTTTCCCCTCTTCTTCGCAAACCAACACATGGCCTTGGTCTGCATAATTCTCCAATTCTTCCAAATAGGGAATCTGCTCTGTTTTCTCGTCAAAATACTGATGCAGAAGCGTATATATTTCAGCAACCTCTAATTTCTTTGCCTTTCTGACAGACTTCTCAGGCACATATTCCATCGGCTCGGTCATGCGCGTCATACGCACAAGAGAGGTGGCCTCGGTAAAACCGTTTTGCCGAAACATCTCCACCACAGGCTGGCACTGCACTTCACGGCCTACCACATCAAAAACGAATGTTTTGTCAGCGTGCCTACTTGCAAATTGCTGTAAATCAGCCGACAATTGTTCAAGTGTGGTGCTGCAATAGAACACATTCCAGAAACCTACATTTTGTTTAATGATAAACAAGGTGTTTCCCACGTTCTCCACAAAACAATCGCCTTTGGCAATCCAAACACCGTGCTTGTCGGCATCCAGGTAAAAATTGGTCAAAAAGCCTTGACGCTTGGCGCGGATGTCGGCCGACAAAGTTTGAAGTTGTTCTATGGATGTGGCCGGTTGCATCATTCCTCCACTAGTTTGCTGTAATACAACCTGTCAATCTTGCCATTGGTATTGCGCTTCAGTTCTGGCAAATGGTGATAAACCACAGGAATCATGTATTTAGGCAGCGTGTTGCCGATAGCCTTACGGAAATCGGCAGCGGTAAGTTCTTGCTCGGCTTCGTAGTAGAGCGTGATTTCCTTACGCTGGTGATTATAGACCACGCAGCCGTTCTTCACCAGTTTTAAGGTATTGATGATGACATGTTCAATCTCGCCCAACTCAATGCGATAGCCCAAATGCTTAATGAGGCTGTCGCGGCGACCCTTGAAGACAATTTCGCCACGGTCGTTGATGAACACCAAGTCACCTGTACGATAGATGATTTCGGGATAACTTTGGTTCAGCGGGTTCTGCACAAAAGCAGCGGCAGTCTTTTCAGGATTATTGTAATAGCCCATGGCTAAGGAGGTGCCACGGATGCACAACTCGCCCTCCTTGTTCGCTTCCGTCACATTCTGGTTGTTCTCATCCAAAATCAGAATGCTTGTATTGCGGAAAGGCTTGCCAATGGGAATAGGCTCGTCATCGGCAATCTCGCGTTCAATGGTGTAATAAACGCAGTCAAGCGTGATTTCAATCGGACCATAGAAATTGGCGAAGGTAGTTTGGGGCAGATTTTTACGCCAGATGTTGAACTGCTTGGTGGGGAACACTTCGCCTGCAAACCAGCAGAGACGCAAATCGGGCAGGGGCACTTGCTCCAGCAGCCCCATATTGGCCATATTGACCATGATGGTCGGCACCCAGAAAATATAGCTAACCTTGTGCTGTTGCATCAGTTGCAGAATCTTCACAGGGAATGCCGAATAGGTGTCGGGGATAACCACTATGCTGGCACCTTTACCTTGCAATAGGCACAACTCATAGCTCCATATGTCAAATACGACAGGCGAGAGCGAACCAATGACATCGTTCTCCGAGAACTTGTACTCATCAAACGTTTGCGCCATAAAGTCGATAAAACTCTTATGGTTAAGCACCACCCCCTTGGGCGTTCCTGTAGAGCCGCTAGTATTGATGATGCAATAGGGATCAGTGTCGATAAGGTCGCTGTTGCGTTCCAAAAAATAGGTTTGCGCCGGAACCTCAGCAGTCACCTCCTCAATATTGATGACCTTAACCTTGTCGCCCGCAATCGGCTCAATGACAGCCTTATAGCGAGCATTAGTAATCACTGCCGCAGGTTGAATCAGGGCGAAGATATTTCCTAAACGCTCGGCGGGATTCTTCACATCGAGATTCATGTAGGCGTTACCACTGTAAGTGATGGCCAAATCGGCGACGGCCGCCTCAATGCACTTGGGCATAAACATGGCTATGGGGCGGTTTTTGCACTGACAGGAATCTACAATGGTCTTGGCCAATTGACGAGCTTTACGATCTAGTTCATCAAAGGTAATCTGTCGGTCACCCTCCTTAACCGCCGTTCTATTGGGGAAGCGGTTAGTTGTTTCGATAAAGTATTCTATCAGATTGATTTTCATATTCTTAATTCAATAAATAACCGCCATCAATCACCAAATTTGTTCCTGTCACCCATGACGAAGCGTCTGACAACAGATAGATGGCACCATGGGCAATGTCTTCAGGTGTTCCCAAGCGTTTCAAGGGGTATTTATCCAACATGATTTCCGTATGATGTTCTTCCCCGGCAATGTCATTGGCCAAGTTCAGAATGTTGGTGGGCACCAATCCCGGATTGATGCTATTGATGCGGATGCCTTGCGGTGCCAGCTCCAATGCGGCGCCTTTCATAAAGCCGTTCACGGCACCTTTGGTGGCACAATAGGAAGTGTCGCCCTTGCTGCCCACAAAAGCGCCCGTCACGGCAGAAATGAGCACCACCGACGAACCGCGTTTCAGCTTCTTCTTTTTCACTAACATCGACAGCAGGAGCATGGTGGAGGTGATGTTGACATTAAAAATCTCTTCCACCTCCTCACGATTAAAGTGTTTGATGGGACACACCTTAGGAATGCCGGCACTGTTCACCCAGCCATGGAGTTCGGGCAGAGCGTCGGCCAATGCTTCCAAATCTTCCTGTTTCGAAAGGTCGCATGGCATAATCAAATGCCCGGCACCCGACATTTGGGATAGTGTTTCTTCTAATCGCTCGCGGTTTCGACCATTTAAAATGACCTTGGCGCCCATTTCGGCACAAGAGATGGCTATACCCCTTCCAATACCAGAAGAAGCACCTGTAACCAAGACAGTCTTACCGTCTAATGAAAAAGGGTTCATCTTTATTTATTTTCTACAAATTCTGCCAATTCGGCTATGGTAGTGTGATTACGCAAATCGGCACCCGTGATGGTCTTGTTATAAACCTCATCTACCATCGCAACGATAGAAAGAGCAGTCAATGAATTCCATTCATCAAGGGCTTTGTAATCCGTTTCGGGAGTGAACATTTCCATCGGGGTCTCGTCAAATTCCCCAGCAAAATTCTCTATGAATTCTTTAATATCCATAACTAGTTGATTTATATTTAATTATTCTATTGAGTAATCTTTAATTTTTCCTTCGTAAGTTGGAATATGTAATAATGATGTCACATTACAATCGGGACACATACGCTTAACGATTTTTTGGAGCGTATCGTCTGTGCCGACTTCAAAAAAGTTATCAACGCCATCTTTCGCCATATTCAGCGTCATCGAAGTCCATAAGACGGGGTGTGTGATATGCTGAATAAGATTTTCTTTGATTTCGACAGGGTCGGTATGAGGAAGTGCATCAACACACTGATAAACAGGACAATATGGCGTATTGAACGGGGTAGCTTTGATGATTTCTCCCAACTCCTCTTTGGCTTCATCCATATAGGGGGTGTGGAAACTGCCACTAATAGCCAATGGAACCGCTTTCTTGGCGCCTTCTTTCATAAAGGCCTTGCAAGCGACACGCACCGCTTTTTTGCTGCCCGAAATAACCACTTGGCCAGGACCGTTGTAATTGGCAAAATAGAGAGGTTCGCCCGTCTCATCCCAAATCTCTTTGATGCGTTGTGCCACATATTCGTCCGACAAACCGATCACAGCTCCCATGCCAGTAGGATATTTCTCGCATGCCTTTTGTCCAATAACAGCGCGGTTAAGCACAAGATTCAGGCCATCTTCAAAGGTGATGGTGCCATTGATGACGAGGGCGGCAAACTCACCGAGCGAGTGTCCCGCCACCACATCGGGCTTCACCTCATCCTGACAAAGAGCCAAAACCGTTTCATATATGAAAACCGAAGGCTGCGTATTCTTGGTCTGCATAAGCTCCTCTTCGGTCCCATTGAACATCACATCGGTAATGCGATAACCGAGAAAGTCATTAGCACGCTCAAACAGTTCCTTTGCCTTAGGAAACTGCTCGTACAGGTCTTTGCCCATACCCTCTTTCTGACAACCTTGTCCAGGAAATATTAGCGCTTTCATTTAGATGACTTTCTTAACTGTTTCAATCGACGAATAATAGCCGGCATTTCATAGTCGCCAGCATTTTTATGGGCATAATACTCATCCCTCAGGATAGCGGCATAGCTAACATCATAAAAGCGACCGTTCTTGTATGCGGCCTGACGTAGCAGTCCCTCACGAGGCATAAACATCAGTTCCTCAACCATATTGCTCGATTTATGCCCAAGTATGGACTTACCGTACAGACGATTCAGATTCAATCTTTCAAAAGCATATTCTAACATAAACAGAATCGTTTCAATCCATGCATAGCCATCACGATACTGCGGATCGCCGATGACAATGGCACCTGTTTCGGCCGAACTGTTGATATAATGAATGTTGGTCAGACATGCCCAACCCACCATTTTTCCTGTATCTTTTGCACAAATAGCCCAATAGGCTGAATATGGATGATACATTTTATGAGCCCTTACCCATTCCAACTCTTCTTCATAACAGGTTTTTTTATTAAGACCTATGGTGTACGCATTAAGTTCATCATCATTCTTCCATTGATGAATCAACACAGCATCTTCATCTTCTAACGCTCTGAAATAAACCGTCTTTTCCATATATTGTCACTATTTTAATATTAATTTTTCTTTTGCCGATTGGTACAACAAATAACCACTTCTGTCCGCATTGCTATGTACTTCAACCAAAGGTCCATCTTTCAACTCATATTCCACAATATCAGGATATTGCGAATGATTTTCAATAACTTTACCGACAAACGGAGCTAATTGGCTGTAGAAGTATACGCCGGAAAACAAATTTCGTTTCATTTGAGGCTCAACAAATTGGCCGACAGCCAACGCCAATGCCCCTTTGACCATGTCATAGCCTGTTGACAACCGTACCAAATCGGAAGTAATAAAATCGCCTCCCATACGAGCTCCTATCTCAATAATATACAAGTCGCCACGCGAATTGAGTTTTATCTCCGTATGACTTGGTGAGTTCTCAATTTTCAATGCAGTCAGGGCCTTTTCCACCATATTTTTGATTCGGGACGCCATGTCTTCAGGAATATCAGCTGGCTGATGATGCTGTAATTCAACAAAATGCGGCGCACCGCTTGTTACTTTGTCGGTTATTTGGACAAAATAATGCTTGCCCTTGCAGCTAAGATATTCCACACTGAATTCGCGACCATCTATAAACTCTTCTATGATAGCCTGTTCTGTTCTCGAGTGGTCAAACGCATCCTCCAAAGCCTCCTTCAAACCTTCCTGTGAATCCAATTTGGTAATGCCTTGGCTTCCTCCGCTATCCAAAGGTTTGACAATGATAGGACACTCTAAATCAAAATCTTGCAACAAATCGCCCTTCTTTACTTTTTTGTATTTCGGCACAGGCAGTCCGTTTTGCTCAAAGGCTTGACGCTGTGTATATTTATTCTCTGTAAGTTTGAGACACAACTCATCATTACCCACCAAGCCCATAGCTTTCGCCACATAAACCACCGTAGGAAGCGCCGATTCCAAACTAAAGGATGTAATACCATCAACATGTTCCGTCTTGCATATTTTTAGCACTTTTTCTTTTTCTGCAAAAGAAACAGGATAAAACTTATCGCAATACTCTTTACAAACGGCACCTTCAGCCCATGCTATGCCTATAATAGAATAGCCCAGCGCTTTTGCCTGCCTGTAAAAGGGTATCGACGGCTCATTGGCTCCTAAAACAGCAATCTTAGCCATGGTAATGACGGTTTATTATTTCAACAACTTTGGCCATGTCCTCTTGAGTATATCTTTGGTCTATGGGTATGGCTAATAATGAATCATAAATATATCTAGTGCTCTCATCTATAATAACTTCATCATAAACCACCGGCCATATCACTGGCGCATAGATGTGTTCCTCGGCTAAGGCCAACTGAAGGGCTTTCCTATCTTGGGTGTAGAAAGTAAAATACAACGGCGCCGTTTTTATCTCGCCCATGTTCCCACACACAACTTCAATCTCTTCTATTTTGGAAAGCTTCTCAGACAAATATCTATAATTCGTAACTCTTGATGTTTGGCATTGGTCTTCTCTTTTATCTTTAAAAATGGAATAAGAAAACGACGACATTTTATGAGGCGTGATATGATGGTCAATCTGACCTTCCGCCTTTTTATTCAATTTAATTGACATATCCTTAATCAACTGATTCAGAGAACGAAAATAAGCTCCTCTAAGATACATGGCACTTGTCTGGATAGCAACAAAATCATCATTTTCAACCAATGGCTGCGGAATGGGCGCAGCTCCATTCTTGGATTTCAAAAATGCCCCATCGGGAACATTAAACCATTTTCTATAACTACCTACATAGTAATCAACAAAATCCGAATTGTGTTTGGTGTAGATTCCTTGGGTAACATCGACTACAATCCGACAACCTTGTTCGTGCAACTCTTTCAGCAACGCCTCTTCTTCTTGATTCAATTCCATGCCGTAATAAGGATGGACAACAATGAGAGAAATCTGATGCTGTTTATATTGTGCCCTTACACTGTCGCTATTCATCCGGAGATTTTTGTTCACTGAGAAATAGTGACACTCCCATCCCAACTCCTTAAAAGGAGTGATAACCGTATCACAAGTATAGGCAGGCAGAAGTACCCTTTTATTGGTTTTGCATAAGCTGTTGGCAATGGCATAAAGCGCCTCTCTGCATAATGAAAAGTAAACCAAATCATTATTGACAGCACGACCATCCTCTACAAGAACAGTCTGCAAATCAGAATCATACAAAGGGAAAATACTACCTATATCTTTCATTGGACTATTATTTTTAACCATGTATGAATACTGTGTAAATAGTTTTCCATCTCCTCCCTGTCCTTAAACTTCAACACCAGCGTACCAATGGCATCGTTCGCTCCATTGAACGGGCCCACCCTGTCGTTTTTCTTCACCCACAAGTCTTCTTCCACGATTTCGGCTGGCAAATCCTCCGCTATGTCAAGACACTCAAACAGACCCGACTGGTCAGCGTGAAGAATCACTTCTGCCCAATGTCCTTGATAAGGTTTCTGTACGATTTCAGGCACCGAATCGCCCACAATATAACGGGTTTCCGCAGTTATCAAATCAACGCCCGTTGCATAACGCAACATTTCACACAAGCGATTGCCCCCGCCACGCGGCGACACCTCCATAATGTAGGGCTTTCCATCAACGCCAATGCGTGTCTCAACATTGTACACATTGGTCTTCATATCCAACAAATTAAGCAAACGCTGGAGCTCCGAAGTGAGATAGGCTTCCTGCTCCTTGGTAAATGTTGAAGGCCAACTGTAAGCCGCTGGCGTGTAAGGATTGGCTGCCGAATCATCAAAATATTGGGCATTGAAACTTATGAATCTCAATTGCCCGTCAACAGAAAAACTGTCGGTATCGGATGAGCAACCCATCTTCTCGATAAAGTCCTCAATGATAATATGTCCCGATAAAGATTTGTCAAAGGCATGCTCCACGGCAGCCCTCAGCTGCGCAGGATCCTCCACCTTTGTTACCCCTTTAGAACCCGCCGAATCCGTGGGTTTGACAATCACGGGATAAGAGAGGATATCTTTATCTGCCATAGCATCCTCAATTCGAATATAATCGTGCGCCTGGGGTACATTGAAACCATGCTCTTTCAGAAAAGCACGAAATCGGTCTTTATTCTGCAAAATGCAAACCGACTCATACGGCCCAAAAGAAGGCAGTCCCATCTTTTCCTGCACATAGGATGCGGCCACCACGCCCGGATCCACACCGAAAGCCATGATGCCATCAATCTGTTTCTCTTGCGCCACTTGCAGCACTGCCTCTTTGTCAATGATGCTCACATTCACATACTCATCGCTATACTTATGGGCAATATTATCAGGAATATAGTCGGCCGTGATGACATAATATCCCTGTTCGTGTGCCGCCCGAATGACCGGCAACAAATAGCGGATACCACCCAAAAGCATCAATTTCTTCATCACTAACGATATTACTTTCTAGAATTCATAATCACCGCCCTCACTACTCTCTCCAGCATCTCTTCGGTCAGCTCGTGGTGCATGGGCAGACAGATGACCTCGTCGGCCATACGAGTGGCAACCGGCAAGTTGGCAGGCGCTGCCGACGGCAGGTTCCTGTACGTCTCAAATGTGCTGATAAGCGGGTAGAAGTACCTGCGGCCGTACACTTTATACTCTTTCATCTTGAAATAGAGCTCGTCGCGAGTCATGCCAAACTCTGCCGCATTGATGAACACAGGGAAATAGGAATAGTTGTGGCGAACACCTGGCAGGTCTTCAAAATAGCGAAGCCCAGGCACCCCACGCAACGCCTCGCGATAATACTCGGCCGCCTTGCGTCTTGCCTCAATGGCCGCATCGACATACTTCAGGTTGAGCAAGCCGTACGAAGCGCGCACCTCATCCATCTTACTGTTGATGCCGGGGGCCACTACCTCCGTCTCACCATGAATACCGAAATTCTTCAAATCGTCGATGTAACGCTTGGTGTCGGCATCATGGCAAACCAACGCACCACCCTCCAATGTGTTGTACACCTTGGTGGCGTGGAAACTGAGCGCCGACATGTCGCCAGCCTCAATCACACTCTTGCCATTCTCCGTCACGCCAAACACATGGGCGGCATCGTAAATCACCTTCAGTCCGTGCTTGTCGGCAATAGCCTTAATCTTCTCTGTATCACACGGATTGCCATAGCAATGCACCGGCATAATGGCCGTAGTTTTGTCGGTAATGGCTTCCTCAATCTTGTCAGGGTCTATATTGCAAGTCACTGGGTCAATATCCACAAAAACGGGTTTCAGACCGTTCCACCAGATGGCATGCGTAGTGGCCACAAAACTGTAAGGCGTGGTAATGACCTCACCTTGAATGTTCAACGCTTGCAAAGCCGTGATGAGCGGAAGCGTGCCATTGGTGAACACCGAAATGTACTCCACACCCAGATATTCAGCAAGCGCCGCCTCAAACTCCTTGTGGAAACTGCCGTTGTTGGTAATCCACTTCTTGTCCCATATCTGCTGCAGATAGGAAATAAACTCTTCCAACGGCGGAATCAGCGGAGAGGTTACCAATATGTTTTTGTCAGCACTCATAACTCTTTCTTTTTAATCGTTTTACGCCTTTGCCGTCTTCCGTTTTTTACGATAATCTACAATGGCCAGCACAACAAGACCGATAATCACCAAGTTGAGCAAATACTTGCAAATCACCGAAACCCTACCTGCCTTCTCAACGATGGCGGGACGGAACTCAAAGCGGATATCGTGTACACCTGCCGGAATGTTCAACGCACGCAAGGTGTAGTTGGCACGGAAATGGTCAACGGGCTTGCCGTCAATGTAGGCGTTCCAACCGTAAGGATAGTAGATTTCGGAGAATACGGCAATGCCATCCTGCGACGAGGTGGAGTGATATTCCACATAATCGGGTGCGTAGGCTGTCAGCTTGATAGAAGCTGCCGTATCGTAATGTGCCACAAAGCCTTGCACATATTTCTCGTAATCCTTGCTGGTAACCAGTGTGTTGCGCAAATTGACCTTATTCAGCATCTCCGACTCCTCGTCGGGCGTGTTCACCACAGCCACGGCCTCCACAAACCAAGCGTTGCCCATAGCATTGGGATTGGGCACCGGTATGGGACTGCCTTCGCGCATGGGCACCACCACATACTTCATATTGAGCATGTTGAGCACGGGGAAGAGCGAGTCGGCAGGACAATTCTCCAGTCGTCCGCCCGTCTGCGAAATAGCACCGAACAGCGGATTGATTTCGGGCATAATGTGCGCATCGATCAAATCCTGATAGCGACGCAGCTTCACAGCGCTATAGCCGCCAATGGACTTGAAATAGTATGATGTGCGGGAATCGTTGAACGTATTGACACTCAAGTTCAACACGCGGAAGTTGGGATCGGTATCTGCAAGCAGTTCCTCCTCGTATGGCATCGGTGTGAAATATTTGTCGAGTTGCTTTTGAGCCACAAAATTGTCATCATTGAAGAATTTGCGGTCGATAGGCCACATGTCGATAAGGATAAAGCAGCCCAGCAGTGCCACAAAATAACCGAATTTCAGTTTTTCCTTGGCAAACAGCCATACCAGCCCTGCACCGACAATGACAAAGAAGAGCGAACGCCACACACTCGTGCGGAACATCGAAGCACGTTCGGCTATCACAGCATCCTTGATCCAATCGGGATATTGGGCAAACATCTGCTCGTCGCCCGTGCAGGTGTAGCTTGCCGTCATGCTCATCACGAGGGCCACCAGACACAAGCCCACTGTAATGCCCGCTGCTATGTAGATATTCTTCAACAGTTTCTCTTGCGAAATAGCCTTATCCATAATGGTTTTGATGGCCAGGAAGCCCAGCAGCGGCATGGTAATCTCGGCCACCACCAAGATGGAGGCCACCGCCCTGAACTTGTTATACATCGGGAAATAGTTGAAGAACAACTCCGTCAGTGGCATGAAATGGCGACCCCACGCCAACATAATCGAGAAGAGCGTGGCCACCAGCAAAGCCCACTTGTAGGGACCTTTCACAATAAGCAGGCCCAACACAAAGAGGAAGAAGACAATAGCACCCACATAGACAGGACCCGCCGTGAAAGGCTGCTCGCCCCAATAGCCGGGCGCATGCTCGCAGAAAGCGGTGGCATCGCGACGCGGCACACCATGACTGGTCAGTGTTTTGAACAACTTGGAGTCGGTGCCCACATTATAACCTGATGCATAGCCCTTTGAGCCAGGAACCAGCAAGGTCATCGTCTCATCAATACCGTAGCTCCATTGCGTAGCGTAGTCCAAATCAAGTCCTTCGGTCTTGTTCTCGCTATCCTCGGCCTTGGTCAGCTCGGAGTGGCCGCCACGCATAGTCTCGCCCAGATACTCGCGGTTGGCCAAGAAGGGAGCTATCTGTGTGCCCACACCCAAAGCAAACGAAGCACCGAAAATCAGAATGCCCAAAAGCAAATCTTTCCAGCGTTTTTCTTTAATATGAATATAGAGCTCGGCACAGGCCATCACACCTATGAGCATGAACATGTAAAGTGTCATCTGAGGGTGCGACAATACGGCCAGCATGGTGTAAATCATGGTCAACGCCGCGCCCCACGCATATTTCTTCTGGAAGATAAGATAGAAACCCGCAATGACGGGCGCCAACAGGCCTAAGGCCACCACCTTGGAGTTATGACCGGCGGCGATGATGATAAAAAAGTACGACGACAGGGCCATCGCAATCGCCCCGACAATCGCCAACCACGTATCAATCTTAAACGCTTTCATCAAGATGAAAAAGCCGATGAAGTAGCCGATTATCAGCGCCAGCACGCCTGTGAAGCCGAAGCGGGTCAATTTGCCAAAAGGAATCTGTACTGCCGGAGCAGGATATTTGCCACCCCCACTCTGGTATGACGGCATACCACTAAACATGGCGCCTGTCCAAAAGCTGTAGTGCCCCGTTTTGTTGTATTCCATGCACTCATGGTTCATTCCTTTGGCCGCTATCTGGTCATCGGCTTGCAGAACTTTGCCGTCCAACACTGGCGACGCATAGGCGATAGTCAGCACAATAAAAACTATAAGTGCCACTAAATAAGGCAGATACTTCTTAATAAAATCCTTTTTCATCTAATATTATTTTAAGGTGGTAAAAATAGTAAAAAAAACGCTACTATGCCGCAAAATTCCTATCTTTGTCGTTTAAAACAGCATTATTTAAAATCTTTCTTCTATTGCATAAATCATGAAGCGTCTTATCCTCTGTCTTAGCGCATTGCTTTTATCCTTTTCGCTGGGAGCCCAAAACTACGCCAGCCTCATCAGCCGCGCCGGCACACAGAAAGAGATGGCGAAATATCCCGCCGTCACCATCTTCGACAGCACCTCTGTCTTTATGGAAGAGAACGGCCTGAGCTATGTCAACACCCACACACTGACTAAGATACTGTCGCACAAGGGGGCCGCCGAGAACAGCACCGTCAAGGTTGACTACGACCCGCTGTCGGCCTACGTGGAGATTCGCAAGGTGCGCGTACACCGCCATGACGGCACCATCGAGACCATCACCAACCCCGTGCTCGACTATGTGGCACCCGCCCGCATGATTTACTGGGGCGCCTCGCAAAAAATGGTCGAAGTAGGCCATCTCGACATTGGCGATGCCGTGGAGGTAATTGCCTTCCGCAAAGGCTTCACCTATGCGCTCCTGCAAGGCGAAGACCCCGACGCCCGCTACATCCCGCCGATGCGCGGCCACTTCTACGACATCGTGCCCTTCTGGAGCACACAGCCCGTAATGGAAAAAGTTTATCGTGTTAATGTTCTGAAAAAGAAGAACCTGCAATTCAGTGTCTATCATGGCGAACTGCAAACTTCGGTACAAAACGACACCACCCCCGACCGCCAATGGTTCACCTTTAGCAAGAAAAATATCCTGCCGCTGAAAAAAGAACCTTACATACTGGCTAGCAATGATATAGAAACCAAACTGTTGCTCTCGACCAGTCCCGACTGGCAAGCCAAATCGACTTGGTTTTACGGGGTGAATGAGGACTTTGGCAGCTTCAAGGCCACGCCCGAACTGCAAAGCAAAGTGAATGCCCTGCTGAAGCCCGCCAAGACGGAGCTCGACTCCATCAGCATCCTCACCCACTGGGTAGCCGACAACATGCGCTACTCGGGCATCTCAATGGGCAAGGGTGAAGGCTACACGCTGCACAATGCCGAGATGAACTTCACCGACCGCTGCGGCGTATGCAAGGATAAGGCCAGCCTGCTGATCGCCATGCTGCGTGCCGCCGGCTTCAACGCCTACGCCGCCATGACCATGGCAGGTGAACGCATCGACCGCATCCCCGCCGACCAGTTCAACCATTGCGTGTGCGTGGTGCAACGCCACAGCGGCGAGTACCAACTGCTTGACCCCACTTGGGTGCCGCTGGTGCGCGAACTGTGGTCGAGTGCCGAACAGCAGCAGAACTACCTCATAGGCCTGCCCGAAGGAGCCGACCTGATGGAAACACCCGTGTCAGCTCCCGAAAACCACTATGTGCGCATCAAAGGCTCCTCGTCCCTGGCTGACGACGGCACCCTCAAGGGCGAGTTCACCATCACCGCCGAAGGGCAGTCGGACAAAGCCGTGCGCGGCGTCTTCTCGGCCCGCTACAGCGAGTGGCAGAACAATGTGGAAGCCGAACTGCTGCGCCTCTACCCGCAGGCCATCATCCACTCGGTAACCTATACCGATGAGGAGAAATACCTTGAACAACCCGTGAAAATCACCTACAAATACACCATTCCCAACTACGCCATTGCTGGCGACAAAGAACTGATATTCAAACCGTTGCTCGCCAAAGGCGTCTTCCGTCGCGCCATGCCGCACCTCAGCTACAACCCCTCACTCGAAACGCGCAACCACCCCTTCAAGGACCGCTGCTCACGTCTGGTGGAAGTGGAAGAGAAAGTGACGCTGCCTAAGAATGCCAAAGTGGCCTCAATGCCCGAAACACAAAAGGTTGACGGCACCGCAGCCAGCTACAGCGGCGGCTACACAGCCGACAAACGGAACCTGACCTTCCAACAAACCGCCACCTTCAACAAGCGTGTGTATGAAGCCGACGACTGGCAGGATTTCCGTAATTGCGTCAGCGCACAGCAGTCGTTTGCCCAACAAGCTGTTATTTTAACCAAATAGTTGACAATGAAAAGAATAGCATTTCTTTTAAGCCTTCTTATCCTGATAGGAACCGCTTGCCAGTCGCCCAAAACCACCAACAAAGGCGAGATGCGCGAGATGACCGACTCGTACGGCCGCACCGTCACCTTCAGCCAGTCGCCACAACGCATCATCTCGCTCTCACCGCCCATCACCGAGGCCATCTTCCTGCTTGAGAGTCAGGACCGCCTTGTGGGCATTTCCGACTTTTGCAACTATCCTCCTGAAACAGAAAATATTAAGCACGTTGGCGGCATGCAGAACATCAATGTCGAGAGTCTGCTCTCGCTGCAACCCGACCTGGTGCTCATAGGTTCCATTGTATCGAAAGAGAATGTGGACAAGATTGAGCAGGCGGGCATTCCCGTCTTTACCATCCGCTTCGAAACCAGCATACATGACATAGAACCAATGCTCGAAATCGTGGGCACCATTCTAGGCAAAGAGGAACTGGCGCAGCAACGTATCGCCACCATGAAACAGCGGCTCGCACAAGTGCGCCAACCCGACAGCACGGAGCAGCGCCCGTCGGTCTATTACGTGGTGGGCTTCGGCAAAGCGGGCGACTTCACCGCACCAGGCCATTCGCATATCAACGAAATCATCACTACTGCCGGCGGCCATAATGTGGGACAATCGCTGACCACCTGGAGTGTCAGCCGCGAATACCTGTTTGAGGCCGACCCTGACATCATCATCGTCCGCAAAGAGGACCGCGATGCCTTCGTGAGCACCTACCCCTACACGCAGCTCACCGCCGTCAAGACCGGACACGTCTATCCCATCGAGTCGGGCTGGATCGACAACGTGTCACCGCGAAATGTAGATGCCATAGAATGGCTGCGGGATAAGGTAGGAACGGAACAATAGCGTTGAATGAAATTATCCGCCCCGTAGAGACGTTTCATGAAACGTCTCTACGTACACCATCAATATCCGTTTTTATTAACCTGCATGTGCAACCGACCACTTTCTGCCTTATCTTTGCAAAAAAATCAAACTATGATAGTCATTACGGGTGCTGCCGGCTTTATTGGCAGCTGTATGGTTCAGAAACTCAACAGCCAAGGACGGGAAGACCTGATTCTGGTGGACGACTTTACCAAAGAGCAGAAACGTCCCAACTGGGAAAACAAACACTATGCCGACAAGATTCAGCGCGACCAGTTTTTCAAATGGGCCGAGCAGAACACTCATCACATCGACTTTATCATCCACCTTGGCGCACGCACCGACACCACCGAATTTGACTATTCGGTGTTTGAGGAACTGAACGTAAATTACACCCGACGGATGTGGAGCTTTGCCGCCACACACGGCATCCCGCTCATCTACGCCTCGTCGGCGGCCACTTACGGCGACGGCAAATTCGGCTACGCCGATAATGTGGAAACCATTCAGAAAATTGTGCCCCTCAACCCCTACGGCAAATCAAAAAACGAAATCGACAAATGGATTCTCAAACAATCCACCACACCACCTTTCTGGGCCGGATTCAAGTTTTTTAACGTCTATGGACCCAACGAATACCACAAAGGGCGCATGGCATCGGTCATCTTCCATGCCTTCCACCAGATTCAGGAAACAGGCCAGATGAAACTGTTCCGCTCTCACAAACCCGAATACAAAGATGGTGAACAGTTGCGCGATTTTATCTATGTAAAAGACGTTGTTTCAGCACTTTACTGGTTTATGAATCACCCTCGCCAAAGCGGCATCTACAATCTGGGCACTGGCTTTGCAAGGCCGTTCATCGCACTCGTCAACGCCACCTTCAAAGCTATGAAACTGGAACCGAATATCGAATTTATTGATATTCCGGAAGATATACGCGACAAATACCAGTATTACACGCAAGCCGATATGCACAAGATGCACGCCGCCGGCTACAGAAAGCCGTTCCACTCATTAGAGGATGGCGTAAAGAATTATGTGTCAAAATATCTGATGAAAGGCCAAGGCTGGTAGCCTAATAGGTCAGCGTGAGCCGCGCCCTGAAACTGCGCCCCTGCATGGGATAGTAGCGAATAACCTCATAGTGCTTGTTAGCCAAGTTCAACAACTCGAACTTCAGCCCAAGTTTAACTTTTCTTAAGTCGAACTCGTGCGCCAGCAAAAGGCTATGGTCGGTGTAGGCTGGCATAAAGTTGGCTTCGTTGTTCTGGGGCATACTGTAACGTGCACCCGACACGATGAGCGTATAAGCCACGTCAATCCACTTGGTGCGTACCGTAAATACACCCGACCCCGAATGACGCGGCGTATAAGGTATCTGGTGATTGTAAATCTTACTGTTCTTATCTGTTTTATCTACAGCATGTTGGAATGAATAATTGGCCGACAGCTCCACAGCAAGCGGCTCAATTATCTGGTAACTATATGTCAACTGCGCATCCACACCACCAATCTCCACCTTGCCGAAATTGTACATCGACCAGAAGAAAAGATTGCGCACGGGAATGGCTACAATCTTGTTATCCACACGGTTATAGTAGCCGTCAGCCGAAACAAAGAGATTCATTTTTTGAGAAAAGAACCGTTTGTGATATTCTACACCCAAATCCACCTGATGAGTATTCTCGGGCTTTAGGTTCACACTGCCTACATCTCTGTAGTACAAGTCGTTAAACGTAGGCAGACGGAAGATATTCTTGTAAAACATTCGGATATAGAAATGCTCGCTGAGCCACGGACGCACAACCACACTGGCCGACGGCGAAAAACGGCTCACTTTGGGCGCCGCCTCGCCCCGTTTCGCATGGTTATAAACAAAAGTGTGTAGCACCGATGCCCTCACATCCACATGGCGACTGTCGAAGAAGGCCGACAGCGAGGTAAGCGAGGTGAAACGCCCCGGCTCAACAAAATCGGGAAGATTAGACTGCATGTCATTGTACAACAAGTCGTTAGCTAACGACAAACTAATTAGCCGATGAGGATGGTACCAGAAAGCGTTGGAAAGGTAATACTCTTGCTGGCGATATTCATTGTCCAATTTGCCTGCTTCATTCAGGTAGTGCGGATCCAGATAACGCTGCCAGGCATCATTGAACTTGGCATTCACCTGATAGGCGAATTTGGGAGTGAAGTAATTGTAATAACTAACTTGTACAAAGCCGTTTCGATCCCATAACCTATTGTCGTTCTGCGTAGTGTAATAGATAATCGGTCCGGGCAGGCCACGATTGGAATAGTAAAAATATCCCTTCAAGTGCAGTTCTGAAAAAGTGTTGAAATGAACATAGATGTTGGCTTCGCCTGTCATCGCCCTGACATCCGAGTTGGTACGGCGTTCGGACGAAGTGCTGTCACCAGCACCACCATCGTAAATGGTGAACGGATAATTTCCTTTAGAATACAGATAATTGGCATAAATAGAAGATGTTACCAGCGGCTTGCCATCCGATTTCCTCTTAGCAATCCTGTTCTCAAGCAGCAGCGAGGGCGAGATATAACCAAACGAGCCACCTGCCAGTTCGGCCTTGAGGTTAACAGGTTTATTATCCTCAAACACAGGCCGTACCGTTTTGATATTCAACACGGAAGAAGATGCAAAAAGTCGGGCAGGCAAAAAGATATAATCATCCGAGCCGCTATTGAGCGACACGCTCTCGGTATTGCCCAGCATAAAGCGCGACAAGTCGATTTGTCCAGTCTGGCAGTCGCTGGCCGCTATGCCATCGTAGGCCACCGCCGTATGCTGCGCACCGAAACCACGAACAGCCACCGTCTTCAGGCCTCCCACACCACCATAGTCTTTCACCACCACACCCGACATAAACTTCAAAGCATCAGACAGTTGTACCGCTGGCAGCGCTTGCAATTTCTCGTAAGGCAACACCTGAACGGGCACCGACTGGCCCTTGTCGGAATTCTTCTCAACGACCACGCCCACCTCCTTCAAATGATGCACCTTTGTTACCGTGTCCTCCTGCGAGTACAAACTGCCCGCAAAACAACAGAGCAAAAAGGTTATCAGAAAGAGGCAGCGCTTCATCTCTATCTATTTCTCATCCAGTTATTTAACAAACACCATCGTCCCAGGGTTACGCCCCACTTCGAAAGTGTACTGGCAACGACCAGCGTTGTTGAAACAATAGACATTGCCATCGTACAAACTCATAAAGGCATCCCCAATAAAGACATCACCATTCTCTGGATTGACGGCGATGCCATAAGGTGTTTCTATGAAGGTTCCGTCAACAATGAAATTATTGCTGATAATCTGCTCGGTGCCGACATTCAACACGTGGAAAGTACTCTTTTGTGTTGAGTAATCAAACGAATAGAGGTAAGCTTTCTGGTCGTGAATGCAAAAATTGGTCACAGGCACATCAAAAGTCTGCACCATGCTATCAGTCTTGGTATCAATACGTTGAAGTCGTGGCGGCACATCGCGGTAATTGCCTATCGAGTTCACATAGACATCGCCTTGATAGTCGCTTTGCAGACCACACGGGTTGAGCCCCACTTCAATGTCAGTGAGCTTGGTGAAAGTGCCCAAATCGAATACCGACACGCTATGACCGTAATTCGGATAATTCAATCCGCCCGAGTTGGCCACATACAACTTATTGTTAGCTATGCAGATACCTTCAGGGTTCGCACCAGCCGTAGCCGTCGCTTCGATTTCCAAAGTGGTGGTGTCAATCTTCAACACACTGCCATCAAAGCAGGAAACATAGATTTTTCCCGCATGGCTGATGGCGTGGCGCGGCTGACGGCCAGGAGTTGAAATGGACTTAATTGACTTGCAATCAGCCACATTGATCACCTCCACCAAATTGGACACATTGACCACAGCATACATCTTCGAACCATAGAGAAGCAAATCGTTGCCCGTATCGCCGAGACCGCGGCGGTTCACATCCTTGAACATATCCATCGTCACCTCACCAGTGGCGAAATCGAAATAGCTGATTGTGCTATTGTTTGAATTCATCAAACCCTGATTGAGGATATACATGCCACGATAGCTGCCGCCGTCCACAGGCGTCGGTGTCGGCTTGGGCGTCGGCTCCGGCTCATGACACGAAACCAACAAACCAGCCAACACCAACAAAAAAGCTCCTCTTAACACTTTCACACTAAACAAATTGTACATTATCAATTATAAATTGTAAATTATCTCTTGATAATCTTGGCACTTTGGCCAGCACAACGTATAAAGTAGATGCCTGACGGCAGATTGCCCATCGAAATAGTCATGCGGCTGTCGTTAGCCGTTTGACGCAGCAACTCAGCACCTTGCAGGTTGTAGAGCACCACTTCTTCGCCAGCTTCGGCTTCAACAACCACGTACGACTGGCAGGGATTGGGATAAATAGCCAAGGCGGGACGAGCGTATTGTGCGATGGAAGTCTGACCGGGAGTCCAGCCGTCGAGCACGCAAATGCCCGAGAGGTCGAAGCCTGCAGAGTAGCTGTCGGTGGGGAAGGGATCATTGACAATGTGGCCACGGCTGTCGAAAGTGGCATATTTGGTGTCGATAGAACCTACCACATCTACCAGACGGATATGTGTGATATTATTGACATCCACCAATTTATTATCAGCCAGTTCTTCCAAATCGAAGGGGGTGCCGTAGCCCACGCGGTACTTGCCAGCCAGGTTGTGCAACTTGGTAGCATCGATAGGCGTCCTGTCGGTGGCCTGAGTGTCAGCCTGCGTATTCGACACGGCGGGGAAACGAACGAAGTTCTCGCCATCAGAGCTTACTTCCACGAAAGCCAGTTCGAGGAAAGTGTCGCTGAACGAGTTTTCAAACACGGCAAAGTCATAACCAGGCTTGTTTTGAATGGGCTTCTCGAAGGTGAGCACTGCCGAACCGCCGTCGCCCAAGCTGACCACATGCTCGGTAGTGGAAGTGGTGGCAGCACCAACGCCATCGGCATCCGTACCGTAAGTTACAAGCGCACCACCATTGAGCATATTCTGGAAGCCGCGCGTAACCACACAGCCTGTAGCCCAGCCGATAATGGCAGGGTCCTGACAATGGATGGCTTGGCAGCCTTCTGTGCCAACAACTCCGTCATACACAGTCTGATCGTATTCAAAAGGTACCGTCACCGGCTCTACTGGAGTGTTCCACGTGCTTACCCATGTGATGGTGTCGGCTTGTGCACAACTGTAACCGCCATTATGGTTATACATAATCCAGTCGGGAGAGATGGCAAAGGTATCGCGCCCTTGAACAAAGCGCAAATCGGTAAGATAGCCGGTGCCCTCATAGCTCAAACGACTGTCGGCCTCAGCAATATCGTGCAACATGACAGAAACATGCAGTTTTTCGGCATCGAAGCGATAACCCCACGCCAGCGCTTTGGCGGGTTCGCACCAACTGATAATCATGACGGCTTGATTACTGCCTTCGCCAACCCAGAATTTCACCTTGTCGGGTGAAATGGTGGCGTCAACGTTCTGTGCCTGCAACCCGTTAAACAGGGCGCACATCATAAATGCAAAAAATAAAAATTTCTTCATAATACTGATTTTTAATGGTTTAATAATTTTATGGTTTAATAAGTTCATAATAAACTCCTCACCGAATCCACTTCGGGATAAAGCAAACAAAACGTGATGAAACCTATCCGTTTGTCAAAACCTATCTCCCGAAGTTTTGTACAATCAACTTCCTAACGGCAGGTTTTCTGACTTGTTTCTCTCCAGGCGTCTTCCCATTGAACCATATCAACAGTGACATAAACGGATGCCCGAAGAACGGATGAAACTTACAGCAGCGGGTACTGTACAGGACTCTCACCTGTTTCCCTCTCAAGAATTTCCATGCGGAAATCTTTCACCGTTATTACATGGCAAAGATATAATAATATTTAATACCTAAAGAAAAAAAATGCGTTTAAATATGTCGTAGGGGCGTAGCGCGCTACGCCCCTACGGGTTTTAACAGGATTTGGGATTATCGACGGCCCCTTCTTCCTTCCCCACATACTGCATGATGCTGGGCACTATAGGCTCGGTGTATTTGTAAATCAGCGATTTTTCTTTCACTTCGGGCTTCAGCAGCATCTCTTTAAAATCGACGATAGTAACAAAATAGAGCAGTACGCTGACCACCAGTAGCGCCTTGGCGGCACCGAAAAGGAGTCCGAAGATATTGTTGAGCCACCCCGGGATGACCAGCTTGACCACCTTCTCGACCAGGATACCCGCAAAATGGACGGCCACCAGCACCGCAAAGAAGGTCAGAACGAAGGCCACCGCCTTGATAGCCATTGTGTTGCCCAACTTGGTAGCCACATAGTCTGAGAAACGGAGGGTGGCCCACACACCAAGCACAAGGGCCGCAATGGAGGCCAGTTCTCTGATGAGTCCGTTTTTCAATCCCTTGAAGCCATACCAAGCCACAGGGATTAATATAATGATATCCAGAATATTCATCTACTCTTCTTTCTCTTCAGGTGACTCTTGAGGCTTTTCGGGGGGTGTTTCTTGAACCTTGGGCTTTTCCTCTTCAGACTTTTCGGTGCCATAATATTCACCAAACAATTCTTTGACGATGATGCGCAACAGCGTATAGACGGGTACAGCCAGAATCATACCCAGCACGCCGCCTATTTGGGCGCCAATCAGGATGACAATAAAAATTTCCAGCGGATGAGCCTTCACACTGTGGCCATAAATGAGCGGTTGCAGTACAAAGTTGTCAATCAGATTGCAACCCACAAACACCAGCACCACCTTCAAGGCCGTAATCCAAATAACGGGGCCCATCAAACCAGCCACCAGCAGGTTAATGACAGCGATAATAACACCAATGGCGCCTCCTATCAGCGGACCCACATAAGGGATGACATTGAGCAAGCCGCCCAAGAAACCGATAATCAGCGCATTGGGAACACCGCATATATAACAGAAGAGACCTTCCAGGATGCCGATGATAATCATCTCCATCACCACACCCAAAAAATAGCGGGAAATCTGTTCGATAGAGGTATTCAGAATTCGATCATAGCTATCGCGATAGGAAATGGGAATCACTTTGCGCACCAGCTTGAAGAATATCCGATTATCCTTGAGCGAGAAGAATGTCATAAAGAGCACTGCCAAGGTGCCAATGGCGACAGCCGTCACTACCGACACGGCATTGCCGAAAAGATTGGCGAAACTGAAGTTCTTCAACAAACTAACCAAATATGAGGTGATATAAACAGATAAACTGTCACCACGCTGCAAGATACCCTTTTGCTTGAGCCAGATTTCCGTCTCCTTTAGCCAGCCGCCAATAGAGGCCGACAAACTCTCGGGGTCAAACGACACCAAATCGCGGAACCCGTTGATGAGCGAGGGAACGAGAAACAATACCAACAGAAAAGCGGCACCCACCATGATGATGAGGGTTAAGGCTGCCGACAAGGCGTCGGGAAAATGCCATTTGCCGATTCTGATTTTGGAAAACAGGTGTGTGAGCGGACGAAAAAGGACCGTAAGTACCAATGCCAGAAAAACATAAATCAGCACATCGGAGAAAAACCACGCCATAAAGCCCAGGAATACCAGGAATAAAATGATTGCTAAGATGGGTTTATTGTTCATCTTCTGTTATTTTTTTAGATTCTTTTTTCTTCTTCTTTTTGTTTTTATCTTTCTTTTTCACCTTGAAAGATTCGGCAATGTCCTTGCCCGTATTGAAATCCTGCTTGTAAATCAACGCTACGCCTTGCGCGTATGGAGTGGTGGAAGTCAGCTGATTATACTGGTTGGTGACATTGAAGACCTTCACACGCCATGTGCCCGCCTCGTTCAACTTCTGCTCAATGCTGAAGTCGCCGATGAAAGTGGACGAGTTGCCCGAGTTGTACTTATCATCGGCGTAGCCCACATTACCCTCAATCAGCGTTCGGTTGTTAAATAGCGAGGTGGAGGCGGCTACGCTGTACTCGGCCGCATGCTCCAAGTCGGCATTCTGGTAATTAAGGCTGATATTCAGATTCTTAAATTGTTTCGACAAGAAGTTGCTGACGGTAGATGTGAGGATGCCGATGCCACTTTGTCCAAAATCGTTAGTGGTGGTCGTGGTGGCCGAAGCCAACTCCTTGCTGGCCTGGAACTTGCCCAGCACAAGCAGGGAGAAAAACTGCTCAATCATATTCTGCGTGTTGGTGGTGTCGATGGCGCTGTAGAAGAGCGACGACAGCTCGGTAGTGGTGTTGGGCAGTTCGAACGAGAAGCCGATGCCTGGGTTCTCCATAAACTTACCCGACAGGTTGAGATAGGCCTTGACAGGCAGACGGCGGAGACTGGCATTGGTCATCTCTGCAGAAATCAGGTCGCTGAGCGAGGCCGTGGTGGAATATACCGCACTGGCATTCAGTACCATATTGTCTAACGGTCCATTGAAGATGACCGTACCTCCAGGATTCAACGAGAACCTCTTGGTTATCAAGTCTTTGATGGTCATCAGGAAGGTACCTGATGAGAGAACGGCGTGGCCAAACAGATTCAAGCCATTGCGCGCGTTGTAGGTCAGCTGCAGCGGGCCGGCGGCATTGGCTCGCAAGGTGCCCGTAAAGGCCGACAGGTCGAGGTCCAACTCAACAACAGCCGACGGGGTGATGTCGAACGAGAAGTCGAAATCCATCTCGGTGGAAGACTTGGGTGCCTCTTCCTTCTCCTCCACCACGATGCGGTTAGGATCCACCTTGAACGAAATCACATCCGACTCGGAAGTGCGGTCGGCAAACGAAACAGGCAAGTGAACCACCGTACCTTTCTCTGTTTGAAGGTTTTTCCCCTTGAAATAGAGTGTTTTCGTGTCACCTGTAATAGAGACTTCGCCCGACACGAAACCGTCGCCGTAGAACGGAGCGTCGGAACTCTTGGGCGTATTCAAAACCAACAGGTTAGGCGTCTGTATATCCAAATCGATCTTAAAGTCCTTGAATTTATGATGCAGCACATGTCCTTTCAGCGTGCCGCGATTGTTGAACTTGTCGGTGAAGACCACATTATTGAAATTTATGCCCTCACGGTCGAAGAGGATTTCTTGGTTAACTAAGTGATAATCAGTATTAAGGAACGCAATTTTCATATATGCATCCTGCACATTCACCTTGCCGTCGAAGTAGAACGTGTCGGGGCGGGCAATGAACGACAGGTCGCCCGAGGCGTGTCCGCGTATTGAATTACTGAACGAAGCGAGGAACGGACTCAGGAAGCCGATGTGCAGCGTATCGATCTTGGCAAACACCTTAAACACCTTCTCCTCTGGATTATAGTAACCGTTGATCTTGGCCGACTTATTGCTCTCGTTCTGGAAGGCGGCATAGTCGTATCTTTCTACCACCGCCGAGTTGACCGTTGTGTCAGACTTCGAGATGCCGCCCGTGAAGAAGACATCGCCCTGGCTGGGCAGGTATGCCAACAGGAAGACATTGCCGAAATACTCATCGTTGAAGACAAAGTCGCTGATCATCACCCTGCCCGTGTAGGCCTTGCTCTTGCCCATAACCACCAGTCGCAGTTTGCTGGAAACATCGCCACCGAAGGTCATGCCGCTCTGTTGCAGATACGAGTTGAGGATGGAAATATCGAGATTCTTGATGTCGATGGTGAGCGAATCGTTGATATCGTCAGAGTAAGTGCCATCCACACCGATATGGCTGCGGCTGGTGGCCAGACTCATATTGTCGAAACGGATTTTCTTGTTGAGGATATGAAGTGCATTGTCCTTCTCAAAATGCCAAGCCTCATCGCGGATGTACAACTCCGACGGGTCGAAACGCACCACAATGTGGTCGCGACTGCTGAAGTCCACCTCACCGGCCAGCCGCGAGGCATAGTCGGAAATCACCTCCGGATTCTTCCAATGCGCACTATACTCTAAATGGTTGTTAACCAAGTCTGTTTGCAATCCGATATTTTTGAAATCCATCCTATTCTTGCCCGCCAGGCTAAAGGTGTCGCAACGCGCATGCAGGACAAACGACTGATCGGCGCGCTCGTGGCCCGACACTTCCACCTCCCTGAAGAAGAGCTTCCGATTGATAATAATGCGGCGACTCGATACCAGCAGGCTGTCCTGGTGCTTTTGCGGATTGACCTGGAAGTACACCTTTGAGTTCGGAGCCACAAAGCTGTTGGGCAGGAACATCGACATCACATTCCACAGATGGTAAGTCTCGGCGTTGAAGGTAAGGTAATGTTCTTCAATGTTGTTGGTTCTCTCAAACTGCTTCAGCTTTTCGCTCTTCTCGGGCAGTAGCTGCGAGAAATACCTGTAGGCTACGCTCTTCAGCGCATCGACCATAGAACGCAGCGAGTAGTCGGTTTTCACCGAAGCGTTCAGCACGTTGGAGGTCAGTATCAACTGATGGTCGGCACGCTCATTATTGATGGCAACCAATCGAAGTCGTTGAATGTCAAAGCGTTTGTTGTCCACACGGCACTTCAGCGTGTCGGCTTGCGCAAAACCGTTGAAGTTGTCAATGTCTGTGCCGTGCATTTTTAATCCTAATGAATTGATTTTCAGGTTAAAGGAAGGATTATTCTGGGCATAAAGAATGAGCTTCTTGAACCCTTTAGCCGTGGCGCTGTCCACTTTGGGATAACGTTGCACGATCTGTCCCGGGGCGAAGTTGTCGATTTTGAGGTTGGCCTGGAAGTTCGGCGACGGCCGCTGCCAATCGGCCATACCATCAAAAGCAAAGAGGCAGTTGGTGTCGGCCGAGGTAACTGTGCCTTCGGCTTTCTTGTGAGCATACTTGGCGTTCAGTTTCACGTTTTTCAGCGGATAGTGAACCAAATCGGCGCGTGAAATATGGCCTGTCAGCGTGGCCGTGGCCGACGAGAGAAAGTCGGAGGTCTGCTCCTTAGGCAGAGCTGTGCCTTTGATTTTGGCATTCATCACCACCGAACCCAGCAAATCCTCCTTCTTCAAAAAGCTACCCAGATTAAATCCGTCGGTGCGCACATCACCTTCGTAAGTATAAGTGCCGTCAGGCTTACGCAAGGTAAAGCCGGCGTCCACCTGGCCGAGAGCGGTACCCAGCAACACCTGTGTGTCGAAATCGGACATGGTGCCCTGATAGACCACATCGGTCTTGACATTACCTAACGCCGTCACCATATCGGGCAGCGGAATCTTTTTCCCCTTAGGCAGCAAAAACGACTGCAACTCCCTCATATTGAGATTGGAATTGCGGATATCGGCATCAAAGCGCAACGAGTCGTGGCGAGTAATGTCGTAAATGGCCAAATCGCCTTTCACCACGGTCTTCTCCTTGTAGTGGGCGTTAATGTCCGACAGCTTGAGGGCATTCACGGGACCGTCCACCTGTACCGAAGAAATCTTGACGATATTGTTCATCCCCTTGATTGACGGCACAAAGCAGGCTACATCGCCCAGTTGCAGCACCGAAGGACGCACCTTAGCTTTGAAGATGACACTATCGACAAACGAACTGTAGGTTTTCCATGTATCATAATAGAAGCCAAAGTCCATAAAGATACGGCTCTCGGGCGTCACCAGCGCCAGACTGTCGAAAGTGAGCCCCTTGCTGTTGATGCGGAAATTGCCCGCCGCATTCAGCAGTTTGAAGCCCGTATATTGGTTAAAGGCCAACTTGCTGATATTGGCTGAAATATCATCGTTGTCAACCAAGAAATTACGACTCGAGAAATCGATGTCTGCCAACTCGAAAAAGGCGTAGTCCATCACCGAATCCTGCGGCTGATGCACACGGATGTTCTCATTCTCATACACAAAATACGAATGTGTCAGTTTCAGTTTATCCGACTGGAACACAAAGCCTTTGCCTGGCGTATCCTTCTTAAACTTCTGCGCCCACTCGGAGATGTTTACCGAATCGTGACCGCGGTATTTCTTGATAACCACCCTCGCCCCATCGGCTTCAATGACATAGAATTTCAACCTGAAGGGCGAAAAAGCCAGCGACTTGAGCCGTCCCGACACATCGTCCACCACAATCATGCCGTTGTGCTCCATATCCATAATCTCCACCTTGTCGGCCTTCACCTTCAAAGTGGGCGTGATGTAGATATGGCCGATGGAAATCTCACTTTGCCAAGCTTTCGATATCTTGCTCGTAACAAAGTCAACCACAGCATTTTGCACCGCCGGCACAAATAGCAGACCCACCACCACCAAATCCAGCACCAGCAAGCTGCCGATAATCCACAGCAGCACCTTGCCTATTTTTTTCGTGATGGTTTTCGTCTTTCCCATGCTCTTTTGGTGGTCTAATGTATTGATACTTTGACTCAATGTTGCAAAAATATAGAAAAAGCAAACTTTAAAGCCCCTGCCCAATCGTAAATTTATTGACTATGGATTGTTTACATTATGATTAAAAATAAAGACTTTTTATTTTAGAAAATGATAAATTTGCATTGCGTTCTTTTTGCAGAATGTTTTTTACTCAAATATTTATTTATCAATAACTTAAATCTAAATTAGAAAAGGCATTGAAAAAAATAATCATCATATTGCTACTGGTTATACTCTACACATTCGGTTTTTCCTTGCTCACACAATTGGAAGGGAATAATCTGGACAGAGTGCTGCGCGACAATGTGTCGATGTTGTTAACGGAAGAGGCGTGGGCCGAAAACCGTCTGAAGAACATGTCGTTGGAAGAGAAGATTGCCCAGCTGATGATGATCCGCATCCATTCCAACTTCAGCAAGGAGTACCAGAACAATATGGTGGAGGAGATTGAGAAGTACCAGCCTGGCGGCGTTTGCTTTTTCCAAGGCGGCCCCATACGCGAAATAACCCTCACCAACCGCATCCAGGCAGTCAGCAAAATACCGCTACTGGTGGGCATTGACGGCGAGTGGGGACCTGCCATGCGCTTGGACAGCTGCCATATCTTCCCACGTCAGATGACGATGGGCGCGATGGACCCGCAAGACGACTCGCTCATTTACCAGATGGGCTGCGAAGTGGCCAAACAGTGCAAGGCTATGGGCATCCATATCAACTTCGCCCCCTGTGTCGATGTGAACAACAACCGCAACAACCCCGTCATCAACAGCCGCTCGTTTGGCGAGAACCGCGACTTTGTGGCCCAAAAGGCCATCGCCTACATGCAGGGTATGCAAGACAACGGCGTGAGCGCCTGCGCCAAGCACTTCCCCGGCCATGGCGACACGGGCACCGACTCACACTCGAGCCTGCCAACCATCAAGAAGACAAGGCAAGAGCTGGACTCGATGGAGCTGTTCCCCTTCCGTAAGATCATCAATGCCGGTGTGGATATGGTGATGGTTTCGCACCTCAACGTGCCCGCCCTTGACCCCGCCCGCAACTCCATTGCCACGCTCTCCTATCCCATCATCACCGAGCTGCTGCAGAAAGATATGGCTTTCGACGGCATCATCGTCACCGATGCGATGGATATGAACGGCCTGCGCAGCCACTACCCGCGTGTGGGCGACGGCGAAATCAAAGCCCTGCTGGCTGGCGTGGACGTGCTGCTACTGCCCGGCGCACTGAGTACGGTCATCCCAGCTATCAAAAAAGCCGTGGAGAATGGCACCATTCCCGAAGAACTGATTGATGAGAAATGCCTGAAGGTGCTCAAATTCAAATACAACAAGGGGTTGAAACATGTTAAACCGCTGAGCACCAAAGATATTTACGACAAAACCAACTCCGCTTCGGCACGCAAAATCTCCGCCGAAATCGAAGCCAAGAGCCTCACACTGCTGAAAAACGAAGACGGCATACTGCCCCTCTCCACCAAAGAGGCCGGCAAAGTGGCACTGCTCTGCATTGGCGGCATCCGCGACTCTGCACAATACCACCAGCTGTGCAACCAGTACGGCATCGGCTATGTGCACACCGACCGTTCCATCAAGAAAGCCAAATATCCTGTGCTGCTAAACCAACTGGCACCCTACTCCAAAGTGATTATAGCCATGCTGAGCACCAACCAGCTGCCCAACTATCACTACGGCATCTATCAGGAATCGGTATCGTTCATTCAGGAAGTGCTGAAGAGCAAAGACGTCATCCTGTCGGTGGGCGCCAACCCTTACTCGCTTACCCGTTTTGGCTCCTTTGCGAAATACAAAGCGCTCATTGTCAGCTACCAAGCCACCCCTACTACCGTAGCCGGCGTACTGGCTGCCGTCTTTGGCAAAGCCTCCTTTACGGGCCGACTGCCCGTGGCCACGCCCTCCTTTGATTTGCAGGAAGGCATCCAACTGCACGCCCTCAACGACCCTAACGGCTTCAGCACACTGACCACCGCCGCCAATCGCAAAATCGACTCGCTGATGACCAACGGCATCAAGAACACCATCTTCCCTGGTGCCCAAGTGATTGCTATCCACAAAGGTAAAGTGGTGTACCACAAGAATTTCGGCCATAACACCTACGACCCCACCTACCCCGTCACCGACGGCACCATCTACGACATCGCCTCCATGACCAAGTCGGCCGCCACCACCCTCGCGGTAATGAAACTCTACGAGGAGGGCAAAATCAAACTCACCGACAAGATAGGCACCTACCTCCCATTCCTGAAGGGCTCTAACAAAGAGAATCTTACTCTAGCAGAATTACTTACCCATACTTCGGGACTACCCGCCTTCATCCCTTTCTACAAGAAAATGCTTACCAACAACAACTGGGACCCCGCTTGGCTAAGACCCGAAAAAGGAGGCCAGTTCACCATCGAAATAGCCAAGGATGTCTATATGCACCAAGGCTTTCCTGCCGCCGTCAAGAAAGAGATTGCCAACTGTAAACTGGGAACCAAAACATACGTTTACAGCGACTTAGGCTTTGTTCTTCTCAAAGAGATGGTGGAAACGCTGACGGGCACCACTATGGACAAGTACCTTGAGCAACATTTCTACCGCCCGCTGAAGATGAACCACACCTGCTTCAACCCTTATCGCACCGTCAACATCAACACCATAGCGCCCACCGAAAACGACCGCACCTTCCGCAAACAGGTGGTGCAGGGCTATGTCCACGACCAGACAGCAGCTGTCTTCGGCGGCGTCTGCGGCAATGCGGGCCTATTCTCCAACGTCAGCGACCTAGCCATTCTCTTCCAAATGCTGATGAATGGAGGCACTTACAACGGCATCACCTTCTTCAAGAAGGAGACCGTCCAACTGTTCACTTCCACCTATGTGCTGCACGGCTGCCAGCGTCGCGGCTTGGGCTTCGACACGCCAAGTCACGAGAAAAAAAGCTCTATCCTGCCAGCCGCCGCCAGCAAGAAAACATTTGGACATCAAGGTTTTACGGGCACTGTCTTCTGGTGCGACCCTGACAATGACCTCATCTACATCTTCCTCTCCAACCGCGTTTATCCTAACGCCGAACCTAACAAACTCTCCAAGAGTGGCATACGCCTGCATGTGCATCGGGCAGTGTATGATGGTTTGGGTATCAAATAAAACATCTTTTAACTGCAAACAAAAAAGGGTACGACAAATTTGCCGTACCCTTTATTAGTATCTATATTCCACATCATCACGGAATCTTCACCTCTACCTGCTCGCTGTAACCCGTATGAATCATATTCTTGCCAAAAGCCCTGAAATAATAGGTTGCACCTGAATCCAAGGAGGTAGCATCCACTGTATAATGATACTCTTCACTGGCACCACCGCTCCAATAGGTACGATCAACATCCATGGAGGGATTCGGATTCTTACCCCAACAAACACCCACACTGGCATAATCTCCACCCACATTCTTCAATGTAGCATAAATGGTAACCGATCTAGTGCTCGGGTTTACGGCCGAAACACTGTCAATAACCACTTCAGGGGTTTGTGTGAAAGTGCCTTCACCCAACACACAACGCACTGAATAGCAGGAATATGTAGAAGTCGAATAAACACTCTCCCTATAAGCACGAGCATAATTAAGTTTATAAGCATAAGCGTTGGATGTCCACAAATAACCATCGGTACCCAATTCTTTGGGTTTCGTGTAAGGAGCGGCGTAGCCTGCCGGAGCCCAGGAAAAGCCCGTAGCGTTATTAATCAGTGTGTCATAACCCACTACACATTCGCCAGAGGTGCTGGATTGCCAACCCCACTGCGATGCCAATGCCTGAGCATAATTGTAATTGGCACACAAATATTTGCTTTGAGTACCTACATAATCCATCATGTCACTTAACTCAGTTGATGAGGGAACATGCCACCCATTAGGGCACACACCTTGAATTGCATCTGTCGAGGAACTATTATAGCCTGCCACCACAGCATACCAGCTGTACAGCAAACCGTATTTAGCCTTGTTGATACTGTCGCTGCCAGGATAGAAATAATAAGGAATGGCTGAATTGGAATTGCAAGAGAATTGGATTTCGGTACCATCGGCATAATGCTTGGTACGCAGGTTTTCCTTGGTCCAGCATACACCGGCAATCTCTATGGTATTATAGACATTGCCTTCGTAGTCGGTTACCGTCTCATGGCCCTTGCAGGGCTTGCCGTCGATATATTCCTTCGTGGTGAACTCAACCACCTTGCCATAAGCTACGCCGCCGTTTACCGCAGCGAATGCTCTTACATAATATTTGGTGTTGGGTTTGAGTTTCTCAAGATTGGCTACCATTTTGCCATCCACGATTTCTGTCTGCGCTCTTGAACTGTTAATATTGGGAGAAATGTAATATTCGCTGTAGCAAAAGCCTGTTGCCAGTATCTCTTTTCCAGCGGTATCGGCTACCGTAGCCGAAATAGTGGCTGTCCTGTAATCAACATCTGTCACCTCTCCGGTAGTAACCATAGGCATGGGAATGGTGTAACCATCACCCATGACACAACGGATGGCCATACCTAAATCACGCCAATACGCATTAATGCTAGGACGCGTGCCAGTAGAACTCATTAACATACCAATTACCCTATTCTGTGACCTGTCGAATGTTGAGGACCACCAGGATGCTCTTTCCAAAAACGGATAAGTGCTTGTAAACAATACACCTGCGGGACGGGCGTTAAAACCAGCCGCATTGTTGCCAGCACGTTCATAACCTATTGTACAGTTATCCTCACTTTCCTTCCAACCTATCGTGTCGGCCATGGCTTTGGCTATTTGGTATTCCAAACCATCGCATCTGAATCGTTCAAAACCATTCAGATAATTAAGCATTTGCGTCCATTCCTTTTCACTCGGCACATGCCAGCCATCCGGACAAGGACCTTGCAGACCTAACGCGGTGTCAAGAGGATTTACCTTAAGATAATCGATATTGTTCGTCACAGCGTAATAATTATAGAGATGACCATATAAAGCCACATTGGCCGTATCATAGTTTGGATCAAAGTAATAGGCATTCTGAGTAGAGGTAGTGTATCTTTGTTCAATCTGCGTACCATCAGCAAAACGGGTGGTCTTCAGGTTTTCGGCCATCCAGCACTGCTTACCGTACCAGATGGTGGGATACTCGTTGCCGTCGATATCCTTAATGGTTTCGTTGTACGGACAAGGCTCGAAATCAATAGGGGCTTTGTATTTGAAATGGAACACCACTTCTCCCTCTCCAAGTTGGATCTGTCTTACAGTATCGACATACTCTTTGCCCGCAATGGTGGCGTAACCAACATATTGCATATTGTCACCCGAAACAAAGATGTGGTCACCTTTGGCCTTAAACTGATAGTTCATCGACTGGCCAGACTCGCCCAGATAGGTAATCTGGTTTTGCATGCCGCGACCCGTGTTTATCATCTTGATAGAGGCATTGTCGCTACTCGTTTGGGCGTTCAACAGATAGGTTTGCGGGGTGGAAAGCAACACGCGAAAAACATGCACGCCAGCCGCCAGCTGACGCTGCAAGCTGGTAACTTTCTTTCCGTTAATGTCATACACCGAAATATTGACCTTGTCATTGGCAGGCAGACTTAAAGTGAAGTCGGTAGCACCCTCGAACGGGTTGGGCACATTTTGCGACAGGGCGAACTCCTGTACGGGAAAATCGCTCACGCCCGTGTGGTTTTGCAACTCGAGGATGGTGTCAGGATAAACCAACTCATCGGACCAATCGCGGGTGAGGTTGGTGATCTCCACCTTGTCCAGTTTGACATACCAATCGCGGCCATCACGACCAGTAAAGGTTACATTGATGCTCTGAGCCATCATACTGCCGCACAACAGGCACATCATCATAAGGCAATAGAATTTTTTCATTGCAATAATATTTTGATTAACAATTATTTATAAGAATTATCATTAAAAAATTTCCCTTTGGAGTGGCAAAGATAAAGAAAATATTAAAACAACAAGAATTGTGTTATAAAGATCATCTTGTTAATGTAGATGCGTAGCGCGCTACGCATCTACATTAACACACTCACAAATAAAAAAGGTATCCCACCAATAGTGGGATACCCTTCATCAAAAACGGAAGACCCGTCTGTTATTTGTTAACCTGGAATTTTCTGTTGCCGGTTTTGAAGAAATCAGCGATTTGGCGGGCAGCTGCCAAGCCAGCGTTGATATTGGCTTCTTCGGTCTGGGCACCCATCTTCTTAGGTGTAGCGAAGTAGCGGCCTTCAAAAGCCTTGAACTCAGCATCGGCATCGGGCATGATGTCGGTGATGTACTTCAGGTCTGTACGTTCTGCCATCAGTTTCAGCAGTTCGGGTTCGTTGATGACTTCCTTGCGGGCGGTGTTCACGAGGATACCGCCTTTGTGCAACTTGTTCACCAGTGCGTAGTTGATGCTCAACTTGGTCTCGGCCGTTGCGGGGATGTGCAGCGAAACGATGTCGCAAGTTTCGAAGAGAGCCTCTTGGCTGGCCACGGCGGTAGCCATGCCCGAAGCGTTGATCTGGTCAGCGGTCAGGAATGCGTCGTAAGCATAAACTTCCATGCCAAAGCCCTTGGCGATGCGGGCCACATTGCGACCAACATTACCGAAAGCGAGGATACCCAGCTTCTTGCCCATGAGTTCGGAGCCAGACTTGCCGTTGTAGAAGTTACGAACGGCGTAAACCAGCATACCCATCACGAGTTCGGCTACAGCGTTGGAGTTCTGACCGGGAGTGTTCATGGCTACGATGCCACGGGCTGTACAAGCCTCGAGGTCGAGGTTGTCGAAGCCGGCGCCTGCGCGAACCACGATTTTAAGGTTCTTGGCGTGGTCAATCACTTCCTTGGTGACCTTGTCGGAACGAACGATCAGTGCGTCAGCGTCAGCCACGGCTGCATAGAAATCGTTCACGTCAGTGTATTTTTCTAAAAGTGCCAATTCATATCCGTTTTCTTCCACAACTTTGCGGATGCCATCAACGGCAACCTTGGCAAAAGGTTTTTCGGTAGCGACTAGTATTTTCATATTTGTGTGAATTTAATTGTTGATATGTCGGTTATTAGAGTTAAGAAGTTAAGAAACTAAGAAGTTAAGGAAGCAAACTATTTTGTATTTGATTCTTTTTTGATTTTGATGGTTTTCAGACTTCTGGTAATAATTGTAATGATCTCATTTATATCTTCTAACAAACTTTCAGCTTGTGTTTTCGTAATATATTCTGTATCCCTCAACAATCTTAACCAGTAATGTGTTTCTTTAGATTCTTTTAGCGAGATATGCAATTTAGCAATAAAATCATTATCTGATTGTGCACCCGACGCCTCTTCAATGTTGGCCCCGATGGATGTACCACAGCGAACAATCTGTCTTGAAAGAATATATTCTTGTTTCTCTTCTCGCAGAAATTTCGCTAATTTGATAACTCTTATGGCAAAATCATAACTCTTTTCTCGCAACACACTATCTTTCGCCATCTTAACTTCTTAGTTCCTTAGTTTCTTAACTTAAAAAACTACTTGTTGTTTTTTTCAAACTTCTGCATGCAGTCGATGAGGGCTTCTACGTCTTCGATGGTGACAGCGTTGTAGAGAGATGCGCGGAAACCACCTACAGAGCGGTGACCCTTGATACCTACCATGCCACATTCCTTAGCGAAGGCCATGAAAGCGTCCTGTTTGTCTTCGTAACCAGGAGCCATTACCCAGCAGTGGTTCATGATGGAACGGTCGGCCTTGTCGGCAACGGTGCCTACAAACATCGAGTTGCGGTCGATTTCTTCATACAGCATAGCTGATTTCTTCGAGTTGAGCTTGTTCATGGCGGCTACACCACCGATGGTTTCTTTCACCCACTTCAAAGTTTCGTGCATTACGAAAATAGGAAGTACGGGAGGAGTGTTGAACATAGAGATGTTCTTAGCCTCTTCAGCAGCGTGCGTACGATAGTCAACCATCGTGGGCAGCGGGTTCATGTAAGTGCGGTCGGTAATCTGGCCGAGCAGGTCCTTGCGAACGATAACGAAAGTTACACCAGCGGGGCCTACATTCTTCTGAGCACCACCGTAGATGCAAGCGTATTTCTTCACATCAACGGGACGGCTCATGATGTCAGACGACATATCGGCAATGAACTTGCAAGGAACGTTGTCCATATCGTACTTGATTTCAGTACCATAAATAGTGTTATTGGTCGTGATGTGGAAATAGTCGGCATCAGCGGGAATAACATAATTCTTCGGAATGTAGTTGTAAGTCTTGTCTTCTGAAGAAGCTACGATAACAACCTCGCCGAAGTTCTTGGCTTCCTTGGCAGCTTTCTTAGCCCAAACGCCGGTCTGCAGGTAAGCAGCCTTCTTGTTCAGGAAGTTGGCGGGAATGGTGAAGAACTGGGTGCTGGCACCACCACCGAGGAACAATACTTCGTATTCATCGGGGATGTTGAGCAGATCGCGCCACAGCTGACGGGTTTCAGCCATGCAGCGTTCCCAACCGGGAGTACGGTGTGAAATTTCCATCAGACCGACACCGGTGTTGTCAAAATTACGAATTGCATTGATGGTGGACTCAATAACTTCCTTCGGAAGCGGGCAGGGTCCTGCGTTAAAATTATGTACTTTGTTCATAATAAAATATTTATGTTAATTAATGAGTTTTTTTACCGTGTTGCAAAGATACACAATTAAAATGAGATGTCAACAATATTTTAGCCTTCTTTGTAGAGATAAAAATTCGTATTTTTGCAATTTTATAATGCATCCATTCAAATTAACGCTTATGCGACATCGTCTTTTTACATGTATCCTATTGATATTCGCGGTTTCCATGACGGCTTGGGGACAAGAGACCGCCAACAAGAAAATACTGAAACTGCGTGATAAGGCCAAGGACGCCATTGCCGAAAAAAGCTACGACAAGGCTACGCAATACCTGCAGAAAATCATGGCCATCGACCCGACTTACCCCGATGCCTACATCATGCAAGGCGATGTCTATAATTTCACCCTCAAGTCGGAAGCCGCTGCCGACAACTATAACAAGGCCATTACGCTTAGCAAGGATCCCAAGCCCATACTTTACTTCATCACCGCGGAGGAGGAACTGAAATGCGGCCGCTACGAGTCGGCATACAACCATTACACCACCTACCTGGACAAGTCGTACGGCAACACCTCGCTGCTGCAAGAGGTTGAGAAAGGAATGAAAACCAGCAAGTTCGGCATGGAAGCCGTGAAGCATCCCGTCAACTTCGACCCGCAGAACATGGGTGCCAACATCAACTCTGAGTGGGACGAGTATCTGGCGGCCCTCACCGCCGACGAGTCGGAACTGATTTACACCGTGCGCCGCCCGCGCGACGAGAAGACCATTTGCCTGTTCTGTGTTACCGAAGAAGACTTTTACGCCAGCAACAAGGTGGACGGCCTGTGGCAGCCGCGCGAAGCGCTGGGAAGCCCCGTCAACTCGCACTACAACGAAGGGGCTCAGTGCATCTCTCCCGATGGCAAATACCTGTTCTACACCATGTGCAACACTGAAAGCGGCTACGGCAGCTGCGACCTCTACTGGTCGAAGCGCATCGGCAACCGCTGGTCGCGACCGCGCAACTTCGGCCCGCCAGTCAATACGGAGCACTGGGAGTCGCAACCTTCCATCGCCCCCGACGGCAAAACCATCTACTTCGCCTCAAACCGCCCGGGCGGCCATGGCGGCGTGGACCTCTGGAAGACCGAAATGATTGCCGAAGGTGTCTTCTCCGTGCCTGAGAATCTGGGCTCTGTCATCAACACCAAAGAAGACGACACCGCCCCCTTCATCCATACCGACGGCCGCACGCTCTACTTCGCCTCCGACGGCCATGTAGGCATGGGCGGCAAGGACCTTTTCTACGCCACACTGCTGAATAGCGGCTCGTGGACAGAACCTAAGAACCTCGGCTACCCCATCAACACGGCAGCCGACGAGATCAACATCCTGATTAACGCCGCTGGCAACACCGCCTACTTCTCGTCCGACAAGGACGGGGGCTATGGCGGCCTCGACCTTTACTATTTCACGCTGGATGAACAAATTAGACCCACGCCAGTCACCTACATCAAAGGTCACATCACCGACGCCGCCACGAATGAGCCGCTCGAAGCGGCTATCGAACTGTTCGACCTGAACGAGAACAAGACCATCACCTCCACCACCTCCGACCCCATCACAGGCGAATTCCTCGCCTGCATCCTCACGGGGACCAATGTGCTGCTCAATGTCAACCATCCCTATTACCCCTTCTACTCCGAGAACTTCCAACTGGAGAAGAGCTCCACAGAACTGGAGCCCTTCATCAAGGACATCGCCCTGCGCCGTGCCGAAGTGGGCGCCTCCTTCATCCTGCGCAACATCTTCTTCGACTTCGACAAGAGCGACCTGAAGACGGAATCGTATGTCGAGCTGAACAAACTGGTGGACTACCTTAACAAGAACCAGACCGTCACCATCGAGATTGGCGGCTACACCGACAATCAGGGTAGCGACGAATACAACAAGAACTTGTCGCTCAACCGAGCCAAGTCTGTATATAACTACCTCATCTCCAAAGGCATCAAAGCCGACCGCCTGTCGTATGTGGGCTACGGCAAAGAGAAACCCGTGGCACCCAACGACACCGAAGAGGGCCGCGCCGCCAACCGAAGAACCGAATTCACTATCAAAAGCTATTAAACACCATGTCTGTCTATATTCTGGGTATCGAATCCTCCTGTGACGACACTTCCGCCGCTGTCATCTGCGACACCACCATCCTGTCGAATGTGATTGCAGGACAGGCCGTGCACGCCGAGTATGGCGGTGTAGTACCCGAACTGGCATCCAGAGCGCATCAGCAGAATATCATCCCCGTCATCGACACGGCACTCAAGCGCGCCGGCATCCGCGCCGACCAGCTGTCGGCCATCGCCTACACCAACGGGCCGGGACTGCTGGGATCGCTACTGGTGGGCAGCTCGTTCGCCAAAGCCATGGCCTTCGGCCTTGACATTCCCATCATCGAAGCCGACCACCTGCAAGCCCATGTATTGGCCAACTTCCTCAACGCCAAGGATGAAGAAAAGCCAAAACCCTCGTTCCCCTTCCTCTGCCTGACCGTCTCGGGCGGCCATACCATGATACTGAAGGTGAATGACTATTTCGACATGCAGGTGCTGGGCAAGACCATTGACGATGCCGCAGGCGAGGCGTTCGACAAAGCCGCCAAGATTCTGGGACTGCCCTATCCGGGCGGGCCCGTCATCGACAAGCTGGCCAAAGAGGGCGACCCGAAACGGTTTTCGTTCGCCATCGCCCACATTCCGGGCCTCGACTTCAGTTTCAGCGGTCTGAAGACCTCCTTTCTCTACTTCATCCGTGACAACCTGAAAGAAAATCCCAATTTCATCGAGGAGAACAAAGCCGACCTGGCCGCCTCCATCCAATACGCCATCATCAAGTCGCTGACCGACAAAGTGGCCAAAGCACTGAAAGAGCACAAGTGCAATGACCTCGTGCTGGCTGGCGGCGTATCGGCCAACTCGGGACTGCGCGAAGCCATGCGCACGCTGGCCGACAAAACCCACCGGCAGCTTTTCCTGCCCGCTTTCAGTCTCACCACCGACAATGCCGCCATGGTGGCCGTTTGCGGCTACTTCAAATACCTGAAACACGAGTTTTCGTCGCTCAATGCCGCCCCCTACTCGGTGCAACGTTTATAGTTTTTTATTCCAGAAAATTGATGTATTTTTGCCGTTTCAATTGAAAAAAAACCTGATAATGAAAAAACACACTCTCTTTTTAATCCTCTGCGCAGCCTTCTGCCTCACCGCCTGCTCTTCGGTGAAGAACGGCGAAATGAGCCAAGGGAAAGACACGCAAACAAACAACAACAACATGGAAGAACAACAGACCAAAGTCCAATTCGAGACCACTTTGGGCACCTTTACCATTGCCCTCTACAACGAAACACCGAAACACCGCGACAACTTCATCAAGCTGGTGAACGACAAATTCTACGATGGCATCCTTTTCCACCGTATCATCCAAGGCTTTATGGTGCAAACCGGCGACCCTGACTCGAAGACGGCGCAGCCTGGCCAACCGCTGGGTCAAGGCGGTCCTGGCTACACCATCCCCGCCGAGTTTGTCCCCTCGTTGTACCACAAACGCGGAGCCGTTGCCGCTGCCCGTATGGGCGACAATGTCAACCCGACCAAAGCCTCGTCTGGCTCGCAGTTCTACATTGTTGACGGCACCACCTTCGCCATGTCCGACCTGAACAACTTAGAGTGGCGTATGGGCCGCCAAATGACCGAAGAGCAGAAGACGACCTACTCGACCAAAGGCGGCGCACCCCATCTGGACGGTGCCTACACCGTTTTCGGCGAAGTGATTTCGGGAATGAATGTCATCGACAAAATTGCCTCACAGCCTAAAGACGGCCGCGACCGTCCCCGCACCGACATCGCCATCATCTCGGCCAAAATCGTCCAATAATCATTTTTCGACAACTTTATCCGACTCAAAAATAACACACAATGAAAAACATAGAAGATCTGCGTAACGAAATCCAACAGTTCAAAATCTCCAATGCCGAAGAACTGGAACAGTTTCGAGTAAATTTCTTGAGCAAGAAAAGCGAGATCCAAGCCATGCTGGCTAACATCAAGAATGTGGTGGCCGAACAGCGGAGAACCTTCGGACAACAGGTTAACGAGCTGAAGCAGATGGCACAGCAGATGTTTGAGGAAAACAAACAGAAACTGGAAAATTCGGTGGTCTATACGCAAAGCGAAACCGACCTCACCCGTCCCGCTGCGGCTGTAGAGACTGGCTCATTACACCCCATCTCCCTGGTGATGAATGAAGTATGCAGCATCTTCGAAAATATCGGCTTCACCGTCGTTGACGGCCCCGAAGTGGAAGACGACTGGCACGTGTTCTCGGCCCTTAACTTCCCCGAAGAGCACCCCGCCCGCGACATGCAGGACACCTTCTTCATCGACGTGCGCCCCGACATTGTGCTGCGCACCCACACCTCCTCGCTGCAAGTGAGAGCCATGGAAAAACAAAAGCCGCCCATCCGCGTCATCTGCCCGGGCCGCGTGTTCCGCAACGAGGTCATCACCTCCCGCTCGCACTGCATCTTCCATCAGGTGGAAGGCCTCTATATTGCTGAAAAAGTGTCGTTTGCCGACATGAAGCAAACCCTGCTCTACTTCGCCCGCAAGATGTTCGGCGAAGAGACCAAGATACGCCTCCGCCCCTCCTACTTCCCCTTCACCGAACCGTCGGCCGAAATGGACATCGAGTGCAAAATCTGCGGCGGCAAAGGCTGCTCGGTCTGCAAACATTCGGGCTGGGTGGAAGTGCTCGGCTGCGGCATGGTGGACCCCAACGTATTGGAAAACTGCAACATCGACAGCAAGAAATACACGGGCTACGCCTTCGGCATCGGCATCGAAAGAATGACTATGCTGAAATACAAAACCAATGATATCCGCCTCTTCTTCGAGAACGATATCCGCTTCCTGCAACAATTCCAATCAGCCTCTTTCTAACAACTTGAAATCTTAAAATCTCAAAGATATGATATACTTAGACAATTCCGCAACAACCTTTCCTAAACCTATTGAGGTTTATGACTTTATGAATAATTTCTACCGCACTCATGGCGTGAATCCGGGCCGCTCGGGCTTCGATGCCGCCATCGAGACTGGCGAACTGGTGTCGGATACGCGCAAAATGCTGACCAAGCTCTTCAACGGCGGGGACGACTATAACCGCCTGACTTTCAGCTATAACGCCACCGACTCGTTAAATATGATTCTGCAAGGTTTAGCGGAAAAAGGTATGCACGTGATTACCACCATGCTGGAACACAACTCTGTGCTCCGTCCGCTCTACTGCATGGAACAGAAGGGACTTATCGAAGTGACCTACCTGCCTTTCGACGAAAGAGGCTACGTGGATCCCGACGATGTGAAGAAAGCCATCAAGAGCAACACCAAACTGGTGGTTTGCACCCACTCGTCCAACGTTATCGGCACCATCCAGCCGCTGAGCGCCATCGGTAAGATATGCAAGGAAAACGGCTTGACTTTCGTGGTGGACGGCAGCCAGGGCGCCGGCTCGGTGAACATGGACATGCAGGCTTTGGGCGTGGATGTTTACGTATTTACCGGCCACAAATGCCTGATGGGACCCACCGGCATCGGCGGCTCCTACGTGCGCGAAGGCGTGACCGTTGGTCAGACCCGTTTTGGCGGCACTGGCGTAAGATCAGCCGTGCCCTGCCACCTCGAGGAGTATCCCTACCGCCTCGAAGCCGGCACCATCAACCTGCTGGGTATCGCTGGCCTCAACGCTGGTGTGAAATGGATTACAGAACAAGGTATCGAAAATATCCATGCACAGGAAATGAGATTGTGGGACAAGCTGAGAAAAGGGCTGCGCGAGATTGAAGGCGTGACCGTCTATTGCGCCACCTCCGTCGAAAACCAGAACCCCGTGCTCTCGTTCAACGTGAAGGGCTTCGACGCCGGCGACGTGGGCACCATGCTTGATGTGGACTACGACATCGCCTGCCGCACCGGCTTGCAATGCGCACCCAAAGTACATATCGGCATCGGCACCTTCGACATGCACGGCACCGTCAGACTAAGCATCGGCGCTTTCAACACCGAAGCCGACATCGACGCCGCCATCCAGGCAGTGAAAGAAATTGCCGCCATTAAAAACTGATAATCTTTTTCATGAAGAAACGGATTCTATTCATTATCAATCCGATTTCGGGTATCAAAAGAATCATCAACTTCGAGCGTGTCATCCAACGGAAAATCGACCACGCCAAGTTTGATGTGTCCATCCGCTACACAGAATACAAAGGCCACGGTTCTCTGCTCGCCCGCGAGGCAGTAGAGAACCGCACCGATATTGTGGTGGCCGTGGGCGGCGACGGCACCATCAACGAGATCGCCACCCAGCTGGTACATACCGACACCATCATGGGCATCATCCCCGCCGGCAGCGGCAACGGCATGGCCTTCCACCTCAATATCCCCATCGTGGCAACCAAAGCCGTCAAGGTTATCAACAAACTCAAAACCACCAAGATAGATGTCTGCAAACTGAACGACTACCACTTCTTCAGCGTGGCGGGCATCGGTTTCGACGCCAAGGTGGCCTACGACTTTAACTCGGAGAAACACCGCGGCTTCAACAACTACCTTAAACAAGTCATCAAAAACTACCTGCACTACAAGCAGGACCTGTTCCGCATATCCTACAGCGACACAACTATCGACAAAGAGGCCTTCTTCATCACCTTCGCCAACTCATCGCAATGGGGCTTCAATATCAAGATGGCGCCCTTTGCCTCCATCCAAGACGGACTGGTTGACGTGTGCATCTTCCACAAGCCACCGTTTTACATGATTCTGCCCACGGCGGGCAACCTCCTCACCAACCAAATTGACAAAGACCCCATCACCGAATACATCCATTGCAGCCAAGTGGACATCTCCACCAAAGACGGGCTGCCCATCTATCTGCATATAGATGGGGATGCCGTAGAGCCCACCAAAGAGGTGCATGTCCGCGTCATCCCCAAAGCTTTGAATATGATTGTCGGCTAATACCGCTATCTTGCAAAATTAACCGAACGCGTGTCCCTGATAACCGTGATCTTGATCTGACCAGGATAGGTCATTTCGTTTTGGATACGGCGCGACAGGTCGAATGAAATCTGGTTAGCCTGCTCGTCGGTTACCTTTTCGGCACTTACAATCACACGCAGCTCACGACCGGCCTGTACGGCAAAGGTTTTCACCACGCCGGGATAGGTCAAGGCGATGTTTTCCAAGTCGTTGAGACGCTTCATGTAGGCCTCTACCACCTCGCGGCGGGCACCCGGACGGGCACCAGAGATGGCGTCGCAAACCTGTACCAGAGGAGCAATCAAAGAGGTCATCTCCATCTCATCGTGGTGGGCACCGATGGCGTTCACCACTTCAGGACGCTCCTTGTACTGCTCGGCCAGCTGGGCACCATAAAGTGCGTGCGGCAGTTCGGGCTCATTATCAGGCACTTTGCCTATGTCGTGCAACAAACCGGCGCGCTTGGCCAACTTGGGGTTCAAGCCCAACTCAGCAGCCATGATGGCACACAGGTTGGCCACCTCCTTTGAGTGTTGCAGCAGGTTCTGTCCGTACGATGAACGGTATCTCATCTTGCCCACCAGACGCATCAGGTCGTGGTGTATATTGTGGATACCCAGGTCGATACAGGTACGTTTACCCAACTCGGCAATCTCCTGCTCAATTTGTTTTTTGGTCTTGGCCACAATCTCTTCGATGCGGGCGGGGTGAATACGGCCGTCGGTAACCAGCTTTTGCAGCGACAGACGGGCAATCTCACGGCGCACAGGGTCGAAGCTCGACAGCAGGATGGCATCCGGGAAATCGTCGATGATAATGTCCACACCCGTCAGGTTCTCCAGCGTGCGGATGTTACGGCCTTCACGACCGATGATACGACCCTTGATTTCGTCGTTCTCAATGTTGAACACCGACACGGCATTCTCCATGGCCGTCTCCACGCCCGTGCGCTGTATCGACTTGATGACGATTTTCTTAGCCTCCATATTGGCGGTGTTCTTGGCCTCGTCCATCACCTCCTTCACCAGCACCATGGCCTCGGCTCTCGCTTCGTCTTCCATCAGCTGGATGAGCTGCTCCTTGGCCTGCTGTGCCGACAACTCGGCAATAGATTCCAGCTTGCTCTTCTGAATGGCGGTCTGTTTTTCCAACTCGGCCTGCTTCTGCTTGTTGATGTCCAGCTGTTTGTTGAGGTTTTCCTTCACCTGGTTCAGCTCGTTGTTCTTGCGGTTCACGTCTTCCAGTTTCTGGTTCAGCGTGGCCTCTTTCTGCTTGATACGGTTCTCACCTACAGCAATTTGCTGGTTCTTTTCCTGCACCATCTTCTCGTGCTCGCTCTTCAACTGAAGGAACTTTTCCTTGGCTTGCAGGATCTTCTCTTTTTTCAACAGTTCGGCGTCTTCTTCCGCCTTCTTCAGCAGATTGCGGCTGCTACGGGTAAGCGAATTGCGAAGCAATGTGTACGCCAATGCAATACCCACGCCGATACCGCATACAATTCCGATAATTATACTTATAATAGGCATTTTGATGATTGTTTAAAGTTAGTATATATGTTGAGTTTTGTTTCTTCTAAGAATGGAAAGATATAAAAAAAGCCCGCCTTAAGTCCCATAGGGTTTCGAATAAACTCCTATTAAAAACGGTGAAGGGTTCCCCTCTCCTCGAAAGTCCCACGGGCACGAATGCCTTATCTTGCGATAATTAGGGCCGGTTCTAAAAAAGGGCGAAATTAACCTTCGTTTGTATACTGTTGAGTTTAACAAACGTATCTGAACTTAGGCGGGATTAATCTTCTTCAAAGAACGTCTTTTTCAATCATTTTCAAAATTATCTGCCAACTTATTCAGCTCCTGCATTTTAGGAACCAAATCCTCATCATAGTCATTCAGTCTCTCCTCATTCTCAATCCATTTCACCACAAAATCGACCAATATTTTCGACAGCAAGTCTTGATGATCAGTATAGGCCCACTGTTTGGCAAACCTCAGAAAACTCTCGTTGATTATTTTTTCAGCTTCCCGGTAATAGTATTCCCACTCCTTGTTGATTACAACTTCCACAAACCTATCTGCTACAGCGAGTTTTATCTTTATCTTTTCGTCTTCCATACTATTTTCCGAGATATTCTATACAATTGTCTATCTCCCGCACTAAATCATTGATTTCTTTCTTTATATCTTTTTTATCTTCTTTATTTAATATCGTTTTGGTTATCGTTACTAATTTATATTTTTCTTCATTCTCTTGCAGTTGCAGTTTCAACCTGCCCAATTCCTCCTGCAGCCTTTCGTTCTCCGCTTTCAGCTCCTCATTCTCCTTTTTGCACTCTTGGTATCTGACGGTGGCTTGCTTAATTTTATACTCTACTTGGTTATATAAACTTAAAAAGGAGTCCATCGTAAGGTTTAAAATGCAAAATTACACAAAATAATTTATCAAAGTGCATGCAGAAAAAATTTCAGATGCGCTTTATTTGTCGATTTCCACCGCTTCTTTCAGTTTCTCAGCGTTTTCGGCCACCTGCAGCGCCTCAATGGTTTCCTGAATGTCGCCGTCCATGAAGCCCACGAGGTTGTACATGGTGAGGTTGATGCGGTGGTCGGTGACGCGGTTCTGCGGATAGTTGTAGGTGCGGATCTTCGCCGAGCGGTCGCCGGTCGACACCATGGTCTTACGTTTCGAGGCCACCTCATCGAGATACTTCTTGTACTCCAGCTCGAAGAGGCGGTTTCGCAGCACCTTCATGGCCTTGTCGAGGTTCTTCAGCTGCGACTTCTCATCCTGGATGGCCACCACGATACCCGTGGGGATGTGGGTGAGGCGCACAGCCGAGTAGGTGGTGTTCACCGACTGGCCGCCGGGACCCGACGAGCAGTAGGTGTCCTTGCGAATATCCGACTGTTTCAGTTCCACGTCGAACTCGTCGGCTTCGGGCAGCACCACCACCGAAGCGGCGGAAGTGTGCACGCGGCCCTGTGCCTCAGTCTGCGGCACACGCTGCACGCGGTGCACGCCCGACTCGTACTTCATCAGGCCGTAAACGCCGTCGCCCGTAATGTTGAACACGATTTCCTTGTAGCCGCCCACCGTGCCTTCGGTCATCGAGAGCACTTCTATTTTCCAGCCTTTCTTGTCGCAATAGTGCTGGTACATGCGGAACAGGTCACCGGCAAAGATGCTGGCTTCGTCGCCACCGGTGCCGGCACGGATTTCCACCTGTGCGTTCTTGCTGTCCTGCGGGTCGGAGGGCAACAGGAGGACGCGGATATCCTCCTCCAGCTTGTCGCGCTGGGTAAGGAAAGAGTCCAGCTCCGACTTGGCCATCTCGCGGAACTCCTCGTCCTTTTCGGTCGCGATGATCTCCTTCGTGTTGGCGATGTTCTCAATCACGTTCTTGTACTGCTTGTAGGCCTCCACCACGGGCTGCAAGTCCTTGTAATCCTTGCTGCGCTTGATGAAGAGCTTCATATCGGCCATCACCTCCGGCTTGGTGATCTCCTCACCAATTTCGAGCCAACGGGCATAAATGGCCTCTAATTTTTCCAATAAATTGTTCATTGCAATGCGTTGTTTTGAAGATGCAAAAGTACAAAAAATACGGACATACTTAACAGAGGAATCCGTGTTGGCCTATGGCCTAGAACAAACAGGCCCAACCGAATTTTCGAGCCACCTCCCGAAGAAGAGCCTTATCGCGCATAGGTATTCTAACCTCTACCGTTTCGCGCTGATTTTGACGCTTGGCTATTGCAGCGGTATCCAACTCATACTGCATTTGCAGGTTCATCCATATCTCAGCTGGAATATGAAGAGCTTTCTCCAACGCAACGGCCATATTCAACGACACGGCTCGCTTGCCTGTTATTGTCTCACTAAGCACCGACGGAGCAACCCCCATCTCCTGCGCAAGCTGTTTTTGCGTCATGCCACGGTCTTCCAATTCATCCTTTATCAATTCACCAGGATGGGTTGCCTCAAATGAAATCAGTTTTTTCTTATTCATAATGCTTTGATATATCAAAAATTAATGCTGTTACCATAATGAGTAAAAAGCTCTTCCAACGCCACCTTCTCAAACATTATTTCCATCAGCATTAAATCTTTCAACGATGCAAAAATAATATTTTTTTGCGAATAGTTCTCAATTTTGCGAATTTTTTTTAAAACTATCATACTTGATAGCATTTAACCAATGCCATGTTTCTTCGACAACAACACGTTGCGGCGCACAACGATAATGCTTCTTCTTACATTACTTGCGGCGCCGCATTGGAATGCGTTAACGCATTCCACCAGGGGTATCGGCCGCTTCGCGCCCTCAACCCCTGGCTACCAAACGGGAACCCCTAAAGGGGTTCTGAATAGTGTGAAATTATATACAATGTCGCTATATTCATTGCCGCCTCATTGTATTTTGCGTGGAAGACGCATAGCGGCTTGCAAAAAACGTCGCTGGAATTCTTGGTTCAGTTTGATCTTTTCCTAATCTCTTAAAATGATGGTTTTATAAAGAATTTGAAATAAAAAAATGCGCCTTAGCAATAAGGATGCGTAAAAAAATTAGCAATGGGTGGGCGTTAAGAGGCGGCGTTGTTTGAAGCACGCGCAGCGTGCAAGTTTAGCCGCCTTAGCCCGCGGATTGCAATTTTTAGCATCCGTTTGCGTAGCGCTTAGCGCCTTTCTTTTGGTTCTTTTCTTTGGCAAGACAAAGAAAAAGAACATAAAAAATGTATTTTTGCAGCTCTTAAAACAAAGAGCATGCATTTCCCCCTCCGAATCTTCGACAACGCCACGCCCGTGGATATCGCCAACGAAAGCGAGTTTGAGGCGTTTGCCCGCGACTACCGGCCGATTGGCGCCGCCGGTGGCATTGTTGTGAACGAACGCCAGCAGGTGCTGATGATTTTCCGTTTGGGCCGCTGGGACTTCCCCAAGGGCAAAATAGAGGAGGGAGAGAACCCTGCCGAGGCCGCCCTGCGCGAAGTGTGCGAGGAGACCGGCCTGACAACCGCCACCCTCGGCCGCGAGCTGCCCTCCACCTTCCACACCTACCCGCTCAACGGCGAGAAAATCCTGAAGCAGACCCACTGGTTTGCCATGCGCTGCCCCAACACCGCCACCCTGAAACCGCAAACTGAAGAAGACATCACCCAAGCAGAATGGGTTGATATAGAAAAAGTTGGCGCACACTTGAAAGATTCTTACGCTTCGTTAAGACACTTGTGGGAAGAGGTGAAGGGACTGTAACCCCTCTGCCACTTCTTGCAGTCGTTCATTGTTTGTTTTCGGCATATCGTTTCAATCTTTGAGTTAATTCTTTGATAGCTATCTCTTTCTCTCGTGGTCGCCCAACTACACGCAAGGCATCAACAAGGACTAACAATTCGTATAATTCCGCATCTCGCATGGCCGCCTCCGGAACGGTTGGATACAAAGGCTTAACAGTTTGGCCTTTAGCATTACCCTGTGCATATTTCCACACATAGTTATCCGCATTGCCAGCCAGCTGTTCTTTGATAGGCGATGCGCTAATGTAGGTTGGAAGGCCACGGATAACACGCCCTAACTCCAACGGGAAAACATATTTTATTCCATATATCAAAAACTCTTGCAAAGCTAATACATTTACCCTTTGTTTGTTTCTATCCACCAATTGTGCCGTCTTACACCGTTCCAAGCTTTCACTAACACTTGATGTGCTCATGCTCAAACTTTCGGCCAAGCCTCGAATTGAAAGAGATTGTCCTTTTTCAGTGATTTTTTTTAATAAAATTACCAAATCTTGCGGTTTCATAACATTCTCTATATTAATCATTTGTCTAATATTGTTCGCTGTTCGCGAAATGCGAACACTTTTATACGGCAAAAATACAAAAATATTCTTTAACATGTCATTAGGGGTTCAGATAAATGCTCAATCTTTCCGTGCACGCCACAAAAATTGCTTTGCACAAATACCGCTGATTTTCGTGGATATGGCCTTTGAAAAAAAGCATAACAACCTGAAAAAGTGATGGTATATCATTTTTTATTATTTTTGTCCAACTTTTAGAGTTCACACCATTCATCGCGTTTCCACCAACAGATTAAACGAATATTGGAAATCATTCAAAATTCGTTTTGTGATTTTTGGATTGAAAATGAAAGAATCATAATTAACAATGATAAACACGAAAGAGATTAGATATGATAACCATTTCCGAAATACTAAAAGGCAGCGATTTCAGCCTAACCCAATTCAGTAATGACAAAATTATTGAATTAGAAAACAACATTATTGAAAAAGAGGTTAAGGGGAAACCAACTCCTTATGTCAAATGCTTGGTGAGGAATAAGGAAATTAAATTAACTCCTGAAGAAATTGTTAGGCAGTTGTACCTTATGGTACTTATAGAAGATTTCCATTACCCAGTTTCACGAATGGAACTTGAATATGTGGTTACGTTTGGACGGGAAAAGAAACGTGCCGACATTGTCATTTTCGACAAAGACCAGACCAATACACCGTATATAATTGTTGAGTTGAAAAGTCCCAAACTGAAAGACGGCAAGGAGCAATTGAAAAGCTATTGCAACGGTACGGGTGCGCCAATTGGTGTTTGGACCAATGGCGAAAGTATTTCATATTATCATCGCAAAGACCCGAATTTCTTTGAAGATATTCCGATTATACCCAAAGCCAATGAAAAACTTTCTGACATCCTGAGCGAGCGTTGGTTCATTGATGATTTGGTGAAAAAAGACAAGTTAGTCAATGAGCGCAAATCATTAAAAGACTTGATTTTGGAAATGGAAGACGAAGTGCTTGCCAATGCAGGTGTTGACGTGTTTGAAGAAGTTTTCAAATTAATCTTCACCAAATTGTATGACGAAATGGAGAGCGGCAGAAAGAAAGACCGCCACCTTGAGTTCCGCAACTACGGCGACACAGAAACTGAATTGAAAGAAAAGCTACAAAACCTTTTCAATGAGGCAAAGGAAAAGTGGTCGGGCGTTTTCACCGAAGATGCCAAACTGATGCTGACACCTTCGCATTTGTCGGTTTGTGTGAGTTCGTTGCAAGATGTGAAATTGTTCAATTCCAACCTTGATGTGGTGGACGAGGCTTTCGAATATCTGATAAACAAAAGCAGCAAAGGCGAAAAAGGACAATATTTCACACCTCGTTATGTGATTGACATGTGTGTGCGGATGCTGAATCCGTCGGCATACGAAACAATGATTGACACGGCGGCTGGCAGTTGCGGCTTCCCGGTGCATACCATTTTCTATGTTTGGCAAAAGATTTTGGAAAACAAAGGGTTAAAGAAAAGCCATCTGTTCACTTTGGAACAAAAACCGCAAGAGTGTACAGATTATGTGCAAAACAAGGTTTTTGCCATTGACTTCGACGAAAAGGCGGTTCGTGTGGCAAGAACGTTGAACCTTATTGCCGGTGATGGACAAACCAATGTTATGCACCTCAATACATTGGATTATGAACGTTGGGATGAGAACCTGAAAGACGAGAATTGGCAGGAAACATACTTTGAGGGTTGGAAAAAACTGAAAAAGATGCGTGTTGATAAAAACAGTAATCGCGATTTCCAGTTCGACATCCTTATGGCCAATCCGCCGTTTGCCGGAGACATTAAGGAAAGCCGCATATTATCAAAATACGAGTTGAGCAAAAATGCGGCAGGAAAATTGGCAGGCAAAGTAGGTCGCGACATCCTTTTCATTGAGCGTAACCTTGATTTTCTGAAACCTGGTGGTCGTATGGCTATTGTATTGCCACAAGGCCGTTTCAACAATAGTAGCGACAAATACATCCGTGATTACATTGCCGAGCGATGCCGCATTTTGGCGGTGGTGGGCTTACATGGCAATGTTTTCAAGCCGCATACAGGAACAAAAACAAGTGTGTTGTTTGTGCAGAAATGGGATGAAGAACTTTGTCCGAAGAAAGATGATTATCCAATTTTCTTTGCCACTATGCAGGAACCAAGCAAGGATAATAGCGGAGAAAAGATTTTTGTTAAAAAGGGCGATTTCACACAAGTTAAAGAAACACAGGAAAATGTTGTTTGTGACCCACCTGCACATTATGGGGTAACACCCAAGGAAAACAACGACTATTTGCTAGATACTCATGGACATTTGATAGTGAAACACGACCTTTTTAATCATGATGGATTGACCAAAGACGGCATTGCTGAGGCCTTTGTCGAGTTTGCCAAGAAGGAAGGGCTAAGTTTTTTTTGAGTAGCCCTTTCAACGAGGAAAAGTATAAGCGATTGTTGGAAGGGCTGGAGATTAGCGAGGTTTTGCTGAGTGAGGTTTTAAAGGACAATGAAACCAAAAGAATTGATAGCGAATACTTTAAAAAGGAATATTTGAACTTTTTCAAAAATATTCCGAACATAGAACCTTTAGGTAATTTTGTAGAAGATGGCTATAGGGTGGTGTACGAAAATACCGAAATCGTAGAATCAACTATTGGGAAAGACATGGGATTCCCATACTTTTTACAAGCAACTGATTTAGAAACTCCCTTTATTAAAACGGATAATCTGTTTTATGTTGCTGAAGAAGATTGGAAACGCTATCCGAAAGGGCGAATAAAAAAAGGAGAGATACTAATTGAAGTAAAAGGAAAATTAGAAAAGGTTTCAATCGTCCCTGATGATTTTCCTGAAAAAACCCTTGTTTCTGGTAGTTTGTTTAAAATGACGGTTAACAATAGAATCAACAAACATGTTTTGTTGTGTTACTTAATAAGCAAATATGGCGTGGCCTTTAAGGATCGATATAAAACAAATTTGCTGATTTCTTATATTAGCAAACCTGATTTGTATAGAATTCCTGTTCCTAAATTCTCAATCCAATTTCAAAAAGAAATTGACGAACATTTTCAATCCATCTTTAAAAATCAGGAACTTTCTAAATCCTTGTACTCTGAGGCTGAAGACATCCTTTTGTCCGAACTAGGATTAAAAGACTGGCAACCTAATAATAATCCTGTCAACATCAAGCAATTGAAAGAATCGTTTTTGGCAAGTGGAAGATTAGATGCTGAGTATTATCAACCGAAATATGATGAAATAGAAACTGCTGTAACAAAATACAAACATGGTTATGACATAATAGGAAACTTGTTTGCTCAAAATACAGATGTATGCGATTACCAAGAGGATGCATACAATTACATAGAAATAGGTGATATCAACATCAGTGACGGCACTGCTAGTTTCAATTTGGTTTCAAAAGAAGAATTGCCGGATAATGCAAAACGAGTTCTTCATACGAATGATTTACTTATTTCAAAAGTGAGACCCTATCGTGGTGCCGTTGCAATTATTGATTTTGATGATGAAAGATTAATTGGAAGTGGTGCATTTACTGTTTTGCGTGAAAACTCAACATACAAAAAAGAAGTATTGCAGATACTTCTTCGCACGCAAATATATAAGGATTGGTTGTTAAAGTGGAATGTCGGAAGTTCTTATCCTGTAATAAAAGATGAAGACATTTTGAATTTGCCGATTCCCAAAATACCAAATCAAGTTCAGACCGAAATTGCTACATACGTCCAAAAGAGCATTTCACTGCGTAATGAGGCGAAGCAACTACTTGAAAGTGCGAAACTTAAAGTAGAGGATACTATTTCTACCCCCCCCATTTAATTGATAATCAATTAGTTATAAAATACAATAAAATGGCAGAGGAAAGCACATATTATTACAGGTTGGCAGAATGGACATTGCTGCAGGAGTTGTATGCCGAAAAATGGTTTACAACTTCAACGGCGAACTATTCCATCAAGAACTATTCGGTCTGCAAATCTTCAGGCCGATTGGATGCCGAGTACTACCAACCAAAATATGATGCTTTGTTTGCCCAATTGTCGAAATACGAGTGCGATATCATTAAGGATATTGCACATATAAAGAAATCGGTGGAACCAGGAAGCGAGGCTTACCAAGACAGCGGAGTACCATTCGTAAGAGTATCGGACGTGACAAAATTCGGCATTTCGGAACCAAACATTTATTTGTCACCCAGTGATTTCAACTTGAATGAATTAAGGCCAAAGAAAGACACCATTTTGTTGTCAAAAGACGGTAGTGTTGGCATTGCTTATAAAATTGAGGAGGACATAGACTGCATCACATCAGGCGCATTGCTTCATCTGTCCGTTTTCAACAAAGACTACACACCCGATTATCTGACACTTGTATTGAACTCGATAGTTGTACAGATGCAAGCCGAACGCGATTCCAACGGCGCCATCATCCAGCACTGGAAACCGTCGGAAATAGAACAAGTAATCATTCCCAAACTGCCAAAGCCCATTCAGGAAACCATTTCAGCAAAAATCCAGGAAAGTTTTGCACTAAAAGCAGAAAGCAAACGATTGTTAGATGAGGCGAAGATGATAGTGGAGAGGGAGATAGAGAAAGGAGGGAAATAAACATTATGAATAGTTTAATAAAAGTTGAAGGTAAACCCATTGAAAAACTGATAGATGTAGTTTCGAAAGCAATCGGAACTATATATGAACCTCGTCGGATTGTCAGAAAAGCAAAAGCGGAAGCAAAAGCAGAATCTATCAAGGCAATCGAACAAGCAAAAACAAATGCGATTATCGAGGGTGATACCGAAAAGGCAGAATATCTTGATAGAATAAACAACAGGTTGGTAAATAAAGAGACAAAACGGCAAAAGAACATAGAGGAAGTGGTTTCAACAGCAGGGAGAATTTTAGAAGCGGAAAAGGATGTTTCTAATGAACCAGTAAATCCAGATTGGACTACTCGCTTTTTTGATATAGTACAAGATGTATCTGATAAAGAGATGCAAACATTATGGGGACAAATACTTGCTGGTGAAATAAAACAGCCTAAATCATATTCATTAAGAACACTTGAGACCTTGAGAAACATGACAAAAGAAGAAGCTGAAGTATTTCAAAAAGTCGCTCAATTTGTTCTTTTGCAAGATGAAGCCTTCCTCTTTTCTTCAGATAAGATTTTGGTGAAATTCGGAGTAAACTACTCAGAGATTGCCAAACTGATAGAAATTGGTTTATTGCAGCCTGGTGATTTTGTTCATAGACAATATGTTTCAACGAATAAAACAGATGAACAATATGTGATCATTTACGGCGATTTAATAGTATTAATCACCACAAAGGCTAAAACACCAACTATTTCTATTCCTATTCGGTTATTAACGACCGTTGGGAAAGAATTAGTTAAACTAATTGATATTACCCCTAACATAGGTTACTTAAAAGAATTTGCTACAATATTTAAGCGTGATAAAGCTAATGTCAGTTATGCAAAGATACTTAGCATTGATGAAGAAGGTGTTATTCGTTATAATGACACGGAATTAGCTGAATTATAGTTGTCTTATTGTTCTGTTCAAAAAAATAAAAGGGAGGGAATCTTCATGAATAGACTCATATTAATAGGCAACGGCTTCGATTTAGCACATGGTTTGAAAACCAGCTATGCCGATTTTATTGATTGGTATTGGACTAAACGAGTCAAAGGTTTCAGAGGGCTTCATAGTACAATATCAAATGATGGTCTGTGTGATTTGAGATTCAAAGACAAAAATAACTCGTGGAATGCTTGGGCTTTCAATAATAATCTTTTTTCAGACAATATTGATGGCAAAGCAATTATTGACATTATTAAAAACCACGCCCAATATTTTTCAGTTGGTTTTGCTCCAATGTTTCACGAAATATGCCAAAATATTGAGAGCAAAGGATGGGTAGATATAGAGGAAATCTTTTACAAGCATTTGACGCAAGATGACAAGAATCTCCCGACGAAAATCAATAGAGAACTAGATATCCTTAAAGCCTATTTGATTGAGTATTTGACGGAAATCCAGAAAAATATTTCTGACAAAATCATTCTCCAAAATATTAAATCAAAAATTTCCGAACCAATCAAAGAAACTGATATTGCTATCGGCTCAATGGCAGCCTTTAACGATTGGAAGGGAATGTTTAATAATCCTGATGAATTTTTGTTGTTGAATTTCAATTATACTTCAACAGCGAATATCTATGTTTCTAAATTAGACATGTATTCACTCACACATATACATATTCATGGTAATCTAAATAATCCTCAAAGTGTTATTTTTGGATATGGTGACGAATTGGATGATAATTTCAAAAATCTTCTTAGGAAAAATGACAACGAGTATTTGAAAAATATTAAATCAATAAAATACTTGGAATCATCAAATTATCGGAACATGCTTGAATTTATTGAATCCGATTCATATCAAGTCTATATTATGGGACATTCGTGTGGAATATCGGATAGAACATTACTAAATACTTTATTTGAACATAAAAATTGTGTTTCCATTAAACCCTTTTATCACAAAAGAAACGATGGCTCAGATAATTATATGGAAATAGTCCAAAACATTTCACGAAATTTCACGGATATGAAACTGATGCGAGACAGAGTTGTCAATAAGACATTATGTAAAAGCTTGTTAGAAGAATAAAAGGTGCGCAGTGCCGTCATCGACGATTTGTAATTTTAATAAATCCTTATTACAAAACCGTGCAACCTCTACGAGGTTGTTTTTTTGACAACCACCATGGCTATTGACATGTATTCCCGATGGGAACGCAATTACCATTGCATATCTAAGTTGAGGGTTCTTCCTCTGTAAAACTTTTTTTAGTTTTATATGTAATTAATTTTTTATTATTTTTGCAGCGAAAATATTTTCGTTTTCCTTGCGGTCATTTAATAATAAAACATCCTTCTCGGGTTGTGAGATATTTTCAAAATCTCTCCCAAATATAGGATATTTTATTTAATAACTTAATAAAAAAAACATTGTGGCTATGAAAAAAGATAACCAAGAAGAAAATCCAGATAACCAAATTCAAATAGACAAGCTGTATAACGATGTGCGCAAAATCATAGACTCCGCACGTAATAATGCCATACGAAGCGTTGATTTTTGCCGTGTCCAGATGTATTGGCTTATGGGACAACGAATATTCGAAGAAGAACAGCAGGGAAAGACAAGAGCCGCATACGGATCCTTTCTGCTTCAAAATCTCGCAAAAAGACTGGAGCCCGAGTTCGGAAGCGGCTTTGGATATCGTCAACTTAAATTTTGCAGGCAATTTTACAGGACATATCCAAATAGGAACACACTGCGTTCCCAATTGAACTGGAGCCAATACCGAATGTTAATTCAAATTCCTGATCCCGAAAAACGAGAATATTATGAAATTGAATCTGTCAATAATGCATGGTCGGCACGTGAAACAGAAAGACAAATAAACGCCATGCTTTATGAACGGCTGCTTGTAAATAACGACAAGGAGAAAGTGTTGGCCATAGCGCGGAAAGAGCGAATTCCGGATGACCCAACAGAAATTATCAAAGCACCTATGGTACTTGAATTTCTAGGACTTCATAGGGAAAGCAGCTATTATGAGAAAGACCTTGAATCTGCCATCATCACACACTTGACCGAGTTTCTTCTTGAAATGGGCAAGGGCTTCTCTTTCGTCGCGCGCCAAAAACGACTATTGCTAGAAGATAATGAGTTTTTCATAGACCTTGTTCTCTATAATCGATTGCTGCGATGTCATGTCATCATCGAACTGAAAACAGGGAAACTTACTCATCAAGATTTAGGACAACTACAGATGTATGTTAATTATTTTGACCGATACGAAAAATTACCAGATGAGAATTCCACCATAGGCATTCTTCTCTGTACTGCAAAAAATGACACCGTGGTGCGCATGACCCTACCCGCCGACAACAAGAACATTCTTGCACACGAATACCAACTATATCTTCCCACAACAGAACAGTTAATAGAAGAAGTCAGTGAGGTGAAAAAGATGACTCTCAAAAAAAATAATCCCCCATTTTACCGATAGAATGAATTTTATTATTTTTGCATTCTAATACAGAAATAAAAACACGATAACACTATGGGAAGAGCATTTGAATTTAGAAAAGCTAGAAAATTTAAAAGATGGGGAAATATGTCCAGAACCTTTACGCGTCTGGGCAAGGAAATAACAATTGCAGCCAAAGCCGGTGGTCCCGACCCGTCGGGTAACGCCCGCCTGCGTCTGCTCATTCAGACCGCCCGCTCGGAAAACATGCCGAAAGACAATGTGGAAAGAGCCATCAAGCGCGCCTTCGAGAAGGACACCTCCGACTACAAAGAAATGGTTTACGAAGGCTATGCACCCCACGGCGTGGCCGTGCTCATTGAAGCCGCTACCGACAACAACCAGCGCACCGTCGCCAACCTGCGCAGCTACTTCAACAAGTTCGGCGGCAACCTCGGCACCTCGGGCATGCTCGACTTCCTGTTCGACCGCAAATGCGTCTTCACCATAGCCCCAAAAGAAGGCGTGGACCTCGAAGAACTGGAACTGGAACTGATTGACTACGGCGTGGAAGAACTCTTCGCCGAAGAGGACGAAATCGTCATCTATGCCGAATTCCAGAACTTTGGTCCCATCCAGAAATATCTGGAAGAAAACAACTTCGAAATCAAGTCGTTCAAGTTCGAACGTATCCCCAACGACATGAAACAACTGACCGACGAGGAAAAGGAAGAAGTGGAGAAACTGCTGGAGAAAATCGAAGAGGACGACGACGTAACTAACGTATTTCACAATATGGAATAGTATTTCCGTAGGTGCGTTGCACGCAACGCACCTACACCATAAAACCATTAACGACTATGCAGTACATTTACAAATTCAGGGTTTACTACGATGAAGTGGAGGACTTCAGTCGCGACATTGAAATCCTTTCCTCCGACAATTTCGAGTCGTTCCACCATATTCTCTTCTCGTCTATCGGGCTCACCGGCAACGAGTTGTCATCATTCTTCGTTTGCGACACCAAGTGGAACAAGCAGAAGGAGATTACCTTGATTGACATGGGCGACGACAGCGAAACCACAGAGCCAGAATATGACGAAGAGGACGACTTCGGCGCCAAGTCGCATCTCCCGAAATTTGTAATGAAAGAGTCGGTGCTGAAGAAATTCATCTCCGACCCGCACCAGCATATCATCTATGAATACGACTTTCTGAATCCCAAAACCTTCTACATCGAACTGCTGAAGACCCTGCAGGCCGAAGACGGCGTGGAATACCCGCGCTGCACCAGCTCGGTGAAGACACTGCCGAAGGAGACGCCGAAGAACATCCACCTGGAAGATCCGCTCGACGAGTTCCTCGAAGAGGAAGACGACGACCTGGACACCGGCTACGGCGACGGTCTCGATGAAGAAGACTACAGCAACATGGATGGCTTTGGAGATTTCAACGAATTTTAACCGACCCACCCTGCTGGTCATCACTGGACCGACGGCTGTTGGCAAGACCGAACTCACCATCCGGCTGGCGCAACAACACCATGCGCCTATCGTCTCGGCCGACTCGCGCCAGTTCTACCGCGAAATGAAAATCGGCACGGCCTGCCCCAGCGACGAAGAGCTGCGACAGGCCGACCACTATTTTATCGGCACCCTTTCCATCCACGACTACTACAGCGTTTCGCGCTACGAACAGGATGTGCTGCAACTGCTGCCGCAGCTCTTCGCACAGAGCAACCTCGTTATCATGACCGGTGGCAGCGGCCTTTACATCGATGCCGTCTGCAAAGGCATTGACCCGCTGCCCGACCCCGATCCCGACATACGCCAACATGTCAACGAACTGTTCAAACGCGAGGGCATCGAAGCCTTACGCCGCCAGCTGCGCATCCTCGACCCCGACTTCTGCCGCACCACCGACATGGCCAACCACAAGCGCCTCATCCGCGCGCTGGAAGTGTGCCTGCAAACCGGCCACCCCTTCTCGCAACAGCTGGGCGGCGAAGCCAAAGCACGCGACTTCGACATCGTGAAATACTGCCTTGTGCGCCCGCGCGAGGAACTGTTCGCCCGCATCAACCGACGCGTGGAGGTGATGATGGACCACGGCCTGCTCGACGAAGCCCAAAGCCTCTACCCCTACAAACACCTCAACGCCCTCAACACCGTGGGCTACAAGGAGTTGTTTGACTATATGGATGGCAAACTGTCGCTGGAACAAGCGGTGGAAGACATCAAGACCCACACCCGCCGCTACGCCAAGCGCCAAATGACCTGGTTTAACCGCGACGGCGGCTACACCTTTTGCGAACTGAAAGAAAAATAGACCTTAATATTACATCGGAACCACGCTGGCCTCTGTCAATTTCTCAAAAGAAGAATTGTTATTAAGCTGATAAAAGCGGTTGCCATTCAGCAAGTAATACTCACCCTTGATGTAATAGATTTCGATTTTCGACACATCCATCCCTTTGATTTTCAACATCAGATTGTCGCGATAGTAGGTAATACGGTTTTTGATGGGCGAGTTCCACTGCTCGACCAGAAAATACTCCGTCTGTGCCGGCTTGAGTGTGTCGGCCTCGGCAAAATGCACTTTCACGCGCCGATTGGCCACCATCTTTTCTTCTGAGACAGGCTCGGCTTCGTAATCTTCCATCATAAAATCGACCTCATCCAACTCATTATCAAATGATTCTGAAAAGAGCACCAATGTGTCGGTCTGCAAAGTGTCGGCCGCAGGCTGCATCTTGCGACCTTGCGCCTCCACGGGGGCTGGCGTCACCGCCACGCTCTCCAAATCCTCAGCTTCATCGTCCGGCACCGCCCGCTCAATCAGTTTGACCCAACGCACATGCTCGGGAAAGAAATGTTTGTCAATGAGATAAAGCGACAGGCTCAACACAAAACCCACTATCACTCCAATGAGGAGAAAGAGCCAGTTTCTGTTTTTATCCTTCTGTTTTTCAGTTTTTTGCGTTGAATCCATATCACCCATAGAATACTGAGCAAAAATACAAATTATTTGATAGTCAAGAGAGGGAAAAGAACAGCAAAAAAGATTATTTTTGCATATCTGTTCAAACCCATCATGAGGCTACGCCTAAACGACCCAACTATGAAAAAACGCATCCTTATTGTGGCGGGCATCGGGCTGAGTGTGCTGCTCACCATCGGACTGGCGTGCTACGCCATCAAGCAGACCGAAGCCCTGAACGATGACTACACGCCGCACTGCTACTACGACAACACGCTTTCGGCACCCTATATTCCCGAGCAGCTGACCTTTGCCGGCGAAGAGGTGCCGCTGGACATCTACTGGGTGCGCGAAAGTCTTGACCGCGAGCTGATTGGTGTCTGCTACCAGCACTCGCTCACACTGATGACCTTCAAGCTGTCGGGGCGCTGGCTGCCCGTCATCGAGCCGATACTCAAGGAGGAAGGCCTGCCCGACGATTTCAAATACCTCTGCATGGCCGAGAGCAACCTGCGCCAGGTGGTGTCGCCCGCCAAGGCCGCCGGCTTCTGGCAGTTTATGGATGCCACCGCCAAGCTGTACGGACTGGAGGTACGTGAGGATGTGGACGAGCGCTACCATGTGGAGAAGGCCACCCGCGCCGCCTGCCGCTACCTCAAGGGCTCAAAACAAAGGCTCGGCAGTTGGGCACTGGCAGCAGCAGCCTACAACATGGGCGAAGGCGGCGTGAAGAAGAACATGACCGCCCAATCGTGCGACAACTACTGGGACCTCTACCTCAATCAGGAGACCGCCCGCTACATGTACCGCATACTGGCCTACAAGTGCGTCTTCGAAAATCCCCAGCAGTACGGTGTGCGCCTCACCAAAGCCGACCTCTATTCGCCTATCCCCACCAAAGAGGTGGAAGTCACCACGTCGATTCCCGACCTCTACAAGTTCGCCCAGGAGCACCACACCACCTACCGCGAACTGAAAGAGCTCAACCCGTGGCTACGGAGCAAGAAGCTGACCGTGAGCGAGAAGAAATACATCATCAAGGTGCCTCAAAAGTCGAAAGAAAGCTATTTCAACCTCTTCCGCAACAACCCCAACACCTACCAACATATTGGGGATACGTTGTGAGAGGAGAGAGGAGAGATGAAAACTGAAAATTGAAAACTGAAAGTTGTAGAGATGGGGCGTGCCCCGTCTCTACGGTTTGCCACCTTCAGATTTCTGTTCTTCACTACTTAACTCCATAGTTTCTTAACTTCTTAACTATTCTTTGTTCCACATAACACACAACATTTTACATTGAATATCAACTATTTAAATATTTACATTTAAAAAAAACAACGCAAATCGTTGCACGAATAAAAAAAAGTGCTATTTTTGCAGCCTCAAACCAAAGGAGGTGCTGTAGCTCAGTTGGTAGAGCAACGGACTGAAAATCCGTGTGTCACTGGTTCAATTCCCGTCAGCACCACCACAAAACGCCGAAGGAAACTTCGGCGTTTTTGTTTTTTGCCATTCTCTCAACAATTAAACACTCAACAATTAAACACTTCAACTTCTCTTAACTCCTTAACTTCTTAGTTTCTTAACTTCTCACTTTTCACTCCTCACTTCTCACTTTTCACTTTAACAACTCAACAATTAAACAATTCAACAATTATTCGTAGCTTTGCAGTTCCAAACCTGACCCCATGAGCACGAAAAACTCCGACATGGCAGAGAACCTTACCCCTGAAGAAGAGAAAGACGAACTATATGAACACTTTAGGTTCGAGGTGGACAAAGGTACCGAGCTAATCCGATTGGACAAATATTTGCAGAACCTGATTGCCAACACCTCGCGCAACAAAGTGCAACAGGCCGCCAAAGCAGGCTGCATCCTCGTCAACGGCAAGCCCGAAAAACAAAACTATCGTGTTCATCCTCTTGATGTTATATCCGTACTGATGCCCAACCCGCCCCGCGATACGGAGGTGCTGCCTGAAAATATCCCCTTGGATATCACCTACGAGGACGACGACATCATCGTCATCAACAAAGCCCCGGGCATGGTGGTGCACCCCGCCTACGCCAACTACACGGGCACGCTGGTCAACGCCCTCACCTACCACCTGCAGGGCAAGAAAGGCCGCGACGGCGAGGAGATGAAACCGATGCTGGTGCACCGCATCGACAAGAACACCTCGGGCATCATGATTGTGGCCAAAAACGAGTACAGCCAGATGACACTCGCCAAAGACTTCTTCGATCACACCATCAACCGCGCCTACCAAGCGCTGGTGTGGGGCGACTTTAAAGAGGACGAGGGCACCGTCACCGGCAACGTGGGGCGCCACCCCAAAGAGCGCACCTGCATGACCGTCTTCCCCGACGGCGAGGCCGGCAAACACGCCGTCACCCACTACAAGGTACTGGAGCGCTTCGGCTACGTAACCCTCATTGAGTGCCGCCTTGAAACGGGCCGCACACACCAGATTCGCGTGCACATGCAACACATCGGCCACCCACTGTTCAACGACGCCACCTACGGCGGCGACCGCATCCTGAAAGGCACCACCTTCAACAAGTACAAACAGTTCATCGACAACTGCTTCCAGCTGATGCCACGACAGGCCCTGCACGCCAAATCGCTGGGTATCACCCACCCCGTGACCAAGAAGGCCATGCTCTTCGACTCGGAGCTGCCAGCCGACTTCCAGGCCGTACTCGACAAATGGCGCCACTATGTGCAGCATGTTAATGTGTTTGAGGATGAGGAGTGAAGGGAGTTAAGGAGCTGAAGTGAGAAGTGAGAAGTGAATAGTGAAGAGTTAAGAAGTTAAGAAGTTAAGAAGTTAAGAAGTTAAGAATTATGGAATTATGGAATTTGTTCTTTGTTTTTTGTTCTTTGAATTCTGAATTTTGAATTTGTTCTTAATTATACATTGTAAATTGTAAATTATAAATTATAAATTGTAATCATGAAGATAGATTTCTTAGGTGCCACCTCCGAAGTTACGGGCAGCAAGTTTCTGCTCACCACCAAACAAGGAAAGAAAATATTGTTAGACTGCGGTATGTATCAGGGCAAAGGTCTGGAGACCGACGCCATGAACCGCGACCTCGGCTTCGACCCCGCCGAGATTGACTACCTGCTACTGTCGCACGCCCATATCGACCACTCGGGCTTGATACCCTACATCCACAAGCTGGGCTTCAAAGGCACCGTCTTCTGCACGCCTGCCACCCGCGACCTCTGTTCGATCATGCTGCCCGACTCAGGCAAGATTCAAGAAGCTGATACCGTGCAATTTAACAAAAAAAGAGCGCTTCAGAAGCTGCCACCGGTAGAGCCTATCTACACCATGAAAGACGCCGCCGCCTGCATGCACCTTTTTGTCAGCATACCCTACGACCTGCCTTTCAGCATCACCCCCGACTTCTCGGTACGCTTTATCAACACGGGGCACATGCTGGGCAGCTCGGCTATCTACATGACCATCAAGGAGGGACGCTCGGTGAAGACGCTCTGCTACACGGGCGACATCGGCCGCTACAACAAGAAGATACTGCCCGACCCCGTATCCTTCCCGCCGGCACAATACATCATCACCGAATCGACCTACGGCAATAGGCTGCACAGCACCATCGACCGCGCCGAAGAGGAGCTGATGCTAGTGGTGAAAGACGCCATCCTGCAACGGGGCGGCAAGCTCATCATCCCTTCGTTCGCCATCGGAAGAACCCAAGATATTGTCTTTGCCCTGCAAAACTTGAAAAAGAAAAACAATCTGCCCGATGTGGACATCTTCGTGGACAGCCCCTTGGCCACCTCCGCCACCAACATCTTCCGCCTGCATAGCGACTGCTTCAATGAGGAGATGCAGGAGTACATCAAGACTGACCCCGACCCGTTCGGATTCGAAAACCTGCACTATGTGCGCACCATCGACGACTCGAAGAAACTCAACACCTACAACCGCCCCTGCATCATCATCTCGGCATCGGGCATGATGGAGGCCGGCCGTGTTAAGCACCACCTGGCCAACAACATAGAAAACCCAAAGACCACCATCCTATCGGTGGGCTATTGCTCACCTACCACACTGGGTGCCAAGATTTTGCGTGGCGACAAAGAAGTCTCCATCTTCGGTGTCAAATACAAAGTACGCGCCGCCGTCAAGAGCATCGAAGCCTACTCGGGCCACGCCGACTACCACGAACTGATACAATACCTCTCGAACCAGAAGACCCGTACGCTGAAGAAAATCTTCATCGTGCACGGCGAGGATGAGTCGCGCACAGAGTACGAACAGCACCTGCACGAGGCAGGCCTGAAAAAGACATACATCCCAAAATTCAAGGAAGAGGTGGAGATATAAAAAATGTAGAGACGCGCCATGGCGCGTCTCTACATTGAATACCCCAAAATGGTTTGGGACGAACCGATTCGCCCAAATTTTTATTTCACCAAATTGTAAGTATCGGTGGCAATTACCAACTCTTCGTCGGTGGGGAATACCACTACGGTCACTTTCGAATCGGGGGTTGAAATCACGCGGGCTTCGCCAACGGTCTCCTCATTGATTTTCTTGTCGATTTTAATGCCGAGGAATTCCATGTTGGAGAGGATGGGATCACGCATAAACCAAGCGTTCTCGCCAATACCGCCAGTCATAACCACGAGGTCCATGCCGTTCATCTCGGCAGCGTAAGCGCCGATATATTTTTTCACTCTCTGGGCGAACATGTTGAACGCGTAGGTGCAGCGCTCGTCACCGGCATCGCGGCCTGCGCGCACGTCGCGCATATCCTGCTTGCCACCGCTCACGCCTACCAAGCCCGACTTCTTGTTGAGCACGGTGTTCAGCGTTTTCATGTCCATGTTTTCGTGTTCAACCAGATACATCACTGCGCCAGCGTCAATGTCACCGCAGCGGCTGCCCATCACGAGGCCTTCCACAGGAGTGAAGCCCATCGAAGTATCCACCGACTTGCCGTTCTTAACAGCGGCGATAGAGGCACCGCTACCGAGGTGGCAGGTCACAATTTTCAGGTCTTTCCAGTCCTTGCCAATCATCTTGGCGGCATTTTCGGCCACAAACTTATGGCTGGTGCCGTGGAAGCCGTAACGACGGATGCGGTATTTCTGATAATATTCGTAAGGAATGGCGTAGAGGTACGATTCGGCGGGCATCGTCAAGTGGAACGATGTGTCGAACACGGCTGCCATGGGAACACCTGGCAGCACTTCCTGCATGGCGCGGATACCGGCCAAGCTGCCCGGAATGTGCAACGGAGCAATGTCGCGCAACTTCTCAATCTCTGCAATCACAGCATCGCTGATAACTGCACTCTGCGGGAAAGCTTCGCCGCCGTGAGCCACACGATGACCTACAGCGCCGATCTCCTTCAGGTCGGAGATGACACCCATCTTGGCATCGGTCAATGCGTTCAAAACTATCTTGATACCTGCAGTATGGTCGGGAATAGGCAACTGCTCGTAATGTTTCTCGCCATTATATTTGTGTGTAAACTCACCCATTTCAAGGCCGATACGTTCCAAAAGACCTTTGGCCATCACCTTGGCATTGTTGTCCATATCGATCAACTGATACTTGATGGACGAACTGCCACAATTTAAAACCAGAATTTTCATTTTATTGTATTTAATTGATTAATAATTGATTGTCGCTTTTCTCTTTTGCCTAAAATCATTGCTCAAAACACATTGCCGTATTCCTAAAAGTTAACATCCTTATTCTTAACAATTTAACAATCACCATTCTTTGAGCAAAAGTGAGGCAAATTTAATAAATTTTCTATTCCGAAATCTAAAGATGTGCTATTTAAAGTTCTTTTCCGCACAAAAAAAATCACAAAAAATAATCTTTGGATTTTCATAAAAAAATCCTTATCTTTGCGACACTATAAAAACTCATCATCATGCCCAATCTCTGCGACAGTATTAAGGATTTACGCACCCATGTGGAATACACATTAGACCATCCCATTCACACTTTTTCTGATTTGAAGTTCCTTGCATGGAACATCTCGGAAAAAACGGGGGAAACAGTCTATCCCGAAATTTTCAAACCTATTTGGAACATCGATGACGACGGAAGCATCCCCATTCTGATTTCCACCCTGCGCATCATGGCCGAATATGTCAACATTCCCGAGTGGACCACCTACAAAAAACTGAATAACAGCATTGACGAATTGGCCCAAAACAACATTTTCCTCTATACAAGTCTGTCGCCCCAACAGTTGGAAGTGGGCAACCATGTCGAGATTGGCTGGGGAAAAATCTCTTTCTGCTACCTTGACTACTATGGCGACGACCGGTTTTTCATCCGCCGCTCCATCCACACCAAATTGGAGGCAGGCGACACTTTCCGCTGCAAACTGTTCGAAGTAGGCAAGCCCGCCCAGCTTACCCACCTTGACACCAAGACCGATAAAGACCTGATACTGATTCTGGGACAGAAAGAGGGTTTGAAGAACATTCAGGTTATCACTCAGAAAATAGATAAATTCTTATGAAACAGATATTTGTGATTACAAGTTTTGCATTGGCCCTGCTATTGGGAACCACCTCGTGCGACAAAGGCTGCACCTGCAAATATTACGACGAGAACGGCAATTTGGTGGAAACCGAGAATTGGGACAGCGACGTGATGAGCGAAGCCGAGTGCAGTTCCCGAGACGGCCAGACCAACGTTTCCATTACCGTGGATAGCGAGAGCATGGTGGCCAGTCGCGTGGAATGCACCTCTGGAACATCCTCTTATTAAGCCTATTACATTATGGATGATACTTTCAATTCGGCATTGAGCGTACAGGAGGGCATCGAACAGCCTTCGGAAGTGAACCCCTACCTCACCAAGCGGCAGCCCAAACGTGAGCTGACCGCCGACGAGTGTGTGGAGGGCATCCTCCGTGGCGACAGGGTGGTGCTCAGTCGCGCTATCACACTGATTGAGAGTACGAAGCCCGAGCATTACGCCAAAGGGCAAGAGGTCATTGAGCGCTGCCTGCCCCACAGCGGCAACTCCATCCGTATTGGCATCACGGGCGTGCCAGGAGCTGGCAAGAGCACCTTCATCGAGAGTTTCGGCACCTACCTCACCACTCAGGGCCACAAAGTGGCAGTGCTCGCCATCGACCCGAGCAGCGAACGCTCGAAGGGCAGCATCTTAGGCGACAAGACACGCATGGAGAGCCTGTCGGTCAACCCCAAGGCCTTCATCCGCCCCACCCCGTCGGGCCTGACTTTAGGCGGTGTGGCACGCAAAACCCGCGAGACCATCATCCTGTGCGAGGCCGCCGGCTTTGACACGATACTCGTCGAAACCGTCGGCGTGGGCCAGTCAGAAACCATCGTCAAGTCGATGACCGACTTCTTCCTGCTGCTGCTCATTGCGGGCGCCGGTGACGAACTACAGGGCATCAAGCGCGGCATCATGGAGATGGCCGACGCCATTGTCATCACCAAAGCCGATGGCGACAACCAACTCAAGGCGCAGCAGGCCCGCAACCAGTACCAGTCGGTCATCAACCTCTTTCCCGCCAACGACAACGGCTGGCAAGTGCCCGTCACCACCTGCTCGGTGTACGACCAGTCCTCCATCATCGCCGTCTCCAACCTCATCAACCGCTTCGCCGAAGAGACCCGCGCCAACGGCTTCTTCCACCTGCAACGCAACCAACAGCTGGTGAAGAGTTTCTACGAATGGATAGATTTCTCCATCAAAAGCCGCTTTTACGAAAACACTGAGGTTAAACAACTGATTGAAAAACTGTTGCCGCAAATCCAAAGCGGACATATCACGCCTTACCAAGCTGGACATCAGATTTTGGAAAACCATTAACAACAACACGGGTGAACAGCTCAGAACAATACCTCCAACGGTTTTACCAGTACATACGCATCGAAAAGTCACTGTCGCCCAGGACGGTGGAAGCCTACATGCGCGACATCCGGAAGTTTTACGATTTTCTCGGAGGCCGCAAAGAACTCGACAAGGTGGAATTAGCTGATTTACAAGAATTTCTAACTACCTTGTATGACGAAAAAATACAGGCGCGGTCGCAAGCGCGCATCATCTCGGGCATCAAGGCATTTTACCACTTTTTAGTTTTCGAGAACTCCATAGAGGAGGACCCCACCGAGCTGCTCGACTCGCCCAAAATTGGGCGGAAGTTGCCCTCGGTGCTCTCCATTCCTGAGATAGAGTCCATCCTCGACTGCATTGACCTGAGCAAGCCTGAGGGCCACCGCAACAAAGCCATCATCGAAGTGCTGTACGGCTGCGGGCTCCGTGTCAGCGAGCTTACCGAACTGCGACTCTCGTGGCTCCATTTCACCGACGGCTTCGTCCGCATCATCGGCAAGGGCAACAAAGAACGGCTGGTACCTATCGGACAGACGGCGCAGAAAGCCGTGATGCTCTATGTGGAAGGCGAACGCGAGAAACTTAAGATCAAAAAGGGCTGCGAAGATATCGTCTTCCTCAACCGACGCGGCAGTAAGCTCACCCGCGCCATGATCTTCCATATTATTAAGGAGTTAGCACACAAAGCAGGCATCACCAAGACCATCAGTCCGCATACCTTCCGCCACTCTTTCGCCACCCACCTCATCGATGGCGGCGCCGACCTGCGTGCTGTGCAGGAGATGCTCGGCCATGAGAGCATCATCACTACTGAAATCTACACCCACCTCGACCGCAACTATATCAAGGAGAATATCGCTAAGTATCACCCTCGATATTAACCCGCCGAAGGTTCCCCGTTTAAAAATTTTTTGTATCTTTGCCGTTTCCAAAGCGACATTAAAGATTTAATACATTGAGAAATATGAAAAAATTTGCTGTTATACTAAGCGGCTGCGGCTCTATGGACGGATCGGAAATTCACGAGGCGGTGATGACGCTGCTGGCCATCGACCGGAACGACTGTTCCTACACCATCTTTGCACCCGACAAACCGCAACGCAGTGTGGTGAACCATGCCACCAAAGAGAACATGAACGAGACGCGCAACATGCTGGTGGAAGCCGCCCGCATCGCCCGTGGCGACATCCATCCCATCAGCGAGTATGACCCAACGCACTTCGATGCGCTGGTATTCCCCGGCGGCTTCGGCGCTGCCAAAAACCTCTTCACCTACGCATTTGATGGTGCCAAGGCCAAAGTGGACCCCGACATCGCCAAGATCATCAAGGAGACTCACAAGCTGCGCAAACCTATTGGTGCCCTGTGCATTGCACCCGTACTGCTGGCCTGCGTACTGCACAACATCACCATCACCGTGGGCACCGACAAGCAGACCATCAGCGACGTGGAACAGATGGGCGCCACCCACATCAACACCAATCAGACCGAAGTCATTGCCGACAAGGAAAACATGATTTTCTCGACACCCTGCTATATGCTGCCCGCCACCATCGCCGACATTGCCGATTGTGCAGAAAACCTGATTGAGGCTATTTTGGAAAATCTATAATATTGATATATAACAATATACATCCCATCATACAAACCTGCTCCTCAAAGCAGGTTTTTTTTAAGTTTTTTTATTAACTTTGCACCGCAAAAAAGGTCAACTATATATTGTATCACCTATTAAACAATATTCTTACGAAATAAATAGACGACATAAAATCCAAATCCATTATGAAATTGAAAAAAATTGCTCTTTTAGTTACTTTCGTAGCGTTATTAGGTACTACCTTCGGAAATCCTGTTGATGTGAAGACCGCTCAAAAAGCTGCCGCCACCTTTGCAGCTTCCATTTCCCAAACCAAAGGGGCTCAAGACCTTAACCTGGTTTACACGGCCACTAACGAAACCGCAACCCTGAACTACTTCTATGTGTTCAATTCTGAAAACGGTTTCGTCATGATTTCCGGCGACGACAACATGATTCCCGTACTGGCCTATTCAACCGAAAGTCAATTTACGACAGAAAATATGCCCGAGCATGTTGCTTCATTCTTGAAAGGCTATGAGAGAATGGCTCAATTTGTGATAGACAACAATGTGGTTTGCGTTCCTGAAAACACACAGGAATGGAACGAACTCATTAGCGGCACTTTCCGTGCCACCAAGGGTACTGATGCCGTTTCTCCCCTGCTGGGTGAAAACAAATGGGGACAATCCGGCAAAACTGTCAACGGCACTTACAAACCTCTCTACGATGCCAAATGTCCTAACAGAAACGGCCAATATGCTGTAACCGGCTGTATGGCAACCGTGCTGTCGCAGATTATCAGCTATCACAAATATCCCACTAAAGGCTATGGCTCACACGAATACACGCCTGAAAGATTTGGCAATATCTATGGTAAACAGAGCTGCAACTTTGCCAACACCACTTTCGATTTCGCCAATATGCCTCTCCAACTTACCCCCGTATCAAGCGCAACCCAAATCAATGCGGTAGCCACCCTGATGTACGCTTGCGGCGTTGGCGTTGAGATGGACTACGGAACCCAAGAATCGGGCGGTAGCGGCTCCGGTCTGGAAGAGCAAGCTTCCCACGTTCATAGCGGCCAATATGCTATCAAGCAATACTTTAACTATCCTTTAGCCACCATCATTTCAAGAAACACCATGGGCGATGCCTCCTTCTTGGCTACCATCAAGGCCGATTTGGACAAGAGCCTGCCCGTTGCTGTTACCGGCTTTGACGCCAACCAAGAAAACGGACATATCTTCGTTTGCGACGGTTACGATGCCTCCAACAAGTTGCACATCAACTGGGGCTGGGACGGCAGCTTGAACGGCTATTACGCATTGGGCGGTTTCACTCCTCGCTCAGGAACTATTTCTTATAACTTCAACTACAACAACCAGGCTATGGTTAACATCATCCCTGGCAACAAATTAACGAACAATACTGCACTGGTGCTCAACGCCAAAGTGACCACCAATCCCGCTACGATACCTTGCGGTAATGCATTCACTGTTACCGCCCAACTCATCAATAAAGGCGGCAAGCCCTTCTCGGGTGAGGTACGTGCCTTCGCAGCTCAAGAATTTATGACTGTAGCAGCGCTCATTGAAAGCAAAACCGTAAACATTGCAGCTGGTGCTACCAGCAATATCACCTTCTCCTCTACGGGTATCACAGGCGTTTACACTGGCGCCCAAGCCATTATGATTGAATACAAAGCTAATGGTTCTTCCAGCTGGACCCGTGTAGCAGGTTTGGGAGCTAACACGATGCCTTACTACGCCAACTTTAGTGGCGACACCAAAGTATCGACCAGAGCACCCTACAACATCACCTCTACTGCCGCAACCGTATGGGCTAAGATTGAACCCGGCTGCGCCACCATCGCCTCACGTGGTTTTGAATACAGAAAATCAACTGAAAGTTCCTACAAAACCACTTACGAAACTCCCAATGCCAACAACGAAATGACCAAAACGCTGACCGGTCTTTCTCCCAACACCACTTACAAAGTACGTGTATGGGCCCTCATGAACGGTCAGAGACAATACACCAACGACCAGACTTTCACCACCAGAAGCACGGGCATCGAAGACATCACCTTCGGCGATGTGACCGTTTACCCCAACCCCGCCAAGGATAAGCTCAACATCGACTTGACCGCTTCTTCACAGAAAGTGGACCAAATTGAACTGATCAACTCTCTGGGACAAAGTCTCTATCTCATCAACTCTCCCGCCAACACGCTGTACACCATTCCTACGGGTCACTACTCTAATGGCTTGTACTTCATCCGCCTCACCTCTACCGACGGTGTGGTAACCAAGAAAGTGCTTATCAGCAAATAGGCGTTCTTTATTGATAAATCATGACTAATCAAGAACATATAAAGCTTCTCCACCATGGGGAAGCTTTTTTTTCTGTCGCTCTTGTAGGCTTTCCAGGCGCTGGTAAGACCACTGTCGGGAAACAGCTGGCCCGAGCTCTTGACTATACGTTTCTTGATACAGACATCCTCTTTGGCGAACGATACGAACTTCCTGTCAATCAGTTTATTAAAACTTACGGGGAAACCATCTTCCGCAAATGCGAATACGACCTGCTGAGCGACATCGTGGAGCAGCCCTATACGGTTATCTCGTGTGGCGGCGGCACACCCTGCTACGCCAACGCCATGGATCTGCTGCTGCAGAACGCCTTTACGATTTACATCAAGATGGCGCCCAAATCGTTACAGCAACGGCTCGTCAACTCCAAACGCATCCGCCCGCTGGTCAACAAGGAGTCGCCCGAAGAGGTGGCGGCCTACATCGAAAAGACGCTCCCCATCAGAGAAGCGTACTACAGTCGCGCCCACCTCATCTACAAAGGCGAGGATTTCCACATTGACGAACTGATACAAAACTTACCAATAGACAAGCTTTAAATCGTCTTTTCTGTACAGAACAACTATTTGAACTTCGAAATGAGCGTCACTGAGCCCTGAAGTTGTATCTTCTTCTCGCCCGTCAGTGTCGGCACTTTCAATTCACAAACATAGAAATAGACCCCATCCGACGACTTGCGTCCCGTGTGGCAATCGATGCCGTCCCAATTGATATTGGGGTCGGTGGTCTTATAAACCACTGTGCCCCAGCGGTTATAGAGAACAAAGTCCACCGAGTGGATGTTCTCGTTTTTGATGGGAACCAACTTGTCGTTAACGCCATCATCGTTGGGCGTGAAGACATTGGGCAACTCATACGACAAGCAATCGTCCACATCGAAGCAGGTCTCCTCGCTCATAGCCGACAGGTTACCAGCCGTATCGATGGCGGCCATGGCAAAGCAACCCACTACATACGACAAGCCCGTCAATTCGTAGCGACAGCGGTTGTCGTAGCAATTCTCACCGTTATTGACAATGGAATCGAAAATGGTGTACGGATCATTATAGGATGGCTTATAGTATATATAATACTGATACACATCTTGATAGGAAGTATCAGAAGAAAATGACCACTCGAACGTCACCGACTTGCAGTCGGTAGTGATGACCACTTCCGGAACCTCGGGGGGCGTATCATCCAAGGGGATGGCACACACGCGCTGCGACCTGTTGTACAACGGATAGACAGTGTCGTTGGCAAAATAGCCGCCCAACGAGCGAACATAATAGCAATACTGATGGCCATTCTCCAAGGCCTTGTCGGTGTAGGTCTGCTCGGTGGTCACAGCAATGGAATCATACTGATGGGTGGTTTCATTGTACTTATACACAGTATATTCCGTATTTATCCACGGTACCGATTCTTGCCACGAAAGAATCACCTTGCAGTCGGACGGTGTGGCCCGCAGGAAAATGGAAGAAGCCTGGTCGGAGGATTCGATGTGGGTTTTCTTACCCCGCACCATGCCATAGATTTCCAGTTTGTAGATATAAGATGCCTCAACGGTATTCAACTGCCTATCCACAAACGAAGTGTCGTCGAGTGTCAGCAAACTGTCGAGCACCACAAACTGCCTGTTCTGGCTTGATGCACGACAGAGATGATAGCTATAGGGAGGCTCAAAGCGGGCCGAGTCGATGACGGCGGGTGCCAGCCATTTCACATTGATAACACCCTCCTGTAAATCAGTTTCTTCCACATCCACATTCGTAATCATAGGCGCATCCTGCAAGAGGCTGATGCAGGTCTCAGCCGACACGTAGCTTTCGGCGCCGTCGGCAAAGAAGGCCACCACACGATAGCAATACTCTGTGCCGTGCCTCAACGGAAATACGGAACCGTCGTCCACAAAGAGCGTATCCTGCCAACTGTGGGTGGCGCCAATCCAGCGATAGCCCGCCTCGGGCGGCATGCCCGTCTCGCAGTGCTCCGGCTCAAACGGATTCGACGAAATCCGTTTATAGATGTCATAACCCACCACATTGTCGCACTCGCTCTTCTCCCATGTCAAAGTCACCTCGTTGCCTATTGGCTCGGCTTGCAGATTTTCGGGACGCGGTGCCACTATTCTGATACGCAGCGTTTTAAATGATGCCAACTCGACTTGAGGACCATTATCCTGTGCCTTGAACAGCACCGAATACCACCCTTTCTGCACATGGTGGCATGTCGTATTCCACACAAACTGGCCTGTCACGGGCGGCTTCCCTTTCACTTCAGGGAAGATCGCACGAGGTTGCGTTCCACGGAAGGGACTTCCTGTGGCAGAGAGTGTTACACTTGTCGAGTTGGGATCGGTGGCAGTCACATTCAATTCGAGCAACGTGCCCGCCAGCACGCAAGTGTCTTCAATGGTTTCTATATGCGGCGGCTGGTTGTTGCACGAGATGATATTGATCTGCATGTCGCGCACCACACTGCCTATCAACACGCCTGCGCGCCACTCCTGAATGAGGATGGCGATGTTGTACTCACCTTGCATCGTCGGCGAGTCCCATATCAGATCGCCCGTGTAGGGGTCGATGGTGATGCTGGTGGAGGCAGTCGGCAACTGGTAGCCGGGAACCACCTCGCCATCATAGCCGCGGCACGAGATGAGACTATAGGAAAGGCTGTCGCCATCGGGGTCGTAAGCACCGGGGTTATGGTAGTAGGGCACGCCCACACAGCCGTTGTCGATAGGCGGATTGAGCAACTGCGGCGAGTTGTTTCCGCCCAGGAACGGATTGACTATCAGAATGGTTTCCAGAAAGAAGGGAATGTTGACCGAGTTGGGGATATTGACGATGCCCGCATTTCGGTTCGGGTCCTCAAAAGTAATCGAGTACTGCCCCGCCGCAGGAAAAGTGTGCTCAGCAATGTAAGTGTTCATGCTGATTTCGTTCTCCATGTTGATTTTGCGGGTACGGGTAATGGTCGATGTGGTGCCGTCGCCCCACAGCACGTCAATCTCGGGGCGGTCGGCGGGACTGGGCGTATAGGTGTAAGTGACAATCGTAAACTCATAGGTCAAACCTCCCTTGTAGCGATAGGTGATTTCACCGGCACGCTGATGAGTTGCCAACACGTAACTCATTCCCACAAAAAGAAAAAGAAGAACGAAAACAACTCTCTTCATCAGCATTTAGCATTACTAATAATCTTGCAAAGGTACAAAAAATTTGGGTGGTCGGGGAACGATGACAACATTACATTTTTTTTTGTACTTTTGCAAAATGCGAAAAATGAACAGATACATATATAAGGCTTTGATTTTCATGGTGTTACTATCGCTCCAAGCCTCTTTTTCAAGGGCTGAGGGTGTGGTATATCCCATTTTCAAGGGTTTTTCTGTCTCTTCAACCGACATAACATCTTATAATTCAAAAGATAAAAAGAAAAAAGACAACCCCAGCAACACCCTGCGAAACAACAAGAAAGTCACCTTTGAAACCTACGACTACAATTACCATCGGGCTGTAGATTTCTATAACAACGGGCAATATCTTTCTGCCGCGCGACTGTTCGAGGAGTTGTATCCGCTATCGTTAGGAACGCCTAAGGCCGACAGCATCTTGTACATGTTCGCCGACTGCTACTACCAGAATCAGGATTACACGTTGGCGGCTTTCCACTTCAAGGATTACGCCCGTCGTTACCCTGGCAGCGACCGTGCCGAGACTGCCTACTTCATGTCGCTGAACGCCATTTTCAATGTGTCGCCACTGTACAGTTTAGACCAGACCGACACCTACTATGCCATCGAGGAAATCAAGAGTTTTATTCTACAATATCCTGAAAGCAAGCATATTGAAGAGTGCAACTTGATGTTAGACAAGCTAAACAACAAGTTGGCGAAGAAGGATTTTGAGATACTGAAACTTTACTACAACACATACAGTTACGAGGCCACACAAATCATGGCCAAGAACTTTTTCAAAAACCATCCCTACAGTCCCTACGTGCCTGAGGCCATGTACATTTTGGTGCAGAACAATTTCAAATATGCCAAGAAGAGCGTGGCAGCCAAGCAGGAAGCGCGTTATCAGGCTTGCATAGATGCCTGTGAGATGTTATCGGCCAACTATCCCGAATCGACATATTTACCTGAGGCGCAGAAAATTGCAGCCGAAGCACAAAAACAAATAGAAAGAATAAACAGTTCAAAAAAACAATAAAAACAATGAAGACAGATTATCAGAAAGACAAAATCGAAAAGAATGCCATAACCCGCAACATTCGCGAATTTGACACGGATACGAACAACATTTACGAAACCGTAGCCATCCTTTCGAAACGTGCCAATCAGATTTCGACCGAGTTGAAGGACGAGATGCGCACCAAGATGCAAGAATTCAACACCACCACCGACTCGTTGGACGAGATTTTCGAAAACCGTGATCAGATTGAGTTGGCCAAGACTTACGAGCAGATGCCCAAACCCGCTTTGCTGGCCATCCACGAATTCGAAAACAAGGAAATCTATTATCGCGAAGGCGAAGAGCCCAAAGAAGACAAAGAATAACGAGTCATGACAGAAGGCGCTCCCAAGCATGTCATTATCGGTATTACAGGTGGAATAGCGGCATACAAGGCCATGACGCTCATTCGCCTGTTCAAGTCGGCCGGCTGTGAGGTCAAGGTGGTGGCTACGACCAACGCCTTGGAGTTTGTCACGCCGCTCACCATTGAAACGCTGTCGCAGAACGCTTTGTACTGTGACACTTTCAAGCGGTCAGAGCAATTTGACGTTCATCACATCTCGCATGCCGACTGGGCCGATTGCATGATTGTGGCGCCCGCCTCTGCCGACATCATCGGCAAGATGGCCAACGGCATTGCCGACGACGCCCTGTCCACCCTGCTGCTGGCCATAAAGAAGCCTCTGTTCATTGCCCCCGCGATGAACAACAAGATGTACGCAAACGAGGCCGTGCAGCGCAATCTGGCCACCTTGCAACAGCAGGGCTGCCATATCATAGGACCCGCTGAAGGCTTCTTGGCATGCGGCACAACAGGCAAAGGCCGGATGGAAGAACCCGAGAAGATTTTTGACGATGTGATGGGCTATTTCAGTAAAGACCTGCCACTCAAAGGGAAACGGGCATTGGTAACCGCAGGACCCACCTACGAACCGATTGACCCCGTACGCTTCATCGGCAACCACTCGTCGGGCAAGATGGGCTTCGCATTGGCAGAAGTGCTGGCCGACAAAGGAGCGGACGTGACGCTGGTGACCGGCCCCACCGTGCAGACCACCCAACAGTCGCACATCCACCGTGTGGATGTCACCACCGCCGCCCAGATGTACGAGGCCTGCCTCAAATATAGCGCCGACGCCGACATCATCATCATGTCGGCCGCAGTGGCCGATTACACGCCGGCAGCACCCGCACCCGAAAAAATCAAAAAGAACGACTCGTCGCTACAACTGGAACTGGTCAAAACCACCGACATTCTGGCCTCACTCGGCAAAAACAAACGTGACGGCCAATACATTGTGGGCTTTGCCCTTGAAACAGAGAACGAACTGGCCAACGCCCAGACCAAACTCCATAATAAAAACCTCGATTTTATCGTTCTCAATTCCACTAAAACCCCGAAGAGCGGCTTCAACTACGACACGAACCAAGTAACCATCATCGACCGCGACGGAAAGATTACGCCCTTCGACCTACAAGACAAACATAAAGTTGCGCAAAACATTGTGGACCATTTAATTGCAAAATTCTAACGCCCAATGACGATGTTAAAACGATACCTGCTTATTGCCCTGCTTCCGCTATTCATCCTGACAGCCTATGCACAGCCTGTCAAGGTGAAATTTGTAGGAAGAGACCGCCTCAACTGGGTATCGCTCGATAGCGTAGTGGTCACCAACCTGACACGCTCGTGGTCGGAAACCGTTGTGGCTCCCGACTCCGTCATCGAGTTGGCCATCCAGACCGGCGTTGCCTGCTACAATACCAACAAGAAGCCCACTTTAACGCAGAATGTGCCCAACCCCTTCTACGGAACCACCGACGTAACGCTTTATCTTCCGCAAGAAGAGACCGTCCACTTTGCCATTTTCGATATCTTGGGCAAGGAAGATGTGCAGAAGAGTTTGAAACTGGGTGCTGGCTACCACACCTTTAGAATCACCCTCAACCAGGCACAAACCTACTTCTTCACCGCCTCCACCTCGGCAGGCATCAGCTCCATCAAAATGGTGAACCTCAAGAAAGGCGGCAGTGACCGAATAGAATACACTGGCTGGAAACACGACAACACAGCCTCCACACTGAAAAAGAGCACATGCCAAGCTTTTGCCTTAGGCGACAAAATGCAATATGCGGCTTACGCCAACGTCTATGGAGAGAAGGTCGTGCGCACCGTTACCCAATGCCAGTACGAAGATGCCACCATCCTCTTCGATATGATGCCTCAAACCCACCTGGTTGATCAAATTGTAGGTGAAACAAGCAAAGGTATCTCCTTCACAGCCAACTATATTTACGACAGCGACAAACATCTTACACAGATAACTGTCAATGACTCGGCAGACAGCACCTCAAACATCTATTTCTCCTACTTGAACAACCGCATCCAAGCGGTAAAATACCAAGACGGTAACAAGAAAGGCAACGACATCCGCAGTTGCCACTTTGCCTACAACAATATCGGACTGCTGCAGCAACGTGTGGAGATATTTGGCAATGATACCTTATCGGTGGAACAATTTGTGTACGACAACAACATGTGGCTGACTGCCATTATCGTCGGCGGCGACACCAATGTCGTCAAGGCTCATTACGACCGCAACGGCAACATCGCTCAACTCTATACACAAGAGATTGATTCTTCGGGAAATGTTACCGACAAGAAGCTGGAGTTCAAATACGACTACCATCGCAAACCTTATTTCAACACCGACTACCTGTTTACTGAAGAACTCTATCCACACGCCATGCCCGAAGTGACAAGACTTAAAGGATTGGCCTACAACAATATGACAGCCTATATCACGGCAGGCATCCAGTGGGTTCACGACTACAACGACGATGGTCTGCCCATTTCCATCGTCAAGACGAAAGACAAAGCCAAAGGAGATGATTTTTCCATTTTACACATCTTCTACAAAGAATATTAATCTAAATAAATCGTGCTGACATGAAAAAATTCGCATTATGCTTATTGATATTTTGCCTTGCACTTAGCGGCATGGCACAGGATTTTCAATGTCAGATTTCCATCAACTCAAGCAAGATTTCCGGCTCTAACCGCAACCGATACAACGCATTGCAACAAGAGCTCTATCGTTTCGTCAACGACCGGAAATGGTGCCAGTACAACCTCAAGACCAACGAGCGTATTGAGTGTGCCATCATGATAACCTTAGATGCCGTTAGTGGCGATGAATTCACGGGTACGATGACCATCCAGTTGCAGCGCCCCATTTACGGAACAAGCTATAAATCAACCGTTCTTAATTTCCAAGACAAGAACGTCAAATTTACATACGCCGAAGGGGATCCTTTGGAATACTCCGACAACACCAACCTGTCGCAGTTCACCTCGCTGATTGCCTTCTACCTCAATCTTTTCCTGGCTGTCGATTTCGACACCTTCTCGATGAATGGCGGTGCTCCCTACTACTCTAAATGTCAGAATATTGTAAACTTAAACCAAACCTCAAAGGAACCTGGCTGGAAAGTTTACGAATCGGGACAAAACAACCGCTACTGGATTATGGAGAACCTGACTAACAGCAACTACGGCAAATTGCACGAGTTCCTGTACAAGTACCACCGTCTGGGACTGGACGTGATGGCCGAATCGCCTGATGCTGGCCGTGCCGTCATTGCCGAGAGCTTGCGACTGCTGCAAGATGTTCATAAACAGAAATCTAACATCTACATGGTGCAAATGTTGGTACACGCCAAATCCGACGAGATTGTCAATATCTTTAAACAAGGAACTCCCAGCGAAAAAACGCAGGTGTTGAATATCATGAAGCAGATCGACGCTTCCAACCAGTCGAAATACAACGCTATCAACCAACAATAGCCTCAACAGCCATCTCCCATGTTACGCTCGTTACAAATAGAGAATTATGCGCTGATACGCTCGTTGAACATCACGTTTGACGAGGGTTTCACCGTCATCACGGGCGAAACGGGAGCCGGCAAGTCTATCATGCTGGGCGCCTTGTCGCTAATACTGGGCAGTCGCGCCGACACCTCCGTACTCTTCGACAAAAGCCGCAAATGCTTTGTAGAAGGTCGCTTCGACCTCAGCAAACTGGCCCTGCAGCCTTTTTTTGAAGAGCATGACATCGACTATGACGAAGAGACCATCCTCCGCCGCGAAGTGAATGAGAAGGGCAAGTCGAGAGCTTTCATCAACGACACGCCCGTCACGCTGCAAACCCTACGCGAACTGGCCGTTCAGTTGGTTGACATCCATTCGCAGCATCATATTTTACTCTTCAACGACGACACCTTCCGCATTAAGGTAATTGACGAATATGCGGGACTTACCGCCCAGGCCATGGCCTATAACCAAACATTGGTCGAATACCACGCTGCCTCGCGACAATACAACGAATTGGTACAGAGACAGCAGGAAGATGAGAACGAGCGCGATTTCATCACTTACATTTCCGACGAAATCGACAATGCCCACCTCTACGAAGGAGAAAAAGAGGATGTCGAAAAACAGATCACACTACTCGACAACGCCGAATTGATCAAGGGCAAACTCTATACGGCCGCCCGACTGCTGGCAGAAGAGGAGCCCAACATCATTGGGCAGCTCAAAGCCGTCAGAAAGCAATACGAAGAACTGGCCCAATACAACAGCGAGTTCGCCGACTACGCCACCCGCATCGACAAAGTAATCATAGAGTTGGAAGACATCGCCTTCGACACCTCGAAAAAATGCGACGAGATAGAAGTTAACCCCGAGAAACTGGAGCAACTAAAAGAGCGTATCGACCTGATTTTCTTTCTTTTACAAAAACATCACCTCAATACCATCGCCGAGCTGCTGGCCAAGATGGAAGAGGGACGAAAGCGTCTGCAACTGATGGAAGACCACCAGCAGCAAATCGCCCAGATGGCGGAAAAGAAAGAGAAACTATACCAGCAAGTGATGGCGTCGGCTGAAAAGTTGTCGCAACAACGCCAGAAAGCCGCCAGCCGCCTTGAAAAGGAGATTGTCGGCAAACTGCACCTGCTGGGCATGAACGACGCTGTGCTGCACATCGACTTCAACCGCCTCAGCCAACCCGCCAAGAGCGGCCTCGACGAAGTCAAGTACCTCTTCTCGGCCAACCGCGGCGCCACACCCAATGAGATTGAAAAAGTGGCTTCAGGAGGCGAAATCTCGCGACTGATGCTGGCTATCAAGTCAGTCATCAGCGCCGCCAACTTCCTGCCTACCATCATCTTTGATGAGATTGACACGGGCATCTCGGGCGAAACCGCGGGCAAAGTAGCCGCCATGATGCAGGACATCTCGCAACAACGGCAACTGCTGGTCATCACCCACCTGCCGCAAGTGGCCGCCAAGGGCAAGCTACATTATTATATATACAAGGAAATTATTGACGATAACACCTACACAAATATACGAAAACTAAAGGAAGAAGAACGCGAACAAGAAATAGCCAAAATGATGAGTGGCAAGCAGATAAGCGCAGCAGCGCTGCAAGCCGCCAAAGAGTTGATTCGCGCCTGACACCTTAAAAAACATATTTCTATGATGAAGAAAACACTCCTCACCCTGACCGCCTTTCTGCTTATGGCAGGTTGTCTCTACGCCCAACCCGGACAGAAAATGAAAGAGAGCAAATTTGTCTATATGACCACCGCCGGCTTTTCGGCTGGTGTGGGCCAACTGAACTTTGAAGAAGGCACTCGCAGCATTGCAAACCATATTCCCGTGTTCGATATTCACCAATTGATTGCTTATCAATTCAATCCGTATGTATTTACGGGCATCGGTGTGGGTTTGGATATCTGGAAACATACGGCTTTCATTCCGATTTACGCCAATGTGAGCGTCAACTTCATCGACCGCAAAATCACTCCGCACTGGTATCTCAATGTTGGCTACGCCTTCAAATGGTACATCTCTTCCAAACCCGAAGATATCACCTACGTGATTCACGGCAGCCGCACAGGTTTGCATGGCGAAACGGGATTGGGTATCAACATCAAAATCAACGACAAGGTATCTATCTTAGTTGTAGGCGATTACAAACTTCAGGACTCTCACATGCGATATAGTGTCAACAACCCGCATGAAGACAAGACCACCAATCGCGAAACGCACATGCTGTATCACTTTGCAGGGGTGAAATTCAGCGTGCTTTACTAATCGTATATGAAAGAACGGCCCTTTTCTTCTGAAGGCAGAAATTGGACAGCCCTCTTTTCCGCTAACTTCCTGAGCGTCTTTAATGATAATTTCCTGAAACACTGCATTATATTTATTGCCGTGACATGGGCTATGCCTTCGTGGCTGTCGCAATCGCAGCTCATCTCCTTGGTTTCGGCGGCGTTGGTCATCCCCTACCTCATCTGCTCGCCACTGGCTGGCAAATGGGCCATCCAATACAACAAGCAGAAGCTTTTCAGGAGGATGAAACTCATTGAACTGCCAGTCATTATGCTGGCTTGCGTGGCCTTTTACTTCCAGTGGGTCATGCTGGCTATCGTGGCCGTACTGCTGATGGGCTTTCTCAGCTGCCTCTACTCGCCAGCCAAATACAGCCTCATTCGCGACATTGGCGGCGAGAGCAAGGTTTCTTTCGGCAGCGGCATGATCGAAGCAATGGCCTTCTTGGGTATCCTCATCGGCACGGTCATGGCCTCCATCATCTCCGACCACTACCAATTTTGGGGTATGACCGCCATTTTGATAGGACTGGCCCTGCTAGGCTATGCGGCCGCGGCTGCCATCCGCACCCAGGAGTTGCCCGAAACCGACAGCGGCGTGTCGTCGGTCAATCCGATAACCTTCTTAAAACAGAATTACCGCTTTGCCGCTCAGCATAAGGGATTGAATACCGCCGTGCTCGGCTACTCCATCTTCTGGCTACTTGGCGGCATGTTGCAGATGAACCTCATCATCCACTGTCGCCATGCATTGCAGATTTCCAACACCATGACGGGCGTGGTCCTCTCATTCGCCGCCATTGGCATTGCTGCGGGCTGCACTTTCGTGGGCAAGATCTCCAAAGAGCGCGTGCGCACCGACCTAGTAGCCATTGGATTAGCAGGGATGAGCCTACTGCTGATAGCTATTCTCTGCTTCAAGATGAATGTCGCCATATTCTCCGCCACCATCTTCGTCTTCGCCTTCCTAGGCGGCTTTGTGCAAGTGCCCTGCCTCGCCCACATCCAACACGCTGACATCGGCCGCAAACTCGGCGACATGATGGCCTATCTCAACTTCGTCACCTTCATCTTCGTGCTGCTCGGCACCCTGCTATTTTCCGTGGTTACAATGATCTTCACCGAAAACAGCTACGCCGTCTTTGGCACCCTGCTGGCGATAACAGCACTGTCGGCGGTAGTCTTTTACAGACAATACAACCGAAACAACTAAGGATTTGTTGTGGTGTTAAACAACGAAGCATATTTTGCTAACTGTTGTTGCAGTTCTTCTATTTGTTGTTTTAACTTTTTCATCTCCTCATCATTTTCTCGAGTAACCGAATGCTTCAATTTAAGCATAGCTAAATTCAACTCGAAAGAGGTTTCTTGACAATGTTTAGGCATCGTACTATCAAATATTTCACCGAGTAGCTGACCACCACGTTGCAATAGCGACTGTCGCTGGTGCTCGTCATATTCCTCATTGGGCAACTCAACGATAACCCTCGACAATTCTTTCAGTTTAGCGTATGCTTCCACAATGGCAATGGTTGTTTGTACTGCCCGTGGACTTTTTAAAATTGTTGCCAGCATATAGAGGCCCTTTTCAGTGAAAGCTTTCGGGTTATATTTTCAGATTATGACCTCTTCCTTGACCGTTCAAGGTCGAAAATTTCGACCTTGAACGGTCAATTTCATGTTTATCAAGCTCAAAAACATACCCTTCTGGAAATTTTTCCGGATTATTGCTTACTGCTTCGTTAATTCTTTTGGTCTCCACTCCATAAAGTTCGGCCACATCGCAATCCAATATTACCTGCTGGTTGCGTAGGGTAATAATTTTGGATTCCACATCTATTGGTGTTAAATTTGTCATAGTGTTTGTTTTTAGTAAATGATTTTTATGACAAATCTATGACAACCAACGAAAGAATGCTACTATTGAAAAAAGTAGAGGCGCGATGAATCGCGCCTCTATATCTCTCCGTTCTCCACTCTCATCTCTCCATTTTTACCGGTCCCAGCCCAGCGGGTGGCGTGACGGCGGGAACTTGGCAAACGGATGATAATCGCCCACCAAGCCTATGGGTTGCGCATTGCGAATAGTGTGCACAATCTCAATGCAGTTGCGGGCCTCTTCGGTGCCAAAGCCGCGACCTGCCAGAATTTCCTTGTAGCTTTCGGTGTGCAGCTCAGTAAAGCCCTGGCTGAACTCAAACTCTTCGCCTTCAATCTTGATGGAGCGGTAGGTTCTTTTTTCACCCTCTACAGCATTAGCGGGAAGATGCTCAGCATTGATACTCAAGAAGTAGCGCACACGGGCCTTCTCCAATCTCAGGAAGCCTGCCACACGGTCGTGCGAGGCCACATGAACAATGTTTTCCTGCACTTTGCCGAAAATATAGGTGAGCATATCGTAAAAGTGTACGCCGATGTTGGTGGCAATGCCGCCACTCTTGCGCGGTTCGCCCTTCCAGCTGGCATAATACCAAGTGCCGCGCGAGGTGATGTAGGTCAAATCCACATCATACACCTTGTCCTGCGGACCTTCTTCAATCTGCTTTTTCAATCTCTTAATAGACTCATGCAGACGGAGTTGAAGAATATTATAAACCTTGTGTCCCGTCTCCTCTTCCATCTTTTGGATAGCATCAATGTTCCAAGGATTAAGCACCAGCGGCTTCTCGCAAATCACATCGGCACCCAAGCGCAAACCGAAACGAATGTGCGCATCGTGCAGATAGTTGGGCGTGCAAATCGAAACCATGTCAATGCGCTTGTCGGTGTTTTTCAACTTGGTGCAGTGGCGGTCAATCAGCTCCATTTCAGTAAAAAACGAACAGTTGGGAAAATAGCTGTCGATAATGCCCACACTGTCGTTCTTGTCGTACGCTGCCGACAAGATGTTGCCTGTATCCTTAATGGCCCGCAGATGTCGCGGGGCGATGTATCCTCCTAATCCAAAAAGAGCAAAGTTTTTCATATTCATATTAATTTTAATGTAGAGACGTATCATGATACGTCTTTACAACATAAATTATTACAATCTTCCGTCCACCATGTGGCGGTCAAGGCTGCCCTTCACGTCGTACACCACACCACCCTCTTTCAGCAGCGAGCGTACGTCATAATGGGCAAACTCATTGTGAGCCACCGCCAGGATGACAGCATCGAAGCGGCCTTTGAGCGTGTCGAGGCCTGAGGAGATAATGTCGATGCCGTACTCTTTTTTCACGGCATTTGCATTGGCCCACGGGTCGTAAATCGTGATGTTGTCGGTATATTCGTGTAAACTGCTGCGTATATCCACCACCTTGGTGTTGCGTATATCGGGGCAATTCTCTTTAAATGTCACGCCCAGGATAAGAATGTGGGCATCTTTCACCAGCAAACCTTTCTTGTTCATCAGCTTGATGACCTGCTGTGCCACATAGTCGCCCATGCCATCGTTGAGGCGGCGTGCCGCCGACATGACGCGCGGCAGGATGCCATACACTTGCGCTTTCTGTATCAGGTAGTACGGATCCACGCTGATACAATGCCCACCCACCAGTCCGGGACTGAGTTTGATGAAGTTCCATTTCGATGAGGCGGCCTCAATCACGTCATGCGTGTCGATGCCCATGGCATTGAAAATCTTGGCCAACTCGTTCATATAGGCTATGTTGACATCGCGCTGGGCATTCTCGATAATCTTGGAAGCCTCGGCCACGCGGATAGAGGGAGCCTTGTGGGTACCGTTGAGCAACACCGACGAGTAGAGGCCATCGACAAAGTCGGCCACCTCGGGCGTAGAGCCGGAGGTCACCTTACGGATGGTTTCCACCGTATGCTGTTTGTCGCCCGGATTGATACGCTCGGGCGAGTAGCCAGCGAAGAAGTCGCGGTTGAACTTCAGGCCCGATACTTTTTCCACCACAGGCAGGCACTCCTCTTCGGTCACACCAGGGTAAACGGTTGACTCATAAATCACTACATTGCCTTGCGAAATCACTTTACCGACAGTGGTGCTGGCGCCAATCAAGGGGGCCAAGTCGGGGCGGTTGTGGTGGTCCACCGGCGTGGGCACCGCCACAATATAGACATTGCAGTCGGCAATACGCTCCAACTCTGCCGTGCATACGAAGCCATTCTGGATGGCCTGTTGCAACAGGGCGTCATCCACCTCCAGCGTGGCATCGTGGCCCTGCATGAGAGCCTCCACGCGCTGGCGGTTCATATCGAAGCCAACGGTTTCGTATTTGGTTGAAAACAAGCGTGCTAAGGGCAAACCCACATAGCCAAGACCGATAACTGCAATTTTTGGCTTTGCTATCATCATCAATTATTTTGAATGCGCAAAGTTACATCAATTTTTGCAAATAGAGGACTTTATTTCTTCTGTTAATTTTTATATCAAACTCAGCATAAGGATTGTTCCAACCTTCCCTTTTCAAAAAAGGAGTTTTTTTATTACTTTTGCATCTTCAAAATAATGGATAATCTATCTTCTTGTTATTTTGTAAAACACTATCAACCAACAACTTAAAATCCTAATCATGAAAATATTAGTCGTAGGTCGTGGTGGCAGAGAGCACGCCATCGCTTGGAAAGCAGCCCAATCGCCATTGGTAAGCACGGTTTTTGTCGCCCCCGGCAACGACGGCATGAAGCAGGATTTTGAGTGCGTGGCTATTGACGAGAAAGACAATGGCGGTATTGTCCGCTTCTGCAACGAAAACCACATCGACCTGGTCATCATCGGTCCCGAGGCAGCCCTCGTAAACGGCTTAGCCAACGAGCTGACAAAGAACAATATACCTGTATTTGGTCCCTCTGCCGAAGCTGCCATCATTGAGGGTAGCAAGCAGTTTGCCAAGGACCTTATGCTGAAATACAACGTGCCCACCGCCCGCTACGCCACCTTCAGCGACTACAACCAAGCCATTGCCTACGTGCACCAGCATGGCGCCCCTACCGTCATCAAGTACGACGGCCTGGCTGCCGGCAAGGGCGTGGTAGTGGCCCAGACCGTGGAAGAAGCCGACAATGCACTGAAAGACATGCTGTTGAACGCCAAGTTCGGCGAGGGTAAAGTGGTTATCGAGGAGTTCCTCGCTGGCGAGGAGTTCTCGCTGATGGCCTTAGTGAACGGCGAACAGGTAGTGCCCCTCACCATCGCACAGGACCACAAACGCGCCTACGACGGCGACCTCGGTCCCAATACCGGTGGCATGGGAGCCTACTCGCCCGTACCTTTCATCACACAAGACATTATTGACCAGTCGGTTAAGACTATCATGGAGCCTGTAGCCAAGGCTATGGTTCGCGAAGGGCTGCCCTTCACGGGCATCTTGTACGGCGGCTTGATACTGACCGCCGACGGTCCCAAGGTGATAGAATTCAACGCCCGCTTTGGCGACCCCGAGACCGAAGTGGTGCTGCCGCGCATGAAGAGCGACCTCATCGCCCACATGCTCGATGTGCTGAACCACAAAGAGACCCACATAGAATGGCACCGCGAAGCCTGCCTGGGCGTTGTGCTGGCCACCAAAGGCTATCCGGGCAGCTATCCCAAAGGTGCCGCCATTGAAGGCATCGACACCTGCGACCACCTGCTGTTCCACAGCGGCACCGCCCACAAAGATGGCCACTGGCAAACCAACGGAGGCCGCGTACTGTTTGTGGTTGGCAAAGGCAACACCATCGCCGAGGCGCAAAAAGATGCCTACGAAGGAGTGAAGCAGATAACCTCTGACAGCCTCTTCCATCGTACCGACATTGGCCATAAAGCCTTACGTTAACATCTTTTAACACCGACAAAAAACAACCTTACATAATGGAAAAAGAATCTAACAAACGCAGTTTCAGCGCCAAGAGAAAAGAAGGCTCTTTTCAGGGCAAAAGAACCACCAAGGGTAGCGACAAGCCCCGTCGCCGCTTCCACTCCGACGACGAGCAAGACAATGAGCGTCCCGCACGCAAGTTTGGCGACAAGAAGCCTGCTCGCAAGTTTGCAGGCCAACGCGGAGGGGGAACAGGCAGACCCCGCAAGGCCCAATTTGACGATGACAAGCCCAAACGCCGCCGCGATGTGACTGCCGAATCGGAGATTCTGACCGAAATCGTGAACAAGCGGAAGATGGAAGGCCGCCAGGCTCCCCGCAAACAGAAGATCCTGTCGCTCGAATACGAAGAGCAATACGGCCCCATCCGCCTCAACAAATACATTGCCAATGCCGGCATCTGCTCGCGCCGCGAAGCCGACACACTGATAGAAACCGGCGCCATCAAGGTGAACGGTGAAATCGTTACCGAGTTGGGTACCAAGGTGATGCCCACCGATGAAGTGCGCTACGGCGACCGCATCCTGCAACGCGAAAAGCCCGTCTATATCCTGCTCAACAAGCCCAAAGACTACATCACCACCACCCGCGACGAGTTCGACCGCAAGGATGTGATGCAGCTCATCAAGGGCGCCTGCAAAGAACGCGTCTATCCCGTAGGCCGCCTCGACCGCAACACCACGGGACTGCTGCTCTTCACCAACGACGGTGAGATGGCCAAGAAACTGACCCACCCGTCGCACAATATCTACAAAATCTACAAGGTTGAATTGGACAAGAATTTGAAAACCAGCGACTTTGAAGAAATTTGCAATGGTGTGGAATTGGACGACGGCGTCATCAAACCCGATGAACTGGCCTACGTGGGCGATTCAAAACGAGAGATTGGCATTACCATCCACTCGGGCAAGAACCGCATTGTACGCCGCATTTTCGAACATTTCGGCTACGAAGTGGTCAAACTCGACCGCACAGTCTATGCAGGCCTCACCAAAAAGGACCTGCCGCGCGGTGAATGGCGCTTCCTTACCGAAGAAGATATCAATATTTTGAAACGCAGTCTCGGGAAAAAATCCTTATAACTCCTTTAACACCTGCATGATTTTCTCGAACGCCACCTCGGCATGACGGCGCTCGGCATCGGTCGTCTGCCCTGCTATGTGCGGCGTGAGAATCACATTGTCCATCTCTGCCAACTGGCGCATCGGCTCCTGCCAATCCTCCTTGGCGGCATTTTTTAGTCGTACATTCTCATACTCAAGCACATCCAAACAAGCATATTGGATTTTACCCTTTTGCAAACCCTCCACCACATCGGCCGTGTTGACAGCCAAGCCGCGAGAGGTGTTAATGAGGATGAATGGATGTTGGGCCTGGTTAATGAGATTTTTATTAATAAAATAATGATTTTCAGGAAGATAATTGATATGCAACGATAGCACATCGCACTTTTCCAACAAGGTTTCCAGCGGAGCTTCAATCACATCGGTCGATCCGAAGCCGCTCTTAAACTTATCGTAAGCATAGATTTTGCAGCCGAAGGGCTTCAGCAGGCGCGCAAATGCCGGTCCTGTATGGCCGTAACCTATGATACCAATCGTGCGGGGGCCTATCTCGCAGCCTTTGTTCTTCTCACGCAGCCACTCGCCACGGCGCACCTCCTTATCTGCCGCCGCCGTATGTCTAAGCGCCGCCAGCAATAATCCCAGCGCATGCTCGGCCACCGACGGGGCATTGCCTTCGGGCGTGCTGAGCACCTTCACTCCACAACGCTCAGCAAACTCAGTGTCAATATTTTCCACACCCGAACCGATGCGCACCACGAACCGCAGCGACGGTTTCGACAGTAGCGCTTTCTTGTCAACCACAAAGCGACTGCGGATAATCAGCCCCAGATACTCATCGGGCAAGGCGATAAAGTCATCATAGGTCAACTCGCGATTTACCTCGCATACCAAGCCTTGCTCGCTGAGACGAGCAACTAAGCTTTCGTGAACCTTGTCAACAACTAATATTTTGGCGGCCATGATATTTTGATTATTAGTGTGTCATAGAAAAGAATGCCCTTTCAACAACTTTCAGTTTTCAATTTTCAGTTTTCAGTTTTCAATCTCTTCTGCACCAACTGTCCGCAAGCGGCCTGAGCGTCCTTGCCTTTGCTACGGCGAATATTGACAACCATATTCTTGTTAGTCAGATAGTTGACAAAAGCTTCTAACCGATAGGCCGGACTGGGCGCAAACTTGTCGCCAGTGGCATTATACTCTATAATGTTGATTTTCACAGGGAAAGGCTTACAATACTCCCACAACTTGCGGGCGTCATCCGTCGAGTCGTTGAGGCCATTCAGTAACAGATACTCTATTGTAATTCGTTCGTTAGTTTTTGAATGATAATAACTTAAAGCCTCCTGCAATGTTTTCAGCGGATGCAGTTCGGTGACAGGCATCAACTTGGCGCGCTTCAGCTCATCGGCACAGTGCAGCGACACTGCCAGACCCGCCTTAAAGCCATCGTCGGCCAGACGCCTGATGGCGGGAGCCACGCCCGCGGTAGAGAGCGTAATGCGCGAAGGCGACAACTGCTGTCCCCACGGAGCGGTGAGTATCTCCACCGAACGCATCACATTGTCGTAGTTGAGCAGCGGCTCTCCCATGCCCATATAGACGATATTGGAGAGCGGTTTCCCAAAGTTGGCCAACGACTTGTCGTTAATCAGCCGGTACTGGTCGAAGATTTCGGCGTAGTGCAGCTGGCGGATGAAGCCCATAGTGCCGGTAGCACAGAAGGCGCAACGGAGCGGGCAACCCACCTGCGAAGAAATACACGCCGTGGTCCTGCCAGCCGACGGGATGAGCACGCCTTCCACTTTCTGGCCGTCATGGAGGCGGAAAACAAACTTTACAGTGCCATCACCAGCCTTTACTTCTTCCTCTATATCAGCCGCTTGAAAAGAAAAATGCGCATCTAACGCCGCACGCAGCGACACCGACAAGTTGGTCATATCCTCAAAACGACTCGCCCCTTTCTTCCAGAGCCACTCACCTATCTGCTTGGCGCGGAACGGTTTCTCGTTAACGGACTCTAAGAATGAAACCAACTCGTTATCGGTAAGATGTCGTATATCTTTCACTATGTAACTAATTCGGAATGATTAACTTAGCAAACTTCAGCAACAACGTCTTGGTGCCTACCGTATCAAAATTGATGATAGCTTTCATTTCAGGACCTTCGCCCTCGGTGGAAACGACCATGCCATAGCCGAACTTGCTGTGATATACGCGGGTATCTTCCTCAATATCTTCAAGCGTAGCCGGGCGACCCACTTGGGCAGCCAACGGATTGTCGATTACCTTGGGTTTGGGTTGTGCAGAAGCAACTGGTTTTAAGTTAGTTGTAAACGTTGACGGATAAGATTTTGAGAACAAACCACCCTGTCGTTGCTGGGCAAAAGCACCGCGACCAGCCGACGCCTTTTTGGTGGTTTTGATATAACACTCGGGAATCTCATCCAAGAACTGGCTCGGCTCGCAGAACTGCAAAGAACCAAACTTATATCTTGTTTTACAATGAGTTAACGTGAGCTTTTTCTTGGCACGCGTAATGGCCACATAGAACAGACGGCGCTCTTCTTCCAACTCCTGTCGCGTGTTCAGTGCCAACGACGACGGGAAGAGATTCTCTTCCATACCGGTAAGAAAGACATAGTCGAACTCCAACCCCTTGGCAGCGTGGATGGTCATCAACTTCACGGCATCCAAATCCTTCTCTTTCTCCTGGTCATCGTCAATCAACAAGGCCACATTCTCCACATAGCGATCCAACGACGGGAAATACTCGGTGATAATCTCGCCCGTCTCTTCGTTGAACGAGGTTTCAGGCTCCTTCTCTGTGAACTCCTTCATCGAGTCGAGCAACTCTTCCACATTCTCCAAACGCTCTTTTTCAGTAATGTCCGACTTTAGTTCATCTATCAATCCCGAATTGAAGGCGATATGCTTACCCAAATCGTAAGCATTGGAGGTTTGCAGCATGGCCGTGTAACTCTTGATTTTCGTGGCAAACTCCTGCAACTTGACTTTGGCAGCGGTGTTGACATCCAGTTGGAAGGCATCGGGATTATCGACCACATCCCACAAATGCACTTTGTGCTCTCGGGCGCAGATAATCACCTTCTCAACCGTCGTGGCGCCAATGCCGCGTTGCGGGTAGTTGATAACACGCCGCAGTGACTCTTCATCGTAATGGTTGATGGTTAGACGGAAGTAAGCCAGTATATCTTTGATTTCCTTACGTTTATAAAAAGAAACTCCCGCATAAATCTTATAGGGAATACGCCGTTTGATCAACGCCTCTTCCAATGCACGCGACTGTGCATTAGTACGATAGAGAATGGCAAACTGGTTATTATCAACATGATAATTCACCTTATAATCGGAAATCGTGTTAGCCACAAATTGTGCCTCCTCATTATCCGATGCCGACTGCACAATGCTGATGCGATCACCCTCCTCGTTGCTGGTCCACACCTCCTTAAAGAGCTGATCCTTATTATTTTTGATAATGGCATTGGCGGCGTTGACAATATTTTGCGTCGAACGGTAGTTCTGTTCCAGTTTCACCACGCGGGCCGTCGGGTAGTCGCGTTTGAAGTTGAGGATATTCTGGATGTTGGCGCCACGGAAGGCGTAGATGCTCTGCGCATCGTCGCCCACCACGCAGATGTTCTGGTGTGCAGCGGCCAACTTCTTGATAATCATATACTGCGCATAGTTCGTATCCTGATACTCATCCACCAGAATATACTGGAAGCGGTTCTGATACTTATAGAGCACTTCGGGAAAATCGCGCAGCAGGACGTTCATGTAATAGAGCAGGTCATCGAAGTCCATGGCGTCCGAATTCTTCAGACGGCGGTTGTAGCGGATAAAGATTTCGGCAATGTGAGGCCGACCGTTGGCTGCATCTATCTGTGTGATTTCATGATTGTTGGCATACTCTTCCGCCGACAGCAGGCTCGACTTGGCCGACGAGATACGGCTCAGCACGGTGTTGACCACGTACACTTTCGGATCGAGGTTCATCTCCTTAATGATGCTACGCAACACGCTCTTTGAGTCGTCGGTGTCATAGACAGTCAAGTTGTGGGTATAGCCCAACTTGTCGCCCTCGGCACGCAGGATACGATAAAAGACGGAGTGGAAAGTGCCCATAATCACTGACTTGGCATTACTGCCGCCCACCAACTTGAATATACGCTCCTTCATCTCAGCAGCGGCCTTGTTGGTAAAGGTCAACGCCAGTATGCGGAACGGGTCGATACCCTGCGTCAGCATGTAGGCAATACGATACGTCAGCACACGGGTCTTGCCCGAGCCAGCGCCCGCAATCACCATCAACGGTCCATCAATACACTGCACGGCCTCCTGCTGGGCTGTATTTAACTCATTTAAAATATTTTCCACCTCTTTCATCCTTCAAATATTTGCATTGCAAAGGTACAAGAATAATCTGTAATTTCTATGCATAGAGGAATGATAAATTCTTATTTTTTTGTTAAAAATGGGGGGGGGTAAAAAGAGGGGAAATTATTTTTATTTTTGCGAAAAATTCCTAATTTCATCAAAATCATATCCCTATGAAAAAAATTATACTACTGTTTGCCACCTTGATGCCGCTATTGTGCCTGGCGCAAGAGTTCACCAGCAATTTGCCCATAGTGATGATCTACACCGACACCAATCCTTCGACGGGGAAACCCTACGTCATCCCCGATGAACCAAAGGTGCCTGGGCGAATGATAGTGTTGTGGCATACGGATGGCAGTCGCACCAGCATAGCCGATGTGGACAGCTCGAAGTACATAAACTACAACGGGAAAATTGGCATTGAACGCCGCGGCGGAGGCGGTACACAGAACTACAGCAACAAGAAAAATTATGGCATAAAAACCATGAAGAATGATACGGAAGATCTTAATGTATCGCTTTTGGGAATGCCTAAAGAGCACTCTTGGTGCCTGCAGGGGAATGTTTATGAACCCGCCTTGATGCGCGATGTACTGACCTACGATCTGTTCCGCGACATGGGGCATTACGCCTCACGTTGCGTCTATTGCGAAGTCTTTCTGAACGACGTTTATATCGGGCTCTACTTCCTGGCCGAGAAAATCAAAGTGGATGAAGATCGTGTGAACATCGTCAAACTGAAAGAGACGGATACCGATGAAAAGACCATCTCAGGCGGACATTTGATTGTGGCCGACCACCATCACGATGCCAACGAACCCTACCAATGGAAACTGGCTGGAGGAAGTTTTTTTCACGAAAAACCTGAGCCCGAAGAAATTACAGCGGCACAACACCAGTTTATTGTTAACTATATGAATGGCTTTAATACCGCCGTATCCCAGAAAAATGCTTCCATTGTTGACGGCTATCCTTCCTATATCGACATCCCCTCGTTTGTCGATTATGTGATTATGGAAGAGTTTACGGGCAACGGCGACGGCTACCGTTATAGCACATTCTTATACAAAGAGCGTAATGGCAAGCTGTATGCCGGTCCTGTTTGGGATCATAATATTAGCTACGGCCTGGTGTGGTTTTTGCGCACCGATATCACAAGCCGCGAACCTGAAAATTGGCAATATAACCATCCTAATTTTACGGGCGACAAAGTGAAATTCTTTGGACAACTGTTTGAAGATTCGCTCTTCCACTCCCTCTTGGTAAAACGCTGGAACGAGCTAATACAGCCAGGGCAAGTGCTTAATTACGAATCGATAATGAATAGGATAGCGGGCTACGAAGCCTTGCTGGAAGAAGCGGCGCCACGCGAAATCGAGAAGTGGAAAAATGAAAAGTACTACCATATCAAGGACCACTATAAGGATTTGGATTCGATGAAGGTGTGGATTAAAAAACGTATCGATTGGATATCAGCACAATGGCCCATGGATTCCAACGCTCAAGAGGTGGAGACACCTCCATTGGTGATTTCAAAAATACATTACCATCCGCAGGATAAAAATGGTTACAACCAAGATGACTTGGAATTCATCGGCATTACCAACAACAGCAATGAGCCAGTGGACCTGACGGGCATCTATTTCCCCGTGTTAGGTTTAAGTTACATATTTCCAATTAATTCGGTTCTGCCACCCCATAAGGAACTCTTTTTGGCTTCTAATGCCGAGGCCTTTGAAGATGTTTACGGCGTAGCGCCTTTCGGCGAATTTACCCGTAATTTGTCCAATAAGAGCCAACGCCTGGTGCTCGCCGACGCGTATAGCAACACCATCGACGAAGTAACTTATATGGACAAGTCGCCCTGGCCCTCTGAAGCTGACGGTAACGGCTATTATCTGCGCTTGCGCAACTTGAATTCCGACAATACTTTAGGAGAAAATTGGGTTATCTCGAAACATTATCATTTGAGATATGAGGAAGACACCACGCATTACGGTCCGTCGGACAAAATGCGCGAAGGCTTGGACACATTGGGCTTCTCCGTTGACCCCACCTCCATCGCATCGTACGACAACGAGCATTTTATCCTCTATCCCAATCCCGCAACAGATGAGGTATCAATAGAAACTTCCGGAACATTAATCGACAAGGTAGTAATCTACAATTTGCAAGGACAGTCAGTTGCTGTGAAGACGCCGTCAAACGGCCATTTTTCGGTGGCATCGCTCCCGCAAGGTCTCTATCTTGTAAAACTTTACAGCACCCGACAATGTTTGGGCATAGTGAAGTTGGTGAAAAAATAAAAATAGCCCTTGTTTTCCGAATAATATTTTCCCTTCATTCCATTTTTTGCCGTAACTTTGCATCCTTATGACGAAGAAGGATATCAAACTTTCGGGAATGTCCTTTTTCATAGGACTGACAATGCTTCTTGCGCTCGCTCAGGCGGTTGCGCAACCCGAATCTATTGCCCTCGACCACGACCTGGCGGTTCCTGTCAGCGGCTGCCAATACGCCGCCTCTCCCGAAATCGACCGAACACCCTCCATTGCACTCTATAACGGCCAATGGAATACCGAAGTCGTAGCCCCCGAAAACCTGACCATTCCCTTCTACAACCAGCAACTCAAAATCATCGTTTCGCAACCCGAATCAACTTTCTTCTTTCCTTGCTGGGGTACTATCACCAACGACTTTGGCAAAAAAGGCAAGAAAATGCATTACGGCATCGATGTTCAGCTCAACGAAAACGCCCCTGTCATTGCCAGCTTTGATGGCATGGTACGATTGGTAAAACAATTTGAACAATACGGTAAAACGGTGATTATCAGGCATTACAACGGTTTGGAAACCATCTATAGCCACCTCAGAGAGGTCGTCGTCTGTCCCAACCAGCCCGTCCAAGCCGGCTCGGTCATCGGCACGGGAGGCCAAGGTGAGAACGGCACTATGCACTTTGAAACACGCTTTATGTACCAGCCCTTCAACCCGCTGCTGTTCATCGATAAAGATAGCCACAAACTGCTGGGCGACACGTTGACACTCACCCCCGACGACATGGTGTCTGTAACAACTCCTGTCGGTGTTTCTAATCCTACACCCAAGCCTGCGAATAATACGGCCACCACAACTTCTGATGGCACTTATCATATTGTTAAACAAGGTGATACACTGTATAAGATCTCGCGAATGTACAATGTTTCCGTTGAAAAAATACTGCAACTGAACCACCTGCGCGAAACAGATGTCATCAGCATAGGACAAAAAATCAGAATAAAATAGTTATGACACTAACATCGCTAAAACGAATCTGCTGGGCCATACTCCTTGCTTTTTGGTCATTGACCATTACTGCCCAGAACGAAATCAAGAATTTCATCCTGATGGTTCCCGACGGCACCTCCACCGCCATGCTTTCCGTAGCCCGTTGGTACCAACAATACATGGATTCCACACAGAGCTCGCTCTACATCGACCCCTACATCTGCGGACTGGTGACCACTTTCTGCTCCGACGCCCCTATCGGCGACTCGGCGCCCACCACCTCCTGTTACGTCACGGGACAGCCGTCGCAGAAAGGCTACATCGCCACCTATCCCCCTAAAACCGACAACGACCTGGTACCGATAGATGCCACCCGCGCCTACCAGCCGCTGGTCACCCTGTTTGAAGCTGCTAAAATACTGAACAACAAAGCTGTGGGACTTGTTGTCACTTGCGAGTTTCCTCATGCCACCCCCGCCGACTGTATGGCTCACACCTACAACCGCGCCCAAATGAAGAATATCGCCAAACAAATGGTTCACAATCAGGTGGATGTGATAATGGGCGGCGGCGTATCGTACTTGACTCCCGAACTTATTAATGTCCTGAAAGACAAGCAATACGATGTTATCCTGAATGACCTGGACGCCTTCAAACGTAGCCGGTCGCCCCGCACTTGGGCGCTTTTTGGCGACAAGGACATGCCTTACGACATTGACCGCGACCCGTCATTGATGCCCTCGCTGGCCGAAATGACGCACAAAGCACTAGAGCTTCTACAACAAAATGAGAACGGCTTCTTCCTGCTGGTGGAAGGCAGTAAAGTGGACTTTGCAGGACACAAGAACGAGGCCGTGCGCCACATCACCGATTTCATCGCTTTCGATCAAGCTGTGAAAGAGGCTGTTGACTTCGCCAAAAAAGATGGTCACACCCTCGTCATCATGGTGCCCGACCACGGCAACGGAGGTATTAACCTTGGCAATAACAACTCCGACAAAAACTATGCAAAACTCAGTTTGAAACAACTTTACAACAATGTTGGCGATAAAGAATACATCGGCTACACCACCAAAGGACACACAGGCGAGGATGTCTTCTTGGGCTGCTATCACCCCAACAAAGAACAGCCGTCGGGCGTAATCACCAACGTGGAACTATACAACTATCTATGCAACCAACTCAATATGAAGGGGGTAACTCCATCTCTGACGGAAAAAATCTTCGCCAAACATCAAGAGGTGTTCCACGATATGCCCTACACCATTGAGCCTCGCGAAGATAAAACCGCCCTGCTGACAGTCAAATATAAAGGCAAAACACTCACCGCTGAAAGTTACACTAACTATGTGACTATCAGTCAAAAGAAGAAAAAAGAAGTGATAGAACTCTCCTCCATCATCGTTTATATGGATGTGAACAACACCTTCTACTTGCCCAAAGATTTACGAAAACTGCTGGAATAGAACATGATAACATACGGGGAACTGATCGGGCTTTTTTGTCCCGAAGAGAAAGAGAAAATAAAACGACTTATCGATACCTCTGCCGGCATTAAGCGACTTTCACTAAGCGGCTTGGCAGGCTCTTCGCTGTCGCTGTTGGCCGCTCCACTTATAACCGATTTCAAACGCCACCATCTCTTCATTCTCCCCGACCGCGAGTCAGCAGCCTTTCTTTACCACGACTTGGAAAAACTACTCGGCGACCACGATAAAGAACTGGTCGACAAGCGAGTACACTACTTCCCGTCATCCTACCGCCGCACCCACAAAACCGACGAGACCGACAACGCCAACATCAAGCTACGCTCCGAGATCATCAACAAACTGGTGACTCGCGACGATAAGTTTGTCATCATCAGCTATCCCGACGCCCTATCGGAAAAACTGGTGTCATCGCGCTACCTCAAGACTAACTCGTTCAATATCAAACTTGGAGAAACACTGCCCATCGACATTTTTCTAGAATTTCTTTACGCTTACCAATACCAACAAGAAGACTTTGTCTTCGAGCCGGGGCAATTTGCCTGGCGTGGCGGTATCTTCGATGTCTTCTCCTTCTCCGAAGAATATCCCTTCCGCATAGAACTGGAAGGCGACAAAGTGGCCTCTATCCGCCTCTTTGACACCACCACCCAGTTATCGGTCAAAGAGATTGACAATCTGCACATTATGCCAGCTACCTCATCGGGCACGATGGTAGAAGAACAGGTCTCCTTTTTTGATTTTCTGGACGACAACACCCTCTTCTGGATCAGAGACATTGCCGATGTGAAAAGCCAGTTGGACAATATCTTCGCCAAAGTGGAAAAAGAGAAAGCGGAAACCGAATCTACCATAGAGCAACTTCCTGCTGAAGAGACATTTATACAAGGTAAGGATTTCCTTTCGGGCATCACGGGACACACGATCATAGAGCTGGAAGCCACCACACTTGACCATTACGACCTGTCGCTCGACTTCGGCATCAAGCAACAGAACCATTTTGGCAAGAGTTTTGACATGCTGTTGGCGGAATGGATTGACCATACGGAGCACGGCTGCCGCAATGTTTTCCTCTCCGAAAACCCACAGCAACATCAGCGTATCAAGGAAATCATCTCTGACCTGCTCGACAAATACAACCGCCAACATATTGGCAGCTACACACCAGAACAACTCTACACACCCGGCGAATGCCTGCTGCACGAGGGTTTTAACGACTTAAACGGTCACTTGTGCGTCTATACCGACCACCAGTTCTTTGAGAAATACCACCGCTTTGCCATCCGCGACCGCTACAAGAAAAGCGAAGCCTTCACCCTCAAGGAGATCTATGACCTGCAGCCCGGCGACTATGTGGTTCACATCGACCACGGCATTGGCATCTACCAGGGCTTGGAAAAAGTGACCGTCAACGGCAAGGAGATGGAAGCCATCAAACTGACTTACAAAGACGGTGATATTCTGTACATTAGCATCCACTCATTACACAAAATAACCAAATATGTAGGCAAAGAAGGCACCGCACCTACCCTACACCGCATCGGCTCGGGCACATGGGAACGCGTCAAGGAGCGCACCAAACGGCGTGTCAAGGAACTGGCGGTGGATCTCATCAAACTGTACGCCCAACGCAAAGCGCAAAAAGGCTTCGCCTTCTCACCCGACAACTACCTGCAGACCGAGTTAGAGGCGTCGTTTATCTACGAAGACACCCCCGACCAGCTCAAATCCTCCAACGAGGTGAAAGCCGACATGGAGTCCGACTGCCCCATGGACCGCCTCATCTGCGGCGATGTCGGCTTCGGCAAGACCGAAATCGCTATCCGCGCCGCCTTCAAGGCCGTGTGCGACAACAAACAGGTGGCTGTGCTCGTACCTACCACCGTACTGGCCTTGCAGCATTTCAACACCTTCCAGGAACGACTTGCTGGCATGCCTTGCAGCATCGACTATATCAACCGCTTCAAGACTTCCAAACAGATTAAAGAGAGCTTGCAAAAACTCAAAGATGGCAAAATCGACATCATCATCGGCACCCACAGATTGCTAAGTAAGGATGTGGTTTTCAAAGATTTGGGCTTGCTTATTATAGATGAAGAGCAGAAATTCGGCGTAGCAGCCAAAGAGAAACTGCGCGAGATGAAAGTCAATGTGGATACGCTTACCATGTCGGCTACACCCATCCCGCGCACGCTGCAATTCTCGCTCATGGGTGCCCGCGACATCTCCGTCATCACCACGCCGCCACCCAACCGCTACCCCATCCAAACCGAGATACACGTCTTCAACGAGGAACTCATCCGCGATGCTGTTTCCTACGAAATCAGTCGCGGCGGCCAAGTGTTTGTCGTTCACAACAAAGTGCAGAATATCAACGAAGTAGCAGGCCTCATCCAGCGACTGGTGCCCGATGCGCGCATTGCCGTCGGCCACGGGCAGATGGATGGCGACAAGCTGGAAAAGATTATGCTGGGCTTCATCCACGGCGACTATGACGTGCTGGTAGCCACCACCATCGTCGAGTCAGGGCTCGATATCACCAACGCCAACACGATGATTATCAACGATGCCCAGAACTTCGCCCTCAATGTGCTGCACCAGTTGCGCGGCCGCGTGGGCCGAAACAACAAGAAAGCCTTCTGCTACATGCTGATACGCTCTTGGGAAGATCTGAACGAAACCGCCCGTAAGCGACTGAAAGCCATCGAAGATTTCTCTGACATCGGTAGCGGCTTCCAGATTGCCATGCGCGACCTCGATATCCGGGGTGCAGGCGACATTTTGGGCGGCGAACAGAGCGGCTTTATCTCCGAAATTGGCTTCGAGATGTACCAGAAAATCCTCAACGAAGCCTTATTGGAATTGAAGGAAACCGCACCCGAAGGCATACAGATGGCCGACAACACGGCCTTGCTCCACCGCGAATGCCTGCTTGAAACCGACTTATCAGTCTTATTACCAACAGAATATGTCGCGAGCGTCAGCGAGCGCATGAGCCTTTACAAGGAATTGAGCAACCTGAAAAACGAAGACGAGCTGTTCAAATTCTCGCAGAAACTGCTTGACATGTTCGGTCCGCTGCCACCCGAGACGCAGGAACTGCTGCAAACTATGCCGTTGCGATGGAAAGCCGCCGACCTCTACTTTGAAAAAATCGTCCTCAAAAAGGGCAGCTTCACCGGTTACTTCATCGGCAACAGCAGCTCACCGTTCTATCAGTCGGAGCTGTTCAGCAAGATATTGGTCTTCATGCAAAAAAACCACCCCACCGTGCAAATCAAGGAGGTGAACAAAAAATTGTTGCTGACTATCAAAAATATACCCACCGTCAAATCGGCCATCCATTGGCTTGATATGATTAACAAAATGTAATTCGCCCCTGTTTTTACTTCAAATAAAGATGGTTGCGATAGAATTATGACTTTTAGGCAAAGATTTATTGTTCTGATTATTAATATTTTAAATTTTTTCGACTTCAAACGATTATTTATGTATATTTGCAGCCGCGACGGGATATAGCGTAGTCCGGTTATCGCGCCTGCTTTGGGAGCAGGAGGTCGCCTGTTCGAATCAGGCTATCCCGACCAAGAACGGTTCCGTAGCTCAATGGATAGAGCAACTGCCTTCTAAGCAGTAGGTTGTTGGTTCGATCCCAACCGGAATCGCCAAAAGAGGTTTGCAGAAAGAACTGCAAGCCTCTTAATTTTTCCGCTTACAATGTAGTTTTTAAGCCCGTTTATTCGTTTATATATTGATATGTAATTACATTTAAAACCAAAACTCTATGAAAAGACACATTTTGTATTTTGCAGCAGCACTCATTGCAGCTTCGTTCTCATTGACTTCGTGTGACAAAGACAAAACACCTGATGGTCAGATAATTAATGATGCCGTACAGGATAAGGACGGCAATAAATATGACGCCATCAAGATTGGCGATCATACGTGGATGACCGAGAACCTCCGCTCCACCAAATATGCCGACGGCACCGACATTCCCATGGGAACCTCTCCCAACGGCAACACCGGCTACCGCTACAATCCCAATGGTGACGAGAAAAACGTGAAAACTCACGGTTACTTGTACAACTGGACGGCAGCCATGAATGGCAAGGGCAGCAGCAATACCAACCCCAGCCACGTTCAGGGTGTATGCCCAAAAGGATGGCACATACCTAGCAAAGCTGAATGGGAAGACCTAATAAACTACATTGGACGCCAAAGCGAATTTGTATGCACAATCGAGGAAGGTGGTGACGCATACGTAGCCAAAGCAATGGCCTCTACCGAAGGTTGGGAACCCAGCACACAGACTTGCGCTCCCGGCAATCTTCCCTCCACCAACAACGCCACCGGCTTAAACGGCACACCTGCTGGAGCTTATACTGGCATCTACTCCGCTTTCAAAATTGCTGCCAGCATGTGGAACGCCACAGAAGATGGCTCTGAAAATGCTTGGGTTACAACACTCAACTATATGCACCCCAACGCCAGCATCAACAGCGTCAGCAAAGGAAACGCCTACTCCGTTCGTTGCGTGAAAGACTAATTGTGACTAACTCATTTCGTTGATAAAAACAGCAGCAGGGGCGAATGAAGATTCGCCCCTGCATTTTTTTGCACTGTGTATTAATAATTTTTGTAATTTTGCAGCCCTAAATTAAAAGAGGCTCTTTAATTTAGCTGACAAGTCAACCTCATGTTAAACCCTTTAAAACCAATGGTTCGCTACGGCGAATCGAAATTAAACAAATGTCAGAAGAATTATTAAACACTCCTGAAGCCACCGCTGAAGAGCAACCCGCTATGGAAGCGGCCGCTCCCGCAGCCGAGAAACCCAGAAAAATGAGAGAAATCGAGAACGCCTACGGCTCACTCGACAACTTCAACTGGGATGCCATCGAAAAGAAAGGCACCAAGTACAGCAAAGAAGAGACTGAAAAACTGCAGGAAAAGTACACCCAGACCTTCAAGTCAATCGACGAGCAGGCTGTGATTATGGGTACTGTCGTTTCCTTCAACTCACGCGAAGTGGTTGTCAACATCGGCTTCAAATCCGACGGCGTCATCTCCGCTTCCGAACTTCGCTACAACCCCGACCTCAAAATCGGTGACGAAATCGAAGTTTACGTTGAAAGTCAGGAAGACTCAAGCGGCCAACTGCTGCTCTCTCACAAGAAAGCCCGTCTGCTCAAATCGTGGCTCCGTGTTAACAAGGCATACGAAGACGAAGAAGTTATCCAAGGTTATGTTAAATGCAGAACCAAAGGTGGCTTGATTGTTGACGTATTCGGCATCGAAGCCTTCCTGCCCGGCTCACAGATTGATGTGAAACCCATCAGAGACTATGACGTTTATGTTGACAAAACCATGGACTTCAAAGTTGTTAAAATCAACCAAGAATACAAAAACGTGGTTGTTTCACATAAGGTTCTCATCGAAGACGAACTCGAGGCTCAAAAGGCTGAAATCATCGCCAAACTCGAAAAAGGCCAGATTCTGGAAGGTACCGTTAAGAACATCACCGGTTACGGCGTATTCATCGACCTCGGTGGCGTTGACGGCTTGATCCACATCACCGACCTCTCTTGGGGTAGAATCATCCATCCCGAAGAAATCGTCCAACTGGATCAGAAACTGAATGTGGTTATTCTGGACTTTGACGAAAACAAGAAACGTATCGCTCTGGGTCTGAAACAATTGACTCCTCATCCGTGGGACGCTTTGGATCCCAACCTCAAAGTGGGTGACAAGGTGAAAGGTAAAGTAGTGGTTATCGCCGACTACGGTGCATTTGTAGAAATCCTCCCCGGCGTTGAAGGTTTAATCCACGTTTCCGAAATGTCATGGTCGCAGCACCTCCGCACCGCTCACGACTTCCTGAAAGTCGGCGACGAAGTGGAAGCCGTTCTGTTGACCCTCGACAGAGAAAACAGAAAGATGTCTCTCGGTATCAAACAATTGATCCCCGACCCATGGGCAAACATCGCCGAGAAATATCCCGTTGGCTCGAAACACACCGCTATCGTTCGCAACTTTACCAACTTCGGTATCTTTGTTGAACTCGAAGAAGGCGTTGACGGCCTGATCCACATCTCTGACCTGTCATGGTCGAAGAAGATCAAACATCCCGCTGAGTTCACCAAGATTGGCGACGAAATTGAAGTTGTGGTTCTTGACCTCGACATCGAAAACCGCCGTCTGAGCTTAGGTCACAAACAACTCGAGGAGAATCCTTGGGATGAATGGGAGAATGTCTTCACCGTTGGCTCTGTACACGAAGGAACCATCGTTAGCAAGAAAGAAAAAGGTGTAGCTGTTGCTCTTCCTTACGGCGTTGAAGGTTTCGCTTTCGACCGCTCCTTACTGAAAGCCGACGGCACCACCGCTCAAGTTGACGAGACCCTTCCTTTCAAGGTTGTGGAATTTGTAAAAGAGGCTAAGAAAATCACCCTCTCTCACACCAAGACCTGGCAGGAAACTCCTGAAGATGAAAAGAAAAAGGTAATGTCAGAGAACAAGAAGAAAGCCAAGGAAATCGCTAAGATTAACGAAAGCACCGAAAAGGCTACGTTGGGCGACCTGGAAACCTTGAAGAATCTGAAAGAAAACCTTGAGAAATCTGAAAAAGAATAATCTCCAATCTTCGGATAACGAAAAAGCCGACCCGATGGGTCGGCTTTTTTTATTTTTTCTTCTTCTCCGTCAGCAAGTTTTGGATGTCGTTCAACTTCATCAGCGCCTCCACTGGCGTGAGCGAATTGATGTCCAACCCCACAATCTGTTCCTTCACATCCAGCAACAAGGGGTCATCCAATTGGATAAAGCTGAGCTGATAACCAGGAGCCTGCTTTTTCTCAATGCGGGGCTTGTTCTTGTCGCCCGTACCGTGACTTTCCTCCAACTGGTGCAGTATCTCATCGGCACGACGCAACACCTGCGGCGGCATTCCCGCCATGCGAGCCACATGAATACCAAAACTATGCTCGCTTCCTCCCGGCTCTAATTTTCTCAAAAAGAATATCTTATTGTTGATTTCCTTCACAGAAACATGGTAATTCTTGATGCGCGGGAACTGCGAAGCCATGTCATTCAACTCATGATAATGGGTGGCAAATAACACCTTGGCCCTATATTTCTTATGCTCGTGCAAAAACTCTGAAATAGCCCATGCGATGGAAACTCCATCGTAAGTACTTGTACCTCTGCCTATTTCATCGAGCAAAATCAAACTCCTGTCGGAAATGTTATTCAAAATGCTGGCGGTTTCATTCATCTCCACCATGAAGGTCGATTCGCCCGTGCTGATATTGTCGGAGGCACCCACACGCGTAAAGACCTTATCTACAATGCCTATCTCGGCCGACTCCGCCGGCACAAAGCAACCCATCTGCGCCATCAGCACAATAAGGGCTGTTTGTCGCAGCAAAGCCGACTTACCCGACATATTAGGACCTGTTATCATCATGATTTGCTGATGGTTATTATCCAAAAAGATGTCGTTGGCAATATAAGGCTCGCCTATCGGCAACTGCTTCTCGATAACAGGATGGCGACCATTCTTGATGCGTATTTCCGTACCCTCGTTGATGCGCGGACGGGTATAATTATTTTCAATGGAAACAACTGTAAAACAGAGCAATACGTCCAAACGAGCCACCACGCGCGCATTGGTCTGGATGATGGAAAGGTAATCCATGGCATTCATTACCAGTTCGTTGAACAGACGCGCCTCAATCTCTAAAATGCGGTCTTCGGCTCCCAAAATCTTGGTTTCCAAATCTTTGAGCTCCTCTGTAATATATCGCTCCGCATTGGTCAGCGTCTGCTTGCGAATCCACTCGGGCGGCACCTTGTCCTTATGGGTATTGGTCACCTCCAAATAATAACCAAAAACATTGTTAAAGCCAATCTTTAAGGAAGATATGCCCGTCTTCTGCGACTCGCGCTGCTGAATGTCGGCCAAGATCTGCTTGCTGTCGGTGGCCAGCGAGAGCAATTCATCCAGTTCGGCATCCACACCTCTGTTGAACACACGCCCCTTGTTGACCAGCACGGGTGCATCCTCATTGACCTCTTTTTCAATACGTTGATACAAAGTAACACACGGATTCAGTTGCTCGGCAATCTTGGTCAACGGCGAATTTTGGGCCTTATCACAAATGGCTTTAATGCCTTCAACAGCACGTAAAGCCCTAGCCAACTGCAACATCTCGCGCGGGTTGATACGACCTACGGCAATTTTGGATACCATACGTTCCAAATCGCCGATATTCTTGATGACCGCTGCCAACTGCTCGGCTATCGAATCGTGGTCCATCAGATATTTCACCACCGCTAATCTCTCCTCAATCATGGCCTTGGCTTTCAGCGGCAGCACCATCCATTTGCGCAACATACGCGAACCCATGGGTGTCAAGGTCTTATCGAGCACCTGTAACAGCGTGACCGCATTCTCGTTGGGCGAATGTACCAACTCCAAATTGCGAACCGTGAAGCGGTCGAGCCAAACATACAACTCTTCCTCAATACGGTTTATCTTGTTGATATGTTGTAATCTATTATGCTGTGTTTCTTGCAGATAATGAAGCGCTGCACCCGCAGCAATGATGCCATCGTGCAGGTTCTCCACACCGAAACCTTTCAGAGAAGTAGTCTGGAAATGCTTGATGAGCAAGTCGTGGGCATAATCGTAGGTAAACACCCAATCCTCGAACGGTGTCAGCAGCATATTGTCGCCAAACTGCTCTTTGAATGGTGTCATCAGCGTTTTCTGAATCACCATCTCGGCAGGCTTGAAATTCTGCAACAGCTTGTCGATGTACTCCTTATTGCCTTCGGCAATGTAAAACTCGCCCGTTGAGATATCCAAAAAGGCGATACCGCTTATCTTTTCGCTGTAGTGAATGGCGCCGAGGAAGTTGTTCTCGTTCTGTTCCAGCACCTTGTCGTTGACCGACACACCAGGCGTAACCATCTCTACCACACCGCGTTTCACCAAAGTCTTGGTCATCTTCGGATCTTCCAGTTGCTCGCAAATGGCCACTCTGAAGCCAGCACGCACCAACTTGTGCAAGTAGTTGTCGAGCGCATGGAAGGGAAAACCCGCCATATCGACAGACGCGGCAGCACCATTGGAACGCTTGGTGAGCACAATGCCTAACACTTGCGAGGCCTTGACGGCATCTTCGCCGTAGGTCTCGTAGAAGTCGCCCACACGAAACAGCAAGATGGCGTCAGGATGCTGAGCCTTAAACTGGTAATACTGTTTCATCAGGGGTGTTTCCGCGGATTTCGCCATATCACATTCTCATTTTGCATCGCAAAAATAGTAAAAAATAGCGGACCACTCAAGAAAAAAAGGATGAAATGTTTTACCTTTGCAACATCATTTTGCCCGCCGAAGATGAACGACAACAACGCCATTGCCAAACTCTTATCGCAATACGACTTCCCGTTGTATCTTGCACCGATGGAAGAGGTGACCGACCCGCCTTTCCGCCGCATCTGCAAGAACTTGGGTGCCGACATCATGATTTCGGAATTCATCTCTTCCGACGCCCTCATCCGCAATGTGGACGTGAGTTTGCGCAAGCTCACCTTCGACGAGACGGAGCGCCCCTTTGGCATCCAGATCTTCGGCCACACCGAAGAGGCTCTGCGCGAAGCGGCCGAAGTGGCCGAGGCCGCCCACCCCGACTTTATCGACATCAACTGGGGCTGCCCCGTGAAGAAGGTGGTCAACAAAGGCGCCGGCTCTGCCATCCTCAAGGATATTCCCAAAATGGTGCGACTGACCAGCGCCGTGGTCAACAGCGTCAAACTGCCCGTCACTGTCAAGACACGACTGGGCTGGGACGAGCTGAACAAGAACATCGTAAGCGCCGCCGAGCAATTGCAAGATATTGGCATACAAGCTATTGCAATCCACGGACGCACACGCTCGCAGCTCTACAGAGGCACCGCCGACTGGACGCTCATCGGGGAGGTGAAGAACAACCCCCGCATGACCATTCCCGTCATCGGCAATGGCGACATCAACTCGGCAGCCAAGGCGTTGGAATACAAGGATCGCTACGGCGTGGATGCCATCATGATTGGCCGTGCAGCCATTGGCAACCCTTGGATCTTCAAGGAAATCAAGGACTTCTACTATCATCGCGAGTTCACCCCGCCCACCTACAACGAGCGTGTGGAAATGGCTATGTTGCATCTCCGCACCGCCGCCGACTGGAAAGGCGAAAAGAGGGCCGTGTTTGAAATGCGCCGCCACTACGCCGCCTATTTCAAAGGTATCACCAACTTCAAGCCCAACCGGATCCGCCTGATGGATGCCCTCACCATCGCCGAGTGCGAAGCCATATTGAAGGACCATCCACTGTACGTATAAGGTTGAGGTGTTGAGGTGAGTAGTGAAAAGTTAAGAAGTTAAGAAACTAAGGAGTTAAGAGTTATAGAATTATTGAGTTTTAGAATCGCTAACAACTATCAAAACTGACCGCCATGGAAAAACAAGAGTATGAAAAGAGCGTATTAGAGTACGAGGACGTGAAAGACGCAATGGAATACCACCACCGGCTTGGTAAAGAGGAAGGATTTAACGAAGGTTTTGACAAAGGGCTAGAAAATGGTATAGAAAAAGGCAAACGTGAAATGGTTCTTAACATGCTGGAGAAAGGGATACCCATTGCCACCATTGCAGAAATTGCCGAAATGACGGAAGAAGAGGTAAAAATGTGCCAAGAGAAGAGTTAACGGTGGTTTCGACAGGCTCAACCACCGCCGAGCACGCGCAGCGTGCGAAGGAATCCCATTTCCGTTTCTCTTTAATGGGATGTACAACTATAGAATGAAGGGAAATACTATTTATTAACAACCACAAAAGGGTTGCACATTATTCCATTATTACGGGATTGTAATAGGGTGTTTAAATGGAACGGCATACAGGTCATTTCTTGTAGGCTTTATCTTAATACCTGCTTTATGACATGCTGTTGTCAGCACATTCAATTCCATATCAGAACATCTTTCATCAATCACGATAGCTTCTATAAAATCCGTCCAATTCAATTTAACATAAATGAATTTCCCCGTTTTCTTCCTTCCGTGCACCTTGAAAGCGTTCTTATTATCCAAGTCCAAAAAGAAACGCGTTTCATTCTCATATCGGAAACATTTTCTCTTAACAAGCAGCAGAGATAAAAATCCACTCAAATCAATTCCTTTTCCAAAAATAGCTGAATAATTAGGCGACTTCTTATCTGTAAGATGCGTTATTTCTTTATCAATCTGTTTATAAATGCATTGTCCCTCGTATGCAACTCCGTTGTTTTTGAGAGCTTTGCTTAATGCTATTCGAAACTTACTTCTATTAATTTTAAATTGAACACACCTACCACTTAATCCCGATTGGCTATAAATATACGTTTTCCAAGCTGCCTCATTTACTTTCTCTTTTGTAAAACAACACGCAAATATTGTTTTCGGGTACGACTTAGTAGGATCAACTTTATGATAATCAGCCGTATAAAACAATTTTTCATATTGATCTTTCCAACTTGACGGTTCTGCAAATCGCAATTCACTATTTTGCAGACATTTTAAAGCAGTATCCATATCCATATATTTGTACAGAAATTGTTTTTTACTGTTCTTACCTAATATTTTACAGCGAGCATATAATTGTTGTGCGTATTGACTTTGGTTTTCTATTTCCACTTTTATTTCCATTTTAACATGATTTGAAGAATATTAATAACTCTATTTTGAACTCTTTTTTAATCTTAATCTTTCAAACAACGAACTGATACATAGGCAGATGCGGTGGTTAAGTAGCTTGCCATGGAGACAGAACCGCTGCCGAAAGAGCAGTATGATGCATCCTGACTTTTCCAAAACGTGGCAAGATGGCCGAAACCGTAGTCGCAACAGCCAGCAGGAACGATCGAAAAACCTGTGGCATTGTTGCTCTCTTGATCATTTCCCACAGTACATGAATATGTACTTGTTTCCCAACCTGTTGTAGAAGCCAACGCCTTGGCATAGCATGAACTATTGGAATCACACTGATACTGGCATTGTTTTCCCACATAATCAGTCAATTGTGTCCATTCTGCACCGCTCGGAACATGCCAACCATTGGGACAAACACCCTGTACACCGCTGGGATTGGAAGAGGATGATGAGGCACCATTCATTACTGCTTTCCAGTTGTACAACAAGCCGTATGTGGTCTTATTCGATGAGTTATTATTCGGATAGTACCAATAGGCCACATCGTCAGAGTATGTGCTTCCCTGTGTAATAGAAATTCCATCGGCATACTTGGTGGTACGCAGGTTCTCCTTCATCCAACACTGAGAACCAATCTGTACTGTATTGTATATATTGCCATCGCGATCGGTTACTGTGGATGCAGCAGCACAAGCTTGACCATCCCTTTTATTTGTGTAATATGAATTAGTGTTCACTATCCTATTCCCACTATATTTTGTTCCACCCTCGTTTGTGCTATAAGCCCTTACATAAACATCGGTATTGGCTGGTATGTTTTTCAATTCGAAGGTAAATGTTCCTGAACCAGAGCCGTGGATCGTATATGCGTTATCCAAAGTTGGATTGGAAGAGGTGCTCCAGCAAATGCCACGGGCTGTCACAGGATAGTTGGTATCAGATACCGAGCATGAGCTTGTAACATTAAACACTCCGTCTTCCACACATATGTTTGCTATGCCCACGTTCGGCAGAGGACACACTTCCGTAGTGAAACTTTTCTCTTCACCATAACCTGTACCGTCACTATTAGTGGCATAAGCTCTAACATAGTAAGTGGTTTTATGGCGTAACACTGACATAGTGCTTGTGAAAGTTCCTGCTCCAATACCATCTGTGGTATGCTCATCGTCAACAGTGGGGTTGTGAGAAGTACTCCAACAAACACCACGGGCGGTTACGTATGTTCCCATATCTATCACTGTGCCGCCACAGGTTGCATTATTGTATCGTATATTAGTCACATCGGCAGTTACAGCTACGGGCAGTTTGGCCTCTTCCGTAGTGAAACTCTTCTCGTCACCATAGAAGGTTCCATCAACAGTGGTGGCGTATGCACGCACATAGTAGAGCGTGCTGTGGTCCAAGTTCTTCAGTGTGCTTGTAAATGTACCAGCACCTATACCATCGTTGGTGCATGAATTCTCCACCGTAGGATTGGGAGATTTGCTCCAGCATACACCACGGCCCGTAATCTGCGAACCCATATCCTGTATGGTTCCCCCGCAAGTGGCACTGTTGTTGGTAACGTTGCTCACAACTGCCGTGGTCACCACGGGAGGCGTAATAGTAACGGTGGTAAAGCTTTGCTCGTTGCCGTAAGACACACCCATACCGTTTTCAGCGTAGGCGCGCACGTAATAGGTGGTGCCGTAAGTCAAACCTGTCAGCGCACTCACAAAACTGCCCAAACCGCTGCCAGCAGCAATATGGCTGTCGTTTACGGTGGGATAGGGCTTCGTGTTCCAGCATAAGCCCTTCGTAATCACAGCACTACCGCCATCTTGCAGCACTTCGCCGCCGCTCATCGCACTGTGCGAGGTTATTTCGGTCACAGGAGCCGTGGTCACTGTGGGCGGATAGTTGTCGAAACTTAATGTGATAGTTTCCGAAATCAACTGCCGTTTTTCAACATTCTGGCTAACACACTCCTTGCCGTTAATCATGGCATAGCCCATATAAATCATATTATCACCAAAGGCAAAGGGCTTGTTGGTACTGCCCTTGCCGCCTTTCAGCGTGGCGGTCAGCGGGTAGAAATTGCCTTCGCCCAAATAGGTAATGGCGTTTTCGCCAGCTCCGCCGTTGTTCACCATTTTGATCGTGGCCACATTATTCCCACAGCGGGCAGTCAGTAGGTATGTGCCAGCGGTGGCCACGGTTGCGCGGAAATGGTGGGTGCCGGCTTGTAGAGACGCAATACATTGCGTCTCTGCAACGGCACGCCCATTTATATCCACAATTTCCAATGTAACATTTCCATTTTCAGTTGTTTGCAATTCAAAATCCGTGGCGCCATCGAACGGGTTGGGCACATTCTGCGATAGTCTCATTCCGCTGGCGTTCTCAAAATCTTCCACGCCTGTTCCGCCCATCATCAGAATGGTGTCGGGATAATAAATGGTCTCCTGCCAGTTCTGTGTCAGGTTGGTAATCACCACACGGTTCAGTTTCACATACTGGTTACGAGCGTCTTTACCCGTAAACATAAGGGTTACAGTTTGCGCTGTTGCACCAAGGCATAGCAGCGCAAAAACGAAGGTTGAAAGAATTTTTTTCATTGTAAATTGTTTGATTAAATTATGAAACTATTAAATTATTAATATATTGACACTTACATTATCTTTATCTCTTATTTTCCAGACATAAAAAAACCGCGAACTTCATATTGTGGTTCGAGGTTCTGGTAAAACCCAATGCTACAAATAAGAAAGCTCACGGTTAATCCGCGAGCGTCTTAGCTTTCTTTGTAGCATTTTTGAAATTTACCAGATTTCGAACACACTAAAGAAAAGCGAAAACGCTTTTTATGTCAAGAAAATGCTGAGAACGTTTCCGTTAACAACGGTGCAAAGATACGAAAACAATTTATAATTAACAATGTATAATGTATAATTGAGGGGCGCTCGCTGAACTTGTCGAAGCGAGCGGTACAAGAATACATAAAAAAAGAAGAGCCCCTTTGGGAGGCCCTTCCTATGATTGCAATTAAACCCGTTATTTTTTCTTTGTGAGTTGCGGTTAATGTTACTTAACCAAATCAACGATCGCTTTGAATGCCTGAGGATTATTCATAGCGAGGTCGGCGAGGGCTTTGCGGTTCAAAGCAACACCCTTCTTTGCTATTTTGCCCATGAAGGCAGAATAGGACATGCCATATTCGCGTACTCCCGCATTGATACGGGTGATCCATAAACTTCTGAATACACGTTTTTTGGCTTTTCTGTCGCGATAAGCGTACTGTTGACCTTTTTCCCATGTATTCTTAGCTACGGTCCAAACATTTTTTCTCTTTCCGAAATAACCTTTGGTCCGATTCAAAATCTTTTTTCTTCTTGCTCTTGAAGCAACATGATTAACTGATCTTGGCATAAGTTCTCCTTTCTTTTTACGTCAGCGGTTTAAACTGATAAACTCTTGATGTGCTGATGGTAAAGTTAATAATTCGTTTTATTTGCAGCCTAACATTTCTTTGATAGTTCCTTCATTAACCTTGTCGGCAACGACTCCGTAACCGAGGTTACGTTTTCTCTTCTTTGTCTTCTTGGTTAAGATGTGACTCATGTAGGCATGGTGTCTTTTGACTTTTCCGGTACCTGTCAAGGTAAATCTTTTCTTGGCAGCGGATTTGGTTTTTGTTTTTGGCATTTCCAAGTAATTTTTTAAGGTGAATATTTTGGGTTTAATGCAATTTTCTTATTTCTTGGGATTCAGTATCATAATCATTCTCTTACCTTCCAACTTGGGCAACTGCTCGGGCTTTCCATACTCTTCCACCGCTTGCGCAAACTTGAGCAGTATCAACTCACCTTGGTCCTTGTAAACAATGGAACGTCCTTTGAAATAGACATCCACCTTCACTTTGCAACCGTCTTTCAAGAACTTGATGGCATGATTGGTCTTGAACTCGAAATCATGATCATCAGTCTGGGGCCCGAGGCGGATTTCCTTAATCACCACCTTTGCCGATTTTGACTTGATCTCCTTCTGCTTCTTCTTCTGGTCATAGAGAAACTTCTGGTAATTCATCACACGGCATACCGGAGGAGTGGCCTGAGGAGAAATCTCCACTAAATCCAACTCTAACTGGTTGGCAATCTCCATAGCTTCTTTCAATGAAACTATCTTTGACTCAATTCCTTCACCTACAACACGTACGGTGGGCGAAGTGATCTTCTCGTTAATCTTGTGCAAAGCCTCTTTCTTCTGAGGACCTCCACGATGGAAACCGGATTTGGTAACTGGTGTTGCGATACTTATGACTCCTTTCTACTTTAAGTTTGTATTCTATTTATTTTGAAAATTTTAGGGGTGCAAAAATACATTTTTTTTTGATACGCACAAACCCCTCTGCATTTTTTTCTTTTAATCAAATAGTACTAATGCGATATTTTTATTGTTTTAGGTTCATATTATATACGATTTTTTTGGTAACCATATACTTGATGGCACAAAGTGTTTCGGGAACAAAACCTTTTAGTCTTGTCGATTCGCATTGTTGCACGAGTGTCTCTTTCGCGGCGATTAAGCATGTTGTTTCATATCGCATCCTCCCCGCGCCGCGAGGAGCGCACATGCCTTCCACCGCCCCACACAGCGCGCTACCGCGCTTGTGTGGAGTTATTGATAGGGTATCCCTACGGGATACTTCCACATATGCCATGCGCATTTTTAAACCTCGTAGAGGTTCCCTCCCAATAACCCCAGATGAGCGTAGCGTAATCTGGGGTAGCGAGAAACATCATGATACTCACCGCGGCGCGCTATGAATGTTTTATGGAACACCAAACTTGGTCGCCGCGGAAGGGACTCAGTGCCAACAAGTATATAGTTCCCTTTTTTTTACTATTTTTGTCTCCTATAAAAGATAAACTCTTAACATTATTTATATCTGATAATTATGATGAAATCAAAACAAATCTTCAGCCTTTTTGCCTTCGCTCTCTTCATCTTGTTCGCAGGCAATAGCTGCTCCCATCGCTCTTCCACTGATGCGGATACCACCACCGACAGCACCACTACGGCCTACGAACAGAGCTTGCTCATCCACCCCGAAGAGCTGAGCATCAAATGGATAGACCGCATGCACGCACTGGGCATCAACACCATCACAATGCACCCACGCGGCGGCCGCAACGCCTACAAAACGCTGGAAGAGATGCTGCAAATGCTCGAAACTGAGGAGTTTAGAGCAATGCTCGACCATGCAGACTCGCTAGGACTGAACATCGAATACGAATTTCACGCCGCCAGCTACCTGATGCCCCGCGACCTCTACGAGAGCCACCCTGAATATTTCAGGATGAACGCCGACGGTCAGCGCGAACCGCTGCTCAACTTCTGCGTCTCAAACGAAGAAGCCCTCGACATTGTGGCCAAACGTGCCGTGGAATTGGCTAAAAAACTCTATAAAAGCACGCACCGCTACTATTTCTGGATGGACGACGTGAAAGAGAGCACTTGCCAATGCGAAAAATGCGCCCAACTTTCCGAATCGGACATGACGCTTCTGGTGATGAACCGCATTATCAAAGAATTGCGCAAAGAGATTCCCGACGCCCAACTGGCCTATCTGGCCTACCATGGCGCCATGCCTACCCCCACGCAGGTCACCCCCGAAGAGGGTATCTTTGTGGAGTACGCCCCCATCGACAGAGACTTGAAATGCCGCCTGCGCGAGAACAATCCCGACGAAGAAAACATCAAGGCCCTTCTCGACTTCTTTGGCAAAAAGAATGCCAAAGTGCTTGAATACTGGTTTGATAACTCAATGATGTCGAACTGGACCAAACCACCCAAACAGTTTGTCCCCGACAACGACCTGATTCGTGACGACATAGATTATTACCGTCAACTCGGCTTTAGCTACATATCCTCTTTTGCCTGCTTCCTCGGAGCCGACTATGAAGAGCTTTATGGCGAACCCGATGTGAGTGCCTTCAGCATGAAATAATCTGATACTATGACACATACCGACAACATTTATTCTGGCACAATCATCAAAGGGCTCCAAAACGGACGCAAATTTGGATTCCCCACTGCCAACATCGAATTGGCCGAGGGACTGCTGCCGCCCGAAACAGGCATCTATGCTGTCAAAGTATGGCTCGAAAAACAATCTCTGTTCGGTATGCTCTATGTGGGCACACGCCCTACCTTGCAACTTGACAAACTCTCCATTGAAATACATCTTTTTAATTTTCAAGAAGATATTTATGGACAACAGTTGCAATTCGAGATTCTGAAAAAAATACGGGAAGAAAAAACTTTCGACTCACCACAACAACTTATTGACCAATTACGTTTAGACAAACAACACATTATCCGACTTTTGAATGAATAAACTGATTTTCACCATATTGTGTTTAGGACTCATCGTCATGGCTCAGGCACAGCCGCTCTCACCCGTCGAGTTGCAGGATCAGCCCGTCTATACCTCTCTGGACGAAGCACTTAAAAATCCCGAACAGGTATACCGACTTAAGCTCAAAGGTGAGAAAAAATGGGACACCATTCCCAACAAATTATTCCTCTTAACCAATCTTCAGGAACTGACCATTGTGCGCTGCGGCCTAATGCAGGTAAACCAACAAATTGAAAAGTTGCAAAACCTCCAATACCTGGATGTTTCGCGCAACAAACTGATTACCCTACCCGAAAGCATCGGCAACTTACAAGAGTTGAAGACGCTGATTATCAATCGGAATATGATTGAATATCTGCCCGAAAGTATGGGTAAACTCAAAAAACTGGAAAGCATCGATGCCTGGGATAACCATTTGTATGTTCTTCCTAAAAGTATGGCCGAACTTGCCGAAACACTGAAAATCATCGACTTACGACAGATTCCCCTGCGCGCTGAAGAGTTGGATTACATGGAACTGCTACTCCCTAAAACCAAAATATATTACACATCGCTTTGCGAATGCAAAGATTCAAGATAACACCCATGAACCTGGTTATTGATATTGGCAACAGCACCCACAAGTGGGCCATCTTTACCAACGAGGGCAAAATGGTTGACAGCCAACAACAACCGCAACTGACAACCGACCTGTTGCAAGCCACCCTCGACCGCTACCCCATCCGCCATTCCATTTGTTCGGCTGTGGGCGCCTGCGATAGTCAACTTATTAACATACTGAAAGATAGAACCAATTATCACGAGTTTTCTTATCTTTCGCGCCTCCCTATTGAATTGTGCTACGAAACCCCGCAAACCTTAGGCCTCGACCGCATTGCCAACGCTGTCGGCGCCTTCTCGCTCTATCCGCATCACGACATTCTCTCTATACAAGCCGGCACCTGCCTCGTCTTCGACTTTGTTGACCACAACGGCCGCTATTTGGGTGGCAGCATTTCGCCTGGACTCGAAATGAGATTCAAGGCACTGCACCATTTCACCCAAAAGTTGCCTCTCGTCACCAAACGTGACATCGATTTCTTCATCGGCAACTCCACCCAACACTCGATTGAGAGCGGCGTTATGCACGGAATTATTGACGAAATCAACACTTCCATCGACCGCTACGCCCAACAGGCAACCGACCTCAAAGTGTTGCTAACAGGGGGCGATTCCGCCTTCCTATGCAATTCAATAAAAAACACTATATTTGCACCTTCAAATATAGTACTGTTAGGTTTGCATAAAATATTACAGTTGAATGTTGAACACGCTTAGAAAAGGGATTACACTGTTACTGGTTCTGATGACGTTGGCACTGTTGCAATTACAAGCACAGAACAACATCAGTTCCCCCTATTCAGGCTATGGTGTAGGCCTGCTCGACAATGTGACCTCAGCGCCGTTGGCAGCTATGGGCCACGTGTCGTATGCCATGCAACATAACACTGGCTATATTAACTTCCGCAATCCCGCCTCCTACGCAGCATTCGACTCATTATCATTCATAGCCGATGCAGCCTTCAGTATTATCTCCAGCACACTGAAAACAGATGAGCTGTCACAAAAAACCACTTACGCACGGCCAGGTTATCTAACCATCGGCTTGCCCGTGACCAGACATTGGCGCACCAGCGCCGGCATACTGCCGTTCAGCAAGTTAGGCTATGCTATTCTCGACAAGCAAGAGGTGGACAATATCGGCAAAGTGGAATACACCTACAAGGGCGAGGGGGGCCTGATGCAGCTATACTGGGGCAACGCTTTCAAGTTGTGCAAAGGACTCTCCATCGGACTGAATGTCTCCTACATCTGGGGCCGATTGAGTTCCATCAGAACCATTGCTTTTTCGGGAGAAAACTATGCTAATTCACTAATTGACAATTATATCCATGTCGACGGCATACATCTTTCAGCCGGCGCACAATATTTTGTCAACATCAAAGAAAATCACCGCCTGGGACTGGGTGCCGTGTATGAAAACACCGCCTACATTTGGGCTAAGGAAAACAGCTTGGTGCTGAACTACGAAGGTGAAGCCACCGCCTCAACCTCATACGACACGGTGGCGAACATTATCGGCAACAAAGGCAACATGCGCATTCCCCAATCAGTTGGTGGCGGCCTCTCTTATTCTTTCAAAAACAAAATCCTGGTGGCCGCTGACGTTACCTGGCAAAACTGGAGCAAATACAGCCTGATGGGCCAAAAAGACTCGCTGCAAGATGCTATCAACGTCTCGGTAGGCGTTCAATACACACCCAACCCCACCTCTTCGAAAGTATATAAACGACTCAATATCAGAGCTGGAGCCAGATATTCTACCGGCTATATTAGGATAAAAGATACCCCTATCTCCGAATTCAGCGTGGCCTTGGGCTTGGGCATCCCGCTCAAAACCGCTACTTCGCAATCATCTATCAACATCATGATGGAATATGGTCAGATGGGCACACTGGCAAATGATCTGATTAAGGAGAACTTTTTCAGACTTACATTCAACTTCGTACTCCACGAAAAGTGGTACCAACGCGTCAAACTTGAATAGCAAATTTAACCTCGAAAAAATAATATTGTCTAATAGGAAATTACTTTAAAACATTATACCAATGAAAAAAATTGCTGTTTCACTCTGCCTTATCTTAGCAGGTCTGCTTGTCAGCGCACAAACACCCTGCGGTTTTAAGTATGGTAAAACCCCCGAAGACTCACTGAAATGTCTGGAGCAAATCAGTCAGTTCCGCGTGTTCTACGACCAGAAAAACTATGCCGACGCCTATCCGTCATGGCAATATATCGTTGAACACTGCCCCTGCTCATGGGACGGCGTTTTCACATACGCTCAGACTATGTTCGACAACCTCATTAAAGTGGAAAAAGACTCCGCCAAGAAAGAGATGTTGATTGATGAGTTAATCAACTCGTATCAAATCAGATACCAATACTTTCCCAAGAAATTCTCGGAAGGTAACGGTCTAGGCTTCATGTCTTTCAACGAGTATCGCTACAGAATCAAAGATTACTTGAGCAACAAAAAGTATGACAAGATTGAGGCTATGTACAACAGGTATGTGAAATCCATCGAGTTGGATAAGGAGAACACCCAGCCGGCTTTGTGGGATACCTACTTTATCGTAGCTGAAATCATGACTCAGATGAAGAAGGACACCACCATCATCATCGATGCTTACGAAAGAGCTACCGACTACATTGACGCCGCTGTGATCAACTGCTACAAGAAATATGAAAAGCAACTGCCCAACTTCGAGAATTTGGAAGCCGCTTTCGCTAATAACCAAATCGACAAGATGGAGTATGACAAGCGTTTCAAACAGCTTTCAGCCGACACCGCCCGTCAGATGAAGCTCGTTAGCAACTACACCAAGACTCTCCGCAACATCGAGAACAAGTTCGCCCCCTACGCACCTTGCAGCGTACTTGAGAAAGTATATGCCAAGAAGTTGGATGCCAACAAGGACAACATCGCCGTGCTGAAGAAGATTGTGGCCACCATGAGCAAGAACAACTGCATCATGTCGCCCGTATTCAGCGAAGCATTGGAAATTGTTCACAAACAAGAACCCGGTGCACAGAGTGCCTATCTGATGGGTAACTTCTCCATCATGCACAACAAGGATTACGACAAGGCCATCGAGTACTACAAGGAAGCCATCAGCTTGTACGAGACCAACGAACAGAAGGTGGATCCTTACTATATGTTAGGTCTGGCCTACATGGGCAAGGGCAACTATGTTGAAGCAAGAGCCGCCGCCTTGGCAGCCATCAAGATTAAACCCAACTGCGGTAAGGCATATATCCTGATTGGCGACCTCTACGCTTCATCAGGCAGCCGTTGCTCGGGTGGTGACGAAGTTCCTGGCGCTTACGCTTGGGCCGCTGCCGACAAATACGCCCGCGCTGCCTCAGTTGACCCGTCGGTTGCTGAAGACGCCGCCGCCAAACGCGCCAAACTGCCTGGCGTTTCTGGCGAAGAGAAATTCAAGAGAGGTCTTAAATCCGGTGACTCCTACCACGTAGGCTGCTGGATCCAAGAAAATACTACCGTTAGATAATCTATTCTCACACAAAGAATAAAATTATGAAAACCCTGAAGAACACCATGCTGGCACTGCTCTGCGTGGTGTTCTTTGTTTCTTGTCGCGACAGTTTCAAGACGGTCTCAAGAATGGACTACCACGGCAAATACCCCGACGAGTCGGCCACCGATATGGAATTGATTTTCAGCGATTCGGGTATCATCAACTACATTATTGAAATACCTCTGCTCAACAAATATATGGGCAAAAACGCCTATATGGACTGTCCAAAAGGGATTACCATCACCTCCTACACCGAAGATGGGGAACCTCAGTCGCGACTGACTGCCGACTACGCCATCAGCTACGAAAATGACATGCGTATGGAGGCCTCCAAGAATGTGGTCATCACCGACCTCATCAAGAACGAATCCATTGAAACAGAACAAATTATCTGGGATAAAAAGAAACGGCGAATCTTCTCCAATGTAGAGGTTTGCCAAAAGAAAGCCGACGGCACCATCAACTATGGTGATGGCTTCGACGCCGATGAACGATTCACCAAATATTCCGTGCGAAACCCACGGGGTGAAATGTTAGCCCAAGACCTTTAGCGGCACTCAATGCCCGTCTTTACGCCTTCCACTTCTTTATAAGTATTCATATCTGAACAAGTTTTGTAGTAATCCTTGTCCAGTTCTATCTCATATTCATCACCGGCCACGCCCACTGTCCAGGCCTTACAGGTGCAGTTTTTCACGCAAGAGGTCGAAAGGGCGGCTACAAGGCAGAATGCTGCCAACAAACAAAAAGTTTTCTTCATACGAACGGTTTTAAGCAAAAACAGGGCAACCCGAAGATTGCCCTGTTTGATGTTGGTTTAGCTTAGAATTATTTGCATTCCAAACCAGTTTTGTTTTGACCATTGTCATCAGTAACGAAGGTGTTCATATCAGAACATTTTTTGTAGGTGTCTTTGTCCAGTTCTACTTCATCTGTTCTCAAAACAACGCCTGCTGCATAGGTTTTGCAGGTGCATTTTTTGTTGCAAGAAGTGGTGAAAGCTGCAACGCAAGCTACGAGAGCTAAAATTCCAATGATTCTTTTCATAACTTTAAAATTTTATATGGTTAATTAATTAAGGACTTCCTTATTTCTTTTATGCTACAGTTGTGAAGTCCACGACAGACTGTAACATATTATTTAACTTGCAAAATTAAAATTAATTGTTCAATATCTCAACCTAAAAAAAGTTAATTTTGTAATTACTTGATTTTAAGTTGATTATTTTGAAGCCTTGATGGCGGCTTGAGAAGCGGCCAGACGGGCAACGGGAACGCGGAACGGCGAGCAGGATACGTAGGTCATGCCAGCTTTGTAGAAGAATTCTACAGAAGCGGGGTCACCACCATGTTCACCGCAAACACCCACTTTCAGTTTGGGGTTGGTGCCACGACCACGTTGAACGCCCAGTTTAACCAATTGACCCACACCTTCTTGGTCGAGAGTGTTGAACGGGTCGGCCGGGATAATCTTACCATCGATGTAAGTATGAACAATGGTGTTCACATCGTCGCGCGAGAAGCCGAGCGTCATCTGGGTAAGGTCGTTGGTGCCGAATGAGAAGAACTGTGCCACCTCAGCAATCTTGTCGGCCACGAGGGTAGCGCGCGGGATTTCGATCATCGTACCATACAGGTAGTCGATCTTCACACCGTAAGCGGCTTCTACTTTGGCCTTTACATCTTCGATGATAGCTTTCTGATGTTTCAACTCATCTACGCAGATGGTCAGAGGCACCATAATTTCGAGGTGAGGATGATAGTTTTCCTTCATCAGTTCGGCCGTAGCTTCAAACAAAGCCTTGGCTTGGATTTCGGTGATTTCGGGATAAACAATGCCCAGACGAACACCACGGAGACCCATCATCGGGTTCACTTCGTGCAGACCTTCGATACGATGTTTCAGTTCTTCAAAGTCCATACCACGTTCTTTGGCCAGTTCACGTTGTTTATCTTCAGTTTGAGGAACAAATTCGTGCAATGGGGGGTCCATCAAACGGAAAGTGAGCGGCTTGCCGTCCATCACTTTCAGCGTGCCCTTGGCAGCCTCTTTGATGTAGGGTTCCAGTTCGTTCAAGGCGGCTACGCGCTCTGCCTTGTTGCCAGCCACGATCATATTACGCAGCTTAGCCAGAGGCTCTTCGCTGTTTTCGCCATAGAACATGTGTTCGATACGGAACAGGCCGATACCTTCAGCGCCGAAGTTGATAGCGTTCTGTGCATCTTGCGGTGTGTCGGCGTTGGTGTGGACACCCATGGTGCGATACTTGTCAACCAGTGCCATAAACTCTTGGAAGCGCGGATTTTCGGTTGCGTCAATCATGTTGACTTTCTCATCATAAACCCAGCCTTTCGAGCCGTTCAAGCTCAGCACATCACCTTCCTTGTAGGTCTTGCCGGCGATGGTTACCGTACGGCTGTTCATATCGATTTCGATGGCCTCGCAACCAACGATGCAGCACTTGCCCCAGCCACGAGCCACGAGGGCGGCGTGAGAGGTCATACCACCGCGGGCGGTCAGAATACCGGTTGCCGAGCGCATACCTTCCACATCTTCGGGATTGGTTTCCTCACGAACGAGGATGTTCTTGATTTTCTTTTCAGTGTAAGTTTTAGAAGTTTCGCTGTCGAGGGCAATCACACCTACGGCACCGCCAGGACCTGCGGGCAGACCTTTAGCGATAACCTGATGTTTCTTCTCGTCTGCGGCATCCAAAATGGGGTGCAGCAGCTCGTCGAGCTGAGCGGGAGAGAGGCGGAGAACCACTTCCTTCTCATCGATGCGGCCTTCGTGCAGCATGTCGAGAGCCATATTCAGGGCAGCTACGCCGGTGCGTTTGCCCACACGGCATTGCAACATATAGAGCTTGCCTTCCTGAATGGTAAACTCGATGTCGAGCATATCTTTGTAATTGTCTTCCAAGATGGTACGAACATTGCACAATTCCTTGTAGGTGTCGGGCATCAGCTCTTGCAGCGAATGCATGTGCTTGTTCTGTTCGTTCTTGGTATCATCGTTCAGCGGGTTGGGGGTACGGATACCGGCCACCACGTCTTCACCTTGGGCATTTACCAGCCATTCGCCATAGAACTGGTTGTCGCCGGTGGCGGGATTTCGGGTGAAAGCCACACCAGTAGCTGAGTTTTCGCCCATATTACCAAATACCATCGTTTGTACGTTTACGGCTGTTCCCCAATCATCGGGAATACCTTCGATACGACGGTAGGAGATGGCTTTCTTACCATTCCAGCTTTTGAACACGGCTTTGATACCGCCTTCGAGTTGTGCCTTGGCGTCATCGGGGAATTCGGTACCCAGCACTTCTTTCACTTTCTTCTTGAAGGCCTCGGCCAGATCTTTCAGCTCTTCGGCCTTGATTTCTGTATCGCTCTTGTAGCCTCTGTTTTTCTTAAACTCATCCAGCATGTCATCCAGCTGTTTGCGGATACCTTTGCCATCGGCGGGCTCAATGCCTTCGGCTTTTTCCATAACCACGTCGGCATACATCATAATCAGACGACGGTAGGAGTCGTAAACGAAGCGGGGATTGTTGGTTTTCTTAATCAATCCGGGGATGGTTTTCGAGCAGAGACCGATGTTAAGTACGGTATCCATCATGCCGGGCATGGAGCTGCGGGCACCCGAACGGCAAGAGATCAGAAGAGGATTCTCGGCATCGTCATATTTCATGCCCATGATGTTTTCCACATTCTTCATGCCCTTCCAAACCTCGTCCATCAGACCTGCAGGGAGTTGGCAATTGTTTGCATAATAAGCTGTACAACATTCAGTTGTAATTGTCAGACCTGCGGGCACTGGCAAGCCAAGGTGACACATTTCAGCAAGGTTGGCACCTTTACCGCCCAATAAATTCTTCATGTCTGCTCTGCCTTCCGCGGTCTTGCCGCCGAAAGAATACACATACTTTACTTCTTTCATAGTTTTCAAATTTTATATTCTAATTTTCGTTTATTTATTTCTATATCAAGCAAAAATCCGTTCTCGCATTGTACGAGCACGGATTCTTTTTGTTTCACATAATTTTCTTTAAAGTTTTCTCGTTTTTTCGCTGGTACGCCGTCATCACATTCAGCAGCAGGCATACCATTGTCATAGGACCTACGCCACCCGGCACGGGCGTAATGGCCGAGCACTTCTTCGCCACCTCGTCGAACTTCACGTCGCCGCACAGGCGGTAGCCCTTTTCGGTAGAAGCATCCTGCACGCGGTGCATGCCGATATCCATCACTACGGCATCTTTCTTCACATAGTCGGCGGTAATCATTTCGGGCTTGCCGATGGCCACGCAGAGGATGTCGGCTTGCGAGCAGATCTCTTTCAGATTCTGCGTACGGCTATGGCAAACGGTGACCGTGGCATTGTGCTCTTTGTCGGCCAGCAGCAGCGCCAGCGGTTTGCCCACAATGTTGCTACGACCAATAATCACGCAGTGCTTCCCTTCGGTTTCGATATCCGAGCGCTTCAGTAACTCCACAGTTCCGTGCGGTGTGGCGGGTACAAAGCACTCTTTGCCCAGCATCAGGTTGCCGCTGTTGATGGGGTGCATGCCGTCCATATCCTTCTTCGGGTCGATGGCAGCGATGATGTTGTCGGTTGAAATCTGCTTGGGCAGAGGCAGTTGGATGATGTAACCGTCGATTTCATCATCCTTATTCAAGAAGTTAATCACTTTCAGCAATTCTGCCTCATCAATGGTAGAAGAAAACTGATAAACCGAAGAGATATAGCCCACCTCTTTGCAAGTTCTTTCGATACTTTCCACGTATGTTCTGGAAGCGCCGTCCTCACCCACGATAACAGCAGCCAGATGCGGTGCCGGAAGATTATGGTCCAGCAATTGCTTTACCTTTAGCGCGATTTCGGCCTTGACATCACTTGCAACCTGTTTTCCATCAATTAGTTTCATAGAGAGCGAATTATTAAACCCGCTTTAGAAAGGGGATTTTCTTCAGCGTTGTAAATCAGTTCTTTAAGGTTATTTTTAATCTCCGATAAGAGTTCTGAGATTAAACGACAAAAATACAAAAAATTATTTTTCAATAATTATTCCCTTTTTTTGAAAAAAACTTCGAATAATTTCATCTTACTATTCCGAGCGGTGAAAAAATGTTGTATCTTTGCCGCACGAAAAAGGACGGTGGACAAATTTGTAATGATTGCAACCACTTTAAAAAATGCTAAACCATTTCAAGTTTTCCCCTGCACCTTTCGTTAAACACCTAATTATCAACAATAAAACTTTATTGTACTATGAGTTATTTATTCACATCTGAATCAGTTTCGGAAGGTCATCCCGACAAAGTCAGCGACCAAATTTCTGACGGTTTACTTGATGCTTTTCTGGCTCAGGACCCTGAGTCGAAGGTGGCTTGCGAGACTTTGGTGACTACAGGACTGGTAGTGTGCGCTGGGGAGGTCAACACCCACGGTTTTGTATCCATTGACGATGTTGCCCGAAAGATTATCACCAGGATCGGATATACCAAAAGCGACTATCAGTTTGATGCCAAGTCGTGCGCCGTCATTTCGTCTATACACAACCAATCGTCGGACATCAACCAAGGGGTGGTGCGCCAAACTGCCGAGGAGCAGGGTGCCGGCGACCAGGGCATGATGTTCGGCTATGCATGCAAGGAGATGGACAACTTCATGCCCATCACTATTGAAATTGCCCACATCATTCTGCAAGAACTGGCGGCCATCCGCCGTGAAGGCAAGGTGATGACCTATCTGCGCCCTGATGCCAAGTCGCAGGTAACACTGCAATACTCTGATGACGGCAAGCCCGAACGTATTGACGCTTTGGTGGTTTCGACACAGCACGACGATTTTGATGAAGAAGGCAAGATGCTGGCCAAAATCAAGGAAGACGTGCGCAACATTCTGTTGCCGAGAGTAATAGCACAATGCCCCGACAAGGTGAAGGTGCTTTTCAACTCCGACTTTAAGTTGCATGTCAACCCGACAGGCAAGTTTGTCATTGGCGGACCGCACGGCGACACGGGGCTCACGGGCCGCAAAATCATCGTGGACACCTACGGTGGCAAGGGAGCCCACGGCGGTGGCGCCTTCTCGGGCAAAGATCCGTCGAAGGTGGACCGCTCGGCGGCTTACGCTGCACGCCACATTGCCAAGAACATGGTGGCTGCCGGCCTTTGCGACGAGGTTCTGGTGCAAGTGGCTTACGCCATCGGCGTAGCCGAGCCTGTTGGCCTCTATGTCAACACCTACGGCACTGCCAAGGTGAACATGAGCGACGGCGAGATTGCCAAACGCATTTCCACCATTTTCGATATGCGTCCTTACGCCATCATCAAGCGGTTCAACCTCAAGAACCCTATCTACGAACCGACGGCATCGTATGGTCACTTTGGCCGCGACTGCTACGAAAAGGAAGTGGAAGTGTTCTATCAGGATGAAAACACCCGCACTGTCAATGAAAACGGCAAGGAGCGCCACTTCAAGAAAGTGACTTTCTTTGGCTGGGAAAAACTGGATTATGTAGATAAGATTAAAGAAAAATTTGGGTTGTAATTAATTTTATTACAATCAATTAACCCTTTGTAGAGACGTTTCATGAAACGTCTCTACTTTTTTTCTGTTAATGTCAGATATAGACACTCCTTCATGTTCTGGTTCTCGTCGCGGAGGTGCATACCACCGCCGAGGCAATATTTGAACACCTTGCAATCCTTGCAGGCGTCCTTGCGAGTCCATTCGCGGTTGCGGTACATTTCGAAGCGCTTGTCCCACACTTCCCAGAAATCGTCTTTGTAGATGTTGCCCTGGTCATAGCGAGCGCGGATGCTGGTGCAGCCCGAGATGGCGCCATCGATACGGATACCCGCCACATTGACACCGGCGCCGCAATAGTAAAAATGATCACGAACTTCGGCTTCGTAGCCACCCAAGAAACCTTCGCAAGCAAAAGTGAGGTAAATCTCCTTCTCCTCACGGGTTTTCTTGATGAACTCAAGCAGCTCAACCGTTTGCTCGTGGTTGAGGAACATCGTCGGGTCTTCGGCGGCACGACCCGATGGGAAGATGGTGAAAATGCGCCAATATTTCACACCACCGTCAATGAGGAAACGCTTCATGCGTTCCAAATCGCCGAAATTATGCTGGTTGACGCAGGTAACCACGTCATAAACCAAATCTTCCTCTTTGGAAATCATCTGGATGGCATTCCACGCCCTGTCGAAGCTCTGAGGATTGCCGCGGAAAGCGTTGTGCTGCTCAGCAAAACCGTCGAGGCTGACGGTAATGGAGTGCAGGCCAGCACGGAGCAGTGAGTCGAAGCGGGCGCGGTCGAGAGCCATGCCGTTGGTTACCATACCCCACGGGTAGCCACGCTTATAGAGTTCAAGTCCCACATACTCAAGGTCTTTGCGCATCAAGGGCTCGCCGCCCGAAACCACAATCATCACCTTGTGCGGATCCACGTGCGGCGTGAGGGAATCGATAACGCGCAGGAAATCCTCGGCGGGCATGTCCTTGAACAACGACTCCTTACGGCAATCGCTGCCGCAGTGCTTGCACGCCAGGTTGCAACGCAGCGTACACTCCCAAAACAGTGTGTCGAGAGGGTGCTCTTTTACTTTTTGCTGATAGTACTTGGCAAACAGGTCGAGGGCTATCTTCTTACGCAGCCCAATTTTAGTGGCTTTGTTCTTCATCGTTCACAATCAAAGGTTGCTCCGTAGCGGCGGGATCAATTTGATGGATATTTTCTTTGTACTCGGCGGGGGCCACGCCGTACATCACACGGATATCTCCATCGCCATCCTCCTTATTACAGGAGACCATCATCGAAGAAAATCCCAACACACCGATTAAAAATCGCAAAAATCTTTTTTTTGTTTTCATGTTTTTTTTTGGAGTTAATATATTCTATTCGCTATCTTTCTTTTTCAAAATGAAATTGATTTCTTTGGTCAGCGTACCATAATCCCAATTGTCTCTTTTGTTTTCTTTTTTCATTTCATCACGTTCATACTTCAAATCTATTATCGCCGATTCAAAATCCCCTCCATTTTCCTCGCCATCAATATCAGTTACTGCAACTCTAAGGGTTTGATATTCACCACCAATCTCTAACGATCCATGTGCTTGATAGTTTCCAGCGGCATCAGTGTACACCTTATTCCATTCGTTTCCTACTTGAACTTGAATATTGTTGATGGGTTGATTTTCCTCATCCATCACTTTTCCCGAAACTTTAAAGTCGGCATGAGGTGAGCCATAACAGGCCGTCAGGGTGACGCCCATGATGGGGAAAAGGAGCAGTAATATTTTTTTCAGTTTCATGATAATAATTTTTAAGAGGTTATTCTTTCTTTTTCAGTGTGAAATTAATTTCCTTGGTCAGCGTACCTTCATTCCATCCACTCCCTCCCTGCAAGTCGCCACGGCTGTAGGTTATCGTTTTTATCTGAGGCTCAAAATCCCCACCATTTGCTTCTCCGTCAATATCGGTAGCCGTTACGAGTAGGGATTCTCTCCCTAATCGCAAATCACCGTGCGCTCTATAAATGCCCTCTGCGTCTGTATAAAATGTATCGTACTGTTGTACAACCACTTGAATATCTTGCAATGACTGATTATCCTCATCTGAAACCTGACCTTTGATTTCGTAAGTGGCTTTTGGGGTTCCATAAGCTGCAGTATGGTAGCACGTTGCCAATGAAAAGCCTAACAAACTCAACAAAAACGTTAATAAGCGTTTCATAAGTCACTATTTTTGGCAAAGATAATACTATTTATTTACAGTAAGTATTAAATATAACGCTATTTAACATTTTTTATTATAAAAATGGTAGCGTACCTTCGGTACGCAAGCTTTGGTCTTTGCTACACTCCTCATACTGCGGCCTAACGGCCTTGTAAGGGGTTAATAGGAGATTGTGCCGATGGCACAAAAATTTCTTTTGTCGATACTATCTCGTAGATTAGCGCAGATTTTCCAACAGCGCTTTGATTTTCGGCACAAAGCGGTCGATGTTGCCAGCACCAATGGTGAGCAGCACTTCTGGGCGATTTATTTCCAGATAATCAAGCAGTTGCGAATCTTCTACCAGCACCTTATTTTCCACAGGGATCATATCAAGCAAATACTGCGAGGTGATGCCAGGGATGGGCTTCTCGCGGGCGGGGTAGATGTTGAGCAGGATCACCTTGTCGAGCAGGGCGAGGGCCTCGGCAAACTGCGGGGCGAAGTCGCGGGTGCGCGAGAAGAGGTGCGGCTGGAAGATGCCCGTCAATTGTTTGTCGGGGTAGATGTTGCGCACCGCTTTAAGAAACGCTTTGATCTCTTCGGGGTGGTGAGCATAATCGTCGATATAGACCACATCATCGCGGACCACTTGGAAGTCGAAGCGCCGCTTGACACCGCTAAATTGGCTCAACTGACTTGAAATCAGTTCCGTGGGAAGTTTTGACAGCCATGCCACGGCAAAGGCGGCGGTAGCGTTCAGCACATTGTGCAAACCCGACACGCCCAGCTCCACATGGCGGCAAACATCGTCAGGACACCTGATGTCAAATTCGGCTTTGTGTGGCCACTGCTGAATGCGATGGGCGTAGAAGTCGGACGACGGCTCAAAGCCATAGACCATCTTGTGCGGATGGCTGATTTTGGCTGCCACTTTCTCGCACACCACCACGGCGCCGTCGCGATCCACCTGGTCGGCAAACTGCTGGAACGAAGCTTCCAGATTCTTCTTCTCGCCATAAATGTCCAGATGGTCGGCATCCATCGAGGTGATGACCGCGATGGAAGGATAGAGTGTGAGGAACGAACGGTCGAACTCGTCGGCCTCCACGATGAAGGCCTCGGGATTGGACGAAAGCACCAGGTTGCTATCGAAATTCTTGGCAATGCCGCCAATGAAGGCCGTCACTGGCATGGCGGCGTGGAAAATTTGCGCCAGCATCGAGGTGGTGGTAGTTTTACCATGCGTGCCCGCTACAGCCAGCGTGCGATGCCCTTTGGTAATGATTCCCAGCACCTGTGAACGCTTGTAAATGGGAATATTATTTTCTGTAAAAAATTGATATTCTGCGTGTTGTTTGCTTACAGCAGGTGTATAGACCACAAAATCAACGTGAGCAGGAATCTGGCTCACATCTTCGGTGAAATGCACATGCGCTCCTTCGGCCACGAGTTGGTCGATGAGCGGCGACGGTGTCAGGTCGTAACCGTAAACCTCATCACCGGCGTGCATAAAATAGCGAGCCAGCGCGCTCATGCCAATGCCACCTATACCAAGGAAATATATCGTTCTTTTCTGCTGCATAATCAACTGTCGTTACGAAACGCAAAGATACAGATATTTTTGTTGAAGAGAACAGGGAGAAGTGAGGGGTGAGGAGTGAAAAGTTAAGAAACTAAGAAACTAAGGAGTTAAGAGTTATGGAATTATCGAATTATAGAAATTTAATGTCTAATATCTAAAAACTAGAAACTAACAACTAATAACTAAAGTCTCATTTGTTCTTTGTTCTTTGAATTTTGAATTTTTAGTATGTTTGCAATTCATTCATCGCATATCATTAAAACATCATAATTATGAAAAAGAAATTATTGGAAAGATTTTCGCAATACATTGCGTATGCCACCACTTCCGACGAGACTTCCGCAAGTTATCCGAGCACGGCTGCCCAGCTGGTTTTCGGTGATTTTCTGGTTGAAGAACTGAAAAAACTCGGTTTGACCGAGGTCAAGAAGGACGAATACGGCTATGTGACGGCCACGTTGCCTGCCAACACCGACAAAGTGCTTCCCACGATTGGCTTTATTGCTCACTTTGATACGGCTCCCGATATGCCTGGCATCGCCAAGCCGCGCATTATCAACAACTATGACGGCAAAGACATCATGCTGGATGCTGAAACCAACACGGCGCTGACGCTCGCCGACTTTCCCGAATTGAAGGAGTATGTAGGACAGACGCTACTCACCACCGACGGCAAGACGCTGTTGGGAGCCGACGACAAAGCCGGCATTGCCGAGATTGTCTGTGCCATGGAATACCTTATGGCCCATTCCGAAATCAAACATGGCAAAATCAGAGTGGGCTTCACCCCTGACGAAGAGATTGGCAAGGGTGTGCTGCATTTTGATGTAAAGGGCTTTGGCTGCGACTTTGCCTACACGATGGATGGTGGCGCCGTTGGTGAACTGGAGTATGAGAATTTCAACGCCGCCGCCGCAACCATCAAGGTGCAAGGCCGCAACATCCATCCAGGTTATGCCAAGAACAAGATGGTCAACTCGCAACTGATAGCGATGGAATTCAACGCCCTGCTGCCCGAGTTCCAAAGACCGCAATACACGCAGGATTACGAAGGTTTCTACCTGCTCATCCGAATGGAAGGCACCGTGGAGAACAGCACTCTCACCTACATTATCCGCGACCACGACCGCAAACTGTTTGAAGAAAAGAAGCAATATATGCTAACTGTCACCGATTTCCTCAACCAAAAATACGGTAACCGTGTCACCTGCGACATCAAGGACCAGTACTACAACATGCGCGAAAAGATTGAGCCCGTATTTCATGTGGTGGAAATTGCCGAAGAGGCCATCAAGGAGGCAGGTGTTGAACCAAAGGTCATGCCCATCCGTGGCGGTACCGACGGCGCCAACCTGTCGTTCAAAGGTCTGCCCTGCCCCAATATTTTTGCTGGCGGCCACAACTTCCACGGCAAGTACGAATATGTGCCGCTGGAGTCAATGGAAAAGGCTGTAGAGGTGATTGTCAACATTGCCAAGATTGTTGGCGAAAGATAAAAGAGGTGAAAAAACATCCATATTGATTATGGATGTTTTTTTACTTCCACAGCCGTAATATCTATACTATCGGTAAATGCTTTAATTATCAACTTTCTTTTTCGGGCAAAAAAAGAAAGTTGCAAAGAAAAGTTGCCTTCGCCGCTGGCATTTTATTTTGCTAAAAAACGGCCACCGTACGCTAAAAATCTGAACTTGCAGTTCGTCACTACGTTCCTCACTGCTTCAAACAAGCAGATTTTTTTAACGCTTAACGCTGCCTCGTTTTTTGCAAGCCGCTTCGCGTCTTCCACGCAAAATACAATGAGGCGGCACTCTTGGTTCGATTTGATCTTTCATAATCTCTTGAAATGATGGTATAACAAAGAATTTGAAAAAAACGCGCATTAGCAATAAGGATGCGTAAAAAATTAGCAATGGGTGGGCGTTAAGAGGCGGCGTTGTCTGAAGCACGCACAGCGTGCAAGTTTAGCCGCCTTAGCCCGCGGATTGCAATTTTTAGCATCCGTTTGCGTAGCGCTTAGCGCTTTTCTTTTGGTTCTTTTCTTTGGCAAGACAAAGAAAAAGAACATAAAATTACTATTGGTTTAATACTTGAGGAATATTTCTACATACAAAAAAAGGGCGAATTTTCATTCGTCCTTTTTTTATCGTTTTATAAATCAGTCGTTTATTTTACATTGGGTTCTTCCAGGCCGAGGTGTTGTTTCTTATCCACGGCTTTCAGGATAATACCCAGAATAAGTGCGGAAACACCCAAGCATGCCAGCATTACAAGCGGCCAGGTATAGTCGTACTGAACGGCAGCTTGTTCAGAAATGGCTTGCACTTGGCTTGCGGCCTGTTCGGGAGTCATCAAACCACTGGCTACAGCTGCCGAGGTCTCTTCCTTAACTTGGGCAATACGAGCCACAATCTCCGGATTGGTCTTGTCGAGCACCTTACCGATAAGTAACGGGAAGAGCCACAAACCAATGTTCTGGATCCAGAAAATGAGCGCGTAGGCGGAACCGATGATCTTCTCATCGACCAACTTCGGCACACTGGGCCACAAAGCGGCGGGCACCAATGAGAAGGAGGCGCCGAGCACCAAAATAGTAACATAAGCCACGATAACGCCGCCGATTTCACTTTCTTTAAAGCCAGGAAGGATGAAAGCAAATGTCAAGTGGCAGATAATCAACAATAAAGAGCCAATCATCAGCATGGAAGCGGCTTTACCCTTGTGGTCCACATAGTTACCGAGAATAGGGGTGATGGCCACAGCCAACAGCGGGAACACAGCGAAAATGGTTTCGGCAGTACCGCGCATGTAACCCATATAGCAATATACTACCAATGCCACAACGGCCAATGCCATCAGGACTATCTTGTTGGTTTTGTTTTTGGAGAAATTGCTGGTGAACGAGCAAACTGCCACTAACAACATAACAATGTATTGGATGATGGTTACGCTGCTGCCAGCCCAGAAACCTTCACCAGGATTGAGGGTCAGGTTGCATTGCAACATGTTCACAGCATATTTCTGGAACGGGAAGATGGCGCTGTAGTAAAGTACACAGAGCAGAGCCACCAACCAGAAACCGCCAGAAGAGAGGATTTTGCCAATATCGGAAACCTTGAAGGGATCGTCTTTCTCTTCGGCTTCACCAGTTTGAGCATCCAATTTTTTGTCCATGAAGAAGTAAACAATAAACATCATGAGCGCGATGCAGAGCAATACCACACCAAATGCTACAGAGCGGGAAACATCCACATTACCACCCAACTTAGCAAAGAAAGGCGAGAAGATCATACAGGTGGCAACACCCAGACGGGCGAGGGCCATCTCAGAACCCATTGCCAATGCTGTTTCGCGACCTTTGAACCATTTTACAATACCACGTGAAACGGTGATACCGGCCATTTCTACGCCGCAACCAAAAATCATGAAACCGATAGCAGCCACTTTTGCAGAGGCGGGCATTCCTTCATAGAATGGAGCCACACCCAGTTGCTCAAAGCCTGGAATGTGATTCAAATGGTTGGTGAACCAAGCCTCTATACCACTACCCATAAAAGCTTCTGTCACAGCATAATACTTAATGAGTCCGCCGATGAGCATCACAGCACCCGACAAGACGGCAGTGAAACGCACACCCATTTTATCGAGAATAATACCGGCAAAGATGAGGAAGAAGACGAAGACATTCAGGAATGTCTCGGCACCCTGCATCGTACCGAAGGCGGTGGAGTCCCAACCGCGAGTTGACTGCATCAAATCTTTAATTGGAGAGAGAATGTCCATGAAGATGTATGAACAGAACATGGCCAGCGCCAGCAAAAGCAGCGCAATCCAACGCATGGCGGGATTGTCTCTCAATGTAGCTTGTACTTTTTCTACCATAATTAAGAAATTTAAAAAATGTTAATATGTTATGTTATCTTGATTTTCGATGGGCAAAGATACGGCAACTTTTGTTTTGTTATCAAAAAAAATCTTCACTTTAGTCGGCCTCATTGCGCATAGCGGCGCGCCGGTTGTCCTTCTCTTTGATGCTCTCACGCTTGTCGTACATCTTCTTACCACGGGCGAGGGCAATGTCGAGTTTGGCATAGCCATTTTCGTTAATCCACATACGTGTCGGAATGATGGTCATACCGCGTTCGTTGAGTTTAGATTGTAACTTCTTGAGTTCCTTGCGAGTAAGCAAAAGTTTGCGGTCGCGTTTGGGTTCATGGTTATTGTAGCTGCCGTTGGCATACTCGCTGATATGGATATTGTGTGCCCACAACTCCCCATTTTCAAACGAGCAGTACGAATCGGTAAGGTTGACCTTGCCTGCGCGAATGGATTTTATTTCAGTGCCGCACAACACGATACCCGCCGTGAAAGTTGTGAGCAGATAATACTCAAACTCGGCTTTACGGTTTTTGATAGATATATTGGAATTGTTCTGGCTTTTATTCTTACTCATGAAAATCCTTCCCCATTATACATACTTATCACCAAAATCCACCTGCACATCGTTGACGTACTGGCGAATCTGCTGTTCGTCCTCTTTCTTGCAAATCAGCAATTCATCATCGTGATCCACAATAATATAGTCTTCCATTCCCTGGATAACCGCCACTTTATGCTTAGGCATATTAATGATGCAATTGCGTGTATTGTAAGTTTTTACCTGGCGTCCAATGATGGCGTTGCCATTGTCGTCTTTCGGGCGCATATCGTACAGCGAGCCCCATGTGCCCAGGTCGGACCAGCCGAACTCGGCGGCGCACACATACACATTGCGGGCTTTCTCCATAATGCCGTAGTCGATGGAAATGTTACGACATACCTGATAGATGTTGTGGATGAAATCCTTCTCATCGCGGGTGTTGTAGAAGACCATGCCTTGCTTGAACAGGTCGTTGATTTCGGGCAAGAACTCCTCGAATGCCTGCTCGATGGACTTTAGCGACCACATGAAGATACCGGCATTCCACAAGAAGTCGCCGCACTCGATGAACTGTTTGGCCATTTCATACGCAGGCTTTTCGGTGAAGGTCTTCACTTTATAGACAGAGTTGCTATCTTTATACTTCACATCTTCCTCGTATTGGATATAGCCGTAGCCAGTGTGCGGGAACGAGGGGCGGATGCCGATGGTGAGCAGGTTGTTGCTCTCGGCGGCGATGGCCATGCCCGACTGGATCACTTCGGTGAACACATCTTCTTTTTGGATGACATGGTCAGACGGAGCCACTACGATAACGGCATTAGGGTTCTTCTTCTTGATTTTATAGTTTGCGTAGGCGATACAGGGAGCGGTATTGCGGCGAGCTGCCTCCAATACGATGTTCTCTTCGGGCAGCGCAGGCAGTTGCGCCTTCACTGTATCACGATACATGATATTGGTCACCACATAGATATTTTCGGGAAGACAAATCTTCTCAAAACGACGGAAGGTCTTTTGTATCAATGTGGTACCATCACCTAAAATATCAATAAACTGTTTTGGGGTGGCGGTTTTGCTGAGGGGCCAAAAGCGGGCACCGATGCCGCCAGCCATAATTACGCAATAATAATTGGGATTTATCATAAAATGTATTGTTTGCTATGAATAACGCTAATTGGAAAAATAAATTATGTTGTCTGCTGCTCTTTTTGTTTCTCGAGATAGCAGTGGCGGCAAAGCGGCTGGTAACTCTCCTTTTCACCCAACAGCACCTGCTTGTCGTTCAGCACGGTACGATAGGAATATTGCGCCAAGTCGCCACATTGAACGCAGATGGCGTGCGTCTTGGTCACATACTCGGCCACCGCCATCAGCTGGGGCATTGCGCCGAAAGGATTGCCGAGGTAATCCATATCGAGACCTGCCACAATGACGCGGATACCGCTGTTGGCCAGCTTGTTGCAAACTGCCACAATACCCTCGTCGAAGAACTGCACCTCGTCGATGGCCACCACTTCCACACTTTCCATATTGACGTACAGCAGTATCTCAGCCGAGTTGTTCACGGGCGTTGACATGACGGAAGTCTCATCGTGCGAAACCACAGCCTCCTCGTCGTAGCGGGTATCCACGGCGGGCTTGAATATCTCGATTTTCTGGTTGGCGAACTGCGCGCGGCGAATTCTTCGCAGCAATTCTTCCGTTTTGCCGGAAAACATCGAGCCGCAAACCACCTCAATCCATCCTTTATTCTTGCTCCTATTCGCTTTACTCTCTAAGAACATCGACTTGATTGTTGCGTTTAATATTTTTTGTATTTTTGAAGACTTTTTCGCCATGCAAATTTACAAAATCATCGCATATATCTGTCATTAATTTCAATCCAAACCATTATGAAAGAAAGTGTGCTTCAAATCATTCACAATCTAACAGATATCAAAAATCAACTCAACGATTTAGCCCCTATTGAGAAAGACATTCTACTGCAAGAAATCCGTCAACTTTATGTTTCCGTTTTGGAAGCCGAAACTACTAAAACTGAAGAAGCCATTCCCGTGATAACACCTGCCAAGGAAGAGTCGAAGGAAGAAAAAGTTGTTGAGGCACAAGAAACTCCAGCCGAAGAACCCGCCATGGAGTTTGAGACGAAGGAAGAGGAACCTGCTCCCGAGCCGGAAATCATTGCAGAAGAGACGAAAGAAGAGCCGGCGCCATCTGTTGAACCAGAACCAGAAATTGCTGAGCCAGAGCCCATTGAACCAGAGCCCGAGCCTGTAGTTGAAGAGCCCACTGAGGCAGCACAGCCCGAAGTGGCCGCTACGCTTGAGCCAGAGCCCGCCGACATTGCCGACGACCTGCTGCAATTCCTTCCAAAAGAGATGACCGAAGAGAAAGCGGTGGCCGAGCAGCCCGAGGAGAAGACCGCTGAAGAGAAGGTGGCCGAGTTTAGCGCCTCCCTGTTCCCCGAAGAGCCTGCCGTTGAGCCCGTTGCACAACCCGTTCAGCCAGAGCCCAAACCGGCCGAGCAACCCAAACCCGTTGAGCCGGCGCCACAAACAACATCGGAGAAACGCTCGCTGAACGACCTGCTGCAATCGCAACACGAAGAAAACTCCTTGTTCAACAAGATGCAGCAATCCAAAATCAACGATCTGCTCAAAGCCATTTCTTTAAATGATAAATTCTTGTTTATCAAAGAATTATTCCAAGGAAAAGGAGAGGATTTCAGTCTCAATATTCAGAAACTGAACAACTGTGCCAACCTGGATGAAGCCTTTGAGGAATTAGAAATGATGAAGAAACACTACTTCTGGGAATCCACCTCCGAGGCTTATCTGTCGCTGTGCGACCTCATCCGCAGAAGATATATCAACTAAGAGAGATGAAGAGACTGCTTTGCGTTTTTGGATTTCTTTTTTGCCTGAGTTTGGTTTACGCTCAGAGCGATGACGATATTCCGCTCCCAAAAAGCCTGCAAACAGGCAGAGCGGCCAATAATATCGACCGCAAAGTGAAATTTATGGTGGGCGGCTCCTTCGGCTTCCAGATAGGCACCTATACGGCCATTGAAGTGGCGCCCAAATTCGGCATTTATGCCACCGACTTCCTAGCTTTCGGCATTACGGGCACCTACATGTTCATGCACACCCGCGCGTACGGACTGTCGCTCAACAGCCACACTTTCGGCGGCGGCGCTTTTGTAGAAGGATATGTCTGGAAACGACTCATTTTGCACGCATCCTATGAATATCTTAACTTTGATGCCTTATTTATTGATAATGCAAACCAAGTATATGTGGACAGAGTGGGTAATCATGGCATTTTGGTGGGACCGGGCTATCGCCAGAAAGTGGGCGAGCGTGTCAACATCTTCGCCTTGATATTGTTTCCCGTCTATCAAAGTCAACATGAGCTAAAACCTTACTCCATACCCGTTTACAAAGTAGGTGTCACCGTTGACATATAAAGTTGCCATGTCGTCATTCCAAACCCAATACCAGCTTTCACGGGCCTTGTTGAAAAACAAGAACAACCGCTACTCGCGCCCGATAGTGCATCTGGCGGTGGCTGGCGTGGTGCTCAGCCTGGTCATCATGATTATCGCCGTATCGGTGACGACGGGCTACAAAAATCAGATTCGGCAGAAGGTTATTGCGATGGGCTCGCACATCCGCATTTCGAACAACGACCTGAACTACTCGTACGAGCCAGTGCCATTCGACCGCCAACAGCCGTTTGTCGGCACGTTGGAAGCCAACCCGCACATCCAGAAACTGCAATACTACTCCACCAAAGTGGGCATCGTGAAGACCGATGACCAAGTGGAAGGCATTGTACTTAAAGGCATTGACACATCGTTCCTATGGAGCAATTTCGGACAGAACATCATTGCGGGCCAGCCCTTGAATGTGTCGGGCGAAGAGGCCAGCAAGGAGATTCTGATTTCCTCCACACTGTCGAAAAAACTGCAGCTGGCGGTGGGCGACCGCTGTCGCACCTATTTTGTGCAAGACCCGCCGCGACAGCGCAACTTCACCATTGTGGGCATTTACGAAACGGGCATGCCCGAATATGACGAGAAATTCGCCCTCGTGGATTTGCGGCAGGTGCAAAAACTCAACGATTGGGACAGCAATCTCGTGGGCGGCATCGAAATACTGATTGACGACTACGACCGCATTGATGAAGTGGGCCAATTTGTCAAAGACAACGCCCAGATTTTGCAGCAAGCCGTCAGGATGCAAACCTCGGGCGATTCAACCCTTACCGACACCGTGACTTACCAACTCAAAGCCGAGACCATCAAGGAAATCTATCCCGAAATCTTCGAATGGATTGCCCTTTTCGACACCAATGTCATTGTGCTGATCATCATTACTTGCATCATCTGCCTGGTTACAATGCTGTCTAACTTCTTCATTATCATCTTGGAACAGGTTCAAACCATTGGCATCCTGAAAACGTTGGGTATGAAAACCGGCAACATTTTGCAACTCTTTCTCTTCATTGCCGGTAAAATCATTTTGCGGGGCCTCATTATCGGCAATGTGGCGGCCATCGCCATCTGCTGGCTGCAAAAGGCGTTCCATCTTGTCAAACTCGATCCTGCCACTTATTATGTATCCTACGTTCCCATCGACTTTAACATACCGATAATCATTGCGTTAAACGCTGGCATATTGCTGCTTTGCATTTTGGTGCTGGCGGTGCCCTCCTTCTACATTGCCAAACACATTTCGCCCGTCAAAGCCATTCGTTTCGATTAGTATATCTTATTGAAAATGAAATATTTCACACCTATAAAACTGTTTTTTTCATTAATCTTCGGGATGATGACCATTGCCGCCACTGCACAAATATCGCCATTAGACTACGGTTTGCGCGACGCCACCACAGGCACTGAACGCTACAACGCTCTTTACAAAGTACATAGCGAGGCCATTTCACGTGGAACGACCGTGTCGTACGAAGGCATCCGACAGTTGGACATTGAGTTGCCGCCCGATTTCAAGAGCATCCCCGTTGGGCGCTACACCGACTTTGGCGGCGTGGTATTCTATGTCACCAACCGCAGTCGCCACGACGCCTTATTTGTGATGAACGACTGGGGCACGTCTGTTGACCTGCCCAAAGAGATGGTGGACGGCCGCGACTTTCGCTCGATTTCCGCATTGGCGGATGGGTATAAAATGTTGATATTAAACGATAAGCATCCGTGGACCGAGCGCCAGGGCTATGGATATCGTGTTTACCGTAAAGATATTCTGTTATTGCACAACGGACGAAGCGAAAGCGGCACCATTGCCCCGTGGAATACCGAAGCTACAGAATTGAGTGCCAGCTATATAAATATAGACACCGCACAAAAAGTATTCAAGGGACTCACGCTGCTACGGAGCAAGGAATCGACTTTCCGAACCTACTGCCTTACGATGAACGGACAGTATAATGTGCTGATTGAAAATGTTTTAGTAAGTACACCAAGGAGTCGGATGATTGACGACCGCGTGTTTGGCGTGTACGACTGTATGCGCATCACCTTCCGCGATGTGCGCGTGGCCGGCACTTATTCGGGCTATGGCCGCTGGCGCGACTATGGTTACGCCTTCTCGATGAGCAACGTGCGCGATGCACGCTTTGAGCTGGTGAGCGCTGACGGCAACTGGGGTGTTTTCGGCACCAACAATCTGGCTAACACTACTTTGACAAGCTGCGACATCAACCGCTTCGACATCCACTGCTATGGCCGCGACGCCCTGCTGGAGCGATGCACGCTGCGACAGCGCCAAACGCAGTTCTCGTCGATGTACGGCACCGTCACTTTCGACTCGTGCCGCTTTGTGGACTGCATACCCGTGCGCATCCGCTCGAGCTACAACGCCTACACTCCCTTCGATATTAAGATGTTGAACTGTACCTTCGAGCTGACACCACGCCACCACTCGTTAGTGAATGTCATGCTGCTTGACACAGCCGAAAACAGTCGTCCGGAGCTCAACACAAAGTGCTGGCCCAACCTGCAAGTCATTGGGATGAAGGTGATTGCGCCCCGAAATGTTCGTTCGCTGGACCTATTTGAACCGACGGGCACCCTCAGCGAACTGGACAAGCCTGTTGGCTATCTTAACCAAGTGACCGTCAAAGACTTGCAAATAATGCGCCCCAACGGGAAGGCCGCCGACATTCCCTGCCAGCTCTCAACCAAAGAGTTCAAGACGGTAACGGAGTTGCTATTTACAATTGATAATTAACAATTTACAATTATTATCCGCGCAGATTCGTGGCAATTTATATCTCCGCGAATTACACGAATTAACACGGAATAATTCTCCCGCAGATTTCGCAGATTAACGCAGATTTTTTCAATACAATATTCCCATTTCTTTCTCGTTATAATACTTTAGACTTTAGCAATTCCTTTTATCTATAACTCTATAACTCTATAATTCTTAACTCATTAGTTCCTAACTTCTTAACTATTCTTCACTCACTTCAACAGTTAAACATTTAAACAATCAACACCTCAACAATCAACATACCATTATGAGCACCTTAAAATCATGGTTTAAAAACCTTTTGGAAAACCTTAAGCAGGTTTTTATTCGTTATCCGTTGGCTTGCTTTTTTTCGCTGGCCATAACAGTTATGATTTCGTCTCTCATTATTGCCGAAGATATCAAAATGGAGGCTGTCTTTTTCAGTGTGATGTGGGGCTGCGGCTTGGCGGCCGTGCTGACTTTCGCCTTCGGACTTTTCTGCAAGCATCACGAAACCAAGTTGTGGCAACAGCTCACAGGCTATGGCGCGGCTGTCCTGCTGGCTGCTGGCGGCGGCTGGCTGTTCTTCCACTTTTACGGCAATGACGTTATTGGCTATTATGCCACCACGATGGTGTTTATCACACTGTTGGTACTTTTCTGGCTTCCTATGGCTGGCAAACGCAACATACAACTGACTTGGAACTACCACGCCCGTCTGGTGCTGTCGGGTATAGCAGCCGTAGTGCTGGGCTGTGTTGTAGCACTGAGCCTTAGCGGCATCCTCGGCTCCATCTATCTGCTTTTCAATGTGGAGACAGACAAACTACTGGAGGTCTTGCTGGCTGTCACCTACTGCTTTTTCACGCCGTGCTGCGCCATGGCCCTGATGCCCGTAGAACGCGAGGCATACGACCAGCCGCTGCAATACCAGAAATTCACCCGCATATTGGCACTGTACATCCTGCTGCCGCTCATCTGCATTGAAGGCATTATTTTATACATATATATGTTTAAGATATTGTTCCAGTGGCAATTGCCCGACGGTGGCGTTGCCTACCTTGTCTTCTCTTACGCCATCATCGGCTCGCTCATCTGGTACCTTCTTATGCCTGTCTATCTTTCCGAAGAGAAACAGTGGGCGCGCTTCTTCAACCGCACTTTCTTCATCTCACTGCTACCGCTGTTAGGCTTGCTCTTCGTAGGCCTCTTCCGTCGCATTGGCGACTATGGTCTCACCACCAACCGCTATATCGTCTTCCTCGTGGCCTGCTGGTTTACCGTGATGGCTATCTTCATGGCGATTAAAAACACGAAGAATGTCCTGCCCTGGCTGATGTCGCTCACCGCTATCTCACTGCTGGTGATGTTCGGACCATGGAGTATGTTTGCCGTACCAAAAGTAATGCAAACGCGTCATTTTGAGAATATTACAACAGAATACAACCTACTCGTCGACAATCATATAGTAGCACCGGCCGAGTCGCTGACCTTGGAGCAGAACATCGAACTGAGTGAGTCGCTCGACTTTTTCTTGGAAGAGCAAAACCGCTACGAATTCACCGAACACTATTTTGGCCTCTCCAACGCCGAAACCGACTCGTTGGATGATGGTGGTTACTACGCATTACATAACAGACTGATGGAAAGAATGAAAGGCGAATATGTCCACGAAAGGGACCGCCGTCACCGCGAAGATGCGGAAGTAGAAGAGGTAGACCAAACTTACTCTTTCCGCCAGCATGTCGATACAAGACAGATGTATCATATTTCGGGCTATGATTACAGTTTCTACTTGGATGAATGGAATAATGGGCTTAAGGAACATTGGTACGAAAACGATCCTATCCGCTTGAATATCAAGACCAATTTGGACAGCTCGGCGGTTATCACTTTCTCGTTTACCGACCACTCGTTCGACATCAACCCGATAGAGTCGTTAGGGTTGGCCAAGCGCATCGACAACGGCTGCGATAACTACGGAAATCTGTTGCATAATCATGAAATAGTACACGAAGACAGCTATCTCAAACTCTATTTGGATGTTTTAGATATTCGTGTTTTAAGAGACTCAACAGGAACGGATTACCTTGACAATATTGAGTTCAGAGCGTTCTTGAAGAAGAAATAATTGATAATTAACAATTTATAATTTACAATTGATAATTATTTTCCGTGAAGATTCGTGTAATTCGCGGAAGAAAATGCTCCACGGATCTCGCGGATTTGCGCGGAGATATATTCCCGCAGATTGCGCGGATTTGCGTGAAAAAGATTTCCGTGAAGATTCGTGTGATTCGCGGAGGTTTTACGACTGCTTCCCTATATTTTCCTCAATCATCTCTTTGAGGTATTGCACAATTTCGGGGTTCTGGACCGACATGCCGTCCAGGGCCTCGTTCACTTCGTCGGTGTCAAGTACAAAGTCGGTCTGGTCGTCTTTGTAGTGAAAGATGAAGCGCACATCAGGATAGGAAGAGAGTGTGAGCACCACGGCGCCGGCCAGGTCGCCCATAGGCTTGCGGTCGATGTGTGTCAGGCCGAAGGTGGCAGTCACTTCGGTGCCTTTGCCCACCTCTGAGGTTATGTTGAACGAGCCTCCCGTCAGCTCGGCGTTCTGCTTGAGCAGCGGCAGGCCTAATCCCACCTTACGCGTGGTGCGCGTGGTGAAGAACGGCTCTGTCACCTTTTTCACCATCGCCTCATCCATGCCGCAACCATTGTCCTTGAAACGGAGCACCAGCTTGTCGTCGGCAGTGCTTTTCTCCACATCCAGTTCAATCTTCGTGGCCTTGGCGCGGGTAGAATTCTGTAATATATCGATGATATGTAGAGATAAGTCTTTCATTATAAATGGTTTTTAAGTTAAAGAAACCAAACGCCCCTGCTCCTGATGCAGAGCCAAACGGATCTCCTCAAACGAGCGCGTCTCCATCTCAAAATAGCAGGGTGACGTGCCCACCACGTCGGGAATGTGCGCATCGGAAGCACGCGTAAATGTTTTGTCTTTGAGGTAGGAATGCTCCTTCAAAATCTTCTCCTTGTCGCCAAACTTCGACAACTCAACAGCATCGTAATCCAAATCGAAAGGAATAAAGCCCAACTGGGAGATAACACTATACTTCGGTTTGTCGATATGGGCTGGAATGAACAGGCCGTTAAGCTCCTTTACCTTTTTATTTATCTGACTTATAGATTCATCCAAGCACGAAGTGAGCAGCCGAGGTTCCTCATAAACGATATTGTCATCCTCATCAATCTGCACTTGGTCACCGAAAAGGTCGGGTGAGTTGGGTATATTGGGAAGATGCTCGTCGAGGTACTGCTGGAAAGCGTCCAGTTGCTCGTACGTCTCGAAAAAAGCCAGACAGTGCGCTTCTTCCTTCGTCGTCACCTCGGCGCCGCATAGGATGAAGATGTTGCGGCGCTTGGAGTAGTGCTGAGCCAAGCGGCAGTGACGGGTGGCGTTGTGGTCGGTGATACCCAGCACATCAACGCCGCGCTGTAACGCCAGCTCGACAATATACTCGGGTGTCATGTCCAAATCGCCACACGGGGAAAGAAGCGTGTGGTTGTGCAAATCGACTTTGTAGCGGGTCATGGCGCAAAGGCTGTTTAGCAAATCAGCTGATATACCTGACCTGCCGTTTCAAAGGTCTGCTGTGAAGTGCCCAACACGGGAATCTCTTCTTCTACAGCATGTTGCAGCGTATCCTCTTCGGGCTCAAAGCCTTTGACAAGGATAATGCACGACAAATCTTTCAACGAAGCGATGGCAGCCACATTTTGGTGAGTTTGCAAAGTAATCCAGGCCATGCCCGATTTTGCGTTGCCCATCACATCGCTCAGCAAGTCGGATACATAGCATCCTTCAATAGTTCTATCTAAGTTGGTTTCTCCGCAGAAGATTTTCAGATTCATCTTCTCTGCTAATTCTTTTACTGTCATATTGTTAGGGTTTAGGTTTAAAAGTTAAGAAGTTAAGAAGTTAAGAAACTAAGGAGTTAAGATTATATAAAGTGAATAAGTGAGGAGTTAAGATTATGTTCTTCTAATTGTAAATTATTAATTGTCAATTGTAAATTATAAATTGTGAATTACTCTATCGCCAAGTCCGCAATATTATCGGGGTTAAACTTATCGGTACCCCAAATCTGGTAGGCAATCTGCAGTGCTTCTTCGGTTGAGAGGCGGGCATTTTGTTCCAATATGCGTTGAATGAAGACGCAGCGCTTAATGTCGGTTTTTTCGCTACCCACGGCCAGCGAGAACTCCTTGCACGACTGGTAGCCGCACATACGGCAGTCGATTTGCGGCAGGTGCTTGTTGATAGAAATGGATTTCTCCATCTTGCGCATAGCCACGCTGATGTCATTGTCGAGCTTGTCCATAGAGCGCGGCTCCACCTTGCCTACCTTGCTGTGTTTATCTAAGTAGTCGGCATCGGCCAGCAAGCCGTTCTCCTTCACAGTCACTTCGGCGGGACTCTTCTCGGCTCTATATTTCTGTTTTTCAACGATAAGGAAGCGGTTGTTGGCGCAGAGGATGCCGCCAGCGCAACTCTGGTCGCATGCGCGCAGTTCGAGGAAGTCGATATCGTCAATATCCTCATTTTCCAACTTCTCCAAGAATGTGGAAACGTTGTGCACATCGTCAATTGCCAAGTTACGACCTTTTTTCAGCAGGCTGATTTCACCGTCGGTCAGCGCCCACAGCAACGCATCTTTCGACAAGATGTTCATACGAAGATCGGCGGGTGGAGGTGGACAATCGCCCTGCTTGATACGACGCAATACTTTGTTATACAAGTAGTTCATATTGATAACGCCATCAATGGGCGACTTCTCATCACCCACAGGGCTTTTCACGGCAGCAATCTTGGCGGCGCAAGGAGCCACATAGAAAATGCCGATGTCTTCAGGAGCAACACCCTGTGTCTCAACAAGATGCTTTTTGATATACAGGGCGGTCAAATCCAACGGCGGCTTGGTCAGCATCAGGTTGCCTACCAGCGAGGGAAACTTCACCTGTATCAATCGCACGATAGCGGGGCAGAACGAAGAGATGACGGGCATTCCCCTATCGGGATCTTGCATCTTCTTGGATAACAACTGCTTAATCACATCCACACTCTGTTCTACTTCATAAATATGTCGGAAGCCTAAATCGGCCACAGCGGCCACAATATCTTTTTCTTTAACTTTGTCAGGAAACTGCGATCCGAAAATGGAAGGGCATAGAAGCACAGGAACCTTATAGTTGTAAATCGTTTGGAAGTCGTCCTGTTCAATGTAGATAGCGTGCACGGGACAGGCCAGATAGCAATGGCCGCAGTCGATACAACGGTTATCGTCTAACACGGGGCGACCGTTTTCGATATGGATGGCGGCGGTAGGGCAGCACTCGGTGCAATGCGAGCAGCCTATGCACAAGTCATACTTGAATTTAAGGGCGTGATGAAACGATTCTTGAGCTTCCATGGTTAAAAATTGTTGGTTATTTCAACGGTAGTGCCTTTACCCACGACGGAATGGACTTCCAGCACATCCGAGTTGGCTTTGATGTTGGGCAAACCCATACCAGCACCGAAGCCCATCTCACGCACTTCGGGCGAAGCGGTGGAGTAGCCGCGTTGCATAGCCTGATTGATGTCGGGAATGCCAGGACCTTCGTCATCCAACTTGATGTAAATTTTGTCTGAGTCCAGTTGTACCGTGATAACCCCTTTGTAAGCATGAGCCACGATATTGACCTCGGCCTCGTACAGCGCCACAATGGTCCGCTTGATAACACCTGCATCAACGCCGAGTTGACGCATCATCTTCTTGACCTTGCTGGACACCGTGCCCGCATTTGTAAAATCGCCGCCTTGTACCGGATATTCAAAAACCATAGTTCTGCTAAATTGGATTAGTAATAAGGATAATTATGCCAATGTACACCGTTTTTAATACAACGGTGAGAGGCCATGAGCATACAAAATGCCCGACGTGCGGAACAGCGTGTAGTTCGTCTGAATGAGCACCATGCCGTTCTCTTCGGCCAATTCTTTCATCTCGTCGGTAATGTTTTTTCCTCTTACGAACAAGACGATTTGGATGTCAGACATCTCGCATGTCCGGATAGTTTGGGTGTTGGCTAACCCTGTGATGAGCATCAGCGAGTCGGTATCCTTGATGGTGAGCACATCGCTCATCAAATCCGAAGCAAAAGCGTTCGTAACTTCTTCATTTTCAACATCGCCACCCACAACCAAAGTACCTTCAACAAGAGAAATAATTTCTTTAATCTTCATGATTACGAATTTTATAATTTTGTTCGCAAAGATAGGAAATTAATTCTCAAACTCCCATATTTATTTTCATTTTGAATAATAATTCCAGCAGATTACGCGTATTGACGCGGATTGTTTTCGGCGTTGTTCTGCGAGTTCTGTGAGTTCTGCGAGAGAGAAAAAATTTTTTCATTATTTTTGCCATTCATTTGCTAATCTAACACACCTTTTTATGCTTCGAAAAATTAGAATTGGCCTTGCCGTACTCTTTTTCATTCTGCTAACGCTGCTATTTTTGGATTTTACCGGCGCGTTGCATCACTGGTTCGGCTGGATGGCCAAAATTCAATTCGTACCCGCCGTTCTGGCCATTAATGTCGCCGTTGTCATCGGCTTGATTGTCATCACTTTGCTATTTGGAAGAGTCTATTGCTCCGTCATTTGCCCATTAGGAATCTTCCAAGACATCTTCTCGGGAATGGCAAGCCGTATCAAGAAAAATCGCTTCCATTACCACAAAAACAGACCTATTTTAAGAGGTGTCATTTTATTGATTTTCATTATTTTACTAATTTTTCTACCACCTATTGCGCGGCTCATTGAACCTTACAGCGCCTTTGGTCGCATGGCCGCCAATCTGTTTGCCCCGCTGTATGCGTGGTGTAACAACCTGCTGGCACAAATTGCCGAGCGTGCCCAAAGCTACGCCTTCTACTCGGTGGATGTGTGGTTGAAAAGCCTCTCGTCGCTCATTATTGCCGCAGTGACCTTCGTGGTGATTGCCGCCTTGGCTGTCTGGAAAGGCCGTATTTGGTGCAACACGGTCTGCCCTGTCGGCACGATAATGGGCTTCCTGTCGAAATACGCTTATTTCAAGCCTGTAATCAATACCGACAAGTGCAACCACTGTGGCCTCTGCGGCCGCAACTGCAAAGCCGAGTGCATCAACTCGCAAGAGCAAGCCATAGACTACAGCCGCTGCGTGGCCTGTATGAACTGCCTCTCCAACTGTCATCAGAAAGCCATCAGCTACAAGCATATCCCCAAAGTCACAGCCGCTGATGACCAGCCCGACCAGTCGAAGCGCAAGTTTTTGGCTATCACAGCTTTATTTACTGCTGGCTCCGTACTCAAAGCCCAAGCCCAAAAGGTGGACGGTGGCCTGGCGGTCATTGAGGACAAGAAAGTGCCCGAACGCAAACTGTCGCCCTGCCCTCCCGGTGCCCGCAGCTATAACAACTTTTATCACCGCTGCACTTCGTGCCAGTTATGTGTGGCCGAATGTCCTAACCATGTGCTGCGCCCCTCAAACAAGCTCACCTCGCTGATGCAACCCGAGATGTCGTATGAGCGCGGCTACTGTCGCCCCGAATGTACGCGCTGCTCGGAAGTGTGCCCCACAGGAGCCATTGAGCGCATCACGCCTGTGGAGAAGTCCTCCATCCAGATTGGCCACGCCGTATGGATTAAGGAAAACTGCCTCGCCTACAACGGTGGCAATTGCGGCAACTGCGCCCGCCACTGCCCCGTCGGCGCCATCCAGATATTGCCCGCCAGTGAAGGCAGCGTGCAACAGACCGTGGCAGTCAACACCGAGCGCTGCATCGGCTGCGGCGCCTGCGAGAACCTCTGCCCCGTGCGGCCACTCAGCGCCATCTACGTCGAAGGCCACGAACAACAGCGAATCCTATAACTCCCTTAAAGCGAAAACTCATGTCACAAGAGAAATATATCAACAGAAGAGACTTTTTGAAAGTGCTGGGCGGCGGTGCAGCAGCCACTGCGGCCATCATGGCGGGCTGCACACCCAAAGAATACACCTCTTCGGGCGGACCGCAAGGCGAGGTGCCCACCGACAAGATGACCTATCACACCAGCAGTCGCGGCGACAAAGTGTCGTTGCTGGGCTACGGCTGCATGCGACTGCCTACCGTCAACGGCGCCAGCGGCCGCGAAGATAAGAACGCCGACCTCGACCAGGAAGCCGTAAACCGACTGATAGACTACGCGTTAGACCACGGCGTGACCCTGTTCGACACCTCCCCCGCCTACTGTCAGGGACAATCTGAAAAGGCCGTGGGCATCGCCCTGAGTCGGCACCCACGCAACAAATATTTGGTTTCCACCAAGTTATCCAACTTTACAGCCTACTCGCGCGAAGAGTCGCTGAAGATGTACCACAAGTCGTTCAAAGAGCTGCAAGTGGATGTCATCGACTACTACCTGTTGCACTCAATTGGTGGTGGCAAAGATTGGATGAAAACACTAAGCGACAGATACTTGGACAACGGAATTCTCGAGTTTCTATTGAAAGAAAGAGAAGAAGGAAGAATTCGCCATCTGGGCTTTTCCTACCATGGCGACGTTCGGGCCTTCGACTACCTGCTTTCGAAGCACGACGAGTACAAGTGGGACTTTGTGTTGATACAGCTTAACTATGTGGACTGGAAGCACGCCAAGCAGATCAACCCCCGCAACACCAATGCTGAATATCTCTATAGTGAATTGGAAAAGCGTGGTATTCAGGCGTTTGTGATGGAACCTCTGTTGGGCGGAGCCTTGGCCTCGCTCAACGACCATGCCACCCAACTGCTTCGCCAGAAAGAACCTGAGGCCAGCACCGCATCGTGGGCTTTCCGCTTTGCCGGCTCCAAACCCAAAATCCTCACCGTGCTTAGCGGCATGACCTACATGGAACACCTGCAGGACAACATCCGCACTTACTCGCCACTGAAAGAATTGACCGATGAGGAATATGCTCTGCTTGAGGAGATTGCCGACATCTATGTCAACTTCCCCATCATCCCATGCACCAGTTGCCAGTACTGCATGCCCTGTCCTTACGGCATTGACATACCCGGCATTTTTGCCCATTACAACAAGTGCCTCAATGAAGGGTACATTGTAGAAGACCGCCGCAGTCCCGAATACAAAAAAGCACGCCGCGCCTTTCTGGTAGAGTACGACCGCAGTATTGAGCGACTGCGCCAAGCCGACCACTGCATCAACTGTGGACGATGTCAGCCCGCCTGCCCGCAGCAGATCGCCATCCCAAAGGAGCTGCACCGCATCGACCGCTTTACCGAAGACCTGAAACGCAACGGCGCTGAATTGGGCTCTGCCGCTCTGCTCACCGGCCTCATCCGCCACTTGGACGAAGGCAATTACTCGTGCGTCATCTACAAAAATGGCGAGATGAGAACTGGCACACAACGCGGTGTCCTCGACTTGTACGGCATGGTGAAAAGCAAAGACACCTTCCTCAAAGACGCCAGCATGGCCGACAAGGTTGTGGGCAAAGGCGCCGCATACCTGATGGTGCTGGGCGGCATCAAAGAGCTGCGCACCCATGTGATATGCACACCTGCATTGCAACTACTTCAAAAACATAATATTAAAGTCACTTTTGATAAGGAGGTGGACTATATCATCAATCGGAGCAAAACCGATTGGTGCCCGCTGGAAAAGAGAGTCAAAGAGTGCCGCACGCCCGAAGAGGCATGGCCCGTGATAGAACAGTTTGTCAACGATTTGTTGGCTGGCAATATTTAATGTAAATAACTTAAAACAAAATAATTATGATGACATTATTATTTATGGGAACCACCGAAATTATCATCATCGCCGTAGTCATTATTCTGCTTTTCGGCGCTAAAAAAATTCCCGAACTGATGAAGAGTTTAGGCAAAGGAGTGAAGAGCTTCAAAGACGGCATGAACGACACCGAACAGCCGAAGAACGACGAACCCAAGAAAGAAGATTCCACTTCTGACAATGCCCAATAGCGAACATACGCAAACATTCTGGGACCATCTGGACGAACTCAGGTCGTGCCTGATACGCATGATTGTGGCCGTACTGGTGTGCGGCATCGTTGCGTTTTGCTTTAAAGACCTGCTGTTCAAGATTATACTTGCCCCTAAAGAGGCTTCGTTTGTCACCTTCAAACTTATTGAGCGACTCACGGGGCAGGCGTCCGATTTCTCGCTTACGCTCATCAACATCGACCTGGCGCAACAGTTCATCATCCACTTGAAAGTGGCCTTTTACTTCGGACTGCTGTGTGTCAGTCCCTACCTGCTGTACGAGCTGTTCAAGTTTGTGGCGCCCGCGCTCTACACGAGCGAGCGGAAATATGCTGTCACTGCGCTGGTTGGCGGCTGCGTGATGTTTTTTGCGGGCGTGCTGCTCAACTATTTCATCATCTACCCTGTGACGGTCCGTTTTCTCGGCAGTTATCAGGTCAGTGCTGCGGTGCCGAACATCATCTCGCTCGAATCGTACATCAGTGCGCTGCTGATGCTCAGTCTCACCTTGGGCATTCTATTTGAAATTCCCATATTATGCTGGCTTTTGGCCAAATTCGGTCTGCTGACCGAGGCGCCCATGAAAAAGTACCGCCGCCATGCCATTGTGGTTATTCTCATTGTGGCTGCCATCATCACCCCCACCGCCGACGCTTTCACCCTCACCATCGTGGCGCTGCCCATCTATCTTTTGTATGAGTTGAGCATCGTCATAGTGAAAAAGACAAGTAAGGCAACGTAAGGATTGATTATAAGTTCAACTTGGAAAGTTATAAAAGAGGAGTTACAGAACCCCTGCAAATTAATGCGACAAACTTTTTTTAATTCCATTAATATTGGTAACTATATACATGACGGCACAAAGTGTTTAGTAAACAATCTCTTTTAGTCTTGCCGATTCGCATTGTTGCAAGAGTGTCACTTTCGCGGCGAATAAACGACCGCATCATTGCACACATCTACCGCGCCGCGAGTAGGCTTGCGAATTTTCCATGTGTTCCCCACACTGACGTGTGGGGTTATTGATAGGGTGTCCCTACGGGACACTTTCACATGTGGTCATGCGCACATCTTTTCGACCTCGTAGAGGTCGTCTGTCAGTAACCCCAGATGAGCGTAGCGTAATCTGGGGTATGCGAAAGCCGCTCATACTCACCGCGGTGCGCTATGAAAGTTCAACGGAGCAATCAACTTGTTCGCCGCGGAAGGGATTCAGTGCCAACAGGAAAACAATCCCCCTTTTTTATGTTGAAATGACCTGAAACCAATAGGTAAATAATCATTCTATTTTTTTCTTTACCATATATCTTTTTGATTGAAAAAATTTTTTAAGTTTGCAACGCTAATAGCCAGCATGGCTTTAGCGCGTATGTAAATATTTATTAGTTAAACAACATATTATTTATCAACCACTTACAAAACCAAAAAGTATGGAAAAAATTAAGTCATTAGCGGATTTGAAAAAGAGAAGAGAAGCTCTTCAATCCGATTTGAATTTGCGCGAAATGGGCGACAACGCCGAGAAGGTGATCCAAGTGAAGGTTGCCATGGCTACTTGCGGTATTGCTTCAGGTGCCAAGAAGACTATGGAAGCCATTATCGACGAATGCCAAAAGAACAACGTAGCCGCCGTGGTAACCCAAACCGGTTGCATGGGCTACTGCTATGCCGAACCGACCGTAGAGGTGAAGAAACCAGGCGCTGACCCTGTTGTTTTCGGATACCTGACCGCCGACAAAGCTGCCGACCTGGTGAAGAAATACCTCATCGGCAACGAGTTATTGGAAGGCATCATTCCTGTCAACTATGAGAAAATTGATAAATAACATTTTAAAATAGACAATAATGGCAAATTACAAATACCATATCTTGATATGCGGCGGTACGGGATGCCATGCTTCTCAAAGTGCGCTTATCAAAGAGAATTTTGAAAAACTGTTAAAGGAAAACAACCTTGAAAACGATGTTCAGGTTATCGGCACCGGCTGCTTTGGCTTCTGCGAAAAAGGCCCCATCGTTAAAATCCTCCCTGATAACACCTTCTACACACAGGTTAAACCCGAAGACGCTGAAGAGATTATCAAGGAACACATCATCAAAGGTAGAAAAGTAAACCGCTTGTTATACTTGGATCCCAAGACGCAAGAGCACAAAGATGACTCGAAGCACATGGGCTTCTACAAGAAACAGCTGCGTATCGCTTTGCGTAACTGCGGTTTCATCAACCCTGAAAACATTGACGAGTACATCGCCCGCGACGGTTACAAAGCTTTGGCTACCGTTTTGGAAAAGAACGACCCCGAATGGACCATCGACGTAATCAAGAAGTCGGGTCTGCGCGGTCGTGGCGGCGCCGGCTTCCCCACAGGTTTGAAATGGGAACTCTGCCGCAAGAACCAAGCTGATCAGAAATACATGATCTGCAACGCCGACGAAGGTGACCCCGGTGCATTTATGGACCGTTCCATCCTCGAAGGTGACCCCAACACCTTGATTGAAGCTATGACCATCGGTGGTTTCTGTATTGGCGCCACCAAGGGTTTGGTTTACATCCGTGCCGAATATCCTCTGGCTATCCACCGTTTGCAAGTGGCCATCGGCCAAGCTCGCGAATATGGCTTGCTGGGTAAGGACATCCTCGGTTCGGGTTTCGACTTTGACATCGAACTGAGATACGGAGCAGGTGCTTTCGTATGCGGTGAGGAAACCGCCCTCATCCACTCGATGGAAGGTCTGCGTGGCGAACCTACCTTCAAACCGCCGTTCCCGGCCGTTGAAGGTTACTTGAAGAAACCCTCAAACGTAAACAACGTTGAGACTTTCGCCAACATCCCCGTTATCATCAACAAGGGTTGGGAATGGTTCTCATCCATCGGAACTGAGAAATCAAAAGGTACCAAGGTATTCGCTTTGGCCGGCCAGATCAACAACGTAGGTCTGATCGAAGTTCCTATGGGTATCACCCTTCGTGAAGTTATTTACGAAATCGGTGGCGGCATCAAGAATGGTAAGAAATTCAAAGCCGTTCAAACTGGTGGTCCTTCTGGTGGCTGCTTGACCGAGAAATTCCTCGATACTCCTATTGATTACGAAAACCTGATTGCTGCCGGTTCTATGATGGGCTCGGGTGGTATGATCGTTATGGACGAAACCTCATGTATGGTATCCGTAGCTAAGTTCTACCTCGACTTCACCGTTGAAGAATCCTGCGGTAAATGCTCTCCCTGCCGTATCGGTAACAAGAGACTCCACGAGATTCTCACCAAAATCACCGACGGTAACGGTACTATGCAAGATTTGGACGAGTTGCGTAATCTTGCCCACGTTATTAAAGACTCTGCTCTTTGCGGCCTTGGACAAACTTCTCCCAACCCGGTATTGTCAACCATCGACAACTTCTGGGATGAGTATGTTGCTCACGTAACCGAGAAGAAATGTCCTGCTGGCCAATGCAAGGCTCTGAAGCAGTACATCATCGATCCTGACAAGTGTAAAGGTTGTACGGCTTGCGCACGCAATTGCCCCGTTAACGCTATCTCGGGCACCGTTAAGAACCCGCACACTATCGATCAGTCGGCTTGTATCAAATGCGGTACTTGCTACGAAAAATGTAAGTTTAACGCAATTAGTATTAAATAATAAAGCATAGAATCAATGGATACAGTAAAATTAACAATAGATAACAGAGAAGTAGAAGTTCCGAAAGGGACTACCATTCTTAAAGCCGCACAGAGCATGGGCATCGATATCCCCACGCTGTGCCATTTTGAGCTGGAAGGTCTGGACATTCATAACAGACCCGGTGGCTGCCGTATTTGCGTTGTAGAAGTTGAAAAGCGCAGAAACCTGGCTCCCGCCTGCGTTACCGAATGTATGGAAGGTATGGTTGTAAAGACCAACTCTATCCGCGCCATCAACGCTCGTAAAACCGTTCTCGAGCTGATCCTCAGCGACCACCCCGCCGATTGCTTGCAATGCGCTAAGAACGGCCGTTGCGAACTGCAGGACCTCGCCGCACGTTTCGGCATCCGCGAGAACCCCTATATGGGTGGAAACCACGTTCAATCGCAATACCAAGTGGAAGTTTCTCCTTCCATCATCCGCGATATGAACAAGTGCGTTATGTGCCGTCGTTGCGAGACCATGTGCAACGAGCTGCAGACCGTAGGTGCCCTGTCAGCTATTGAAAGAGGTTTCCCCGCAGTGGTATCCACCGCTTTCAACCAGCATCTCGACCACTCACCTTGTACCTTCTGCGGCCAGTGCGTAGCCGTTTGCCCCGTTGGTGCTCTGACCGAGGTTGACCATACCTCCAAGATCATCCGCGCCATCGCCGATCCTACCAAGAAGACCGTCGTACAAGTGGCTCCCGCCGTTCGTGTTGCCCTCGGCGAAGAGTTCGGCATGGAACCCGGCACCATCGTTACTGGCAAGCTGACCGCCGCATTGAAGGCCCTCGGCTTCGACTATGTATTCGATACCGACTGGAGCGCCGACTTGACCATCATGGAAGAGGGTACCGAGCTGATCGGCCGTCTGACCAGATACCTCAACGGCGACAAGGATGTGGCTCTGCCTATCCTGACCTCCTGCTGCCCCGCTTGGGTTAACTTCTTCGAACATCAGTTCCCCGAAATGAGAGCGCTGCCTTCAACGGCCAAGTCGCCTCAACAGATGTTCGGCGCCATCGCCAAATCTTACTTTGCAGAAAAGATCAACTGCAAACGCGAAGATATGGTCAGCGTATCAGTAATGCCCTGTTTGGCAAAGAAATACGAATGCAGCCGTGACGAGTTCAAGGTAAACGGCAATCCGGATGTTGACTACTCCATCTCAACCCGTGAGTTGGCCCGCCTGATTAAGCTCGCTAACATCGACTTCGCTTCGCTGCCCGAAGCTGAATTCGACAGCCCGCTCGGCGAATCTACCGGTGCTGGCGTCATCTTCGGAACCACCGGTGGTGTTATCGAAGCTGCCGTTCGTACCGCTTACGAAGTTATCACCAAGAAACCTCTTCCGAAGATCGACTTCGAAGAACTGCGCGGTCTGGAAGGCGTACGTTCAGCCACCATCGATGTGGACGGTTTGAAACTGAACATCGGTATCGCCCACGGTTTGCGCAATGCCCGCAAGCTTCTTGAAGACATCAAGGCTGGTAAATGCCAATTCCACGCCATCGAGATCATGGCATGCCCCGGCGGTTGTATCGACGGTGCAGGTCAGCCTCTCCACCATGGCAACAGCGACATCATCAAAGCTCGTTGGGAAGCCATCTACCGTGCTGACAAGGAAATGCCTATCCGTAAATCTCACGAAAACCCGTCAATCCAAGCTATCTACAAAGAATACCTTGGCGAACCCTGCGGTCACAAGTCTCACGAACTGCTTCACACGCACTACTTCGACAGACAAACTACCGTGGAAGTTGATGTGGATAAAAAGTAATTTTAGTAACAAGAAAAAATCAGAACAATGGATAAGATAATCATTAAAATGAAAAAAGAAGTTCGTGAGAAAATTATTGAAATTTGCAACAAATTCAATAATCAACCGGGCGAACTCATCAATGTTTTGCATCAAACTCAAGACTACCTCGGCTATCTGCCCGCAGAAGCTCAGGAACTGATTGCCGAATGTCTGCACATCCCCACCGCCAAAGTTTACGGTGTAGTTTCTTTCTACGCATTCTTCACCATGACTCCCAAGGGCAAACATCCCATTTCAGTTTGCCTGGGTACCGCCTGCTACGTGCGTGGCGCTGAAAAGGTGCTGGACGCCTTCAAGAAAGAGTTGAACCTCGAAGTAGGCCAAACCACCGAAGACGGCGAATTCTCACTTACCTGCCTGCGTTGTGTAGGTGCTTGCGGTCTGGCTCCTGTTGCCATGGTTGGCGACAAGGTTTACGGCCGTTTGGCTCCCGACATGATCAAAGGTATTGTAGCTGAATATAAATAAGCCATATACATATTATGGTAAAAGTGCTCCGGGCGAACGTTCGGAGCACTTTTTTTATGGATTTTTCTTATTTTTGCATATTCATAACTCATTACAACAATGAAACTATCTATCGTTATTCCCGTTTACAACGAGGAGAAAACCATCCACCTGATTCTCGACCGCGTGCTGGCAGTGCAACTCGCTGGCGATGCTGAGAAAGAGATTATCTTGGTTAACGACTGCTCGAAAGACAACAGTGAAGAGGCGCTGAAAAACTATATGCAAGCTCATCCCGAAGTGGATATGAAATATTTTGCCCAGCCCGTCAATATGGGCAAAGGCGCTGCGCTGCACCGCGGCTTTGAAGAGGCCACGGGCGATTACATTGTGGTGCAAGACGCCGACCTTGAATACGACCCCGAAGAGTACAACAAACTGCTGGTGCCCGTCTTTAAAGACAACGCCGACGTGGTTTACGGCTCGCGCTTCATGGGCGGCCAACCCCACCGCATCCTCTTCTTCTGGCACTCACGCGGCAATAGGTTCCTGACATTCCTCTCGAATATGTTCACCAACCTCAACCTCACAGACATGGAAACCTGCTACAAGCTCTTCCGTGCCGACATCATCAAGAAAATCTATTTTAAAGAGAACCGCTTCGGCTTCGAACCTGAAGTAACCGCCAAAATAGCCCGTTTCAAAGGCATCAAAATCTACGAAGTGGGTATATCCTACTACGGAAGAACGTACGAGGAAGGCAAGAAAATTGGCTGGAAAGACGGCTTCCGCGCCATCTACTGCATTTTGAAATACAACATTTTCTCAAGAAAATATTTGAAATAACCATCAAAAAATTTATTGCTCATAAAACTAATTTGGTTGTCGTTAAAAAATAGTTTATCTTTGTAACCAAGATTATTAACCATAAAAATAAAGAGATATGAAAAATATTGTAGTGGGAATCGACTTCTCCAAGAACTCGCTGAATGCGTTGAAACACGCCGTAGCCATAGGCTTGAAAACCAAAGGCACCTTGCATCTGGTTTGGGTAAAAACTCCCGCCGTTTCAAACGAAATCGCCAAGAAATCGGCCTCTTCTTACACCAAAAGAGCCGAAGAATATCTGCAACATCTGAAAGCGGAATGTAAAGCCGAAGCTCCCCACTGCGGTGTCAATTGCGTGATTTTGGAAGGAAAAACTGCTTACGAACTGACCAAGTTCGCCGCCAACCTGCAAGACTCGATCTTGGTTATGGGTACCCACGGCGTTTCCGGCTTCGAAGAAGCTTTCATTGGTAGTAACGCCTACAAAACCATCGGTTTGACAGAAGTTCCCGTTCTGATTATCCGTGAGAATATCGAAATCAACCGCGACTTGACACAAATTCTTGTGCCTATCGACTCAAGTTTCGAAACCCTGCAGAAGATCAAATATGCCATCGCATTTGCCAAAGCATTCTCGGCTAAGATTCTTCTGCTCGGTATCAACACCAGCGAAGATGCTATGTTGAAACATACTATTAATGTGCAATTGGGCCACGCCGGCAATATGTGCACCAAAGCCAATGTTAGATACGATGTGCACACCATCGCAGTGAAAACCAACAGTTCGAAAGCCGTTATCGACTACGCTCAAAACGTGGATGTGAACCTCGTGGTTATCATGCGTGAGGAAGAAGAGGATATGACCAACTTCTGGATGGGCAGCACCACCCGAATGATGATCAACACCTCTCCCGTGCCTATGCTCATCATCCCCAACGTAAACCATTTTGCAGTAAGCAAATAAAATAAATTCTCAAAACCTCATACCGACAAAGATTTATACCTGACAAGTGTAAATCTTTGTTTTGTAAATAGTTGATTATTAAATAGTTTATCCAATATGAAAAAACATCTTTTCCCCTTATTGCTTTTAGTATTAATCAATGTGCCCTTGTTGGCTTGCACCAACTTCATTGTAACCAAAGGCGCCAGCAAAGACGGCTCGTGTATGGTTTCTTACGCCGCCGATTCGCATACGCTGTACGGCGAACTCTACTACCGTCCCGCTATGGATTACCCAGCCGGCACCTGGATGGATGTCATTGAATGGGATACTGGCGAATTCAAAGGCAAAATCCTGCAAGCTGCTCATACCTACTCAGTTATAGGGAACATGAACGAGCACCAATTGGCCATCGGCGAAACCACCTACGGTGGCTTGGAGCCGCTTTGGAAACCCAATGGCATTATCGACTACGGTTCTTTGATTTACATCACCTTGCAGCGCGCCAAAACCGCCCGTGAAGCCATCAAGGTTATGAGCTACCTGCTGGAAACTTACGGCTACTGCAGCGAAGGCGAATCGTTTTCGATTGTGGACCCCAACGAAGCCTGGGTAATGGACCTGATTGGCAAAGGCGAAGAGATGAAGAACGAGAAGGGTAAAACCGTAAAAGGCTGGACCAAAGGCGCTGTATGGGTTGCCCGCCGCATTCCCGACGGCTACATCTGCGGCCACGCCAACCAATCACGTATCACCACTTTCCCGCTCAGCGACGGCAAAACCTCCATTACTTCCAAGGAAATTGACAAGATTTTCCTGCCCACCGTGGAAACCGTCTATGCTTATGATGTTATCTCGTTTGCACGCCTCAAGGGACTGTATGACGCAAAAGCTCCCGATGCCGAGTTCAGCTTCTGCGACACCTACAACCCGCTCGACTTTAGCGGTGCGCGTTTCTGTGAAGCCCGCGTGTGGGCTGGTTTCTACCGCTGCAACCCCGAACTGATGAAGCCCTACGAGAAATACGCCCGTGGCGAAGACCTGCAGAGCAAAGAGAAGATGCCCCTCTGGATTAAGCCAGTACACAAACTCTCCGTGCAGGATGTAATGCAACTGATGCGCGACCACTATGAAGGCACCTCCATGGACATGACACAAGATATCGGCGCAGGCCCCTACGCATGCCCCTACCGCTGGAGACCCATGACATGGTCTTACGAAGGCAAAAACTATATTCACGAACGCGCCACGGCCACACAGCAGACCGGCTTCTCGTTTGTGGCACAATCGCGTAGCTGGCTGCCCGACAAGTTCGGCGGCATCTTCTGGTTTGGCGTTGACGACGCTGCCAGCACCTGCTACTTGCCCATGTTCTGCGGCATTACCGAAATTCCCGAGGCCTTCCGCGAAGGCAACGGCTCCATGGTTGACTACTCGCCTACCGCCGCCTATTGGATTTTCACCAAAGTGAGCAACTTCGCCTACTCGCGCTACAGCGATATGATTGTCCCCATCAAAGCCAAACAGCAAGAGTTTGAAAACGCTTTTGTGAAAGACATCCAAAATATGGAAGGCGAGATGAAGAGCCTCTTCGCCAACAACCCCGCCAAAGCACAAGAACGCATTAACCAATACTCTAACAACAAAGCACAAGAAGTGTGCACAGCATGGAATCATTTGTTCGAATACCTCCTTGTCAAATACAATGACGGTAATGTGAAAAAAGAAAAAGATGGTAAATTCTTGAAAACCAACGCTGTAAAACCACAATGCGAGAGTCCGGCACACCCCACCTACCCCGACAAATGGTATAAGATTATTGTAGATGACTGCGGAAACAACATTCAAGCAAGATAATTCTTTAATATACAAATATTTACAATGAAACGAATCGCCCTTCTATCCATCTTAAGTTTCTATTTTCTAATAGGTTACGCCCAAATTCCTGAAGGCTATTACGATGCGGCTGTCGGATTAAAAGGCGATTCACTCAAGGAGGCGCTGCACAAAATCATCCAAAACCACGATACCATCAGCTACAAAGGGTTGTGGGGCTGCTATCCTTACACCGATGCCCGTCTTGACGACAACACCAAGGTGTGGGACATCTACTCGGATATTCCTGGCGGTACGCCGCCCTACCTCTATACTTTTATCACCGACCAATGCGGCAATTATAGTGGCGAGAATTCCTGTTATAATCGCGAACATCTGGTGCCGCAAAGCTGGTTTGGCGATGCTTCGCCTATGGTTTCCGACTTGCAACACATCTATCCTACAGATGGTTTTGTAAATAATCGACGCGGCAACTATCCGTTTGCCGAGGTGGGCTCAACCACCTGGACCAGTCGGAACGGCTCTAAGTTAGGAGTCAGTATCACACCTGGCTATTCGGGCACTGCTTTCGAGCCTATCGATGCCTTCAAAGGCGATATTGCCCGCGTATTCTTCTATATGGCAGTATGTTATATGGATAAGAATTTAGGACAAGAAGGCAACTCCATTTTCAACGGCTCCACCATGGACTCATGGGCGCTGACCATGTTCATCCGATGGCATAATCAGGACACAGTAAGCCAAAAAGAACATATCCGCAACCACGCCGCCGATTCGCTCCAGCATAACCGCAACCCGTTTATCGACTATCCCGAGCTGGTAGAGATGATTTTCGGTAGCCAGAAAGAGAAACGCTTCTATCCCAACGGCATTCCTGGTGACGACCCGGGTGATGATCCGGGCGATGACCCTGGTGATGACCCGGGTGATGATCCGGGCGACGATCCTGGAGACTCCACCATGGTTCATAACTATGTCAACGAGATACATTTCGTGCTTTACCCCAATCCTGTCAGCGACCGCATCTATATCCGCAATTTGAGCGGCCAGGCCGTACAAATCACTGCTCTTTCAGTATTCGACCTGCAAGGCCGCCTGCTCTACATGGACCGACAGGTAAATAATCCGACTTGGGCACACGAAAACATCCTGCCCATAGACTTCTCCACCTTCAAGCCAGGCTGCTATTTCGTCAAAATAGACACCCCAACAGGTGTGGAGACACACAAAGTAATGGTGAGATAAAAAAAGGGCGTTGCATGCAACGCCCTTACAATATCATCTGATTGAACTATTTGCCAAATCCTACGGGATGAGCCAATATGGCTTTACCGTTGAATTTGAGCAAATCCTTGATTTTATCACGGTAGATGCTGCCGAGCGAAACGGTATGCAAGCCTTCGGATGCGCAATAGAGATAGATGTTCTGGCACACGTTACCACAGTCGGTGGCTCCGTAGAACTCTTTGTGTTCCATGTCCATATCCTTCATCTTGTCGTAGTTGGCCACCATCACCAGCAATACCGGCGCTTCAGCGGGAAACGGCTGCATAGCAATGATTTTCCGCTTGTCGCCATTGACCATTAGCTTCAGCATGTTTTCTTTGGCGTCATAAAGATAGACACCTTTTTCCATAAACACATAGACTTCAATCTGTTGGCAGTTGCGAGCTGTCGGCGCCGTGCGCTTGCCATCGGGGCGGTTAACGCCAACGGCTGCCCACAGCAAGTCGGCCAGCTGCTGGTCGCTAAGCTGCTTGGATGAAAAATCGCGATGGGTTTGACGCTCGTTCAGCGCCTGCATGAGCGGTTTGCCGCCCTCTTTGTGCGGGGCGGGCAACTTGATATTTTGTGCACATCCTGTCGTGCAGAGAATCATACACATAACACTTAAAATTGCTAAATTCTTCATAATCAACTAATTCTTTTTGGGTGAAGTGGGCTTGGCAATGCTGTCACGCATCTGCGTATCGGCCTTGATATTTTCCATTCTGTAATAGTCCATAATGCCCAAATTGCCATTACGGAAAGCTTCAGCCATGGCCAACGGCACTTCGGCTTCGGCCAAAATAACCTTAGCGCGGGCTTCCTGTGCCTTGGCTTTCATCTCCTGCTCTTGCGCTACAGCCATAGCTCTTCTCTCCTCAGCCTTAGCCTGGGCAATGTTCTTGTCGGCATTGGCCTGGTCCATTTGCAGGATAGCACCGATATTCTTACCTACATCCACGTCGGCGATATCGATAGAGAGAATCTCGAAAGCGGTGCCTGAGTCAAGACCTTTGGTGAGCACCAATTTGGAGATGGAATCGGGATTTTCGAGCACCGACTTGTGGGTGTCGGCAGAACCGATAGCCGAAACGATGCCCTCGCCAACACGGGCGATAATGGTCTCTTCGCCGGCACCACCCACCAGCTGGCGGATATTGGTGCGCACGGTTACACGAGCCTTGGCAATCAACTGGATACCGTCTTTGGCCACAGCTGCCACGGGTGGCGTATTGATAACTTTCGGGTTTACAGATGTTTGAATAGCTTCCAGCACATCACGACCTGCCAGGTCGATAGCGGTGGCAGCTTTAAAATCGAGAGGAATGTTGGCTTTTTCGGCAGAAATCAGTGCACTTACGACTGCTTTCACATGGCCGCCAGCCAAATAGTGGGCTTCCAACTGGTCGCGGTTGAGCTTGATACCGGCTTTGGTACCCGTAATCATCGCACCCACGATCAAACTCGGCGGAACCTTTCTCCACCTCATCAGTATAAGCTGAAGCAGCGATACGTGCACGCCATTCAATAAAGCATTGAACCACAGTCCAATAGGAACCATCCACAAAAGAAAAATTAGCAGAAATAAACATGCTAACGAGATAACAATGATAATTGCGTCCATAAATGATTATTTAGTTTGTTTGACAATAATTTTTCCGCCTTCTATTTTAACAATGACGATTTCGCTATTCACATCGATGAAATCGTTGGAAGAATGAACTTCCACAAGCTCGTCGCCGAACTTGCCTGTGCCCGAGGGTGCCAGTCGCGACACAGCCACACCCGTCATACCTTCGGCAATCTTACCCTCATCCACCTCGTTCATCTTGCTGTCGATATTGGTTTTGAGCATCAGTTTGTTCCACGTTTTCGAGCGCAGCATCATCACTGTCGTGATGGCCGTCAGCACCAGCGTGCTCAGCAGGGTGATATTGCCAGCCACGGCTCCGTACTGCACATACGAGATGACTATGCCGCAGAGCATCATCAAACAGCCGAAAGTGGCCACCACGCCACCAGGAATCACCAGAATGTCGAGCAGCAGCGACAGCAGGCCCAAAACGATCAACGAAATGACAAGTCCCCAATTCATAATTCAGTATGCTAAAAAAAGATTGACAAAGATAAAATTTATTTCCTTATGGTAAGAAGAATAGGAGTTTTTTCATAATATTAATGAATTATCAATTTCTTGGTTATCACCTGTTCCCCATTATTCAATCGGATAAAATAAAGTAACTATATACCTTATTTTTAAAAATCTGTACCTATCGAGAACATCAGCATGCCCCTCTTCTTGTAAATCTTGTAGTCTTCCACGCCCCAAGCATAGTCGAGTTTGAGGAAATAACCAAGCACGCTGACGCGCAGGCCCAACCCGAAACCGCCAATGAACGGCTCAACCTGACGATGCACTTTGGCTGAGATGGAGCCGCTTTCCACAATGCGGGTATAGAGACTGTTCTCTTTCGAGTAGGGCGTAAGTCCCGTCCAGGCCGTGCCAAAGTCGCCGAACAGCACCAACTGCAACGATTTGAGGAAGTTGCTCGAGATGCGCCGTGCGGTGAACATCTGCACAATGGGCATGCGCAGCTCGGTGCTCAGCACCACAAACGAAGTGCCATTGCGAATATTCTGCTCAAAGCCGCGCATGTTGGTGGCCAAAGTCTGGTAGGCATATCCTTTGGAAGGATCCACCCAAATTTCGCTGTTGAACTTGGCCAGAATCCAGTTGTCGATGCCACCCATGTAATATACCAGACGGCTGCTGCCGAAGTTGGTGCTTCCCGCCAAACGGGTGGCCCACGTCATGTTGCGGAAGACCTTCACCGACTTGCGGGCATCGAAGCCCACCACCAGCAAGTTCTTCATATCCTTGTCGATACGATGGTTATATTCGGCAAACACCTTGATTTTGCTGCCGCGCCACAGGTTGACAGCCAACTCCTTCGACGAGTCGAAAACATACTCCAGCTTGACACCGCCCCACACATGCCTCTGGTCGGGATTTTGTAACGAATAGTCGTTCAAGCCCGTCATAATGAAGGTCTCGTAGCGCCCTGTGAACTGCAGGCGCAAACTGTTTGTCTTGTTAAACGGATATTTGAGAATGTAGAACAAGCTGTTATTGTGCTGCTTATAGAGATATTGGTCCGCATACGATTTCAGCGACTGCCGATAAACCACTAGCTGGCGGTCGAGGCGGCGCGACAGGTTCTCATAGCTCAGCATCACCTCGTTATTATCCAGATTGAAGGATATTCTGAAGCCCGCCGAAATGCGGTAATCCTCAAACAAGTCGTGTATGCCCACCATCACGAGGGCGTTGAGACCCGCATTGAGATAAATGGGGTTCTTGTCACCGGTAAACTGCTGGTAGGTGGTATTCAAAAAACTGAAGTCGGCTTGTGTAACCAACTTGTTAACAGTATATTGCACATAATAATTTCTCGGCACCTGCTGGATAAACTCGAAACCGTCGGCCAAATTACCGCTTAAGCCTTTAGGTTGGCGCGCCGTACGGAGCGAATCGCCACGTGCCTGCAGGTCGCTGCGGCGCACTTGATAGAAGCCGTGCTTCGTACTGCCCGACTTGCGGAGACTCTTCTTAGCCGCCGCCAGGCTATCGCGCTGACGCTGCTCCGCACGCATCTGCCGCTGGAACGACGACGGTGCCGCTGGCTGCGACAGTTTCTCCTCAACAGGGTGGATATAGATCTTCTTCACGTTGCCGTTAAGCACAATGTCGGCCACCTGCCCCGACGCAGCATCGTAGTCGTGCTCGAGAATGCTGTAAGCATTGTCGGTCAGTGGCGACACCTTGGCCGAGTAGGCATAGTGGATGGCTGTGTCAATGCGGCTGATGGTGCTGTCGAAACGAGCTGAGTAGCGGTTGACAATACCCGTCTCGTCTCCCAAAAAGAGAATACCCTCTGCGCCCTCCTTTACCTCCGTCTCGTTGGCGTAGGGCGTGTTGGTCACTCTAAGCAACTGATTATCTTTATGTTTATAGTCATAAAGGAATAAATCATACGACGTTTGGGGTTTGGCGGTGAAAAATGTCTCCTGGGTGTTCAGCGTATCGTGATTCCTATTGGAAGAAAAGATGATTTTGCGCTGATTATCAATAAATTTCGGGGCATAATCGTCAAAAACATCCTTGGTGACATACTGAATGGAGCGCGCCTTGAAACTGTAGAGGAAGATGTCCGACTGGCCGTTTTTAAAACCCGAGAAGAGCAGGAGTTTGCCATCGTCGGAGAAGGAGAAGTCGGTGATTTTCTCCACATCTACCAGCAGGCGGTCGTCCAATTTACCGCTCTCCACATCGTAGGGATAGTAGTAGCAGCGCCCTTTGTCCTCGATGGTGAAACCCAGCATGCCGCCCTGCGGGTGCCAGTTGATGAGCGGGAAGGTCAGGTCGGGGTTGTCCTCCGTCTTCTGGAACTTGCGGAAAATCACCTTGGCTTTCTTCATCTCTGCCGTCTTCACCCACACCTTAATCTGTCCCGCCTCATTGGTCGAGTAGGCGTAATCCTCACCGTTGGGGGCTATCTTTATCTGCGCGTAATCGCGTTTGCGCTTGGCTTTCTGAACAATGCCCACCTCTTCGGGCATCGTCCGTTTCATATCCTTCTTATACAGAGCATAATAGTAGCGATACCAATTGGCTAGCAGCTGCCTATAGCCGACGCCCGTGCCGTAGTAGAAGCCCTTCTCGATGCTTTTCGAAGAGCGGGTGGCGTACAAGATGGTCGAGATGGTGTTTTCGCCGTAGATGTCGGCCACATATTTCCAGAACGAGTGGCCGGCGTAGGTCGCCTCGCGGGGCGAAAGCTCGTCAAAATCGGCGTAGCGCTGCGTCAGGATGCCGTCCTTGACATGCGCGTCAATCAGGCTGTTCCAGTGCTCGCCGATGTAGGAAGCCAGGCCGCTGTAATACCAGTTGGGCACGTTAAAGAGCGTGGCGGCGGAGATATTGGAGCCGACGCTTTGGCCTTCGACAATCAGGCGGGCGTAGATGTTGGCGATGCCGCTGCGAATCATCGCATCGAAGTTGCGGTGGTTGCCGTCGAAATAGAGATAGGCCTTGGTGCCGTAGATGTTGGTCACGCCACCTTGATTGTAGAAATCGTCGTCATCATAGGCAAAATTCGACTCCCGGAAATCCGACTGGGTGTTATAGACGATGAACTGCAGTTTCTTGGTTGGTGCAAAGTTGAACAGCCGCTCAATCTCATCCATAAACTGAGGCGCTTTGAACATCGTATATTGCGCCAACATCTTGCCTGTAGGATAAAAATAGACATCAAACTGGGTGGTGCGGTAATAGGTCCAATTGAATTTCTGATACTGCACCCTGTTTTTGCCGAAAGAAAGCTGCGAACCGTTGTAAAACTGCGCCTTTAACGGAAACGAAGAGACCACCAATCCCAATATCAACAAAGTGATAATGAAAATTTTATAATTGGAATTGTGAATGAATCGTTTCATTTCCGGTATGGCAAAATAAGTGGGCTAAATTACAAAAAATAATGAAAGGCTTTGGTTTTGAGGGGTTGCAATGTAAAATTATTGTATATTTGCCACAAAATTTTGGAATGCAAGTTAAGCGTATTTTATTGAAATTCAGTGGTGAATCTTTGGCAGGTCAAGAATCTTACGGTTTAGACTACCAAGCGGTGAATCATTTTGCAGAAGAAATCAAATCGGTCGTGGACCAGGGTGTTGAAGTCGGTGTGGTTATCGGCGGCGGCAACATCTTCCGCGGTGTGAAAGGTGCCGGCAAGGGCTTCGACCGCCGTCAGGGCGACTATATGGGCATGCTGGCCACCATCATCAACGGCATGGCCATGCAAAATGCGCTGGAAAGTATGGGCTTGAAAGTCAAGCTGTTCTCGTCATTGGAAATCGAAGGCGTGGTGGAAAAGATCTTCTTCAAGAAGGTGGTTGAGCACTTGCAGAAGGGCTATGTGGTCATCCTCGCTGGCGGCACGGGCAATCCGTTCTTCACCACCGACTCGGGTGCAGCCCTGCGCGCTGTGGAAATCAAAGCCGACGCACTCATCAAGGGCACGCGCGTGGACGGCGTTTACACTGCCGACCCCGAAAAGGACCCCACCGCCACCAAGTACGACGAGCTGACCTTCACCGAAGCCTACGAACGCAACTTGAACATCATGGACATGACTGCTTTCACCCTCTGCAAAGAGAACAACATGACAGTGTATGTCTATAATGCCAATGTCAAGGGCAACCTGCTCAAGATGCTTTCGGGCGAGAAAATTGGAACCAGAATCATAAACAAATAAGCTATGGACGAGAACACCAAGGTTGTGGAACAACCTGAAATGATTGACATCAAAACATATCGAACCGCCAACAAGCGCGCCCACTTCAAACGCCATATCGCTATTTATTTCCTGCTGATGATTGTGCTGTGGGTACTCTATTTTTTCATTTTCCGCGAACCTAAAACTCCTGAAAACGCGGATGCCCCAATGGGCCTTTTCCTCAAATGCACTCTTTTTGTCACCATCATCTGGACGGTGCTCCTCTTCTTCCATTACCTGTTTGTCTATCGCCTCAACGCCACCATGGTTGACCGCGAAATCAAGAAGTTGCAGAAGGAGATCAAGAACAAGAAAATGCTGTTGGAAAAACTGAAAGAGGAAGCCAAGCAACTCGCCAATCCCGACAAAACCGACAATCCTATTAACGAAGAATAAGTAATCTAATATCTTTACAATGACTGAAGAAACAAAAAAATGCCTGGACCAGGCTAAGGAAAGCATGAACGCCGTGATTGCCTTCTACGATAAGGAATTGCAGAAAGTACGCGCCGGCAAGGCCTCTCCGCAAATGCTGGAGGGTCTCAAAGTGGACTATTACGGCAACCCCACGCCTGTTGAGCAGGTGGCCAATATCAATACACCCGACGCCCGACAGATTGTCATCCAACCCTGGGAACGCAATATGCTGCCCGTCATCGAGAAAGCCATTCTGGCCGCCAACCTGGGCTTCACTCCGCAAAACACGGGTGAGTTCATCCGCATCGTAGTGCCCACACCGACCGAAGAGCGCAGAAAAGAGCTCGTGAAGAAGAGCCGTCAGGATGCCGAGCAGAACAAAGTGAGCATCCGCAACATCCGCCGTACCGCCAACGATACCGCCAAGAAGCTGAAAGACAATGGTATCCCTGAAGATATGGTGAAGAAACTGGAAGGCGACATCCAGAAGATGACCGACGAGTTCATTGCCAAGATTGAAAAGATGGCCGACGCCAAAGAAAAAGAAATCATGACTGTATAATTTTATAAAACAACAAATTATGAAAGCATTAGACAACTACAAATTCACAAAAGATCACGAATGGATTACCATGGACGGCGACACCGCTATCATCGGCATCACCGCTTACGCCGCTGACCAGCTGGGCGACATCGTTTTCGTTGACATCAACACCGTGGGCGAAACCCTGAACAAAGAAGAAGTTTTCGGCACCATCGAAGCCGTTAAGACCGTTTCCGACATTTTCTTGCCCATTGGCGGTGAAGTGCTCGAGTTCAACGAAGCCCTCGAAGGCAACCCCGGCTTGATCAACTCTGACCCCTACGGCGAAGGCTGGATTATCAAACTGAAACCCGCTAACGTTGCAGAAATGAACGAGTTGATGGACGAAAACGCCTACAACGCACTGATCGGCTAATCCGCTGATTTTGTAATTCTAAAAGTGACAAGGTGCCAATTTTTCCGCATTTTGTCACTTTTTTTTTGCCAACATGAATTGCACGATAATTTTTTTTATCTTTGCAGCGTTATTATTGTGAGAACTATCTAATAAAAATAACCAACATGTTAGAGAAAAAAACACCAAAAGGCGATATCGAAAGCAAGAGAGGTTCCTTTATTCTCATTGGCTTGATTGTGGTGCTCAGCTTGGTTTACGCCGGCTTTGAACTCTTTGCCAATCAGGATAAACAAGAACTCGTTGTGGAAGATATGGATGAAGTCATCATCGTGGAAGATGATGTATTGGCAACCGACCAGACACCTCCCCCGCCACCCCCTCCCGTAGCTCAACAACAAGAAGTCATCCTGAACATTGTGGAAGACAATATCAAGGTTAACACCGACTTTGACTTCTCACAGGACTTCGATGAGAACCTCGAAATTGAAGAGTATGTTCCCATTGACATCGTGGAGGAAGTGGTGGATGATACGCCTCCCGTGCGTTTCGCAGAGAAGATGCCCGAATTCATCGGAGGTATGGACGCTCTGTACGCCTTCCTGAGAGAAAATCTGGTTTATCCCGAGGTGGCCCGTAACAACGGTATCCAAGGTACCGCCGTTATCGAGTTCGTTGTGGAAAGAGATGGTAGCATCAGTAACGTGAAGACGCTGGTGCCCCTGTTCCCAGAATGCGACGCCGAAGCTATCCGCGTTATCAAGAAACTTCCCAAGTGGAAACCCGGTGAACAGATGGGCAAGCCCGTCCGCGTGTTCTACAACATCCCCGTACGTTTCACCCTGCAATAGACAATCTTATTTCCGAATATAATGAAAGGCCGAGGATTTTCACCTCGGCCTTTTTTCTGCGCATATTCGCTATTTCTGCGGGAAACTAACCTGTTTGCGCTTATTTTTGTATCTTTGCGCCATCATAGTTAATTCGTTATAATTTAAACCCAAACAATATGGACATTGTCGTTAGCGGAATCAGACCGACAGGACTTTTGCACCTCGGCAACTATTTCGGTGCTTTAAGGAATTTTATCAAGATGCAGAATGAGAACCGCTGCTATTTTTTCATTGCCGACTATCATTCTCTTACCACCCACCCCAAAGCCGAACACCTGCATCAGAATATCCGCAATGTGCTGATTGACTACCTGGCTGCCGGCCTCGATCCCGAAAAAGCCGCCATCTACGTGCAGAGCGATGTACCCCAGGTCTGCGAGCTTAGCCTGCTGCTCTCTATGCAAGTGTATGTAGGTGAACTACAGCGCGTTTCATCTTTCAAAGAGAAAGTGCGCCGCCAACCCGACAATGTCAACGCCGGCCTGCTGAACTATCCCGTGCTGATGGCCGCCGACATCCTGCTGCACCGTGCCGACAAAGTGCCCGTAGGCAAAGACCAGGAACAGCACCTGGAGCTGACGCGCGACTTTGCCCAGCGTTTCAACCATATCCACGGCACCGACTATTTCAAACTGCCCGTGGCCTACAATTTCGGCTCTGAGCTGGTCAAGATTCCCGGACTGGACGGCACCACTAAAATGTCGAAATCTGACAACGAGAATTCGTGCATATTCCTCTCCGACGCGCCCGAAGTGATTAGGAAGAAAGTGATGAAAGCTGTGTCGGACGCCGGTCCTACGGAGCCCAACCAGCCCAAGCCGCAGGCTATCGAAAACCTTTTCACGCTGATGAAAGCCGTATCGGCACCCGAAACCCTGCAATTCTTCGAGGAACAGTACAACCAGTGCCAGATTCGCTACGGCGATATGAAGAAGCAACTGGCCGCCGACATCACCGCCTACATCGCCCCCATCTACGAGCGCATCCTTGAGCTGCGCAGCGATGACGACTACTTGCGCAAAGTGCTGCAACGCGGTGCCGAACAAGCCCGCGAAAGCGCAACTCAAACCATTCAAGACGTAAGAGAACTCATCGGTATCAAACCTCTGTAATACAGCATGGCAAAAGACAAATTAGAAGCGCAGATTGAAGAAGAGAAAGCTGTCCTGCTGAGCGTGTGCACCTCCAACACCACCCTCGAGCGAGTGATGGAGTATTTGGAAGAATTGGCATTCCTAGTGGACACGGCTGGCGGCGTGCCTGTGAAGAAGTTCGTGCAGAATCTCGCCTACCCAGACCCGAAAACTTACTTCGGCAGCGGCAAACTGGATGAGGTTCATGACTATATCAAAGAGAACGACATCGACCTGGCTGTCTTCGACGACGAGTTGTCTCCATCGCAAATACGTAATATTGAGGCGGTTCTGCAATGCAAAATCTTAGACCGCACCCACCTTATCCTCGACATATTCTCGAAGCGCGCCCAGACAGCGCACGCCAAGGTGCAAGTGGAATTAGCTCAGTACCAATATCTTCTACCGCGACTAACAGGTATGTGGTCGCACCTGCAGAAACAGCGCGGCGGTATCGGCATGAGAGGTCCTGGTGAGAAGGAAATAGAGACTGACCGCCGTATTATTCGTGACCGCATCTCATTGTTAAAGAAAAAGTTACAAGATATTGACCGACAAAAACTAACACAGCGCAGCAACCGCGAGAAGTTTGTGCGTGTGGCCCTGGTCGGCTACACCAATGTGGGCAAATCCACCCTGATGAACCTCATCAGCAAATCAGATGTGTTTGCCGAGAACAAGCTATTCGCCACCCTCGACACCACCGTCCGCAAGGTGGTCATCGACAACCTGCCGTTCCTACTATCTGATACTGTGGGATTTATTCGCAAGTTGCCACATACGCTGGTTGAGTCTTTCAAATCGACATTGGACGAGATTCGCGAGACCGACCTGCTACTGCATGTGGTTGATATCAGCCATCCCGACTTTGAAGAGCAGATTGCCGTTGTGAACCAGACCCTTGAGGAGATCCACGCCGGCAACAAACCTGTCATCACCATCTTCAATAAAATCGACAACTACCGCTGGATTGACAAAGACCCCGACGACCTGACTCCCAAACAGAAATGCAACATCACCCTTGATGAGTTGAAACAGACATGGATGGCCAAGGCTGGGACCAAAACGCTATTCATATCTGCCAAAACCAAGGAAAATATGGACGAGTTGCGTACGGTGCTGTATGAAGAGATCAAAAAACTGCACATTCAGATTTACCCCTTCAACAATTTCCTGTATTAACCTGCAAAAATAGTTCACAGATGGAATACTTCTTAGATATGCCCGAAGAGTACTCGAAAGGGGAAAATGCCCGCTACGTGCTGATTCCCGTGGCATACGACGGCACCAGCACCTTCATCAAAGGTGCCGACAAAGGTCCGCAAGCCATCATCGACGCTTCCGACAGCATTGAACTGTATGATGTTCCTTTAGACATAGAAGCTTATTACGCAGGTATTTACACCGACAAGCCCTCGTTCGATTTTTCCACGCCCGATAGTATGGTACAATCGGTATATGAACGAGTGAAGCATTTCTTGCAGAAAAAGAAGAACATCGGACTGTTGGGCGGAGAGCACTCCATCTCTGTCGGTGCCATCAAAGCCATGAAGGAGCAATATCCCACGCTGTCGGTACTGCAGATTGACGCCCACGCCGACCTTCGCGACGAGTACCACGGCTCTATTTACAACCACGCCTGTGTCATGCGGCGCGCACAAGAGATGGCTCCAGTAGTGCAAGTGGGCATACGCAATGTCTGCATTGAGGAAAAGCCCCACATTGTAGAAGAAAACATCTTCTACGCCCATAAAATTTGGAATCGCACCGACTGGATGCAGCAAGCCATTGACCGCCTTAGCGACACCGTTTATCTCACCATCGACCTCGACGGCTTAGATCCGTCGGTGCTGCCCGCCACAGGCACCCCGCTACCAGGCGGACTGGGCTGGTACCCGTTCATGCAATTCCTTGAACTACTGTTTAAAACGAAAAAAGTGGTGGGCTTCGACGTAGTGGAACTCTGCCCCAACCCCATCAACAAAACCTCCGACGTGCTGGCCGCTGTACTGGTGTACAAAATCATCTCAATGTTTGAGGTGTATAGAGAACGGTAAGAGAAAATGAGGTTACACGTACATATACAACTCAACATCATAGAAAATTACACTAAAACTCCACAGTAACCACCAGCGGAAAATGGTCGGACGGATAGTGCAACGAACCATCTTTTGTGGGAAATTTCTTGCGCACCGTTTCGTAAGATGTGAGTGTAAAACCTGTAAGGAACATGTGGTCAATACGATATGTCCCTGTAGCTTCTGTATTGTGATTATTCATTGTACCTGGACCCTCTTTTGCCATCGGTCCTAAAACGCCCTTTCTTTCCGCTTCCTCGTAGGCATTAAACCATTGATGAACACGGCCATTACTGTTGTTGAGATATTGAATATAACCCTGATCTGTAGGTTTGGCGTTCATATCGCCGCAAATGATGGCGGGCACACCTGGTCCTACCAACGTTTCATCAGCATAATTCATCAAATTCTTGCAGTTTTCAGTGTTCACCTCAGGATCATCAACACCTTTAAACGATGTTACTTCAAGATGGGTTGAAAAGAAATAAAACTCCTTATTCGTGGCTTTATGTCGCATTCTTGCCCATACACAAGCCCGCTTGCAGTCGCCATGCTCAGGCGTAAATCCCACAAATTCAGGTTGATTAGGATTTCCTCCGAGCCAGAAAACACCGCCTTCTTCCAATGTCAGAACCGATGCTTTGTAACAGATGCCTGGCGAATAGCTGATTCTACCTGATGTTGGTGTCACATACGAACCATCTACATTGGACCAGATAGCCCAACTGTAGTCCATATTCTCCTGTTGCATCAAATAACGCAAAGAGTTTGACTCACCTTTTTTACCGTATATACTGTCGCAAATCTCCTGAAAAGCAAAAATGTCACAATTCATGTCCTTGATGATGGACAACATGGCGGGCGATGAATTCGACCAGTATCGCGACGACAGAGGGGTTAATAAATCTTTGCGGCTGTCCGATGTCCAAAGGTTGTAAGTGCCCACTTTCAACTTGAAAGAAGTCGGTTTATCTTCCTGCTTGGTGCAACCCGCAAACAACAATATGAAACCAAAAACAAATAGAATTGTTCTTTTCATTTTTCTATTTTTTTAGACCTGTAGAGACGTTTCATGAAACGTCTCTACAATAGATAATTGCAACATATTGTTATTTCAACCGTGCAATCTGTTCGTTCAGTATCCTGATTTTCTCCTCGGCGTCGGCTTGTTTCTTGCGCTCGATGGCCACCACTTGCTCAGGAGCGCCGTTCACGAACTTCTCATTGGCCAGTTTGCGTTTCACTGACTCTAAGAACTTTTGAGCGTAAGCCAGGTCGGCATTCAGTTTCACGAGTTCTTTCTCTTTCTCCTCGGCCGACTGCACAAACGGTACAAAATATTCGGTATTCATCTCGATGAACGAAACAGCACTTTCGGGCTTTTCGTTTACATAATTGATGGCTTCCACATTGCACAAGCGACTGATCACGGCGTCCATTTCGCTATCGGCGTCGGCTGACGACTTGAGCACTGACAAAGAGATGGCATTCTTTTGCGGGATGTTCTTCTCAGCCCTGATTCTTCTAATGTTCTCAATCACCTTCTGGGTATTGGCAAAGCGCTCAATCAGCTCGGTCTCGCGACGGCTGTCAGCTTCGGGCATTGTGGCGGTCATAATAGACTCACCCTCACCACGTTCGCGCAAATTGTGCCACAACTCCTCGGTAATAAACGGCATGAACGGATGCAAAACCAACATCAACTTCTCGAAGATGTCGATAATCTCGCTGTAAGTCTTGCCATCGATGGGCTTCTGGAAGGGCGGTTTTACCAGTTCGAGGAACCACGAGCAGAAGTCGTCCCAAATGAGCTTGTAGATGGCCATCAGCGCATCCGACAAGCGGTACTTCTCGAAATGGTCGTTGATTTCGGCCAGCGCATCGTTCAGGCGGGCATTGAACCAGCGGACTGCCGTAGCAGCATGCGACGGCTGAGCCCCATTTTCGTCAATCTCCCAGCCTTTCACCAGTCGGAAGGCATTCCATATCTTGTTGTTGAAATTGCGTCCCTGCTCGCACAAGGATTCGTCGAACAGCAGGTCGTTGCCTGCGGGCGAACAGAGCAGCATACCCAGGCGGACGCCATCAGCACCATACTTGTCCATCAGCATGATGGGGTCGGGCGAGTTGCCCAGCTGCTTCGACATCTTGCGGCCTTGCTTGTCGCGCACGGTACCCGTGAAATAGACATGGCGGAAAGGAATAGACTTGCGCCACTCGAGACCGGCCATGATCATGCGGGCCACCCAGAAAAAGATAATGTCGGGGGCGGTTACCAGCACAGCTGCGGGATAGTAATAGTTAACTTCTTTATTATCAGGATTTCTAATTCCATCAAAAACGGAAATGGGCCACAACCACGACGAGAACCACGTGTCCATCACATCCTCGTCCTGTTTCAAGTCGTCCATGGTCAGGTTCAGCTCGGGGTATTTCTCGGTGGCCAACTTATAGGCGGCCTCTTTGCTTTCGGCCACCACAAACTCGCGGTTAGGCAAGTGGTAGGCGGGAATGCGGTGCCCCCACCACAGTTGGCGGCTAATACACCAGTCTTTCACATTCTCCATCCAGTGGGCGTAAGTGTTCTTGAACTTCTCAGGATAGAACTTTATCTCATCATCCATCACCACATCGAGGGCGGGTTTGGCGAGCGACGCCATGTCGCAGAACCATTGCAGCGAAAGCTTGGGTTCAATCACCTCGTTGGTACGTTCCGAGTAGCCCACTTTGTTGGTATAATCTTCAATCTTGACCATATTGCCGGCGGCCTCGAGCAGCGGGATAATCTGCTTGCGCGCCTCGAAGCGGTCCACGCCTACGAGGAATTGGGCCGACTCGTTGAGCGTGCCGTTGTCGTTGAAGATGTTGATGGTGTCGAGTTTGTATTTGATACCTAAGTTGTAGTCGTTGATATCGTGGGCGGGCGTGATTTTCAGTGCACCTGTACCAAATTCGCGGTCCACATACTCGTCGAAAATCAAGGGGATGGAGCGATTAACCAGCGGCACGATAGCGCGTTTGCCGCGCAGGTGCTTGTAGCGCTCATCGTCGGGGTGCATACAGATGGCGGTATCGCCGAGGATGGTCTCAGGACGCGTCGTGGCAATGGTAACATACTCGTTTTCAGTTCCTTCAATCTTATAGCGAACATAGTACAGTTTCGACTGCACCTCATGGTAAATCACCTCCTCGTCCGACACGGCGGTCAGCGCCTTGGGGTCCCAGTTGACCATACGCACGCCGCGATATATTTTGCCTTTATTGTACAGATCTACAAACACTTTGGTCACAGCCTCCGACATCTCGGGATCCATGGTGAACTTGGTACGTTCCCAGTCGCAAGAGGCGCCCAATTTTCGCAACTGCTTGAGGATGATGCCGCCGTACTTCTCTTTCCACTCCCAAGCATATTTCAAAAACTCCTCGCGTGAGAGCGAGCGTTTGTCGATGCCTTTCTCCTTAAGCATAGCCACCACTTTGGCTTCGGTAGCAATGGAGGCATGGTCGGTGCCGGGCACCCAAACGGCGTTGTAGCCGCGCATGCGGGCACGACGCACCAGCACATCCTGGATGGTGTTGTTGAGCATGTGACCCATGTGCAAAACGCCCGTCACATTGGGTGGCGGAATCACAATGGTGAAAGGTTCCTTGTTGTTGGGAGAAGATTCGAAAAGATGTTTTTCAATCCAGTACTGGTACCATTTCTCCTCAATGTTTTGAGGATCGTACTTGCTTGCTATTTCCATTGTTTGCAGTTTGTTTTTAGAAAGAGCAAAAATAAGAAAAATATCCTACTCATTCTTCGCATGCTTGAGATGAATATGGAAAATTCTGGGGACCAATTTCAGAATTCAGACGAAACAATCCTATTTGAATTTTGAATTCTGAATTTTGAATTTATTTTCTGCGTCTATTGATTCACGTAACCACTACAGTTGACTATCGTGCCTGCCGGAATGGTGACATTTTTCCCTTTGATGCAGAAAAAGAAAAATCCCACAAACGGGAAAATGGTGAGCCCGAGTCCAAGGCCCAGACCAAGGGCTGTACCACGGCGACCGTCGCCTTCCTTTGTGATATCACACCCCGAAAGCGGTATCAACTGCCCTTTTACACCCGAAGTGCTCATAAAATGCAATCTCACCTCCGCAGGACGTCCGTAGCCTCTGCGCCTTTCCACTTCGTAATTAATGTTAACGGTGGAACCTTGTGGAATCACTATTTCACCATTTAACATGACATTATAAGCCACAGCGGCTGTCATGGTGCCGTCTTTTTTTCCACGAGAGGAAAAATCCTCTTGTATCTGCACCGGAACTGTTACATTTTGAGCTTGAACAAAGCTTAAACAGCTTAAAATCAATACAATAATCGAAACAACTCTTTTCATATTGAATAAATTTTAAAATTAATATTTTGAATTGAATAAAGGAACCCATGATTCGTCGGGAGGTGTCAAAAGAACTCCTCCCTTCACATTGTACATCATACGTCCTAATATTGATTTTACGATTATGCGTTGCTTTGAAATAGTTGCATGAATCCCATCGGGAATCTTAAACACAACTCCATTCATTTTGACACCATCAACATTTGACACTGAATGACCTGGAAGTGTTTCTATAACATCAGGATTGTCGTTGTTTTCATCTTTGGCTCCCATTTTAGTTGCACTTTTATTATATACCACCGTTTTGGATATGACCGTAGCATAAATGAAACAAAGAGTTGTTACAACCAACGAGATGGCTACACCTCTGGGGTTTATCTTAGGAATGAGCAATGTTGCCAAAGTTATGATTCCAGCGACATCTGTCAGCAGATAACCGTCAATAACTCCTATTTTTCTTTTGTGAGACATAAATCATATTTTTGTTTCAAATAATGGCCTCCATGATTCGTCAGGTGGAAAATTCTGAACCCCTCCTCTGACAGAATACACAATTTTCCCCATAACAGAGTGTGCTATAGGACCTCTTTCGGTCATTGATACATGCAGGCCATCAGGAATCTTATACACAATTCCGTTTTGTTTGATACCATCCACATTTGATATGTTTTCTCCAGCCCTACACCTTTTTATCTTCTCATGATCATTCTCATCCATACCTGCCAATTTCTTCCCACTATTATTAATTATAAATGTTTTTCCCTTAAAAGTCGCATAACCAAGTGACAATCCAGCAAATAGCAATGGAAAACAAGCATATTTTTGTAGCGGTTTCGTTACAAACATCGTTAAAAATAATATTAACAATAACTCTGTCAGTGTATAGCCATCAATAATTCCTATTTTTCTTTTGTATGCCATAATATAATTACAAATTATTGCAAATGTGACGTTTATCTTAAAATCAACTCGGTTGACTTAGGTTTTCCTACTCCATATTCAATATATCCTGACCACACTTCATCACCTAAATTAGTGGTAATAATCACATAATCTGTACCCATGTGTTTGGTCCCCATCGTTTGTTTCAACACAATACATCCACTATCATATTTATTTGGACCAAAAGCGTAATCGGCAGCACGATGTGTGAGGCGCTGCCCATTGCTTGTAGTAATATGTAAATAGGTGACATTGTGCGATTTGAAAAAATTAGACACTTCATATCCATACCAGATAATATGGTATCCTGTGTACTGACAAGAATAGTCATTCTTTTTCGCAGCAGGGTCGTAATTATCCGCATCATGATCTGTACAACCCTCTCTAGCACATGAAAGCATGGTCAAAGCCATAAACATCGACAAAATAATGAACAGGTTTTTCTTCATAATGATTTGTTTTAAGATTAAAAATGCGTCGCAAAAATACCTTAGCCGAATACCTGAAAAGTTGGTTTGTCACCAAAACCTCTTTTTTTGTAATGAAACACCCAAAAATTGTAACGACTTCTTATTGCCACAATCACGGAAAAGACTATTTTTGTAGTCAAAACTAACAGATATGTATTTTTATTTGAGCATGAACGGATTTTTGGATCACGCCTATAATTTTTTTGTCATCCCTTTTTTGCGACTTTTGTTTTTCGTTGGCACTTTATTGTTGGCCATGTGGCTTATTTGGATTTTGCTAAAAAAATTATTGAAGTTCAAAACTCTACAATCGAATAACGAACTATTACAGGAAAACGAGCAACTGCTTCGCGACAAACAGGAGTGGGAGAAAGAAAAAGACAAACTGAACAAGAAAATTGACTCGCTTAAAAACGAACTGCTGAAACAAGAGATCGCCTATGCCCAACAAAATACGCCACAGATGCTGAATGTGGGCAACCTTAAAGTCAAAAGCGACCACATCCTCTATATTGTACCCCAATCGCTGGAATTGGGAGAAAACGGCAACGCTCGAATCAAAGTCATCCATTATACCGATTCTCCGCAGGCGGACATGGTGTATAGCACTTTTGACGAAATACTGGAAAAACTGCCTGGCAATTTCATGCTCATCAACAAAAACCAGCTAATCAACCTGTGTGAAATCCATAAGATCCAAGGACTGGAAGTTTTTCTCAATAATGTCAAGACTCCTTTCTACGTGTCGGAGCAGAAAAAAGAGGAGTTTGATTCGCGCATGGAGAATCTGTAGCTTCGCGTGCTCTGAACGGCGACGGCTCACCATGACGGTAATTTTTTTATTTTTGCACGCTTTTCAAAGCATCCACCAAACCATACCGTCTATGACCAAAGTGAAAACAACCGTTGGAAAACGCCGTGCCAAATTCTGCGGCTGGATGCTCAAGAAGTTGGGCTGGAAGAGTTTGAGCGGCCCCATGGAGGGCAACAAGGCCATTGTTTTGGGCGTGCCGCATACCTCCATCCTCGACTTTCCCATCTGCTATCTTTTCTATGCCCAATACGGCAAAGTGGCACACATCATGGTGAAGAAGGAATTCTTCTTCTGGCCGCTGGGACCTATCTTGCGCGCCTTCGGCGCTGTGCCCGTCGACCGCAGCAACGCCGCCGCCACCGTGAAAAGTATCATCCGCTCTTTCAACGAAAACGAAGTGTTTCATCTGGCCATCGCCCCCGAAGGTACCCGCAAGCCTGTGAAACGCTGGAAAACCGGCTTCCACCTCATCGCCCGCGAAACGGGAGCCACTGTCTATGTCGGCTACTACAACTGGGGCAAAAAGGAGATTACCGTCGGCATTCCTTGGGAACTCACCGACAACGCCAACGAAGATATGCGGCGTATCCAAGAGTATTATTCTACCCTCGATTTACAAGGCCGACACAAAGAGAACTACATAACCCATTAATCTACAATGAGTAAAAAGAAAATCAAAACGCCATATAAAGTTCGGAACAAATACCGCGAAATATTCTGTACCACTTTAAACAAAGTTTTCCAATATACCACCTCCAAATATTGGGACCGCACCATGGCTCAGTTTGTGGATGGCGAGCAAAAATATACCTACAGCAGCTTCGGTGAGAAGTGTAACATGCTCTCCACCAGAATGTCACGATTTGGCATCAGCGCAGGCGACAAGGTTGCCATCCTATCGCAAAACATGCCCAACTGGACGCTGGCGTTCTTTGCTGCCACAGCTTTCGGTCGTGTGGCCATACCTATCCTGCCCGATAGCTCGGAAAACGAAGTGACCAACATCCTCAACCACTCTGAGAGCAAGGTGATTTTCATCTCCAAACGGCTCCGATACAAACTCAGCCAAGAGTGCATCGACAAGCTGACGCTGGTAGTGGACATCGAAACACTGGAATTTATCAAGAAAAACAAAGAAGACTTCCAGTGCAACGGCTGGATTAAAGACCCCCAACCCGACGACCTGGCCACCATTCTCTACACTTCGGGCACCACCGGCAAGGCCAAGGGAGTGATGCTGAGCCACCGCAACATCTGCCACAACCTGGTGGCTTCATTCAAGGCTCAGCCCTGTTTCAAAAACGACCGCTTCCTCTCCATCCTGCCTATGGCGCACGCCTACGAGATGTGCGTTTCGAGTCTCTACTCCATGTATGTGGGCGCCTGCTGCTACTACATCTCCAAGCCGCCTACACCTTCCATTTTGCTGCCCGCCCTGAAGAAGGTGAAGCCCACCATCATGTTGGCCGTGCCGCTCATTATCGAAAAAGTGTATAACAACAGTGTGGTGCCCACCATCCAGAAAAGCCGCGTACTGACCTGGATGGAGCAACATACGCCTCGCATCCTTTACTGGATGATTGGAAAGCGACTCCTCAAGACCTTCGGCGGCAAACTGCGCTTTTTCGGCGTCGGCGGCTCCAAGATCGACACCAAGGTGGAGGAATTCCTCATCAAATGTGGCTTCCCTTACGCTGTGGGCTACGGCCTCACCGAGACAGCACCGCTCGTCTGCAACGTCATCGTCACCAAAAAGAAACGCTTGGGCTCCATTGGCGTGGCCTCCTACAAAGTGGATATCCGCCTCGACAATGTGGACCCGCAAACGGGTGAAGGCGAAATCGTCTGCCGCGGCGACAATGTGATGCTCGGCTACTACAAAGACCCCGAGCGGACCATGAAAGTGCTTGACGAAGACGGATGGTTCCGCACCAGCGACGTGGCCACCGTTGACAAAGACGGCTACTACTACATCAAAGGGCGCCTCAACAACACCATCCTCGGTCCTTCGGGCGAAAATATCTATCCTGAAGAGATTGAAATGGTTATCAATAATATCGACGGTGTGGAAGAATCTCTGGTTATGGAGCAAAACGGTGAACTGGTGGCCCTTGTCAAATTCGAAGACAATGTGCTTAATTGGAACCAAAACTCTGAAGACCAGTTGTTTGAAAAGATAGAATCACTAAAGACGTCCGTTATCGAGTTTGTTAACAAGGCGGTGAATAAGAGCTCCAAAATCAAAAAAGTGGAAGCCATGAAGACCCCCTTTGAGAAAACAGCTACTCAGAAGATTCGGCGTTTCCTCTACAAGAAAGATGGCACCGATGGCGAGGAGACAACAGAAAACGAAGAGACCGACAAAAAAGAGTAAAAGAAAAGGGGCGAACAAATGTTCGCCCCTAATTGTTTCTGTTTGTGGAGCGTATGAGAATCGAACTCACGACCTCTTGACTGCCAGTCAAACGCTCTAGCCAACTGAGCTAACGCCCCATCAAAAGACAGGTGCAAAAATACTACTTTTTTTCATTCTACCAATACCTGTCTTCAATTTTTTGTTAGAAGCGGTATCTTACACCTATGCCTAAATTGAAAAAGTCGCCGAAATAATTGTTGAAGAAAGGACCTGGTCTGCCAAATCCTAACACGTTCCACATAGGACGCCAGTCGATACTCAAATTGAGCGGTATGTCAAATTGGTACTCCACTCCTATTTGGAAACCGAGGTTAAGTCGCCATGGTGTGCCACGATACTCTGTTATATAGTCTGTGTGCCAATTTTTTCCGAAGCCATACCCTAATCCCAAGCCTGGGCCCACATACCAATTCCATCCGCTGGTAATATTGAACACCCAATCAAAAACGCAGTTAATATCAGAATACCACCAGCGACTGAAGAAATAGGAAACACCTGCAGTCAAGTCAATCATATACTTTTCCATGGCCAAATTATGCTGGTAGGTAGCCTCCATATTCCATCCTACACGACCGCCAACGGCGCGGGGCTGGGCATTGGCTGCCATCATGAGCGAAGCAACCAAACATACGGTCAATAAAAACTTTTTCATGATTAAACTATTTTAATTTATTGATATTGAGTTAAATATAAATGTTAATAGATATTAATTTCAAAAAGTAAAGTTATCTATAATTACATTTTAAACCCAAGCTTTTCAAAAAAGTTTTCCACCTCTCTTTTTTCGTAACTTTGCATCCTAAAAACACAACATTATTACTAATTTTAACAAAAACATCATGGAACAATTCATTACAGCTGCAAAACAATTTCTTTCGGATGTTGTTTTCACAAACATTCCCAAACTGATCATCGCCCTGCTAATCTTGTGGATCGGCTGGAAACTGATCAAGTTTTTGAACAAAACCCTGCAAAAAATCTTCGCCAAAAAAGAAGTCGATGTTTCTCTGCAATCCTTCCTTCTGTCGCTGATTGACATCACACTGAAGGTGTTGCTCGTCCTCACCGTCATGGGCATCATCGGAATTCAGGCCACTTCGTTTGTCGCCATCCTGGGTGCTGTCGGCTTGGCTGTCGGCATGGCCCTGCAAGGCACATTGCAGAACTTCGCCGGAGGCGTTATCATTCTGCTGCTCAAGCCATACCGCGTAGGAGACTTCATTGAACAGGGCTCCTTCAGCGGCACCGTGAAGAATATCCAGATTTTCAGCACGGTACTCTCCACTGTTGACAATAAAATCATCATCATCCCCAACTCGCAACTGGCCACCAACTCGCTTATCAACTACACGCGTGGCGAAATTCGCCGTGTGGATGTGAATGTGGGTATCGCCTATGGCGAATCGGTGGACAAAGCCCGCGAGGTGATGCTGAATCTTGCCAAACAAGACCAGCGCATTTTGAACGAACCCGAGGCACCCGTAGTACACCTCACTTCCCTCTCCGACAGCTCGGTGGACCTCCAACTGCGCGTATGGGTGAAAGCTCCCGACTACTGGGGCGTTCTTTTTAACCTTAATCAAGCTGTTTATGAGGCTTTTAACGAACAAAACATCTCCATCCCGTTCCCGCAGGTTCAGGTACACCTCGACAAAGAATAGCGAATTCTATCCTAATAAAAAATGTTAAACAAACGAGAAAGGGTGGCCACACGGTCACCCTTTTCTCAACCAAATTATTATGAAAAAACTGAAACTACTACTTATTGCTCCATAGTATTCAGATTTGGGGTTTCATTATATGAGGCCCATCTGCTGAAAGATAACACGCAGTTCTTCCAGCGAATGGACTTTCACTTCACGGGCCTTGCTGCCCATAGAAGGACCAACAATGTTAAACTCTTCCAGCTGATCCATAATTCGGCCAGCGCGGTTATAGCCAAGACTCATCTTTCTTTGTATCAACGACGTAGAACCTTGCTGCGTTTGCACAATCAAGGTGGCGGCATCCATAAAGCAAGAGTCTATCTTGTCGGAATGCTCGCCATCGCCACCAAACTCAAAGTCTGACTCCTCTTCGGCATATTCGGGCAAATAGAACGGCTCGGGATAGGCCTGCTGATCGGAGATGAAGTTGGTGATTTTCTCCACCTCGGGCGTATCCACAAAAGCGCACTGCAAGCGCACCATGTCGCTACCCGTTGAGATGAGCATATCGCCCTTACCAATCAACTGGTTGGCGCCCGTGGCGTCGAGAATAGTCTTGGAATCCACACCTGCCTGCACGCGGAAAGCGATACGCGCAGGGAAGTTGGCCTTGATACTACCCGTGATGACGTTCACTGTAGGACGCTGTGTGGCGATGACAAGGTGGATACCGATGGCACGGGCCAACTGTGCCAAACGGGCAAGAGGCGTTTCCACTTCACGACCCGCCGTGATGATCAAGTCGCCAAACTCATCTATAATAACCACAATATAAGGCAAATAGCGATGACCGTTGGCGGGCGATAACTTGCGCGAACAGAACTTGGCGTTGTACTCTTTGATATTACGCGTCTTGGCTTGCTTGAGCAAGTCGTAGCGGGCATCCATCTCCACGCACAGCGAATTCAGTGTACGTACCACCTTCTTCGTGTCGGTAATGATGGGCTCGTCGGCATCTGGCAACTCGGCCAAGAAGTGCTTCTCGAGGATGGAATAGAGGGTAAACTCAACCTTTTTGGGGTCCACCATCACAAATTTCAGTTCTGAAGGATGCTTTTTATAGAGTAAGGATGTGATAATCGCGTTCAAACCCACAGACTTACCCTGACCAGTGGCACCAGCAATGAGTAAGTGCGGCATCTTGGCCAAGTCGACCACAAACGGCTCGTCGCTAATGGTCTTGCCCAAGCCCATCGGCAAGTCGAACTTATTGTTCTGGAACTTGTCGGAGGCCAAAATCTCGCGCATAGAGACGATCTTGGGGTTCTTGTTAGGCACTTCAATACCGATGGTGCCTTTGCCCGGGATAGGTGCAATGATACGGATTCCCAACGCTGCCAAGCTTAAGGCGATATCATCTTCCAACCCTTTAATTTTGTTGATTCTGATACCAGCATCTGGCACAATTTCATACAACGTTACCGTAGGTCCAATGGTGGCCGTAATCTTGGTAATGGGTATCTTGAAGTTGTTTAAGGTCTTCTCAATTTTTTCCTTGTTCTCGCGCAACTCTTCCATCATCGCCTTCTTATCCACCTCCTTCACCTCATATTCATTCAACAAGTCTAAAGTCGGAAATTCATACAACGACAAATCCTTACGCGGGTCGTAATCTTCGAGTGGAACAATGGCTTGCGCATCCTCTTGCTCTTCACCTTCCGTATCTTCAATAATGTCTAATCCATCTTCAAACGAATCTTCAACATCCTCTTGCTGAGGCGTTTCCTCCTGTTTGGATGTCGAAAGAAGATCGTTTATCTCAAAAGGAACGGGCTCTGCCACTGGCTTCGGCTGCACACCCATCGGCGTCCATAGCGGCGTCTCTACGGGCTCGGCAGGCATCTTCGGCTCCTCGTCAAACTCGTAAACTGTACCCTTTCCTACCTCCTGGCTCAATCCGTCGGGCTTGCCAATATATTCGTCCAGATTCTGATGCGTATCCTCTGTTGCAGGTTTTGAAGGCCGTGACGGATTGTCAACCTCTTTTCCTTCACGATGGAAAAGACCGCCAACCCAATTACCCATCATAGCGAAATGCCTGAAAGTCACATTATAACACAAAATCAAGATGGCGAAAAAGAGCACTATCAGAATCAGGGCTGTCACAAAGCCACCTGTCTTTTCAATGAGCCATTCCGATATCTCCTGGCCAAACAAGCCGGCTATCAGGTCGGCTTTCTGCGCCGACACAAAGCAGCCACTTACCACTGCCAACCACGACATGGTCAGCAATGTGGTAATCGTCGTGCCAAACAGCGGCAACGGCGATTTGTCGAAGGTTAACTTCAAGCCATAAAGGAAAAACAGCAGTGTAAAACCTAAGGAAAATATGCCAAATGTATAATTCACAAAGAAATGCGCCAAATATGCGCCAATACTGCCTGCCCAATTCTTCACGTCGCCACCCGACTGGCAATACGAAACGTCATATTCAAACGTGAAGAAGTGCGACACAATGGAAACCAGCAATAACAAAGAGAACGCCAGCAAAATGATGCCGTAAACTTTCAGCATGCGGGGATCGCCCAGCACCTGCCCCAACGATTTGTGTTTCTTGGGTGATGTGGATTCCTTGCCTGCTTTTTTCGAAGACTTTTTCTTTTTGGAAGAGGCGGCTCTCCGATTGGTTGTAGTATGAGTAACTTGCCTATTATTGCTAATATACATAGATGTTGTAACTTACATATAAGGATTTCAAATTGCAAAGGTATCTCTTTTCCAATCTATTATTTTTGGAAGAAACAAAAGAATATTAACAACCCAATGTTATAAAGAAAACTCTTGAAATACTTGTCAGATAAGGATTCGCAGCAATTATTATTACCATTGATTTTTTAATTATTTTTGCTTTTCACTAAAAAACAATTATTACCATCCTCATAAAAATCCTTCCTCTACAGGCATGAAAAAATACATCTTACTTTTGTTGAGCCTTTTATCGGGAATCTTGCTGTGGCTATCGTGGCCCGCAGCAGGGTTGCCGTTTCTGATATTTTTCGCCTTCATCCCGCTCTTCTTCCTCAGCGACGGACTGCTGCAAAGGGGCGGCAAGTTGGCCTTCTGGCAAGGATTCATCTACTCCTATCCCGCCTTCCTGCTGTGGAATGTGGCTACCACCTGGTGGATTTGGAACAGCACACCTCCCGGCTCCATCGCCGCTTTTGTCCTCAACGCCGCCTTTATGGCTATCGTCTTCGCCTGCTGGCACGCATTCCGCAAACAGAACCCGCCCACCATCACCGTGCCGATCGTGTTCATCGCTTTCTGGATGTCGTGGGAATACCTGCACCTCAACTGGGATCTGACCTGGCCGTGGCTCAATCTGGGTAACGTCTTCGGCAGCTGCACCCAATACGTGCAGTGGTACGAATGGACTGGCGCCTTTGGTGGTACTCTCTGGATTCTGACCGCCAACTTCCTGCTCTATTACCTTATCAAGGCACTGCGCGAGAAGTCGGCCAAACGATGGGCTCTGCTGGCCGCCACCGCCGGCTGGATTGTCATTCCACTGATCATTTCGGCCGTGATGTACAACCATGAGTCAAAAAAGACCTACAAAGAAACCATCGAAACGGTTGTGGTTCAGCAAAATACCGACCCGTGGGAAGAACAGTATGAGATGTCGAATGCGCAACACGCCATCCGCCTGCTGCAAGTGGCCTTTACCCAGCTGACCGACCAAACCCAACTGCTGGTTTGCCCCGAATCGGCTATCGCTCACTCTGTTTGCACCGATAACCTGCTGCAACACAATTTTGACCCATTTAGTCAGACCTACGGTGGTTTTACGCTACTCGACTCGCTGATTTACCACTATCCCAATATCAATGTAATCGCCGGCCTTTCGACCTACACTTACTACGACCATAAAGCTACGCCCACCGCCAGAGATAAAGGCGGTTACTTCTTGGATATGTTCAACTCCTCGGCTTGTTTCAACCGCAGCGGAAAGATTGAACTTTACCACAAAAGTAAGCTTGTGCCCGGCGTGGAGAAGATGCCGTTCCCGAAAATCTTCGGCTTTTTGGAGAATCTGGTCATCGACCTGGGCGGCCCCAGTGGCTCGCTCGGCATCGACACGGCCCAACACGCCTTTACCACCACCATTGATGGCGGCAAAGCGAAAGTGGGCGCACCCATCTGCTATGAGTCTATCTTCGGTGAGGAGTTTGCCCGCTTCGTATGTGATGGGGCACAAGTGATGACTGTCATCACCAACGACTCGTGGTGGAAGAACACACCCGGCCACAAACAGCACTTCCTGATGGCCAAATTGAGAGCTGTGGAGACGCGCCGTGCCATCGCCCGCGCCGCCAATACGGGCACCTCTGCTTTCATCATGCCCAACGGCGACGTGCACCAAGCCACCCAATACCAGACGCGCACCGCCATCAAAGAAAACATCCCGCTCAACGACCAACTTACCTTCTATGTGCGCCACGGCGACTACCTGGCACGCATCGCAGTAGGCTTGGCAGCCGCAGCCTTGTTATTCTTTATCATTCTGATTATCAAAAATAAAACCGCTATCTCACGCAGAACCCGCTGATAAGCGCAGAACATGAAACATACCTTTTTGCTTTGCCTGTTTTTCTTTTGCACGACCGCTGTTTTTGCTCAAAAAGTTGAAACAGAGCAATATAATATTCCTATTCTAACTCATAAGGCAACCAATCACTTGATACGGGTGCGCATTATTAAAACTGATGACAACCCTTCTATTTTAAAAAGCTTAAACATCTCATTCAAAGGCACTTCTGATATAAAAGAGATTGAATCGGTGGCTTTTTACGCTGAGAAAAACGAACATGAATTAGATCCCGAACAGAAATGGGCCGAAACCTCGAAAGTGCGCCCCAAAACCTCTCTTACAACCAACCTAACTCTTGATAAAGATACTGTAATCGGCTGGATTTCAATTAAATTGAGTGATCAGACTGACCTGTCGCACCGCATAGCCGCCAACATCATCAGCGCTACATTCTCCACGCAAAAAAGAACTGTAAAACCAACTTGCCTCTCTCTATCTTCTCTTAATACGCATCGTATTGGCGTTGCTGTGCGCCTACACGGACAAGATGGCGTTTGCGGCTCACGCATCCCGGGACTTGTCACCACTAACAACGGCACGCTGATTGCTGTTTTCGCCATGCGCAACCACAGTTACATCGACCTGGCCAACGACATTGACATCGGCATTACCCGCAGTTTCGACAAAGGCAAAACCTGGCAGCCCGTGCAGAAAATCATCGACATGGGCACCTACGGTGGCTTGCCCGAAAAATTCAATGGCGTGGATGATCCCTCGATTCTTGTGGACCGCCAGACGGGCGAGATATTCGTCATGGGACTCTGGATGCACGGTGTCATCGACCCTAACAGCGGAGAATGGGTGGAAGGCCTCACCGAATCGTCGGAAGTGTGGAACCACCAGTGGAATCCCAACGGCTCCAAGCCAGGTTACGGGCTGAACCAATCTTCACAAGTGTTGATGGTCAAGAGCAACGACGACGGCGCCACCTGGAGCAAGCCGCAGAATATGACACGACAGTTAAAGAAGGAAGAGTGGTGCCTCTTCTCGCCTTGCCCGGGCAGCGGCATCACCCTGAACGACGGCACGCTGGTTTTCCCCACCCAAGGCCGTGAAAACGACGGCACCTCCTTCTCCACCATTACCTGGAGCAAGGACCATGGGCAGAGCTGGCACACCGCCAATCCCGCCTTCCACAACACCATTGAATGTTCGGTAGTGCAACTTTCCAACAGCTCTCTTATGCTGAATATGAGAGAAAAAGGCAACCGTGGCCGCCATGCCGACTGCCACAATGGGCGTGTGGTGGCCGTCAGCAACGACCTGGGCCAGACTTGGACTTCCCACCCCACCTCTTTTAGCGCCCTCATCGAACCTACCTGCATGGCAAGTCTCTATAAGCCTGAAAAACAAAATAATACAAAGCCGATATTGCTATTTTTCAACCCCAACTCCACCCTCTACCGCCACAACCACACACTAAAAGTCAGCTTTGACGACGGAGAAACCTGGCCCTCAATCTTTTGGAAGAACCTCGACGAATGGATTGGCAACGGCTACTCCTGTATCACCACCGTGGACGACCACACCATCGGCATCCTTTTCGAAGGCAGCCAAGCCGATTTGCAATATATGCAACTGTCGATGGACGAAATTCTGACACCAGAATACCGCACAATGGGAACATTGCAGGTGAAATAAAAAAGCGAGCCACCTTGTTAGATGTCTCGCTTTCAGTGTCCTCGCAGGGATTCGAACCCTGGACCCATTGATTAAGAGTCAATTGCTCTACCAGCTGAGCTACGAAGACGTTTTCAGGCGGCAAAAATACAAAAATTTACCATATTTCCATCTTTGTTTCTGCCTTCTGAAGGAACTTTTTTTGTTTTTTATTGTAATGATTTAATTATCAGCGTTTTATATTACGCCATTATTTTTTTCTATCACACCAATTATTTGGCTCGGCTTTTTTTATTCCGATTTGCTGAATTCTTGCGCTTTAAGGGCTATTTGGCGATCATCGGTCGTGATGAGATGCACACCGGCAGCTTCCTCTTTCACAAACCCTACTACCGTCACATTGGCCATTTTTTGCACTTTTTCGTAATCTTTTTGCGCAATGGTAAACAGCAACTCATAATCCTCACCGCCATTCAAAGCAATCGAAGCAGCCACAATTTTCAAATCCTTCAGTGTATTAAAAGTCGTTACATCTATCGGCAATTTGTTCTCATACACATCGGCACCTTTGTGAGAGGCACGGCACAAATGCAACAGGGCGGCAGCCAGTCCGTTGTTGACCGCAATCATGCCTGTGGGCACAATACCTTCTTTACGCAAGGCTTCCACAATGTCGGTGCGTGGCTCTGGTTTCAACTGACGCTCCAACACGTACTCGTGTCCTGCAAAGTCGGGCTGCATATCAGGATTTACCTCAAACACCTTCTTCTCGCGCTCCAACAACAGCAAACCCGTATAGGCTGCAGCCAGGTCGCCCGACACACAGATCAGGTCATTCTCATTGACAGTGGTCCGCTTAACCAACTGCTTGTCAGACGCTTGCCCCATCACTTGTGTTGAAATAATCAGTCCCAACTGCGATGTGGTAATATCAAAGCCAACCAAATCAATATGATAGCGCTGACAGCAAAGATTAACCCCCGCCATAAAATCTTCAATGGCTTCTATCGAAAAACGATTTGACACCGCCAGATTCAGCACCAACTGCGACGGCAGCGCATTCATGGCGAGAATATCTGTTGCTGTTGCTGCAACCGCCTTATAACCAAGATGTTTTAAGGGAAAATAGGTCAGGTCGAAATGGATGTTTTCAATCATCAGTTTCGAAGCGGTCAACAAATGCGGCTCCGTAGGCGAAATGACGGCTGCATCATGTCCCGGCCCCAGCGTTGTTGTGGCTTGTTCAATGGGAAACTTTTCGAGCAAACGGTCAATCAGTTCCTGTTTGCCGATTTTGGCAACTTCTTGCCTCTCTTTGTTTTGTAAAAGCATGTACGACTATTTCTTTTGGGTCTTTACATCATAAAGCGAGAAGATGGAGGTGTTTTCAAGCACACTCTGAATCACTTCGGCCAACAGCGGAGCGATAGAAACTACCTCAAACTTAGGCGATTTGGTCTTCAAAGGAATACTATTGGTAACAATCACCTTGTCAAGAACCGAAGCCTCAATCTTCTCAACGGCATCGCCCGAAAGCAGCGGGTGGGTGCACATGGCCATCACGCTCTTGGCGCCCTGCTCCTTGATAACAGAAGCGGCACGGCAGATGGTACCACCCGTATCCATGATGTCATCCACAATGATGACATTCTTGTCCTTTACGTCGCCAATAATCTGTAACTTGCTTACTACATTGGCTTTCTCTCTCTGTTTGAAACCTATAGCCAAATCGCAATCGAGAGCCTTGGCGTAGGTAACCGCTCTCTTGGAACCGCCCGTATCAGGCGAAACAATACACAGGTCGGGAATATTCAAACTGCGGATGTAGGGCAAGAATACCGACGATGCGAAAAGATGGTCAACGGGCACTTCAAAGAATCCCTGAATCTGGTCGGCATGCAAATCCATGGTTATCACTCGATCAACACCTGCCGTTGTCAGCAAATTCGACATCAGTTTGGCGCCAATGGAGGTGCGGGGACGGTCTTTGCGGTCCTGACGGGCATAGCCAAAATAAGGAATCACAGCAATAATCTTGTCGGCGGAAGCGCGTCTGGCAGCGTCAATCATCACCAACAGTTCGATGATATTATCTGACGGAGCAAACGTGGGCTGAATGATAAACACTTGTTTCCCTCTGATTGTTTCATGATAATAGACCTGGATTTCGCCGTCTTTGAACTGGGCTATCTCAATGTCTAACAAAGGTTTGTTTAAAATTTTGGCAATCTCTTCGGCTAACACGGGATGAGCTCTTCCCGTAACTATTGCGTAGGATTTTTCCATGAGCGAGTGGTTTTAAAATTGTAAAAGATTGATATATAAACTATATGATTTTACAACTCCGACAGCACAAAAGTATATCATTTTTTTAGAATGACCAACACAAAAATCAATAATATTAAGGCTAAAAAATCGTATTTTTGCGTCCCTGTTGTTAAATCAAAGATTTTTAAGGATATGAGTGATGATATTAGAGTAAACGGCTTCAATATTCTCCCTATTGCTGTTAAAAATTTGTTGATAATCAACGGATTATTTTTTCTGGCCAAAATTGCCTTGGCCTCGCGCATCGACCTGGATGCCTGGTTGGGACTGCATTACATTGGGGCACCCGATTTTCATGTCTGGCAGTTTATCACCTACATGTTCATGCACGGCAATTTCAGCCACTTGTTTTTCAACATGTTCGCCCTCTGGATGTTCGGTAGCGCCGTTGAAAATGCCTGGGGCACCAGGCGCTTCCTGTTTTACTACTTTTTCACTGGCATAGGCGCCGCGCTGGTGCACTATCTGGTGATCTTCATAGAGATTCATCCTGTGCTGACGCTGCTGAACCAATTTTTGGACAATCCCAGCTTTGAAACCTACCAATATCTGGTGGAACACAATACCAGCGAGCGATTCCACGACATGCTGCAGCATAATCTTCTCGTCCTGCAAAACAACCATTCTACCTCCACCCTGAACGAAGTAGTACTGATCACCAGCCAAGCTAAAAGCCTATTCCTCAATTCTTTCAATATTGTCGGTGCCTCTGGAGCTGTCTTCGGACTGCTGCTGGCTTTCGGCATGTTGTTTCCCAACGCCCAAATCTACATCTACTTCCTTATCCCAATGAAAGCCAAGTGGTTCGTCATTCTGTATGGTGCCCTTGAGCTTTTCTTCGGCGTAACGGGAACACAGGATGGCATTGGACATTTTGCCCACCTCGGCGGCATGCTGTTCGGCATCATTCTTATCCTGATTTGGCGTCAACAAAACAAAAACAGGCTCTTTATACGTCCTCGCAGAAAGAAGAAGAAATTCTATACCTCTTACAACGAACCGTCACAGGGAAGAGTCGTTTCTGACGAAGAATACAACTACAACAAAAAACAGATGGAAGACAAGCTGGACGCCATTCTGGATAAAATCTCCAAGTCGGGATATGATTCCCTCTCCAAAGAAGAAAAAGATTTCCTCTTCTTTTCCAGTAAAAGGAAGAACAATGAATAAGAAAAACAAGCGGTCTTTAGGCTCTAAAGTCATCAAAATCTTGCTGCTGACGCTCAACCTCATCGCAGCTTTGATGCTGTTGATGGCTTTCTTCGCCCACCTCATTCGTCCTTCCTTCTCCTCATGGATAGCTTTCTGCGGACTGGCATTCCCCTACATTCTTATTGCCAATGGCGTTTTCTGCGTGCTGTGGCTGTTTGTCCGTTATCCCTATGCCTTCATCTCGCTCAGTCTTATCTTGCTCAATGTAAACAACATAGACAAGCATTTCCAGCTGCGCGAAGCCGCTGCCCCCATCAACTGCAGCCGGAGCGTGAAAGTGATGAGCTACAACGCCCAACTCTTTGGCGTTTACAGATACGATGAAAAACAACGCGATGAGCAAAAGGAAAAAATCTTCGACTTTCTGCGTACCGAAAAACCCGACATTACCTGCTTTCAGGAATATTTCTGGGACAAAAGCGGCAAACTTAATTTTCCAACCACCGACTCTATTCTGAACATCCTTTCGCTTAAAGACGACAAATACCATTACTATCAATATTTTCCCACCAACCTGCGGGAAGAGTATTACTACGGCCTGGCCATCTTCAGCCGCTATAAAATCATTCGCGCCGAACCTATCATTTTCCCCGACAGCTCAGCCAACAGCGCCATCTTTGTGGATATAAAGTACAAAAATGACACGATACGCGTCTATAACCTGCACCTCGCATCCATACACATGGACAATGTAGATTATTCGACTGGTAAACAGATTTTTAACAGCAAGTTCGACGATCCCTATCTCAACCAGAAAACAAAAAAAATCTTCAAGAAAATAAAAACGGCCTTCATCACCCGGCAACAGCAAAGCATTACTATTCACAAACATATCGACAGTTGCCACTACCCCATCATCATCTGCGGCGACTTCAACGATTCGCCCGCCTCATACAGCTATCATAAGATTGGACACCGCTTTAAAGACACATTCCGCGAAAGTGGTAAAGGCACGGGCTACACTTACAACGGCGATGCTTTTCCGAAATATCGTATCGACTATATTTTCCACGACAAGCAGTATAATTCCTACCTGCACACTGTGGCTAAGGATTTGAATGTTTCAGACCACTATCCTGTCTTTTGTACTCTCTCCTTACAGAAAAAATGGTAGTTTAGGTGCACAGCACATACAAATCCTCGCGCTCGTTGATGCAGAGCACGGGGAAACCCTCTTTGTTGCCAATCAAGGCAAACTCCTTCGGACCGAACAGGAAGTCTATCAATGAGAAATATTTGGTCATCATGATGACCGTGAGCGAGGCCCCCACCTGTGGGGCAAATGAGAGCGAATATTTGTCCATATTGTCCACCGTAGGCTCTATCTTGTGCAGTTCATACGTTACCTCCAAGTTTTCGTATAACTTTTTGGTAAACTCCACATTTTCAATCACTCTCTTTCTTAAAAACTCATCTCTATACGTGGTGAACAAAATGTGGACCATGGCACCGTAGTAGCGACTGAAATAACCTGCCCAAAGGGCTTTTTCTTTCGACTGCCTATCGATATTCAGCGGCAACATAACCTGCTTGAAAACATCGGCATCCGGCATCTTGTTGCCCACCACTATCACCGGAACGCGCGACGGTCGGATAAACTTGACAGCCTGACGACGGGTGAACAACGACATACCCTTCTTCGGCGCTACAGCAATTACAAACATAATCGTATTGGTCTCTTCCGCATAAGCATACAAGTCCTTGTGTGAAAAAGTGTCAGAAAGAAGAAAATGCTTGATGTTGTTCTCGTCCAAAAACTGCTCCGTCTGCTTGAATTGGGCACTGAAAACAGGCTCCACCGGCGTCGCCTGATGACCACGGGGGGATACATTGTGAACAATGGTCAGCGAAGAATGGAAAATGGATGCCAACACCGAGGCATAATGCACGGCCACATCGCCGTACTCACCGAAGTCGGTCAGAACAATAATGTTGGTGTTCTTTTTCTCTATTTTTTCTATATCCTCGTTTTCTTCCATCTCTATTCCAATCCTTTCACATGCGACTTCTTGGCAATGTATTGTTTCAAATAAAAAGGCTCAAAATAAGCCACATCTTCAAATTCGCCCTTGATAAATTTCTGATAAGCAATGCCTACCATATTTCCTGCCGAAATCTCAGCATCGGCAAAGAGCGCGTTGGGATATTTCTCCAGCAAGGGACGACATTTGGGCATACCATTGCCGCAGAACGCCACTTTTTTCTCCGAAAGCAAAGCTTCAAAACTGCCTTCCTCAACTACCAGCGCCTGCACGGGTTGAACCGGTTGCAACGCTGTATCCACCAGTTCGGTGTAAACCTCCATACGACGAGCATCAATCATCGGACAATACAACACATCGTCACCCAATAAGAGCTGCCGCTGGGCACCCACGGCTATGCTGTCGAGCGTGGACACCGCTATCAGAGGCCTTTGCAAAGCATAGCAAAGTCCCTTGGCTGTAGAGACCCCTATACGCAAACCTGTGTAGGATCCTGGTCCCATGCTGACACTAATTCCATCTATGGCCGTCTTGGGCAACGCCAACTCCGATATGAGCGACTCTATCAACACAATCAGATTGCGGGCGTGCGAATTGCCATCGTGGATCGACTTGCAAGCCAACAGCTCCGTATTCTTCGATAGCGACACCGAACAAATCTCTGTGGCCGTTTCGATATGCAGTAGGATAATATCTTGTTTCTCTTTGTCAGTGAGCTTCATACCAGTTTTTTCCATAGTTAATGTCTATCGTTAACGGCACATCCAACTGGATGGCTGTAGTCATTTTTTCCTTCACCAGCTGTTGCATGGTTTCCAACTCATCTTTCGGCACCTCAAACGCCAACTCGTCGTGTACTTGCAAAATCATCTTGCTCTTCAAATTCTGCGCTTTCATCGCCTGCCAGATGTTGACCATGGCAATCTTTATCAGATCGGCGGCCGTGCCCTGAATGGGCGCATTGATGGCATTGCGCTCGGCCGCCTTGCGCACGATGGCATTCGACGAGTTGATGTCACGAATGTAACGACGGCGCCCAAACAGCGTCTCCACATAGCCGTTCTGACGGGCAAATTCCAAAGTGCTATCCAAATATTCCGTGATTTTCGGAAAACTGTTGTAGTATTCGGTTATAAGCTGACGAGCCTCCTTCTGCGGAATCTGTAAGCGGTCGGCCAAGCCAAACGCCGAAATGCCATACAATATGCCAAAATTGACGGTCTTGGCGTGACGGCGCATGTCGGGAGTCACCTCCTCGGGCGACACTTTGTAAACCTTGGAAGCCGTCATGGTGTGAATGTCGGCGTTGTTCCGGAAAGCCTCTATCAAACTCTCATCTTTGCACACATGAGCCACAATGCGCAACTCAATCTGCGAATAGTCGGCATCCAGAATATAAGAGTCGGGCATAGAAGCTACAAACGCCTTTCTGATTTCACGACCGCGTTCTGTCCGGATAGGTATGTTCTGTAAATTGGGATTGATTGAACTCAACCTGCCCGTCGTAGTGACCGTCTGCGTGAAACTGGTGTGTATCTTGTTGGTTTTCGGATTGATAAGTTGCGGCAATGCGTCAATGTAAGTGGATTTCAACTTATATAACGACCTATATTCCAAAATGAGCGGCACAATGGGGTGCTTGGACGATAATCGCTGTAAAATCTCCTCGCCAGTCTGATACTGCTTTGTTTTGGTTAGCTTGGCATTTTCTATGATGCGCAACTTTTCAAACAACACCTCCCCTAACTGCTTGGGCGATGCAATGTTGAATGTGGTGCCCGCATATTCGTATATCTTCTTCTCTATCTGCTGCAACTCCTCCTTCAAATGCTCCGAACTTTGTGCCAGCACCTCCGCATCTAACTTTACGCCACTCAGTTCCATGTCGGCCAACACTTCCGACAACGGCATCTCAATAGAATTGAGCAAATGATCGGCTTTATTCTCTTTCAACTCATTGTCAATCAAAGGATAAAGTTCTTTGTAAATCTCTATTCTTTCACCATAAAGGTTCACAATCTCTTCTTTGAAAAATGCCGATCCTTCGGGAATTTCTTTAAGTATTTGATAATCAAGATACGACAATGCCATTCGCTCCAAAGTGTGCGTACCGTCAGGACGAATCAGGTAATGGGCAATCTGCAAATCATAAAGCTCAGAAACTCTTTTTATCTTTAAAGAATAGAGCACTTTATGTGTCTGCTTGCACTCGTATGTGACAATCACGCGTTGGGGTTCACCAAACAAGGATGTCAAGATGGTCTTGTAATCGTCACTTCCAGGCTCTAAAAAGTGGTAATAGACAGGCTTCCCTTCCTTTGAGAAAACAAAGCCCACCACTTTGCCGTTATACAACATCCAATCAAACCATACAAGGTGATCTTTTTCGCCGATTTCCGTCGATTTAAACTCTTCTAATGAGTTTATCTGCTGAAATTGATGTTGGGTGTTTTTAAATGATTTTTGTGGCTCTAAGACGGAATTTTGTGCTTCTTCAGCCGGCTGGTTGAACAGATCCTCAGTCGGTGACTCTGTTGCACTGTTTTTGATGATTTCACTGCTCGAAAATACGCGCTGTGCCAAACTCCTGAATTCCAGTTCGCCAAATAGCTCTTTCAACTTGTCCACATTGGGCCCGCGATAGAGCATGGCGTCGTAGTCATAATCCAACGGAACATCCAAAATTATGGTTGCCAGCGACTTGGACATCAGCGCCTGATCTTTATTTTGGAGTAAGTCGTTTTTCAGCTTTTCAGGTGTTACTTCATCAATGTGCTTGTATATGTTTTCAATGGAGCCAAATTGTCCTATCAGTTTTTTCGACTTAACTTCGCCCACATTAGGCACACCGGGAATGTTATCCGAGGCATCGCCCCACAATCCCAATATGTCGATGAGCTGCTCCGGATTCTGTAAGCCGTATTTTTCACAAACTTCCTTTACACCAACTATTTCCGCTTTCTGTCCAAATTTTCCTGGCTTATATATGAAGATGTTTTCCGACACCAATTGTCCGTAATCCTTATCGGAAGTCATCATATATACCTTAAAATCATTTAGTTCTGCATGTTTGGCCACAGTTCCTATAATGTCATCTGCTTCGTAGCCATCCTTCAATAGTATAGGAATGTTGAATGCCTCTATAATCTGCTTGATGTAAGGTATGGATATGAGAATATCCTCCGGTGTTGACTCTCTGTTACTTTTATATTCTTCATAATCAGCATGTCGCAAGGTTGGCGATCCTGTGTCAAAAGATACGGCTATATGGGTGGGTTTTTCGTTTTTTATAATATCCACCAATATGTTGGTAAAACCCAATATGGCTGATGTGTTTAATCCCTTAGAGGATATTCTGGGTGACCTAATCATGGCATAATACGCTCTGTATATCAATGCCATAGCATCCAAAAGAAATAGTTTTTTTTCAGTCATCTTTTTCAGTTTTACATTTTTTTGGCCGAGTTTCTAATCAAGTCGAAGGTTATATACCCCACCAATAGTCCCCACAATATGATTAATGCCAAATTATTCTTGAGTATATTGTCGCTGAACTGTCCCGATTTGTACCAATATACAATGCTCAAAGCCACACCCACTACCATACCGATAATATGGTAAATTGTAAGGTTCTTTTTTATAAATGACCTGAAATCACTCATATTGTTGTGCTTTATAATATTGATATTCAATATATTTGTTTTTTATATTGATAATTACCTGTTGGGGAGTCCACCTCAGAAGATCATAATAGCTGAAACGGCAGAATACCATGAATTCCATTAGTGCATCTCCTTCCAGTCCAGTAATTTGATGCACTAAATCCCTGTTGTATTTCATTTGCAATTGGTCAATTTCATCCTCATTTTCAACCAATTCATTGTACAATCGCTGCATTTTTGCCTTGCGACTGAACATATTGTATAACATTGTGATAGGATGTTCCAAAGGCGTGTTTCTCAAAACATTAGGACCAGAGTGTGCCAATTCTGCATTCAGCTTGTCTTCTTTTGAAAGCTCTATTCCCTCAATTTTTCTATAAGCATCCGGTAGTTTTACACCTATCAAATCCCTTTTAAATCCTTCATAACTCGGATTTAAAGCGTAAACTTTTACTTCTTTTAATATAACTGCCTTATAGTAAAGAAAATAATCTTCATTTTTTTTACTATACTGACGACTGTTCAATGGTACTATCAGCTGGCGGTAAATAGATTTCGATATGATCAAGGTGTCGTTTACGCTGGCCATAATCGAAAATTTACCTTCTTTGTCAGTAAAAACATATTTACCTGTTTTGGTATTATAAACATGGGCGCCTGCAACTGGAATATAGGTTACACCATCATAAACCTTGGCACTGTAATTTTGACACACTGCCGCCAAAAACGCCATCCAAAAAATGATAAGAAGCCAAATTTTTTTCATAGGTGCAAAATTATAATATCATTTTATTTTAAAAGTAAAAATTATAGATGATATTTATAGTCCTTGTTGATATGTTGAAAATATTATTGCCTGAAATTTGGATTATATTTTTCCTCACTTTTTCAACAACTAATTAACATGTTTATTTTGTTTATTATCCTGTTTTATAATGATTTTTATTAGTTCTAAATTTTATGATAAAAAGTTATTTGTTGATATTTTTCTATTGAAAACATTCTTTTTTTTGTTCATTTGTCATGTTTAAAATTGGAATTTTTGATTGATAAATTTTGAAAAATTTGTCGCCTTTTTGGGTATTGTTTATAACCATCAACATATCAAAATTTATACACATCTTATTCACAATTTTTGTGGGTAATTTTATAGTATTGCTTTGTCTTTTGTGTATCAACTTTATAACGGTTGTCTGAGCGGTATCCTACAATCCAAATTATATTTTTTTTTGAACACATGATTTTTATTTTGTTCTTTTTATAGTTGTCTATTTTCTGGTTATTGAAAAAATCACTCACTTTCATTTTGCCTTCCATACCCAAAGGATAGAAGTAATCGCCTTTTTGCCAGTTTCTTACGATAATTGGAAATTTAATTTTGTCTGCATCAAAATAGGCGGTGTTTGCATTAACGGAAAAATGGTCATGTTGTTTTATGGAAACAAGTTCTATTTGAAAATTATCTTCAATCAGTTCTTCAATCGAGTGGTAAGTTTTTGAAAAGTCATTGTCTTTTTCCAAAAGTGCAATGATTAGTTTGTCTCTTTCTTTAAAAACAATATGAGTTTGTGAATAAAACTTCTTTCCTGATTGGTGCGTCAGAGATTCAACAATATCCTGAATATCGCTTTCCGAAAATCCATGGGGTGAAAGTAGTTCGTATAAAACCAATTCTTTAAATGGATCTTTATACAAATCTTTGATATTTATATATTTATAATCTTTATCCTGATGTAGGTATAATTCTATTTTTTCTTGAATAGTGTTTTTATAAAATAGGTATTGTTTTTTCCAAATTTGGATGTTTTTGTCAAATGTATGAATTATTTGAGGATTTATTTCCTTTAATTGTGGCAATATCAAATTACGGATCTTATTGCGCTGGTAATTGTTTTCCTTATTTGTATAGTCTTCGCAATATTCAAGATTGTTTATTTTAGTGTAATCGATTATTTCGTCGGCTGTAAATGAAAGCAAAGGTCTTATGATTTTGCCATTTTTGGCTGGAATTCCAGTCATCCCTTTCAGTCCTGTGCCCCGAATCAAATTGAGCATCACTGTTTCGGCATTGTCGTTGGCATGGTGAGCAGTAACAATGTAGTCGTAGTTCTCTCCTATTTCTTCAAACCATTCGTATCTTAAATTTCGGGCCACCATTTCAACAGATTGACCGGAATTTTTTTGAATTTTAAAAGTGTCAAAATCGGTTGTAAAACACTTAACTTTGTATTTTAGAGCCAATTGTATAACAAAATTTTTGTCTCTAATCGAATCTTCACCTCGTAAGTTGAAGTTACAGTGAGCCATGTCGAAAGAAAGTCCTGCTTCAAAAAAAAGATGTGCCATCACGCAAGAGTCCTTACCGCCACTAACTGCCAGCAGGAATTTTTTTTCCTTGTACGGATAGGTCAATTCGCTTAAATATTGAATAAATCGGGCTTTCATCTTGGCAGCAAAGATACGAATTATAATCGTGCTTGGGAAAAGTAAGGCAGCCAAGAATATCCTTTTTTATCAACCGTTCAATAACTTTTCATACTTTTGTTTGTCGAAAATGTGTGTTATGAAAAAGCAAGTCTTCTCTTTATTATTGTTGATAACTTTTGCTGTCAATTTTATTTTTGCTCAAACAAGCTCTGATTCAGTGGTTTTGAATCTTTCCACGTGGAATATCGACACGCTGACGCCACATTTGGTGTTGAAAAGATTGTCCATACAGAACAAATCGTTGTTCAATTCAAACCAAAATATTTCTATATTGGAGATAGACACTGCCAGGAGCAGTTTGAGAATGGAGTTTGTCTATTCGGATACTTTAACGCGCACATCCTCTTTTTGCAAGAAAAATAAGGCATTTGCGGCCATCAACGGTACTTTTTTCTTTATGAAAAGTGGCAAATCAACAGATTATATCCGCATACACGGACGCAAAATTGCTGATAACGTGCCGAAGGAAGGCAAGCGCAAGTCGTACAAAAACGGCTTGTTGGCTTTGTTCGCCCATTCACCGCAGTTGTCGATTATTCTGCCCGATACCAATCTTTTTTTCGAAGACTCTTTGGCCCAGGAATCGGTGCTGACAGCAGGTCCGATGTTGCTGTTTGCCGACAGTGTTTTACCCTATATTCAAAACTCATTTTCGTTGGGACGCCACCCACGCACTGGTGTAGGTATAACTCACGATAACAAGATTTTATGGGTGGTTGTGGATGGTCATAGTTCTCATGCGGCCGGTATGTCGCTGAAGGAATTTGCCTACACGATGAAATATTTGGATGTGGCCACGCTGCTCAATTTGGATGGAGGTGGCTCTTCCACTTTGTACATCAACGACGGGAAGCATGGAATGATAAACTTCCCGTCGGATAACGGGAAGTTCGATCATTATGGCGAGCGCCGTGTAGCGAGCGCCGTATTGTTGTTCACAGAGTAATTATTCAGCCACTTTTCTGCTTTCTGCCTGCAGAATCTCTTTAGTCACCGCATCGTAAATGTAAGTTACGATAGTGCAGTTCTGGTAGTTGATGTCTTGTTTCAGTTTGTTGAAATCAAGCTTGTAAGATTTGGTGTAGGCAGAATCCTTTTCCACAATACCGCTTTCGTTCAAATAAGCGCCGTAGGTGCCGTTTAAGCTAGCTCTCAGGGCATGGTGATGAACGTAGTCGGGAATGGTAACGTTATTGTCCAATTGCGGCGACACAATGCCGTCTTCAATCATCACAACGCAGAGCATAATGGGATTTTCGTATTCGGTAAACATGGTGGTTTTGGTATGTGCCACCATGGTTCTGCTGGTTTCGTCATATTGGTTAATAATCTGAATGCCAGCTACAATTTGGTTCTTATCTACAGCGTTGATCTGCCCTTCCCAGTCGCGGTAAAATGATATCCATGATGTTCCTTTTTTCACACGGTTAACCATTGCGCAGGGTACCGAGTTAACCCCGAAATCGTTGTATAGTTGGTCGCCAGCTTCCGTTCGGAAGTCGTAGGTGTAAGGTTCTTCACGTGGGGCTGCCAGTCCGCCGGCATGAATGGTCACGGGAACCAGCAATTTGCCGTATTTGGCAATCAGATCTTGTAGTACGCGGTGGCCTTTTTCAGGACAGTTGGTGCAATAGTGTCCGGTAAATTCTTCAAACAGCACTTTTCTGATGACCGAATCCTTGTTCAAATCAGGAAATTCAACCTCTGTTTTCTCTTCGTTGTTCGGCTCAAGACGAGGTCCTTCAATAATATCGCAAGAGGTGAACAAAAAGGCTAAAATACAGAAAATTCCCAATATCTTTTTCATATCTTTATATCTTAATGTAGTCATAATCATAATATTAGAATGATGTGGTAACCGAAAGGCCTAAACCGTACGAAGCGGGCACCGTACGGCATACGCCGCCCACACAGAGGATGCCTTCGCGAGTTTTGCCGTACGACAGGGCAATACGGGTGGTTTTGATGGCAAAGGCAGCCGAAATATTGTAGTAGTGAATACGGCGCGATTTGTCAGCGTTGCCATAGTTCCATTGGTCGCCAATGGATATGAACCAGTGCGGATTGATGGAGTATTCGATCATGGCGTAAACCCAGCTGCCGAGATCGTCTTTCGAGTAGAGGTGCTGCGCTTCGAGTCGCAGCGCGTGCTTGCTGTTGATCTTGCAGGTGAGGTCGACAGCCACATTGTGACCGTGGAACATGCCGCCATGTCCTTGCAGTACTTCCATATTGTAAATCAGCCAGTTATAAGCCACGATCAATTTCCAGCGCTTGTCAAACTTTCGACTTATTTCCACACCTAAATCCTGATACAGCAACTCTTTACCCCACTTAAAGAAGTTGGAGGTGTAGCCGTCGGTGCCGCTTTGCGAGCCTGTGATAGAGTCAATGGGCAGCATGGTTTTGTCGATGGTATGGTAGCGGGCGTAGTTCAGGGTGATGTCGGTGCCATACTTACCGCCAATCTTGGTCTTTTTGGGTATCTGGTAGTTTATTTGGCACTGTGCGCCCACTTGGCCGTTGGGCTGACTGGCATAGCTATAGTTGCTAATCAACTGGTAGGAGTACTGTCGGTTGATGGCCGGTATATAGTTGATATTGAGTAATGCCAGGTTGGCTGGTGTTCCTCTCTGCGAGCGGAAGTCCATATTGTCGGCGCGGATGAAGGAGGTGGAAATGCCGAAACCTTTCATCGAATAGGTGAGCGATGCAAACAGAGCGTCGCCAGGCTTGTATATATATTCATTGGTGGCGTTGGGGTCGTTTATTTTGCGGGCATATTCGCCTTCAAAACGCAGTCCTTTCCATCCGAAATTGAGTCGTGCACCCCACGTGGCCACGTTTTGCGGCAGGATGAAGGTGGGGTCCTCGTCTTTCTCATATTTGCTCACGAAGCTGGCACCCAAAGAGGTGCTGAAGCCTTTTTCCGACATCTGCGGAATTAACTCTGTTAGAGATATTTCGCCGTCAATGCCGCGCACATGGTCTTTACGTTTCAGATATTCGAAATCGAAATTCTTGCGTTGGATGCCCCACACGCCTTTCAGGGTGATACCTTTGTAGGGGGTCACCTTCACGCGGGCACCCAGGAGGCTGTTGTCGATGCCGAGATACTTGTCTTCGTAGGTTCTCAGTGTCAGTCCCGAGCCGAATTGTTCATAGAAAGTACCGGCAGTCACCTGGATAAAGTCGTTTTTATAATCGGCAAAATAGTGGGTGATGCCATGGCCTTTATAGCCTATATCTTCAAAGTCGATCAGCGGGTAAAGGTAAAACTCGTATCTCATGCCGGCAGTGAAACCACCATTGGTATATTGCAGGTACATGTACGAGTTGGCTCTCACCTTCGAGTCCACCTTGTCGGCCCCGATCAGTGAGTCGGGGATATAGAACATGCCATTCAGCATAAAATCTCCGCTGATGGTTCCTTTCCCTACGGGGATTTGGGCCTTGAGCGGAGATGAGAAGCTGATGAAAGCAAGAATAAAGACGAATGTTTTAAGCGAACGGAATAAAAATCTCATCATTCAGGTTTATTTTTGATTCACTAATCCTTTTACAATTTCATAAACTTCCTCTTCTGAGCCGGGGGCGTAGGAGGTGTGTTTCCAGACAATCTCTCTGTTGCCGTTCAGGATGCAGAGGAAGGGCACGTCCACTACGTTCATGGCGCGCTTGAAGTCGGAGTTGATATCCAACAGCACTTCGTATTCCCAGTTTTTGCCATTGACGAAAGGCTCAACGCGAGCGGCGGTCTTCACGTCGTCAATCGAGATGGCATAGAGTTTCACGCCGGTCTCTTCTACCCACTCGTCGTACACGTCGGCAATGGCCAACAATTCGGCGATACAGGGTTTGCACCAGGTAGCCCACAAGCTGATGATGATGGGCTTGCCGTCGTTGTCGATATTGATGGTGTTGAAGGATTGTCCGTCCAAAGCTTTGATATCCACTGAAGGGATGGTGGCCAATTTCTTCTCTTTGGTTTCTTCTTGACCGAAAGAAAGAAGCGTGCAAGAAATCAGGAGGATTAAGAGAGCTAATTTTTTCATGATGTTTGTTTTTATTTGTTCGCAAAAATAATAAAAATCCGTTTTAAAGCGCAAGGTTTTGATGATTATCTATTTTGAATGATTTGTCATGCTAATTTTTGTATTTTTGTCGTTCGTTTTGAGACTGTCGTTATGATTACTTTCAATTTCCAATATCAATTTCGTTTTGTCAAGCGTACACTATATAGACTTTGGATAGGCAAGATGGTTCAATCCAAAAACAAAAAAATAGGCGATGTGAACTATATTTTTTGTGATGATGCGTACTTGTTGGAGATCAACCAGCAATATTTGCAACATGACACCTATACCGACATCATCACGTTTGATTATTGCGAAGGAGATGTTTTGAATGGGGATATTTTCATCAGTGTGGAACGGGTTCGCGAAAATGCGCAGCAATATTCGGTCACTTTCCAAGAGGAGTTAGTCCGCGTGATGGCGCATGGAATTTTGCATTTATGTGGCTATAAAGATAAGAAAAAAGCGGAAGCCGAAGAGATGAGGAAGCAGGAAAAATGGGCTATTGAATTGTACGAAAAAATGGCAGTTGATAATTGTAAAAAATAGATTTATTGATAATTAGCTTATATATTCCACGTGGAATATCTGAAGTTTTTAGAGGTTGATATATGGAATTATCGTATGACATAGTGGTAGTTGGCGCAGGACATGCGGGTTGTGAGGCAGCGGTGGCGGCAGCCAAAATGGGCTCTAAAACGCTGCTCATCTCCATGAACCTTTCTCTGGTGGCACAGATGTCGTGCAACCCTGCCATGGGTGGTATCGCCAAAGGGCAGATTGTGCGCGAGATTGATGCCCTGGGTGGCATGTCGGGCGTTGTTACCGACCATACGATGATACAGTTCCGTATGCTGAATCGTTCCAAGGGTCCCGCCATGTGGAGTCCGAGGGCACAGTGCGACAAGATGCAGTTCTCGCTATTTTGGCGCTCCGTACTCGAAAACCAACCCAATTTGCATCTTCGCCAGGATACCGTAACCGATATTTTGATAGAGAACGGTGCGGCTGTCGGTGTGGTTACCTTGCAAGGATTGACCGTCAGAGCCTCCAAGATAATTTTGACCAACGGCACCTTTTTAAACGGCAGAATCCATATAGGCAAATTGAATTTTTCGGGTGGCCGTATGGGTGAAGCCTCGTCGTTGAATTTGTCGGATAAATTGAAAGAGGCTGGCATCACAGTGCGCAAACTGAAAACGGGTACGCCGGTGCGCATAGATGGTCGCTCGGTGGATTTTTCAAAGATGGAAGAGCAAAAAGGCGATGATCAGCCTGGCTGTTTTTCGTTTACCTCCACCCCGCCCCTGCAAGACCAACGCAGTTGCTGGATAACCTATACCAATACAGTGGTGCACGAAATATTGCGCACAGGCTTCGGTGATTCACCTATGTTTCAGGGTAGAATTAAGGGAGTTGGGCCGCGCTATTGTCCCTCTATAGAGGATAAAATTGAGCGCTTTTCCGAGCGCGACAGGCACCAGTTGTTTTTGGAACCAGAAGGCAGAAATACGTACGAATGTTACCTTAATGGCTTCTCCTCTTCTTTGCCCGAAGATGTTCAAATTGAGGCTTTGCACCATATTCCCGGCTTGGAAAAAGCGGTGGTTTTGCGCCCAGGTTATGCCATTGAGTACGACTTTTTCGATCCTACACAGTTACATTTTACCCTCGAATCGAAGGTGATTCCCAACCTCTATTTGGCTGGTCAGGTTAATGGAACAACAGGTTACGAAGAGGCCGCTTGCCAAGGTTTGATGGCAGCTATCAACGCTCACCGTTCTTTGCATAACGAGGAGCCATTCATCTTGACCCGCTCGCAGGCTTATATCGGTGTACTTATTGATGATTTGGTAACCAAAGGTGTCGAAGATCCCTATCGAATGTTCACTTCACGCGCCGAGTATAGAATTTTGTTGCGCCAGGATAATGCCGATGAGCGACTCTCACCATTAGGACATCAGTTGGGGTTGGTGACCGACGAGCAAATGCGTACGCTGGATAAGAAATACTCGCAGCGTGCTGTCATTATGGATTTTATCCGAACGCGCAATGTCGTTCCTACAGAGGTAAATCCTTTGTTGGCGGAGCTTGATACACCGCAGCTTTCACAACCTGTTAAGTATGAAACGCTGCTCCTGCGCCCGCAAGTCAACCTTCAGCAATTGATACAATCCTCCCCCGCCCTACAGCAATTTTTGGCGGAAGTGTCGGCTACGAATGAAGAGTTGGAGATTAGTGAGATTGCACTTAAGTATGCCAGCTATATCAAAAAGGAGGAAGAGCAGGCTCACCGTATGGTCAACTTAGAGAATATTAAACTGCCACCTCAAATAGATTATTACTCTTTGGTGTCACTCTCGATGGAGGCGCGTGAAAAATTGACACGGGTGAAGCCGGCCAACCTCGGACAAGCTTCTCGAATCAGTGGCGTGAGTCCTTCCGACATCGCTGCACTGATGATTTATTTGCGACAATCGGTATAAATAACTGATTAACAGTTGTTTAAATATTGAAATCAAAAATAAGACATCAAAAAAAATTTTTCAAGACGCAAGATTTAAAAAACAAAAAACAGGCTAAAAAAGCCTGTTTTGAAAAACCATACTGATTTTTAAATGGTTAGTAGCCTCGCTGGGAATCGAACCCAAATTTAAAGTTTAGGAAACTTTCGTTCTATCCATTGAACTACAAGGCCCAAAATTTTGAAAGGCAAAAATACGAAATTGCGCCGCATTTTACACCATAAATTTCCCCTTTTTGACAAGTCTCATCTATTTGAATAATTTCGTGTATATTTGCAGTTCAAAATTTACGACATGGAAACACATCTTGATGATTTATCAAAATTGTTAATCTCGAAGGGTGAGTTGAAGCAGCAGATTTTCCACACCACCTTAGACACGATGCAGATGTTTAAGGAAGCTGCCAAGGAGTTCGAGGAAGAGTTTAACGAAAAATATGGCGAGACTCACGAGAAGATCAATGTGCATTTCACTCAGAAAAGCCAGTATGAATTCCAGCTTAAATTTGCTGGTGACGTGCTTATCTTTCTGATGCACACCAATATATTTGAGTTTTCACGCGACCACGAAGTGATGCGTACTTCCTATATCAAAGAAGATAAGGAACGCTCGTATTGCGGTATGATTATGATTTTCAACTTCTTAGCCGACTCTTTCAAGTACACCCGCGTGAACGATATCGGCTATTTGATTGGCAGAATTCTGATTAACAAGGATTTACATTATTATATAGATGGCAAAAGAGAACTTTCACAGGTGTTGAACAACTTTAGTACTAACGAGTTGACGAAAGAATCGGTGAAAGAGATCCTTTACTCGGCAATTCAATATACCATCAATTTCGACCTTTTGGTTCCAGAATACACGCAAGTGAAGGAGTTGACGGTCAACGATATGATGCAAATTGAGGATCAAGTAATGACCATTAAGACTGGTAAACGCCTGGGATTCAGGTTTGAACCAGACCGGCAGGCCAAGGAATAAAAAATTTGGGACAAACTATTTGTCATGTCGGATTTTTTATTATTTTTGCAGCCGTAAAATTGAGAGCCGCATTCGTCTAGTTGGCCTAGGACGCAAGGTTTTCATCCTTGAAATCGGGGGTTCGAATCCCCCATGCGGTACTTCCGAACCTTTATTATCATTGATAGTAAAGGTTTTTTTATTGACCGAATAATGCATTGTAAATGAGCGGCATATATATTCATTTTCCTTTTTGCAAGTCGAAATGCATCTATTGCAATTTCTACTCCGTAGCCGCTCTGCAGCACAAAGAGGCGTACCTTTCTGCTCTTCTGAAAGAGGTGGAGATGTCGACAGGTTATCTTCCTGATAAGCATGTTGCCACAGTCTATTTCGGCGGTGGAACACCTTCACTATTAGATGTTTCAGAGGTTGAAACAATTTTAACCGCGCTTTCGCAGCGCTACAATTTGTCAGCTGATGCGGAGATCACTTTTGAGGCAAACCCAGAGCAGCTGGACAAACAATATGCAAGAGACCTTAAATCTATTGGTATAAACAGGTTAAGTGTTGGTATCCAGTCGTTTTCCGATAACCTTTTACAGCTGTTGAAACGTCGTCATACGGCCGCAGAGGCTAAGCAGACTTTGCTTACTGTCTTTGAGGCAGGTTTTGAAAATGTATCGGTCGATTTGATTTATGGTATCCCCTATCGCAGTGAAAATCAATGGAATGATGAACTTGCCCTAGCCTTTTCTTTTCCTATAACCCACTTGTCGGCTTATTCGCTGACGGTGGAGCCCTCCACCCTGTTGGATCGGAAAATCAGGAGCAAACAGTTTTTGCCAATCGACGAGCGCATCGAGGAGGACAATTATAAGCAATTGATTGACAAGGCTCAATCGTCAGGATTTGTTCATTACGAGATTTCCAATTTTGCGAAAAACGGGTGTTTTTCGCGTCACAACTTTGCCTATTGGGAGGGAGTCCCCTATTTGGGTCTCGGTCCGTCGGCCCATTCGTTTGACGGGCACTCGCGACAATGGAATCCTGCTGATATTCAGCAATATGTGCAAAATATAGAAGTTGGTCACCGTGAAGAGGAGAAGGAATTGCTAACCATCGAAATGCAGTTTAACGAATATGTTATGTTGATGCTGCGAACTTTCAAAGGAATTGATATAGAGCATATTAAAACGCATTTTGGAGTTCAATATGCCAACCGGACTTTGCAACATTGGTCGCGAGTGCCGGCAACCTATTATTGTCAGCCGGAGGCCAGTCATTATGTACTGACGGCAGAGGGCATGCGGTTTGCCGATAAGATTGCAGTGGATTTGTTGGCTTAGAACTTGAAGAAGTGGCGTTGTGCGCTGCGACAGCCCGTTTTGAAGAAGGAGACATATTCCAAGAATACATCCGTTGGGGAGGTTGGCTTTTCAAGTCCAAACAGGTGACATAATTCTGCAATTTGTTCAAAATTAGTCATTTCCACTTCACACGCTTTGTTTTTTTTCATGGTAAAAGCCATTCTGGTGCTGTCGGTATAGCTGGCGTTTTCTTCTCCGGGTAGGGTGGCTGGCAAAATCAGGTCGGCCACTTCTGCAGTTTCGTTGAGTTCATCCGTCTGAAGTACAACGAAGGATTCTTTTAATGCTTTCTCTATCAGTTGTTTGTTGCTGAAAGTAGCCAATGGGTTTTCTTGAAAAATGAGGCAGGTTTTAAAGTGGCCATCGAGCAGTTGTTGTTGCATATCCACGGGTTGGTGGGCGGGCTCACAACCATATAATTGTTTGGCAATCTGTATATTATCTTTATCAAAAGCATCTCCTCCCACATTCAGGTTCGGAAAGATTCCCATGTCGAAAAGTCCCTGTGAGTTGATATTTTCTTTAATGCCCAGCAAACCGGAAGATTGTTGTGCCTGAATGCCCGTCAGTAAGGCCAGATTATTCAATTCCTTAATGGTTTCTACCGAAGTGTTAGGCTCGAAATAGATGATGACGGGGCAGGGGGCATTGAGGAATTTTTGCACAAAATCTTTCAGCTTTTCTTCTTCTATATGAGCTTGTTGCATTAAAATGCTAAGCTCGTAGGGCAGGAGAGAGGAGAGATAGGGTTCCAGATTTTTGGCCAGCCGTTCAACAAAAATGCCGCGCGTAAGCTGGTGTCGTACAATATAGAGATTGACGGCCTTGAAAAATGCGCAAAAATCTTGTATATCAGCTTGTTCGGACAAATAAACAGTTTCAATGCCATTCTCTGCCAGCAGTTGGTTGATAAGTTGCAGTTGCGGGTGTGTGGCGTTGCGCTCAAAACCGAGGCAAAAGCTGTGGGTGGTTCCTGCCAGTTCGGCCAGCGGCACAATATCGTTCTTGTCGAAGCAGAAGGCACCGGGTCTTTCCAAGTATTCGAACGAGGCTAAAGCGTTGGTTTTAATGCCAATGCGCGCCCATTTTTGAATCAGGTAAAGCTCCTCGTTCGACATTTTTCCACCTGCAAAAACAGCCGTCTCTTCGGGTTTGTGTTGTTGGATGTGGGAGCGAATTTGTTGGAAAGCCTCGTCAAAAGTTATTTTAACAAACTGATTGCCAGTCTTTTGAAGTGGGGTAAGAATTCTCATGCCTACGCCTTATTTTTGGGTTAGTTCGTGGAATAAGTTTTCCAGACTCGCGCTGTCGCGGGGCAGTTTGTCGATGGTGGTGTCGGCTACAATGTTGCCATGGTTGATGATGATGACGCGGTCGCAAACGGCCTCCACTTCTTGCATGATATGGGTGGAGAGGAGGACGGTTTTGTTCTTGCCGTATTGCTTGATCAGGTTGCGGATTTCCACTAACTGGTTGGGGTCCAGTCCTGTAGTGGGCTCATCGAGAATCAGCACCTCAGGGTTGTGGATAATGGCTTGGGCGATGCCCACACGCTGTTTGTAGCCGCGCGAGAGGGCTCCTATTTTCTTATGCTGTTCCAGTTCCAATCCCGTCATTTTAATGACGCGGTCCACTTCTGCGCCCACATTTTTCAAATGGTGTACGCCTGCTATAAACTCCAGAAACTCACGCACATACATGTCGTAATAGAGCGGATTGGCTTCCGACAGATAGCCCACTTTCTTACGCAGTTCGAGCGAGTCGTTCCAGATGTCGAGTCCGCAAACGGATACGTCGCCGCTGGTTGGAGGGAGGAAGCAGGTAATGATTTTCATCATGGTGGATTTGCCGGCGCCGTTGGGGCCTAGAAAACCGACCACTTCGCCCTTTTTGATCTCAAAGCTGACATTGTTGAGGGCGTATTGTTTACCGTAGATTTTGGTTACGTTTTTGACTACTATAGACATGTTTCGTGCAATTGGAACGCAAAGATACAAAACAATTCATAATGCACAATTCACAATGCATAATTAATGTTTAGTGCTTCTACAAGGTTATTGGCAGCGGCTTTTGAGGAACTCCATCAGCTTTTGCATGGCGCGGCCGCGGTGGCTGATGGCGTTCTTTTCCTCTTCGCTCAGTTCGGCGAAGGTGAGGGGAGAGGAGAGGGGTCGGAACACGGGGTCGTAGCCGAAGCCGCTGGTGCCTTTACTTTCGGAGATGATTTCACCGTCCACGCGACCTTCGAAAAGATACTCCTGACCGTCTAATATCAAGGCAATGACGGTTTTGAAGCACGCCTCGCGCTGAGTCATGCCTTCCATCTCACGCAGCACCTTTTGCACATTGTCTTGGTAGGTGCAGTGTTCGCCGGCATAGCGGGCCGAATAGACTCCCGGGCGGCCGTTGAGGGCGGCGATTTCGAGTCCCGTGTCATCGGCAAAGCAGTCGGTGTGGAAACGCTCGAACACGTAGCGGGCTTTCTGCAGCGCGTTGCCTTGCAGCGTGTCGGCGGTTTCGGGAATCTCTTCGTGAAAGTCCAGGTCGGTGAGTCCTACAATATGAAAACAGGCACCTGCGATTGCACGTGCCTCTTCCAGTTTGTGTTTGTTGTGTGTGGCAAATATCAATTTCATACCCAACAAAATAAGAAAAGAGATGACACGCAGCGCGCATCATCCTTTTATGAGGTTATAAGTTGCGATTATTGAGCGTCGCCACTAACTTCAATAGCCTGTTTGCCGCGGTAGTAGCCGCATTCAGGACAAATTCTGTGAGTCAGAATGGTGGCACCGCAGTGGCTGCAGGTAGTCAGCTGGGGAGCGGTGATAAAATCGTGAGATCTTCTCTTATCTCTTCTTATAGCTGAGTGTCTTCTTTTGGGATTCGGCATGATTATTATGTTTTAAAGTTAATCTAATTTTATGTTTTTCAGAGCTTCCCAGCGAGGATCCGTTTCGGGTTTCTTGTTGGAAAGATCTTCCAGTATTTTTATCATTTCAGGGTTACAGGAGGGCTTACCATCGATGTCGGGATGAATAATCTGCTGAGGCAGAGCCAGCAGGATGGATTCGTAGATGAAGTGGAACAAATCCAGTTCGCTGTCGTTTTCGTTAATCATCCAGATGTCATCGTCCTCGGTGGAAGTCTTCTCTTCGGTGGGCACCAGGTTGACAACCAGATGCTCGTCAAAGTCGAGAGGCAGCTCCACAGGGTCGAGACAACGGTCACATGGAGCGGTGACTTTTCCGTTGAAATGGAACTTCAGGTCCATCATTTTCTCACTTTTTTCCATTTCAATCTGCACCTTTATCTCCCCGTCCTGTAACTGCGTGAGTTCTGAAATTTCAAAGAACGCTTTGTCGCAAGTCATTGAAAATGTATGATTTCCAATTTCTAAGCCGGCAATTCTCAGTTGATATTCCTTCTTTTTATCCTCAGGTTTCACTTTTGTTTTTTAGGGCTGCAAATATAATGTTTTTTTCATTAATATCATTATTTTCAAAATATTATTTTGATGTTATAGATTCAAAAAACAAAGAACAAAAAAGTTTTTAGTTGTTAGTAATTTTTCACTTCTCACTGTTCACTACTCTCTTCAACAAATCAACATTTTCATAACTTAATAATTCTTCGTATTTTTGTAATTACCATTTTGAATTTTGAACTTTGAATTCTGAATTTAACATTCCGCCTTATGACACAGATAGTTAACACCATTGTGCATCCTGATTTTCTGTTGCAGAACGCCACTGGGCGCGACCTTTTTCATCGCTATGCCGAAAATATGCCCATCTTCGATTACCATTGCCATCTGCCGGCCGAGGAAATTTACGAAGACCGCAAATTTGCCAATCTGACTCAAATCTGGCTGGCTGGCGACCATTACAAATGGCGCTTGATGCGTGCCAATGGTGTTCCAGAGGATTATATTACGGGCAATGCGTCTGACTATGAGAAATTTATGAAATGGGCGGAGACCATTCCAGCAGCGCTGCGCAATCCCATCTACCATTGGACGCACCTCGAACTGAAGTTTCCCTTCGGCTGCAAGGAGTTGCTCAATCCTTCGACCGCCGAAAAAATCTATCGGCAGACCGAAGAGCAGTTGCAACAGGATGATTTCAGTGTGCGCGGACTGATGCGGAAATTCAATGTGAAGACCGCCTGCACCACCGACGACCCTGCCGACTCGCTCGAATTCCACGACAAGATTAAAGAATCAGGTTTTGAAATCACCGTCTCTATGGCTTTCCGTCCTGATAAGGCAATGAATTTCAGCGATGTAGCTAAAATTAACACCTATATTGACAAGCTGGCGGCTGTGCAGAATGTGGGCATTGCCGATTACCAAACCTATTGCGATGTGCTCTATGCCCGCCATCAGTACTTCCACGACCATGGTTGCCGTCTGTCGGACCACGGCCTTGAGTTCCCGTTCCCCATACAGGTTTATTCGGAAGAACATGTAGCTCAGGTGTTTACAAAAGCGCGTATGGGCAAAGAGCTGACCACTGAAGAGCAAACGCAAATTATGGCCAACTTGCTCTTTAAGTTCGCTTGCTGGAACTACGAGAAGGGTTGGGTACAGCAGTTCCATGTGGGTGCGTTGCGTGGCGTGAACAAACGCAAACTGGCGCAGATAGGCGCCGACTGCGGTGTGGACTCTATTCACGATTTTTCGTACGCCCGCTCGATGGGGCTGTTCCTCAATAGATTGGAAGAGAATGGCACGCTCACCAAAACCGTGCTCTACAATCTCAATCCACGCGACAATGCTGTACTGGCCACCATGATTGGCAACTTCCAGGATGGCAAGATTGCCGGCAAGATGCAGTATGGCCCCGCTTGGTGGTTCTTGGACAACAAGGACGGCATGGAGCAGCAGATGAACATTCTGTCGGCACAGGGCTTGCTGAGCCGCTTTATCGGCATGACCACCGACTCGCGCAGTTTCCTGTCGTATTCGCGGCACGACTATTTCCGCCGCATCCTTTGCAACCTGTTGGGCAAGGATGTTGAAAGCGGCGAGATTCCTTACGACGAGGAATTATTGAAAAATATGATTGAAGGCATTTGCTATAACAATGCCGCACAGTACTTTACGATGAAATAACATGGACGGTGCCTTCGACAGGCTCAGGCACCTGTTAATACACTGATTTTTGAGGAATGGCGTAGCGGTAGAATGCACGTCCTACTGTCTCGCCAACGGCTTGTAAAGCATCTCCAATTAGGCGCAAATGAGTGCCGAAAATGCCATTCCTTTCCTCAACTTGTTTGGAAAACAGGGTTATTCCATTCTGGTCGGTAATGGATACAATGGCTTTAATATGTGTTTTATGTTTGGAAAACAGACAAGTGGTAACTTGTAAAACTTTTACATGCAAGGTGTACGGATATTTTTGCATGGGGGAAATACGGTGAGGTGTGTTTCCTTGGAAGGCCTGTTGGTTGAAAGCGGTCATAAAGCGGTAACTGATGTCTTCGAGGCCTTCTTCCCAACGTGACTCATGTGCTATGAAAATCTCTACTTCTTGTGCATTGATTGTCGCATTGGAGAAATCTATATCGTAGCTAAGAGCTTCTTCATTGGCAAATTGCGATAATGCTGACCAACTTTGATACGTATCAACATTTTGGGCTGTTGCATAATTTATTGTAATACAACAAAATACAAGAAGTATTAACCGTTTCATAACTTTATAATTTATGATTTCTTTCTGAAATAGATTTCCATCGGAACCCCTGAGAAGTCCCATTTCTCGCGGATGCGGTTCTCGAGGAAGCGCTTGTAGCTGTCGGTGACATATTGCGGCAGGTTGCAGAAGAAGGCGAAGGCGGGGAATGGGGTGGGTAGTTGTGTTACATATTTGATTCTCACCACTTTATCCTTATTGATGGGCGGCGGTGTCTGTTGGATGATGGGCAACAGCTCATCGTTGAGAACCGAAGTGGGGATTTTGCGCTGGCGGTTCTGATATACTTGCACCGCCGATTCAAGCACTTTGTAGATGCGCTGCTTGTTGAGTACGGAGGTGAAAATGATGGGCACATCGGAAAATGGGGCGATGCGGTTTTTCACCAGCTCCTCGTATTGCTTGTGTGTTTTGTTGTCCTTTTCTACCAAATCCCACTTGTTGAGCACCAAGACCACGCCTTTGCGGTTGCGCACAGTCAGGCTGAAGATGTTGATGTCTTGCGCGTCGAAGCCCGTGGAAGCATCTGCCATGACAATGCAGACGTCGCTGTTTTCGATGGCTCTGATGGAGCGCATAACTGAGTAGAATTCGAGGTCTTCCTCCACTTTTTTCTTTTTGCGAAGTCCCGCTGTGTCAACCAGATAGAAGTCGAAGCCAAAACTGTTGTAGCGGGTGTAGATAGAGTCGCGGGTGGTTCCAGCGATGGGGGTGACGATATGGCGTTCGTAGCCAAGGAAAGTGTTGATAATGGACGACTTGCCCACATTGGGCTTGCCGGCGATGGTAATCTTCGGAATGTCGTCCAAATTCTCGTCGGCATCTTTTTTGAAATGTTTCACCACTTCATCGAGCAGGTCGCCGGTGCCGCTGCCCGACACGGCCGAGATGGGAAATATGGTTTCGAGACCGAGCGCATAAAACTCGGTGTAATCCAAGAAGTTGGATGGGCTGTCGATTTTGTTGACCGCAAGGTAGAAGGGCTTCTTCGAGCGGCGCAGCATGTCGGCAATCTCCTCATCCAGAGGCGACAAGCCCTCGCGGCCGTCCACCACGAGCACAATCACGTCCGACTCGTCGATGGCGATGGCGGCCTGCTTGCGGATCTCCTTCTCGAAGATGTCGTCGCTGCCTACCACGTAGCCGCCCGTGTCGATGACCGAGAAGTCGTAGCCGTTCCATTCCGACTTGCCGTAGTTGCGGTCGCGGGTCACCCCGGCGGTAGAGTCCACGATGGCCTCTTTGGTCTTGGTCAGGCGGTTAAAAAGGGTTGATTTACCCACGTTGGGTCTGCCGACGAGTGAAAGTATGTTTCCCATGATATTGTTGCTTAAAATGGCTAAAAATGGCCGTTAAAGTATATTGGCGAGTTGTTCTTTGATTTTCTCCACTTCGTCTTTCATTTGCACCACGATTTGCTGGATATCGCTGTCGTTGCATTTGGAGCCGATGGTGTTGGTTTCGCGGCCCATTTCCTGCACGATGAAGCCCAGTTTTTTGCCGTTTGACTGGTTTTCGCGCATGGTTTCGAGGAAGTATTGACAATGTTTTTTCAGGCGCACTTTTTCTTCGGTGATGTCCAGTTTCTCGATGTAGAAAATGAGTTCTTGCTCCAGCCTGTTCGAGTCGAATCCGCCGGGCACGTTAAGGTCGTTGAGGGCGGCGGTGAACTTTTCGCGCAGACGGTCGATGCGTGGCTGCTCGAAGGGGACGATTTTATCGACAAAGCTGTTGATGAGTCGCACGCGCTTTTCAAGGTCTATGGCCAGGGCGGCGCCTTCGCTGGTACGGTATTGGTTCACTTGGTCGCAAGTGGCGAGCAGGGCGGTGTGCAGTTGCTCCCACAGGTTTTCGCTTAGCATATCGTTGGCCGTCTTCATCACGTCGGGGATGCGGAGCACCTGACAAAAGATGTCACTTTCGACAGGGTTGCCAACTTCTTTCGACAGGGCGGTCAGCTCGTCGAAGTAAGTCTTGGCCAACTGCTTGTCGATGGTCAGCGAGGCCTGTTCGTTTTTCTCGATGTAGATGACGACATCAATTTTGCCGCGTTCGAGCTGTTGGGTCACCAGCGAGCGAATTTCATTTTCCTTCTCTTTGAAGATATTTGAGCATTTGGTGCTCAGGTCCAGCTGTTTGCTGTTGAGGGTTCTAATTTCTATTACGACGGATTTGCCTTCGCAAGTAAAGGTGCTCTTGCCGAATCCGGTCATTGATTTTATCATAATCGCCTGAATTATAGTGGTTTTCAAATAGCACAAAAAAGGGTAACACAACGGTTACCCTTTTTTGTAGTAGTTATGGTTGTAATTATCTTACAATCAATTTTTGAGTAGTAGAACCGCTGTTCGACTTAACGTTTACTACATAAACACCGCTCTTCAGGTTAGAAACATTAACCTTCATGTAGTTAATGCCGTTGTAGAGTTGAGTGCTTTCGGTGTAAACAACTTGGCCGAGCAGGTTGCTGATGGTCAGTCTTACTTGTTCGTTCTTTGAAGAAGCAACTTGGATATTTACGCTTTCCATTGCGGGGTTGGGGTAAATTCTCATTTCTGACAATGAGTTGTTAGGAGTGATACCTTGGAAGTTACCCTTGCAAACCTCGCCGATGTTGTTGAAAGTACCCAGTTCGTTGGCATCAATTCTCAACCAGTACATGTAGGATTCGTTGGGAGAAATAGCTACGTTGTTTTCCTTGATGCTGGCACCTGCCAGGTAACCGCTCTGCCAGAACATATTCAATTTGCCATCTACGATATCACGAGCCAAAACGGGATAAACGTTTTCAGTTTCAGTGATGATGGTGTTTTGCATTTCGTCAACGGTAGCTGTTGAGTCGAGTGCATTGTAAGCGTCCCAGTCAACTTGGAAGATTTCGGGGAGATATGACAGCCAGCTGATCTTGGTTTTGTCCCAAGTTTGACCGTTGTCATCAGATTTGATACCGAATATACCTCTGAATTGGTAGTTCTTTTGACCACCTGCATCGTAGAAAGGATATTCGAGCATGCTGGTATAGATCCAATAAACTTTGCCGTCTTTTACAGCTAATTGAGGCATACTTACCATACCAGTGCCGTATTTGGCAAACTCAAGGTTTCTGAGGTAGTATAACATGCTGTCGCCAGTCAAATCCATCATGGTCATGATAGTATATTTGTCAAGCAGGTATTGGGGCTCAAGAGCAAATAAAGGACTGTCAACTCTTTCGATGGGTTCCATAGTAGAGTTCCAGTAGAGGCATGAGCCAATGCCGGGGAAGTAGCTGTATTGACCATCATTAACTTTGTCGTTCAAGAAACGGGTAATACCGAATGCTACGTGTACGATACCGTCGTCACCAATGGCGATAGAGCCATTGCCGTCGGTGGTGTAGGGGGTATCGGTTACCAAAGTGGTTGATTCTTTGTAGTTTTCGATGGGGTTGTCGAAAATAACGTTCTTGGTCCAAGTAGCACCATTGTCGTTGCTGATGCAATAGAACAAGTCGGTGGGGGTGTTGCAGAAGAGAATAGCAACATTGTCGCCGTTAACAGCCATGTTATAGCCGTCGCCGCCGTATTCCAGAATACCAGCGTCTGAACCAGTACCGGGGATGATGGTGGGTTCGCCCCATTCTACGGTATTGGTAGATGCATTGTAAGTACCTTTGTAATAAACACCTTGTGCAACGGTTCCATGATATTCGCCATCAGGATCGGTGCAGCAGAAGAGGTGGATGGTATTGCCATTAGCAACCATGGTGGGCCACATCAAAGCGGTGGATGTACCGTCTGTAGTGGTTACTTCAGGACCAACGAGGGTGCTGTAGTTCCATTCGCCCGTACCTTTGGTGGTGCGGGAAGAGATGGTCAGACCTCTTACGCCATTGTGAGAGGCAACGATTTCGGCATTACCTACGGCTACCATAGAAGGCCAGCCATGTTTTGATTGTTCGATGCGGTTGGTGGTGTTGGGACCCCATTTGCTGCCATCGAAGTAGTTGTAACCAGTACCACGGGTGTCTGCATTAGCAGCAGCACCAGTCCAGCATGCGCTGACGGTTCCGTCTTGGTGAGCAATAATTCTTTGGCCGATTGACGAGTTGGATTGGCAATCGTAGAAAGTAGTACCGATGTATTTGGCTTTAGCGGCTTTTAACATCATAGGGGTGTTAATAGCGGGGGCTGAGCCAATTTCATTACCGGTAAGAACGGTCTTTTGTGCCGCATAGTTAGCGGGAACAAAAGTGGTTGCTTGTTGTGCTGAAAGGCTTACAATCAGACACATAAGCGAAAGGGTAAAGATTAATTTTTTCATATCAGCTTTTAATTTAAGTGAATATTATTTGTTGATTTCAGATTTTTTACCTGTTGCGTAATTGATTTTCAGGGCGTTGTTCTTACGTAATTCAGCCTTGATGGTGTTCACGTATCTCATTTGTACGTCCTTGTCAACTTTTAAAGAGAATGTCAGCTTCTGCTTGTCGGCTTCCGAGCGAGATTCCTTCTCCGTACCGATAAAGTCTCTCACGTCGCGAACCAGGTCTTCTTGCTTGATGGTCTGGTCGTTCAGCTGAACGGAGATTTTGCCAGGAGGAAGGGTATTCTCGTTTTTGCCGAGGGGAGCTCCGATATAGATGTTGGCAACCAGCGATTTTTTCTCCAGTTTATGGATCTCGGTGGCCTTAGGAGGCGTGTATTTCACTTTCAGGGTGGCTTCACGCATATTGGTAATCACCATGAAGAAAAACAAGAACATGAAGATAATATCGGACATGGAGCCGGTATTGATTTCCGGAACTTCCTTTTTTTCGCCTTTTCTAAAACGTGCCATAATTATTCTGCTTTACTGTAATCAATTGGAGGAGCTTCTGAGATGTTCATGGGGATGGCCTTCTGGACAGATTTTCTCAATGCGGTGTCAAGAGCGTCGTACTTCTTGCCGAAGTAAGAAACGGCAACCTTGTCGCGCAGTTCGTTCACTGCCTTTTCCAGCTCATTCTGTACCTGAACATACATTTCGTAACTTGTACTCTGGTCGTTGGTAAGAGAAATTACGCCCTTCGAAACGGCAAATTCACCAATATTGTCAATCTCTTTGATTTCCTTTTCGGGGAGGTTTGCCTGATTGGCCGGGTTTTCCAAGAATTCCTTGGCTTTCTCTTTTAATTGAGAGATGTTCAATTCTTCACCGTTTACCCACAATGCGTCGTTAAAGTTCACCAAAACGTTCAAAACGTTACGTTTGTTAATATCGGCTTTGATGTCCTTTGCATTCTCGTCTTTGGGAGGGGGTAATCTTCTCGGAATACCCTGCTCGGTATTGATAGACGAGGTGAGTAAGAAGAAGGTCAGTAGCAGGAAGGAGATGTCTGCCATTGAACCCGTGTTAATTCCTGGTGCTTTTCTTGCCATTTTATTTAGCTTTTTTAACTGCGTTCATAATAATGGTACCGACAATTGCCAGTATCGCTCCGAAAAATACGACATAGAAAGTGAACATACCGCCACCTATCCATTTCAGCTGTTGGCCGGAAACGTGCATCTTGATGGCTGAATCGGTCAGCTCGGGTGAGGAGATGGCGTAGCCAATAAGGAAGATGACAACCAGTGCCACCAGTCCGAGCAATCCTTTGTACGATTCCTTGAAGTTGCCTGCGATGTTCATGATGGAGAAGAACAGCAGCAGACCAATGGTCAGCAAGACAATGATATAAACGAAGATGATAGCGATGTTCAATGTGGTGGAACCTTTTGAGAAGGAGTCCAGGTCGTCCTGGAAGTTCTTCAATTCGGTTTCTTTCTTGCTGGTTGATACGATATCGTTGATGGCGTTAGCTTGAGCCAAGATAGAGTTGGTCACTTTCAGGTTTTCCTTTTGTACCAGGTAGTCGTTCTTGATACCGGCATACTCTTTCTTCAACGATTCGATGTATTTCTCCAGACCTTTGAAATTCTTTACTTTGCGAAAGCCGTTGATATATTTCTCGGCATTGTCGCATTGTGCGAAAAGGACTTTTGAATAATGGTCAAAATCCTGTTGGAAGGCGGGGAAGGTCTCCTCGGTCTGTTCTTCCAGTTGGCAAATATAGGTATAGAGAATGTCCTTTTGGAGTTGAGCGGCTTTCAGTTGGGCGTTCATGGTGTCGGCCTTGGTCTGGTAAGTCGCGATGGTTGTGGGAAGGGTTTCAGGGGTTGCGGATTTGAAAGCAGCCAGCATTTCGGGGTTGTTTTCTTTCAGCACGCACACCTCGTCAAACTTGTCGGATTTCTTCTGGTCGAAGCCAACCACGAACCACAAGGTCAGGAGACAGGTGATGATGCCTACCGCAAAAATGACTATATTTGTTATTCTTCTCATAATCTTCTAATAATTATTGAGTTATAAACCTAAACGGGTTTATTTTTTATTTTTGATCAGGATATCCATGAAGGAGATGGTAGCGTCTTCCATATCGTTCACGATAGAGTCGATCTTAGAAAGGATATAGTTGTAGAATATTTGGAGAATGATAGCGGTGAACAAACCGAATACGGTAGTCAACAAGGCCACTTTCATACCACCGGCAACGATGGTCGGGGAGATATCGCCTGCGCGTTCGATATCATCGAATGCCTGAACCATACCGATTACAGTACCAGCGAAACCCAACATGGGGCCCAAAGCCATGAACAAGCCGATCCAGCTGAGGTTGGTCTCCAGTTTGCTCATCTGAACGCCACCGTAGGAAACAACGGCTTTCTCTACTGATTCGAGACCTTCATCATAGCGGTCCAAACCCTGATAGAACACACCAGCCAAGGGGCCTTTGGTGTCGCGGCAGAGAGCTTTTGCTTTTTCAATACCGCCGGTTTTCAAAGCCTCTTCCAGTTTGCTCAACAGTTTGCCTGAGTTAACACTTGCCATGTTGAGGTAGAAAATTCTTTCGATAACGAATACCAAACCTGCGATCAAGCAGATGAGCACGAATGACATCCACATAGCACCACCCTGGATGAACTTCTCTTTCAAGGTGTAGTGAAGACTCTGTTCGATAACTTCGTTTTCATCTTCAATCAGTTGGGCTGTTTCAGCAGGTTGCTCGGCCTGAACTTGTTCAGTAGTGTCTGCAGGAGCAGCTTTTTGATCTTTCTTCTGTGCAAACGCAGCGTTTGCCATACCGAAGGTAAGGAAACCTATTACGGTAAATAAAGCAATGAGTTTTTTCATAATGAACTTTACTTTTGATTTAAAAAATTGTTTTATTGTTTTCTATTCTAATTTGTTTCATTGTTTTGGCGGAGAGAAAGGGATTCGAACCCTTGAAACGCTTTCGGCGTTTACACACTTTCCAGGCGTGCGCCTTCGACCACTCGGCCATCTCTCCTTGCGCTATTTTTTGAGGGTGCTAAATTACAAAAAATTTTTAACCTGCAGATTATCCCTTTATAAAATTTGTTTTTTTTACGAAAGGGTATCTTATGTTATTGTGTGATAATTGTTTATGTAAAATGTTAGTATTGAAGTGAATAAGAAACTATCGTGTGATTTTTGTCCTTTTTTTTCTGAAAAAGAAGAAAACACCACCCAAAGAGGTGTTGGTGGTCATATTATTATAATGTTGTAGGGAGGAGGGAATTGTTGAAGAGAGGAGTGAGAAGTGAATAGTGAGTAGTTAAGAAGTTAAGGAACTAAGGAGTTAAGATTTGTTGTAGTGAGTAGTGAACAGTGAGAAGTGATTAAAGTTAAGAAACTAAGAAGTTAAGTGTTATTGTTTTATTTGAATTTGTTCTCTGTTCTTAATTATGAATTAGTTTCAGTTTTCAGTTTCTGAAAAATCCTTTGGCTGTTTTCGGTGGTGATGCGGGCGATATCTTCAAGGGGCAGGTCGCACACTTCGGCCACTTTGGCGGCGATGAGCGGGATGTACATGCTTTCGTTGCGGGTGCCTCGGTGCGGGGTGGGGGCAAGGAAGGGGGCGTCGGTCTCGAGCACGATATGTTCGGGTCCCACGGCCTTTACGATCTCCTGCAGTTTGTTGTTTTTGAAGGTGACCACGCCGCCGATGCCCAGGGCAAAGCCATGTCGGATGGCCCATTCAGCCTCTTGGATTCCACCCGAGAAGCAGTGGAGCACGCCACTCCATTGCACGTTGCCAAACTTGTTGAAGATGGCGAGCGCATCTTCGTAGCCGCTGCGGATGTGGATAGAGAGAGGCATGTTGCGCTCGCGTGCCCAAGTGAGTTGGGTGTAGAACACCTCCTGTTGCTCGCTCCGTAGCGACGTGTCGTGGTAGAGGTCGATGCCGATCTCGCCGATGCCGGCCACACGCGGGTCGGTCAGCAGACTTTCCATCAGGGCCAGGTCTTCGCGATAGGTTTCGGTGATGTCGGTAGGGTGCAGCCCGATGAGCGGAAAGAGATGCTGCGGATACTGGTCGGCGGCTTCAAACAAACTATTGATGCTCTGTGCATTGACACAGGGCACAATGGCTTGTGTTACGCCCGCTTCGACAGCCCGTGCCACCACCTCGTCGAAATCGTCGGGGTAGTATTCTCGCGACAAATGGGTATGAGTATCAACCAAATTCATATTCCGAAAATTTGGTTGCAAAAGTACAAGATTTCCAATTTTGAACTAAAAAACAATTCAACTTGGTTCCAAAAAATCTCAAAAACATCCAAAATTAATAGAAAATAAAAAAAATAAAATGCAGATAATCAATAAGATAAAATACGAATCCTTAAAAAAACTTAATAAAATAAAAAAAAATAACAATGAAGTATTACATCAAAATATTTTAGTACTTTTGCACCGAAAAATCTATTTATTAACTTAAAAATCAAATACTATGAAAAAGAACATTTTAATGGCTGCTTTAATTGCAGTTTTAGCTTTCGGTCTTTTCTCATGCAACAAAGAAGAAGCATCAAAGAAGGAACTGTTGACCAACACGGCTGGTTGGCAATTAGCTGAAGGTACCATTACTCCTGCTTATGAAACCGCTGCTGGTGACATGATTTCTGACATGATGGATTATCTGTACACTTGCGAAAAAGATGATGAAATCCTTTTCAATGCTGACGGTTCAGAAATCATCACAACCAACGTAAAATGTGCTGAAGGCGAAGGTCTCCAAGGTGACAAAGTTGCCGGTTTATGGCATTTTGACAACGAAGAAGATCCTCAAGTTCTCTACATGCAATTACCTTTCTTCTATGATGAAACCGGCAACGCATTGGATGCAGAACAAGAAAACTGCACAATTAAAGACATCACCAAGGATGCGCTGCAACTTACCTACACTTTCGAAGTTGAAGGCACCAAATACACCTTCCAGATGACTTACAAAGATCCCAAAAAAGTTGCCAAGAAATAATTTTCAGACAATTCATAATTTAACCAAAAACTTAAAATCTTAAAACAATGAAAAAAGTATTTTTAGTATTATTAGCAGCTGGCATGTTTGTTGCTTGTGGTAACAAAGCCGCTCAAGAAGAAGCAACTGACACTACAGCAGTAGTTGAAGAAGTTGTAGTAGAAGAAGCTCCCGTAGTAGAAGAAGCTCCCGTAGCTGAAGAAGCTGCTGCTCCTGCTGAAGAAACCAAAACCATCAAGAGCGCTGCTACCAAAGCCGCTATCAATGCAATTGAACAAGGTAGTGAAGCTGCTACCGAAGCAACTGTAAAAGAAATCCAAACTAAGAGCAGAAGATAATTTATCTTTTAGTTTTAGTTACAAAAAAGCGGAACTTGAAAAAGTTCCGCTTTTTTTATGTTCATTTGAATCGTTACCGTGGCAGTTTGAAGACATCGGCAAGCTCGTCGAGTTGTGCTTCGGTCATGCCGTCGGGGGTGAAGCCCATCATTTTGGCGTTCAGGTAGATTTGTGCCGACTTGGAGAGGGTGTCGATGACGTCGAAGCAGTCGATGACATCGTTGCCGACGGCGAGGATGCCGTGCTTTTCCCAGAGGACCACATCGTGTTGGGCCAGCTGCTTGATGGTGGCATTGGCCAGGTCCATGGTGCCCGGAATCTCGTAGGGGACAATGCCCACGCCCTTAGGCGCGATGATGCGGCATTCGGGAATCATGGCCCACAAGGTGCGAGTCAGCACACCAGGTTTGAGGAAGTAAGCGCTGTGCGACATGGCCACCAGGTCGGTGGGGTGGGTGTGCAGCACCACGCGGTTGGGTTGTCCTTTCTCGCGCAGGAAGTGGTGCATCGACAGGTGTGAGGGCAGCTCGGAAGTGGGTTTCACTTCTTTGTCGGCGATGATGTCGCAGGCAGTGCCATCATGGTTGATGCGCAGGATGGCGCCGTTATCCATGGGTGCGGTGGCCACATAGCGCATACGCTTGCCCGTACCTGTGATATAGAAGAAATTGTCGGCCAGTAGCGGAAACGCTTTCGGCAGCGTAATAGTCTTCAGTGAAGGCATGTTGGCGGCATCGGCTGGCATGTAGTCGGTGATGTTGACCGAGATGTTGCCGCCGTTGTACTCGGCCCAGCCGCGTTGCCACAGATAGCCGGCCACTTCGGCAATCTTGCCGACTTCGCGAGTTAGCATTTCATTGTTGTTCAAGATAGAGTTCATGATGTTGGGTTTTTCAAAATTGGGAATGCAAAGGTACAATATATTGTTGAAATGTTGATGTGTTTAACTGTTGAATTGTTGAAATGGTTATTAGTTAAGAAGTTGAGAAACTAAGGAGTTAAGAATTATTGAGTTATAGAATTATAGATATTTAATGTCTAACAACTAAAAACTAACATCTAACAACTATTTTCAACATTCCATTGTTTGTCATTTTTCACTTCGTCTCTTTTTACCACCTTGAAAACCCTTACCTTTGCAAGATACTGCCGTTTTGTATTTTCATAGAAAGGAATTGTTTATGAAGTTAAAGTTGTTTCCGAAGTTTAAGGGTGATGGTGTGATATTGACGGTCATTATCTTTCTGACAGTCATCTCTTTTTTGGCTGTGTTAAGTTCCAAGCCAGACAAGGTGTTATCGCATGTTATCTATATATTCATCAGTTTGGCCATCATGTATGGCGTTTACTGCATAAAGAACTATATCGTACTGACCAAATTTGTTCGCTTGGGTGTTGCCGTTGCCGTCATCATGTTGGTTTTATCTATGTTTTCGGGTGATGCCAAGAGCGGTCGAGAATTGGAGATTTTCGGTTTTCGTTTGCAGGTTTTCTATCCGATAGGTTTTTTGGTAATCTTTTATATCTCTAAATATTTAGCGAATTTTATTTCCAATGGGCAGGAACTTTCCACCAAGAATGTGCTCTTTTTGTTTCTTGTTGTGGGAGGCTTTTGTGCTGGTATGGCCAAGAGCAACATGTCAACGGCCATCATTTTGTTTGTCACAAGCATGGTGGTGATGTTTATCGGAGATGTGCCCGTTAAGTATTTGTTGTCGTTGTTTGCTGTCATTGTCGTTATGACGGGGCTCCTCTTTGCGATAAGTCCTGATTTAGGGCGACTTGGTACTTTTGGAAACAGATTGGATTACTATATTACCCAAGACAACAGCAACGACTATGGTACGCAGATGATTTGGGCCAAGGCGGCCATTGCTCGGTCGTTGAAACCGGCGGGTCCAGGACATGGCGTTATCAAGAAGATTTTGCCCGAAAAGGAGACAGACTACGTTTATGCAACTATCTGTGAGGAGTTTGGTGTAGTCGTTGGGCTGTTCATCATCTTTCTCTATCTGGTATTGTTTGCCCGATCATGGATTGTTGCCCGTGAATGTCAGGGCTCGTTTGGTATGCTTTTGGCCATGGGCATCGGCTTTTGGATCACGTTCCAGGCGCTGGTGCATATTGGCGTGAACTGTGAGCTGTTGCCTGCCACCGGACAGACACTGCCGTTTATCAGTCGTGGCGGTTCTTCCATGATATTTTCAGGTGCCACACTGGGGTTGCTGCTGAATATCAGCAAGTGCAATAATAGGGAGAAGGAAGAAAAAGGCGAACTGAAAACCGAGAATTGAAAACTAATTCAAAGAAGTTATTAGTTGTTAGTTTTTAGTTGTTAGCAATAAACAACACTTAACTCCTTAGTTTCTTAACTATTCACTTTTCACTACTCACTTCTCTACTCAGGTCTTACTTCTTCGTTTTCGTCTTCTTGATGCTTTCGTTGCCGAAGGAGTAGGTGATACCTACGATGGCGTTGATACCGAAACTCTTGAAGTTGTAGAATTTGGCGTAATGCTGGCAGGCGATATTGTCGATGGTGACAAATGCCGAGAAGTTCTTCTTAATCAGGTATTCAAAGCCGATGCCGAAGTCGAGGATGGGCTTCATTTTTTGTATCTCCCAAGGTGACTCGAGGTTGTCGCGGCCCAGTGCTTTGGCGCCAAATGCCATGTCGAAGTTGAGACTGAAGATCATCTTTTCTTTCAGCACATATTTACCCGAGAAGGCGAAGTTAACCAGCGGCTTGTGCCAAGCCACGGCAGCCGTATCTTTGAAATGGTAGAGCCAGCAGTTGGCTTCAAAATTGAGGTAGAGGTTATTGATAACCTCCCAGTTGAGGTTCAAGGTGGCGTTGAAGCGGCCTCCATTATAGTAAACGATGTCAAACTGGTTTTTCAGTGTGCAGGTGGTGTCGATGATGAAGAATGCCATATCATTCAGGCGGGAATATCTTGCGCCTAAGTGATAGTTGAGCTTTTTAACGAGATTACCTTTGATGCCGGCGTAAACGCTGTTAAAGCCGATGGGGTTGGCTGTAAAGCGAAGCGGATCGAGGCCTGGTTTGATGTAGGGATTTTCATACAGCAGGTCTGAGAGCGTGTTATATGTGATTTTGCCATCGATACCCGCGTAAACGTTCATGATACCCGGAATGACGCCCAGTTGGAATTCGGCGATGGGGTAAAGGGGCACTTTGGTTTTTCCTTGGCTGTGGATGATAGGAATGCCCAATCCCACGCGGATGTGGTATTCCTTGATGGTAAACTGCATCGTAGGTTTGAGTTCGAAATGGAAGCGATGGTCTTGTGTGCGAGTTGTGTCAGAGAGCCAATTATTATTTATATAATTGAAAATCATGTCCATACGATAATTTTGGCTGCCCGATATCTTCATAAAGCGAGCATCATAGCCGAGGAATCCGTTCAAGGCGACATGATGTTCCATATCTTTATGGTTGGTGCGCAAGAAATCATAGTTGATGCGCACATCGTGTTTCAGTCGTTTTTCTTCAAGTGTGAAGTTTGAGCGAAAGCCCACTTCGGCTTTGAGGTGGTGGAAGTTGTTCTTCAGGCTGTCGCGGTATTGTTTTTCGTTGTAGTCCCGGCCATCGGTGTAGCGGTTAAAGCCATACAGTCGTGCGGCTTCGTGGTTGTAACCGACAGAAGTGTAGAGGGTGTATTTACGGAAGAAGTGGTTGAAATAGAAATCGGTACGGGTGTCGCTAAAGGGGTGATACACATATTGAGACATCACTTTGCCGATGGGTTGTGCCCAGTAGGAGAAGTGATGGGCGTTGAGGCCGTAGGAGTTTTTCTTGTCGCGGGCATTGTGGATAGAGAGTTCAGCCAGCGGGGTGACGGGATAGCCGAAGCCGACTTTGACATAATTGCGATAGAGGCGTTCCAATATGTCGGGTGTCATCTTGGCCGCCTTGATGGGCGACGGCTCAAAGTCGATGTTCAGCTTCTGCGGCGTGATATAGTAGTCGAATTTCACTTTATCCTGTACCGTATCATTGATTTTGGCTGTTTGATTGATTTTCTGGAAGTTGAGAATGTGCGGCACATAATCCAACCGGAAGCGAGCCGTATCGATGACTTGCGCATTCAACACCAGACCGATAAACAGAAACAGGAGTGAGGTTACTATTTTTTTCATATCGTTGATTATTTTTTTCTAAATCCTTGAATGACAATGTTTAATTCTATCTTGAAAATTATTCTTCTTCTATTTGGACGGGTTCCTGACTATTGGCCTCTTTTTCTTTGAGAGCTTTTTCCTGTTGTTCTTTTTCATCCAGCAGGCGGATTTTTTCGCGGGCCACTTCTCTCAAGTCGTCGCCTTCGTAGTTGTCCACAATGCTCTGATAGGTGTGGCGAGCTTGGAAGTAGTTGCCTTTGGCGGCATACAGATCGCCGTAGAGGATGAAGGTGGAAGCGTACCAGTATTCGGAGCTGTAATCGTCAGCCAGCATCTCTGAGATTTTCTTTTCGCAGGCATCCAAATTGTTGAGCTTGAATTCGATGTATGCGCACAGGTAGGCGGCCTCGGCGGCAATGTCGTTGCTGTTGCTGTGGGCCAGTGTTGACAGGTGCTTCTTGGCTTCGCTGTAGTTGCCCACTTCTATAGCCGACTTGCCGGCAATGAGGCGGGCATCGTTCTTGAGCTCGTCGTCGGAGTTCTTTGAGTTGATGATGACTTGTGCGGCCTGCAGTGCGTCGAGATACTGTTTCAGCTCGAAGGACGAGCGCATAGCGCCGTTGTAACCGAAAATCAGGTTGATGTCGGTGGTGGCACACTCAATCAACTTGACAAAGTAGTTCTGTGCGGCAGCGTAGTTCTTGTCGTTGTAATAGATAGTGGCAATCTTGCGGATGGCCGTTTCGTTGTATTGTGTTTTGTATTTGGTTACCAAGGCTTCGTAGGCGGCCAGGGCTTTGTCGTAGTGCATCTGGCTATATTCGCATTCGCCCTTGTAGAAATAGACTTGAGCGGCAAAGAGGCCGTTGGGGAATTGACGCAGGTAGTCGTCAAAGCTCTTGGTGGCCGCTTCACAGTCGCCGCGGTTGTACTTGGTTTCGGCAGCCTTGAAGGCGATGGAGTCCTGACGGCCGAGTGAGATGTTGACAGTGCTCTTGTTTCTGATATAGTCGAAGAATTCGCCTGTGTTGCCTTCTTCCGAGTAGATGGTTTCGAGGTTGGCCAAAGCGTCCTTGGCTTCTTGAGAGCCTGGGTAGGTCTCGAAAACATACTTGAACGTCCGGATGGCCTCGTCGGTCTTCTGAGTGTTAAGATATGCTAATGCCAGCTTGTTGTATGCCTGGCGTACATATTGGCTTTTAGGATATTTTTTGATGAAATTCTGATAGGCCACGATAGCCTGTGCGTAGTTGTTTTGGGCGTGATAGGTGGTGGCCAGATCGTATTCGGCATCATCGCAGAAGGGCGACTTGGGATAGCGTTTTACCAACTTGTCGAGGATTTCGACCTTCTTGCCGGTGTTGTTCAGGTAGCCGAAGCATTTGGCCTGTTGGTAAACGGCGTAGTCGGCATTGTTGCGCTGCATATCCTCGCATTTCTCGTAACTTTGAACGGCGCTTTTAAGGTCTTTTAACATGAAATAGCAGTCGGCGCGGCGTGCCATGGCGTCGGCTATCATATCCTCGTTCGAGATTTGGTCTTCGTAGTTGAGGAAGCTGTTGAAGCCGTTCTTGGCTTCTTCATACTTGTTGAGTTTCAGAGCCGAGTAGCCATACGAGTAGTAGGAGATGGGATAGTTGGCATCTTTATTGGCAGTGGGATATTTGTAATAGTTCTGGAAGGCGTAGTAGGCGTTTTTGTAGTTGCCGGCGCGGTATTCGGTTTCTGCTTTCCAGTAGAGGTTAGCCGTATGAATGTTTTTGTTCATCGGGTAAACCAATGATTTGTCAATCAATTTTTTAGCTTCCGAGTAGCTGCGGTTGTTGATGAGTTCCAGTGCACGGAAGTGGGTGCAGCGCTGGTAGGCTTTCAGCAGGTCGGGATTTTTGGAGGAAACCTTTTCCAGCGAGTTGATGGCTCCCTGATAGTTTTTGGTTGAGAGATAAATCTTTGACAGATAGGAGTTTGCCTCTTCAGCGCGAGTAGAGTAAGGATAGAGGGTGGTATATTGTTCCAGCGCTTTGATGGCGCTGTTGAACGGACTGGAAGAGGTTTCATATTGCAGTTTGGCGTAGTTGTAGAGAGCATCTTCCTTCACGCCTTCATCAAAATCATACTTTGAGGCCTCATAGAAACTCTGCGAGGCGAAGTTGAGCATGCGCTGTTGCAGATAGCAATCGCCGATAATGTAGTAGCTGTTTTGAGCGATAAGGTCTTGTTCACCAGTGGCTTTCGACAGGTAATTAATGGCTTCTTTGTATTTTTGGTTTTGGTAGTAGGTGTAGCCGATGGCGTAATTGTCGTTGCGGTCGATTTCGCCCTTGTTAGCGGCGAGGTAATATTCAAAATAGGGCAGTGCTTCGCTGTAGCGTCCGAGATTGTAGTAGGAGAGGGCCAGTGTGCGGTCGATTTCGGTCTTATCGGAAGCATTGGCGAGCAATGGCGGAGCGATGGCAATCAGGTCCTCGTAGCGCCCTTGGATGAAGTAGATCTGGGTGAGATAGAAAGGCACGGCCTCCTGATAGGCAGGGTCGTCTTTGAGTAGCAGGAAGTCGTTCAAAGCGGCTTCGTATTGTTTTTCTTCGTAGGCGATATGGGCTGCGTAGTAAATGGCTTTCTTCTTGTATTGTCCTTCATACTGGCGAGCTTCGTGGAAGTAGTACTTGGCTTCGGCATAATCTTTGGTGGCGAAGTAGGCATAGCCTTTCTTGAAGTCGTATTCGGCCATATCCTCGGGCTTGATGTTGCGCTCATCCACTTCGTTGAAGTTCTCAAGCACTTTTTTGTATTGCTTTTTCGAGAAATAGAAGCGGCCTAAATAGAAATGGGCTTGAGGCACATTGGCATGCACGGGGTAGTGTCGGATGAAATCCTTGAGCAGGAAGTCGGCCTCGTTGTTGGTGAGGTTGGCGGCGCACACTCCCATGTAGAAGTAGGAGTTGGCCTTGATATCCTGTTGCTTGTCGGCAATGTGCTCATACACATACTTGAAGTAGCGTTGGGCGGCTCCGTATTTCTCCTTTTGGAACAGTTCCATAGCCGTATTGTACTCATACATAGGCGAATCGTGCGTTACATTGCGCTGTGCCCATACGGGTGCGGCGAGCAAGAAAGCAACCAACAGAAGTCCCAAACGTTTTGTGAAGATATTCATAGTCATGCTAATTTATGATTCTAAAATGATGATTTTTTCTTCAATAACGGATAAAAGCCCTGGTAGCGGCAATTACCCGATATTAAACGAACAAAGATATAAAATCGGTATGTGTGAAATTTTTTGCCAGCCGATAATTTTCAACAGCCAGTTTTTAATAAACATAGGTAAAAAGGACTCTATTTTTAGAGTTTTTTATCGAGAAAAAAATATCGTTCATTTTTTCTACAAAAAAAATTTTTTTTACTTTTGCACGCTTAAAAAAAGAGTTTTTATTCAAACAATTTAAAAATAAACGAATTATGGAAAAAATTAAAGTTGGTATTAATGGTTTTGGTCGTATCGGAAGATTGGTTTTCCGCGCTTCCATAGAAAGAGAAAATATCCAAGTGGTTGCCATCAACGACTTGCTGGATGTTGATTATATGGCTTATATGCTTAAATATGATTCTATTCACGGTCAATTTAAGGGTGATATTAAAGTAGAAGACGGTTGCCTGGTTGTCAATGGCGACAAGATCCGTGTTACTTCAGAGAAAGATCCCGCTAATCTGAAATGGAACGAAGTGGGTGCCGAATATATCGTTGAATCTACCGGTTTGTTCCTCACCAAAGAACTGGCAGAGAAACATATCGCAGCCGGTGCCAAGAGAGTGGTTATGTCTGCTCCTTCAAAAGATGACACTCCTATGTTTGTTATGGGTGTTAACAATGATACTTACAATGGTCAGCCTATCGTTTCCAACGCTTCTTGCACTACCAACTGCTTGGCTCCTATCGTAAAGGTGCTGCACGACAATTTTGGTATGGTGGAAGGTTTGATGACCACCGTTCACGCTACGACCGCTACCCAGAAGACCGTGGATGGTCCTTCTGCTAAGGATTGGCGTGGTGGTAGAGCTGCTGCCGGCAACATCATCCCCTCATCAACGGGTGCTGCCAAGGCTGTGACCAAAGTTATCCCCGAACTGAAAGGCCGTCTCACTGGCATGTCGTTCCGCGTTCCCACTTTGGACGTTTCGGTTGTTGACCTGACCTGCCGTTTGGAGAAAGCTACCACTTATGATGAAATCAAGGCTGCTATGAAGAAAGCCAGCGAGAACGAACTGAAAGGCGTTCTGGGTTATACTGAAGATGCAGTTGTTTCAACCGACTTCATTGGCGACAAGAGAACTTCTATTTTCGACGCTGCCGGTGGTATCATGTTGAACCCCAATTTCGTTAAGGTGATTGCTTGGTACGACAACGAAATGGGCTACTCAAACAAAGTGCTTGATTTGATTGCTTATATGAATACGAAGAAATAGTTTTCTTCCAATCATTACGAAGAAAGGCAAATGTCCATCAGGATGTTTGCCTTTACTTTTTTATAGGAGGATGCAAATCTAAAAATTGTATCTTTGCGATATGGAACGCACGACCTATTTTGCTGATATATTGCTACCTTTACCATTGCCAGGGCTCTTTACCTATCGTTTGCCCCACGATTTGGATGTGCCGTTGGCTTTTGGTATGAGGGTGGTGGTTCCTTTTGGCAAGAGCAAGCTCTATTCGGGCTTGGTGGTGGAAGTGCACACCCGCGTTCCTGATCAGGTGAATGTCAAGTATGTGCTGGATGTTATTGACAATGAGCCGATAGTGTCGCCTCAGCAGTACAAGTTGTGGCAATGGATTGCCGACTATTACATGTGTACATTGGGTGAGGTGATGGCCGTGGCTCTGCCATCGGCGTTGAAGATTGCCAGCGAGACCAAAATCATGCTCAATCCCGCGTTTGACGGAGATGTTTCCACGCTGACCGAAAGGGAGTTGCGCCTCACCGAGGCTTTGTCGTACCGCCCTATGATGACTATTGACGAGATTTCGAAGACGCTGAACATGCAGAAGGTAATTCCCATTATCAAGTCGTTGGTGGAAAAGGATGTGGTGATTACCGATGAGGAAATCCGCGACCCCTACAAGCCGAAGATCGAAACGTACGTGTCGCTGACGCCCGAATATGCCAATAATGAACAGGCTTTCAATCAGCTACTTGACCAACTGAGTGCATCGAAAAGAACCGCTGGGCAGTGCGATATGCTGCTGGCATTTCTAATGAGCGCCCGCAGTGGCAAGGGTGTGGGAGATTTGAAAGCCCAAATGCGCAAAGCCGACTTGTTGAAGTTACCTGCGGCATCTCCGTCTCGTCTGCAAAGTTTGGTAGAGAAAGGTGTTTTCCAAATTAAAGAACAGAAAATCAGCCGTTTGGCCAACTACGACCCCAATGACTCGGCCGCATCAATTACGTTGTCGGCGCCGCAACAAAAGGCATACGAAGAGATAAAGGAGCAGATGACGCAGCATGAGGTGGTGCTGTTGCACGGGGTAACGGGCAGTGGCAAGACCGAAATCTACATCAAGATGATTGATGAGGTGCTGAAGGAGGGCAAGCAGGTGCTGTATCTGTTGCCTGAGATTGCCCTTACCTCGCAGATAGTGAATCGTTTGCGCAAATATTTCGGCGACAAGGTTGGCGTTTACCACTCGCGGTTTAACGAGTATGAGCGGGTGGAAATCTGGAACCATGTGCTGCAGAGTGGCAGCAGTATCACAGGCAAGTACCAGCTGATTTTGGGTGCCCGCTCGGCGCTGTTCCTGCCCTATCGCAACTTGGGGCTGGTCATTGTGGATGAGGAGCACGACGGTTCCTACAAGCAGGTTGACCCCGCACCTCGCTATCATGCCCGCGATGGAGCTGTTGTGCTGGCAGGTATTCATAAGGCAAAAACCTTATTAGGAACAGCAACACCCTCATTAGAAACATATTACAATGTAAAAAACAACAAATATGGTTTGGTGCAGTTGATGCAGCGCTATGCCAACAGCACTCTGCCCGAGATTTGGGTGGTGAATTTGGTGGAGAGCATCAAGCAAAAGAAGATGCACGGCCAGTTTTCCGAGTTTCTGCTTGAGCATATCGAGAAGGCACTCAGCCATAAGGAGCAGGTCATCATCTTCCAAAACCGCCGCGGCTACTCGCTCCGGCTGTTCTGCAACTCGTGCCAGTCGATGCCCACCTGCCGTTACTGCGACGTAACCTTGACCTACCACAAGCGCAGTCGTCTGCTGAAATGCCACTATTGCGGCTATGCCATCGACTTGCCCAACGAGTGTCCCTCGTGCCACAGCAAGGATATTGAGATGCAAGGATATGGTACAGAGCAGGTTGAGGAAATCTTGGCGGAGCGTTTTCCCGATGCGGTCATCAGTCGCATGGACCTGGACTCCACGCGCTCGAAATCGTCTTATCAGAAAATCATCACTGATTTTGAGGAACATAAGACTGACATACTCGTTGGTACACAGATGGTAACCAAAGGTCTTGATTTTGACAGGGTGTCGGTTGTGGGCATTCTCAATGCCGACAGCCTGATTTCCTATCCCGATTTCCGGTCGTTCGAGCGTGCCTATCAGTTGATGGAGCAGGTAAGCGGGCGGGCGGGCCGCAAAGAGATACCTGGCAAAGTTATCATCCAAAGCTATCGTCCTGAGCATCCAGCCCTGCAATATGTTGTGGGCCATAATTATGAGGCTATGTACCAGCATCAGATAGCGGAGCGACAAAATTTCTTCTATCCGCCTATCAGTAAGATGATTAAGATTACCTTGAAGCACCGTGAGGAACAGATGGTGAACGAGGCTGCCGCTGTGCTGGCCGACATGTTGCGCCAGGCTTTTCCCAAACAGGTGTTAGGTCCTGAATTTCCGCTGGTGTCAAGAGTTCAGAACTATTTCATGAAAGACTGCTGGGTGAAATTTGCCCGCGATGGCCAGGTGAAAAGGAAGAAAGCCTATCTGCAACAAGTCATTGATACTTTTCAAACCACTTTGAAATATAAAAGTGTGCGTGTAGTGATCAATGTGGATTGCTAACACTATTTGATTTCCACTTTTTCGTAATTTTCAATCATGATCAGGCGGGCGCGCTGGTTCTCGTAGCCGCCGTTAGGCATTTTCTTGAATTGGAATCCCAGGGAATAATAAAAGTTGTCGGAGTCGTTTTCCTGGTGGAACAACTTCTGTATGAAATATTTGGTAATATCGTATCCTTGGAACGAAAATCGCGCAAGACTGGGGGGATAGGCGTACTGATTGATAAAGTTGATGGAAAAATATTCTGTTTTATCTTCTTTATAATCAACAAAATAATTAGAAAAATAATGAACGTTCAGCCGATTGAAATATTCAAATTCAAGGTTGTTGATAGAGAGCCATTCTTCGGGGACAATCATTGTTACGGGCTTGCTGTAATCGGCAAGGGTATAGTTTTGCACATGGTTTGTCACGGTGGCTTCATTGTTGAACAGGGCGATGACAATATTCTGATAATGCGGTTTCAGATATTGGTGTAGGGCGTTCACATTTTCCGAAACGGCCACTTTCCGGTATGGAATATTGTGAGAGTCGAAGTATTGTTCGTATTCTTGTTGTTCAGTGGTCATCTCATCGCTGGCAACCCATAGGATGACGTTGTTCTTGGGGTAGCGTTTGATGATGAGCGAATCGGTGAGATGGGGATAGACGCGAGTGGGGGGCAACACCTTGTAGGCCCATTCGTTGCCGCTGACAATATTGCTGCGTGTGCTGAAGGGGTTGACGATAGGAATATGATGTTCCTTGGCAAAAGCGGCGGCAATGGTAAACATTTTGCCGTAAAAAGGTCCTATAATCAAATCAATTTTGTGATGCGTAACAGCGTCTTGCAGAATGTTTTGCAGTTGTTTGGCGTTGTTGGTCACATCTCTTACAACCACATTAAGGTTGACAAATTTGCGGTCGTATTCGTCCAACGCCATTTTGGCTCCTTCCCAGAAGCCAATGAGGTCGAAAGAGGGGATTTCGTATAGGTCGTTTTCGGTGTTCACCGAGTCAATATTGATTTGTTCGGCTTGTTCAAGATGGAACGGTACGAGAAACAGAATGGTTTTGTCCATCCTTGATTGAGCTGATAATGAGTTGATTAACAGAATGCCAATGAGGCAGCAGAGCAGTTTTTTCATCCTTTACAAGTTTGCTTCGGCGTCATCAATTTCTTTTTGTAGTTTTTTGGGCAGGTTGTCCACGCAGTGGTGGCATTTCATTTCCAGTGTGTACATACGGGCGATGCAGTAGTTGGAATGTTTGCAGCCGCTGCGTTCTTCGCCTTCGTGCAGTTTGTTGACGAAGTCGGTATCGTGAACCAGCGCTCTGGCTATCTGCAATCCGCAGAAGCCGGCATCGAGCACCTCTTCCATCTTCTGGCGCGAGATGAGTCCGCCTACATAGATGAGAGGCATGTTGAGGGCGGCGCGGAATTTTTTGGCATCTTCAAGGAAGTAAGCTTCTTTGAAAGGCACGGTGGGCACCATCAGTCGGCCAAACAGGGCGAGGCCGAGTTTCAACCACCAGAAGCGCCACGGGTTCATGTAGTAGGCCATGGCTTTCAAGGGCATGGCGCCGCGCATCACGGCCATGGGGGCCTTGCTGACGAAGCCGGCGGTGAGCACAAGGGCGTGTACACCGAGCTTTTCAAGCTCCTGAGCCACTTTGATACACTCGTCAATCTGCATGCCACGTTTGAAGCCGTCGTACATGTTCACTTTCACTACTACGCCCATGTCGTCTTTGGCTGTGCGCATCACTTCGTTGATTACCATTCGCATGAAGCGCATTCTGTTCTCGAGCGAGCCGCCGAATTTGTCGCGACGTTTGTTGGTGTAGGGCGACAGAAACTGGCTGATGAGATAGCCATGGCCGGCATGGATTTCCACACAGTCGAAGCCGGCGCGGCGGCACATCTCCACTGCGCGGCCGAAATCTTTCACCAGTTCTTCAATCTCGTGTTCTTTCAGTTTGCGCACAATGGTGGGCGAGTAGAGGTTGAAGCCGTTCGAGGCGCCGACGGGAATCTGGCCGCAGGTGTACCAGTGGGTCATGTTGCCGCAGTGACCCAGTTGGATGGAAGCCTTGGCGCCTTCGGCATGAATGGCGTCGGTCAGTTTTTTCAGATCGGGGATAATCTCCTCACGCATATAGAGTTGGCCATCAAAGGAGACCCCGCTGCGGTTGACCGCCGCATAGGCAATGGTGGTCATGCCGATACCTCCGCGAGCCACGGCAGTATGGTAGTCAAACAGTTCTTGTGTGGGCATGTTGGCACGACACATGTTTTCGAACGCCGCCGACCGGATGGTGCGGTTCCTTAAAGTCACAGGACCTATATTTACCGGTGTAAAAATTTGAGAATCAATCATTTTTTTGTTTATTATGGTTTGAAAAAACTGGCTATGTCCTCTTCTGAAAGATAATGAATGATTTGCTTTCCTGAGGGAGACAAGTGGGAGAGCGGGCAGGCGAAGAGTTGCTCAATGAAGGCACTGATTTCGCTGTCCTCAGTCAAAGGTTTGTATAACCCAGCCTTCTTCTTAGCCATGCTCAAAGCGAGGTTGGCCGTCTTTTCGGCTTGATACAAGAATATGTTCGATTTGTACGACTCCAGCACGGCCTCGATGGTGTTTTGCATGTTCTCGTCATCGATGTCTGTGGGCGAGCCGTTAACGGCAAACTGGTTGCCGCCCATCAATTCAATGTCGTAGCCCAAACTGCGCAGGTGGGGAATCAGCTCGGTGAGCAGCTCGGCGTCGGCTGTCGAGAGAGAGAGCGTCTCGGGGAAAAGGCGCTGTTGTACAACTACGGGCTTGTTTTCCATGGCTTCCAAGTACGACTGGTACAGGATGCGTTCGCGACCTCCAAGGATGTCGATCAGCAGCAGCTTGTTGTCGTGTGAAGCCACGATGTAGCGGTTGTTCAAAGTGAAAAAGTGCGTTGGAATCACCTTTTCGGTTTTTTCGTCCAAATCCAATGAGTTGTCGCTCTGGTTGAGTTTGCTGGGCAAATCAACTGTTTCGGCCTTGAATTCGCCATAGAATTTTTCCCAGCCAGCCAGCTCTGATCTGGTGTGTGCAGCACCAGCATTGAAAGAGTCGTGATTCTTAGGGGTGTTGAACGGATTGTAGTTGGGATTGACGTTGACCGTAGGGGGAACTATGCGGTCCTGTGGCGGAAAGTTCGAGACATCCAATCCCCGTTCATAGTTGAAATCCAGCATCGGTGTCAGCGACATGGTGCCTAACGATTTCTTGACGGCAGCGTTGAGGAAGCCAAAAATCAGCCGCTCGTCCTGCAGCTTGACATCCACTTTGGTCGGACTGATATTGATGTCGATGGTTTTCGGGTCGATGTCCAGATGGATGAAATAGGCCGGTTTGTAGCCGTCGGGAATCAGCTCTTTGTAGGCTGTTTCGATGGCGTAGTTCAGCAGGTTATGACGCACAAACCGGTTGTTGATGAACATATACTGCTCGTTCTTCTTTTTCTTGGCATTTTCGGGTTTGGCGATAAAGCCGCCCAAGATGCCGAAGTCGGTAGATTGCTCCACAGGGAACAGTTTGTCTTTCAGGTGATTGCCAAAAATATTGACAATGCGCTGCTTGAAGTTGGAAGCCGTCAGGTTGAAGAGTGTCTTACCGTTATGGCTTAACGTGAAAGCAATGGAGGTGTGGATGAGCGCCACCCGATAGAACTCTTCCTCGATATGGGAAAACTCCACGGCGTCGGACTTGAGGAAGTTGCGGCGGGCGGGCACATTGAAGAAGAGATTTTTCACCGAAAAGGAAGTCCCGTCGGCGGTGGCGACAGGGCTATGTTCCTTGATGACAGAGCCTTCGTTGCAAACCAAGGTGCCCATCGTGTCTTCGGCGCGTTTGGTCTTCAGCTCCACGTGGGCGATGGCTGCGATGGAAGCCAGGGCTTCGCCGCGGAAGCCCTTGGTGGTCAATCTGAAAAGGTCGTCGGCATTCTCTATTTTGGAAGTGGCATGTCGTTCGAAGCACATGCGCGCATCGGCAAAGCTCATGCCGCAGCCATTGTCGATCACTTGTATCAGCGTGCGTCCTGCATCCTTGACGATGAGGTGGATTTGCGTCGCACCGGCATCCACAGCATTCTCCAGCAATTCCTTGACAGCCGAAGCGGGGCGTTGGATGACCTCGCCTGCGGCAATCTGGTTGGCTACATTTTCGGGCAGTAAGTGGATGATATCGTTCATGATTACTTTACAAAATCAATGATTTAGGTGAAAAATCTGTTAATGTAAAGAAAGAGAACGACAAGAACAGTAAAGATAAATAACAGCCAGAGAATTGTTTTCTGGGAGGATTGTCGCTGATTCTTATGTTGCCGCCGGCGGTCCCAGCTGTCGTGCATGTGGTTGGCAAACTCACGGGCGCGAGCAGCCTCACTGTCGGAAGCGGGCACCTCTTTTTCATCGGGCTTGTCGGGATCGTAAAACTGGGGCTTATAGTTGTACTTTCGCGCCTCGGGGCGGTGAAAGAAAGTGAAGTTTGACATGGCTGTAAGGTTATGGTATTACTTCTCTTCGGGTTGCGGGTTCTCTTTCTGCACTTGCGGGCGCATTTGCGGGAAGAAGAGCACATCCTGAATGGAAGCCGAATTGGTCATAATCATGGCCAGGCGGTCGATGCCGATGCCCAAACCGGCTGTGGGAGGCATACCGAATTCGAGGGCGCGGAGGAAGTCTTCGTCCAGCACCATGGACTCGGTGTCGCCGCGTTTGCCCAGTTCCAGCTGGTCTTCAAAACGCTTGCGTTGGTCGATGGGGTCGTTCAACTCCGAGTAGGCGTTGCACAGTTCCTTGCCGTTGCACATGGCCTCGAAACGCTCGGTCATGCCGGGTTTGGTGCGGTGCATCTTGGTCAGTGGCGACATTTCCACGGGATAGTCGTAGATGAACGTGGGCTGGATGAGTTTCTTCTCGCAGGTCTCGCCGAAGATTTCATCTACCAGCTTGCCTTTGCCCATGGTCTTATCCACCTCTGCACCAACTTTCTTAGCAAAGTCGAACATCTCTTCTTCGCTCATGTTGGAGATGTCGGTGCCCGTGAAGTGCTCGATAGCCTCGAACATGGTGTAGCGCTTCCAAGGACGTTTGAAGTCGATGAGGTTTTCGCCCACTTGCACTTGTGTGGTACCGTGAAGAGCCAGGGCCACGGCTTCCACCATCTCTTCCACCAGGTTCATCATCCATTCGTAGTCTTTGTAAGCTACGTAGAGCTCCATTTGGGTGAATTCGGGGTTGTGGAAGCGGTCCATACCTTCGTTGCGGAAGTCTTTCGAGAACTCATACACGCCATCAAAGCCACCAACAATCAAACGCTTGAGGTAGAGCTCGTTAGCGATACGCAGGTAGAGCGTCATATCCAGTTTGTTGTGGTGAGTTTTGAACGGGCGGGCGGCAGCACCACCGTAGAGAGGTTGCAAAATGGGGGTTTCCACTTCGAGGTAGCCCTTTTCGTTCAAGAAGTTACGCATGGTATTGACCAGCTTGGTACGTTTGATGAAGGTATCTTTAATCTGCGGATTAACTATCAGGTCAAGGTAACGCTGGCGATAGCGTTGTTCGGGATCGGTGAAGGCGTCGAAGGTGTTGCCGTCTTTCTCCTTCACGATAGGCAGCGGGCGGATAGACTTGCTCAGCAGGGTGAACTCTTTCACATGGATGCTGATTTCACCCATTTGGGTAATAAAAACAAAGCCTTTCACACCGATGATGTCACCGATATCCAGTTTCTTGAAAACGGAGTTGTACATGGTTTTGTCTTCGTCAGGACAAATCTCGTCGCGTTTTACGTATATCTGGATTTTGCCTGTAGCATCTTGCAGTTCATAGAAAGAGACGGCACCCATGATGCGCTGTTTCATGATACGGCCGGCGATGCAAACATCTTGGAACAGGGAGTTATCTTGAGGATATTTTTCCTTGATTTCGGCGCTGTTGGCGTTCACCGGGTATAGGGGTGCGGGGTATGAGTTGATGCCCAGATTGGCAAAATCGTCTAATTTCTTTCTTCTGATTATTTCTTGTTCAGATAATTCTATGCTCATTTTTCTTCTTTGTTGAAAATCAAGTTATTCGTTATCATTCAATGCTTTAATGCCAGGCAGTTCGATACCTTCCAGGTATTCGAGCATGGCGCCGCCACCGGTACTGATATAGGAGATATGGTCGGCAAAGTGGGCTTTGTTGACTGCTGCGATAGAGTCGCCGCCGCCGATGAGCGAGTAAGCTCCGGCGATGGTGGCGGCAGATACGCACAGGGCGATGGTGCAGGTGCCTTTGGCGAAGGTGTCCCATTCAAACACGCCAACGGGGCCGTTCCACAGGATGGTCTTGGAACTGTTGATGACAGATGCAAACATCTGGGTGGTCTTAGGACCGATGTCCATACCTTGCCAGCCGGCGGGGATGTCGGGCGATTGGGTAGTTTTCTTGTCGGCGTCTTCGCGATAGTCGTTAGCAATCACGTAATCCATAGGTAAATAGAGTTTTACGCCTCTTTTTTCAGCCGTTGCAAGAATCTCCTTGGCATTGTCCACCATGTCGGGTTCGAAAATCGAGTCGCCGATTTCGTGGCCCATGGCGTTGATGAAGGTGTAGCTCATGCCGCCGCCGATGATGAGGTTATCCACTTTGGTGACGAGGTTTTTCAGGATATTGAGTTTGGTCGATACTTTGGAGCCGCCGATGATGGCTGTAAACGGTTTCTGTGCCGAGGTGAAGAGTTTCTCCAAGTTGGAGGCCTCGTCGTACAGCAGGTGGCCGGCAAAGCAGTTGTGTGGGAAGAACTTGGCGATGGTGGCCGTGGAGGCGTGTTCGCGGTGGGCGGTGCCAAAAGCGTCGTTTACGTAAACATCGCCGAGGCGTGCGATGGCCTTGGCAAAGTCGGGATTGCCCTTCTCTTCTTCAGCATGGAAGCGCAGGTTCTCGAGCAGGGCCACGTCGCCCGGTTTCAAGCTGTTGATAACCTTTTCGGCTTCATCGCTCAAAACATCGCCGGCAAAAACGACCTTCTTGCCCAGAATCTCACTTACGGTGGGGAGGATATGTTTCAAGGAAAAACTATCATTCACTTGGCCTTTCGGACGACCGAGGTGCGACATCAGGATGGCAATGCCACCGTCGCCGGTAATCTTGCTGACCGTAGGAATAGTTCTTTTGATTCTTGTTACATCAGTTACTTGAAAGTTCTCGTTCAGCGGCACATTGTAGTCCACTCTAACCAATACTTTCTTGCCGCTAAAATTTGTTTGTTCAATTGATTTCATCGTTTATAGTTTGTTTTATGTAATGGATTTCAGAAAATCATTTATTTGCATTCTTTGCAGAATACTTTCTTAACCTCGCGGTTGTCTAAGATGCACATTGACATCTTTTCGAAGAGGGCACACAGGCGGGCCTTGTCTCTTTGGGCTGCCATTTGAACGGCCTTGGCGTAGTTGCCGCTGAGGTACGAGTCTTCTTTATAGCCGCCGATGCTGACGTAGGCAAAGATGAAGTCGTCGGAAACGTCGTCACCGTCGAGGATGAAGGGATCCATCAGGCTGAGTGCGTAGGCGTAGTCGTTGTTGCCGATGAAGATGGCGGCCAAATGGTAGGCTTCCTGCCAGCTGTCGAGTTTAGGATTGCGTACGGCCTTGATTTTGGCGTAGGTGTTGTCTGCCAAGGTCAGGTTCTCGGTGGTTTTGGGTACAGTTTTAAGATATTCGAGAACCTTCAGTTGGAACGACATGTTCAAGCTGTTGACTCTCTCTTTCGAGATGTTCGGGTAGGCGTAGAACTTGTCGATGTTGGCCTGCTTGTTGGCAACGTCGGCCGACGAGGTGAGGGTCAGGTTCTTCATGTCGCACAGCATCTTGTTGTATTCCAGAATGTGGTTGTTTACATCCAGTTTGTAGTAGTCGTCCATTTCGGTGCACATGGCGTTGCTTACTGGCGAGCCGGTAATGCATTGCAAGTAGAGCTTGTTGTTGAGCATGGCCTGGTTGGCTTTCTTTACGGGAATCTTCATCTTCTTGACAACGCCAGAGTTATAGTTGCGTTCCTCCACCTGCTTGATGATGTATTTCTGGATGGCCATGGCGAGTTGGGTCTTGCCTTGAGCCAGGCTCTTGTTGAACTTGTAAACCACGAAGTCTTGTTCATCCTTGCCTTCCACGTGATAAGTTACATGGAAGATAACTTTGGCAAAGCGCTGTTTCGAGAGGTAATCCTTTTCGATTTCCTTGGCAATTTTGCCCTTTTCAGCATTCAGTTGGGTAACAGCGTTTTCTTTGCCAAACAGGGTTAAGTCGTAATAGTCGGCACTGTAAACGAGGTCTTTCTTGAATTCTTCCCAGCTATCTTCGTAGGAGATGGTGACAGGCAGTCCTGCTCCGTACTTGCCTTTAACGGCGTTAGCGAGGCTCTCGCCACGTTTCTGTTGCAGTTTCTTTTGGGCGGGGTCGTCGAATTTCTCAATGGAGTTAACCATGATAACATCCACTTTGTCAATCTTATAGGAAGGTTCGTCAAGTTGTTGCACATAGGTGGCCACCTCTTCGGGCGAGAAAGTGGTTTTAGAAGGCGAGGTCAAGGGGATTCTGATTTCCAGTTTGCCCTGCTCAACGGCGGGGAGCCAGTCGCCTGTGGTGGGTATCGAGTTCTCGTCTTTGAGGAAAGTTATCTTCTGATCGTAATAGGCGTTGTTGCATTCCACCTTTTTCTTGAGGATGGTGCGGCAGGCGTATTTGCCGTCTTTTATGAGGATGACATTGATGTCAAAGTCGAAATAGTCGCGGTCCAGTTCTGCGGGAATGGTGGTGATGATGGCGCTGATCTTGTTTGATTTCTTGTCGGCCACTTCGTTGCGGGCGAGCAGCTCTTCAAAGGTGACGGGCTTGGTCATGAAGCCGCGGTTGACACGGTTGTTGTCGATGATGTTCTCGGCACCGCATTCATATTGGTTTTCCTGAATGAAGTCGAGGGCTATGGCATCGCCTTCCTTGCCAATCAGCTTCTTCATGTATTTGTAGTCATCATACACGAAATAAACCTCATCTCTTTGAATTTGAATACATTGCGACAAAACTTCCAGACGCATGTCGTTATTGCACTTCTGGCATACTTTCAAATCGAAGGGCTTCAAGCCATAGAGTTTCTTCGAATAAAGCACCTGATTGTCAACGGTTTTCATATCCTTACCAGGATTCAAGGTGCGGTCGTTGCCCAAGATGATAGAGGCATACACATTCTTCATGTACTGGTCGTTGGCATGGCCGAAGCCGATGTAGCAATATTTCTTGTCGAGCAGCACCTGAGCCAGTTTAAGGTTGCGCAGGATGGGTCGGATCCATTCCAGGCAGATGTCGTAATACGAGTACTCCTCGATGCCTCGGGTCGATTTGGCTTTCGACACCAGTTCTTCGGCGTAGGGAGTCAGCCCATATTTGCGCAGACGCTGGTCGGTGGTCTTGTAGGGAGATTCGCCCTCAACGGTCTTCTCTTCTTTCCGGGCCTGATAGTCGGCCTGCATCTGGGCGGTCGAGTCCATCATCACGATATGCTTCAAAGGAGCCGCATAGGTGTATTGGACACGGGCTGCGTTAATCAGGTCAACCATGCAGTTGTACAGAATCTTCTCCTTGAAGGTGCTCGGGTTGAAGTTTTTTGAATATTCTTTATGTGTTTGTAATTCCGGAACATTGAAATCTGCGTAGGGATTTTCTGTCTGCGAAAAAACTAAACCATTGATAAATAAAGAGATAAAAACCAATAAAAAGGTAACTTTTTTCATCATAATGCAAAATTTTTGATGATAATTAAATGATAGCAATAATAACAAAAATTATGGATAGTTCGACAAGTTTGTTGCTGTTTTTTACAAATTTGTTTTTTTAAGGAAATTTCAGCTCTTAAAATTTGTTAAGGCAATAGCAATAGAGAAGTCACTTTTTTCTGTATGATTTCAGGTGTCACATTCTGCGGTAATCTGCGTAATCAGCGGGCTTTAATTTTTCCCGCAGAACTCGCGAAAAAACGCAGAAGATTTGGTCAAACACCTTGTCGTAACAGGTTGCGTGCACTCCTTGAAAGAGAAAAATGCGTTGGCTATGTTTTCCGCTTCGATTATTCCTTTATTTTTGCAAAAAAGTTGAACATGCTCCGTTTTATCGTCAAAAGAATACTTTACGGCTTCCTGCTGATGCTGGGTGTTATCACACTGGTGTTCTTTTTGTTTACGGTGCTGCCTTCCGATCCGGCGCGCATGCTGATGGGGCAGCGGAGCGACATACAGACCGAGGAGGCTATCCGCAAGGAGATGGGGCTCGACCTGCCTGTGGGTGTGCAATATCTGGCCTATCTCAACGACTTGTCGCCCATCTCGTGGCATCGCACCGACGACGAGGATTCGTTTTGGTTTTTGGACAACAAGGACTATCACTATGTGAAAATTTGTTCTTTTGCCCGCTCGGCCATTGTTTTGAAGGCTCCCTTCCTGCGGCGGTCGTATCAGACCAAGCGGCCCGTGATGGAAATACTGACTGAGGCTTTTCCAAAGACTGCGCTGCTGGCGGTGGTTTCCATCATCTTCGCCATCCTGGTGGGCATCTTCATCGGGGTGCTGTGCGCCATTTTTAAGGACACGTGGTTCGACAAGGTGTCGCTTTTCTTTTCGGTGCTGGGCATGTCGCTGCCGTCGTTCTTTGCGGCCATTCTGTTCGCCTGGGTGTTTGCCTTCCTGCTGGCCGACGTGACGGGGCTCAGCATGTTCGGAAGCCTCTATACTGTTGATAATTACGGTTCAGGACAATATCTTGATTTGAAGAATCTCATTCTGCCGGCTATCACCTTAGGCATCCGCCCGTTGGCGGTGGTGGTCGAGCTGACCAAGAACTCGGTGCTCAATGTGCTGTCGCAGGACTACATACGCACCGCCAAGGCCAAGGGCCTGCCCTACCGCACCATCATTGTTCGTCATACGCTGAAAAATGCGCTTAACCCCGTGGTGACCGCCATTTCGGGCTGGCTGGCGTCGCTGTTCGCTGGCGCCGTCTTTGTGGAGTATATCTTCGACTGGAAAGGGATGGGCGTGGTCATTGTGGACGCCCTCGACAAGTACGACTTCCCCGTGGTGATGGGGTCGCTGCTCTACGTGTCGGTTATCCTCGTGATTATCAATATTATGGTCGATATTATTTACGGCTGGCTCGACCCGCGCGTGAAAGCGTAACCTGCCCCGACTTGAGCTCTACGAACCCTTGGTCGGTGAGCCAGCGCAGCACTTCGGTAATCCGCTCTTCCTTAAATTCCCGCCCCGCCTCGTTCATCAGCGCTTTCAGGTCCATTGGCCCGCTCGACAGCAGTGCTTCCATACACTGCCTGATGTTGTCGAACTCGGCCTGTAGCAGTCGCTGTCGTTGGGCGTGCCAGCACACGTCGCACTGGCCGCATGGCGTGCTCGTCGTCTCGCCAAAGTAGGCCAACAGTTGCTGGCTGCGACAAACTTTGTTGTTGGAAACATATTGCATTACGGCATCCAAGCGCTTCTGAGCCACCACTTTACGCTGTGAGTAAACGGCTGGGTCGAAGAATAGATAGCGACTCTCAACCCGATTTTCCAAAAAGAGCAGTTTGGGCTTCGTGGTGCCTTGGTTGTAATGTATCAACCCCATGTCGTTAAGTTTTTTTAACGCCATCTCGATTCGTTCGGGGGTGGAGTTGGCGCGACGGGCGATTTCATTTTCACTTATTTTAACATAGTTTGTGAAAAGTCCGCCGTAGGAGCGCAGCAGCAACCTGGTGAACTCGGCCCACTCGGGATGTTTTTGCTGGAAATGCTCCAACTCGGTCTGCCCGCAGGCTATCTGCAAGGTTGACACTTTGTTGAGCTCTTCGCTGAGCAGCAGGTAACCGCCCTTTTCCAAAAACTGCACGGCACTCGCAAACTCCATGACCTTTAAGCCGTATTTTTTTATAAAATAGTCAATATCAAAGAAATAGGATGTATCTTTGCCTTCGTTGACGCCAATGCAAAATTCATTGCAGAGGCATTCGTAAATCTTCTTGATGGTCTCAATGGTCGGGAAGGAGGCTTCGAAGTTGCGTTGTAAGTCCTTGAGGTCGGCGTCGTTATAGAGCAGCACGGCAATGGATGGCTTCTCATCGCGGCCGCCGCGGCCGGCTTCTTGGAAGTAGGCTTCCAGCGTGTCGGGGATGTCGGTGTGGATAACGAAGCGCACATCGGGCTTGTCGATGCCCATGCCGAAGGCGTTGGTGGAGACGATGACGCGCACGGTGCCGTTCATCCACTCGTTCTGCTTGCGGTCGCGGGTCTCGGCGTCAAGGCCGGCGTGGTAGTAGTCGGCGGCGATGCCGTTTTTTTGCAAAAATTCGGCTATCTCTCTGGTCTTACGTCGGTTGCGCACATAGACGATGCCCGTGCCAGGATATTTGTGCATGATGCGAAGCATGCGGTTATGCTTGTCCTCTTCTTTCACCACGTAATAGGTGAGGTTGTCGCGTTTGAAGCTCTTTTGGAAGACATTTAACTTGGGGAATGCCAGTCTTTGCTGTATGTCGGTCACCACTTCGGGCGTGGCGGTGGCGGTGAGGGCGAGCACGGGCACGCCGGGCAGTTGTTTGCGTATTTCGGCAATCTCGAGGTAGGGCGGCCTGAAGTCGTAGCCCCATTGCGAGATGCAGTGCGCCTCGTCCACGGCAATCATCTTCACGTTCATGTGGGGAAGGTTGACGCGGAACATCTCCGTTTTGAGGCGCTCGGGCGACACGTAGAGGAAGCGCATATCGTTGGTGTTCACGCAGTTGTTGATAACCAGCTCAATGTCGTGGTACGACATGCCCGAGTAGATGGCGGCCGCTTTCACATGGCGTCGTTTCAGGTTCTCCACCTGGTCTTTCATGAGGGCGATGAGCGGCGAGATGACGAGACACAGACCTTGCAGGGCGAGTCCGGGCACTTGGAAGCAGATGCTCTTGCCGCCGCCCGTGGGCAGCAGCGCCAGCGTGTCGCGCCCCTCCAGCACCGACAGGATAATATCCTCCTGCAGCGGGCGGAAACTGTCGTAGCCCCAGTGCTGTTTCAGTATTGCGTGAATCTGTTGTCGCCGGTCGGTTGCCATGGTGCGGGTAGAGAATAGGGTTGCAAAGATAGGAAAACAATGTGTAATGTACAATGAATAATGTACGATTGATAATTGTTGGAATGCGCCGCGTGGTTCCGTTTTTTTGTATAAAAATGTAAAAAAAACGTTTAAATCCTCATTTTTTATATAAAATAAAACTATATTTGCAACTGTGTTTTTTTCAATGAGTTATATCAATTCAATTAGTAACCATGAAAAGTAAATTGTTAAAAATAATATTGCTTGCAACCTTGTTGTTGCTCGTTTGGGGATGCAAAGATCCTATTGAGAATCCGACAGAACCCAAAAACCCTTGCAAATGTAAACAACATGATTTCGGCGACACCATCCCATCGTATTCAGAAACAGACTATAATTCTTGTATGACTATTTTAAAAAAATATACATACAACGTTGGGTGTGATGTGCCTCGTTATCCATTTTTGGATGAGTTAGGTACGGAAATTAAAGTTTGTGGATGGGTTACTGAATTAGGAAACTTAGGAGATATGGGAAATAATGGTTTCTTTTTGGCAGATGATACGGTATTTAACTATCCAGAAAATCCACACTTGGATCGTCCTTATTTATATTTTGACCATCTCAGTGTAGGCTTCTCGTGGCAAGATTTGACAACTCTTGAAGTTCATGATGGATCAAAAATACAAGAGCATTTTTATACGAAATATGATCCTGAAAAAAGGTGTTATATTAAAGGTAAACTTAATATGAATCTCTCCCCAACATACATGACCTGCAATTTTATGTTTCCGCTAATTTGCATTACCGACACAACCGATTATTATTTTGAATAGCTATGAAAAAAATATTGTTTCTGTCCGTTCTTGCTATGGCTCTTGTGGGGTGTAACAAGGAATACTATGGCAAATGCGAGCAAGTATATGATCACCATACGTTGCCAACATTAAGTAAGAATGATTATAACGATTGCGATAAAGTTGCTATAAATCATGTGTATATGGCTCGCTGGGGAGACAGGCGTTATCTTAATCGTCATCCTAATCCATACGAATCTAAAGAGGGAGAAATCATAAAGATAAAGGGATATATTTTGCATTCCTTCAACCGTAATCGTATGATACGTTATGATGGAGACAAATGGCAGTGCTATATGGTAAATGATTCTTTGATTGCTATGGATACGACAGATCGAAGCGGAAATTTATCATTGGAGGGAACTGACAAATCCCTGTTGGACGGTGTGGACTTTACAAGAAAGTGTTATGTAACTGCCACCATAACTTTTCACACAATGTTCCCAATGCTTATTTCTCCAGCCGATCCTCGATCCTGTTTTGCTATTACACCTGTTTACAAAGTAATAGAAATTAAAAATTAATGCCATGAAAAAAAGTATGATATTATTGGTGATTATTTCATATATTTTGATGAAATTTCTTTGGCAACTATATACCTGTTGGCACTGAATCCCTTCCGCGGCGAACAATTTTAGTGTTCCTTTGAACATTCATAACGCGCCGCGGTGAGTATCACGATGTTTCTCGCTACCCCAGATTACGCTACGCTCATCTGGGGTTAATAGTATATTGTCCCTTCGGGACACGCTAAAACCGTGCAACTTATTCAATGACTGATGTCTCGAAGAGACATAATCCTATTAGGAGGGTGACTAAAAAGGAAAATAAAGTCCCTGAGATTTCAATATTCGCGAAGTCGCTTCATTAGGGGTACGAAAAAAAAACGACGTCAAGGACTTTTTAGTCACCCTCTACAAACTCTTCAGTGGCTTCGACATGCTCAGCCACCGATGCTGAATTCTGATTCCTGAATTTTGATTTTTGAACTTTATATATTAAGTATCTCAAAGAAAATCATTATTTTTGCACAAAACCTGATGCAATCTTTTTTTTCGAAAAAAAGGGATTGTCTTGGGTGTTTTTGATATTGTATAAAGTAAAGAAAAACAACAGATTATGTTCACAGGCATCATCGAAAAGACAGGCAAAATTGTTAGCATAGAAAAGGAGAATACCAATTATCATTTTACCATTGAGGCCGATTTTGCCGACGAGCTGAAGATTGACCAGAGCATGGCGCACGACGGCTGCTGCTTGACCGTGGTGCGAGTGGACCGCGCCAAAAAGCAATACGTGGTGACCGCCATGGACGAGACCATGCTGAAGACCAACCTCGGCAGCTGGAAGGTGGGCTACGAGGTCAATCTGGAGCGCAGCATGTCGATGAACGGTCGCTTTGACGGTCACATCGTGCAGGGCCATGTCGATCAGACCGCCGTCTGTGAGAAGGTGGTGGACGACAACGGCAGCTGGCGCTTTTACTTTACCTACGATGCCGAAAAGAACAACTTTACCGTGCCCAAAGGCTCTATCTCGGTCAATGGCGTGAGCCTCACAGTGGTGGACTCGGAGCGCGGCCGCTTTTCGGTGGCTATCATTCCCTACACCTACAAAGTGACCAACTTCCACAATTTCAAGGAAGGCACGGTGGTCAACATCGAGTTTGACGTGTTTGGCAAGTATGTGCAGCGGCTGCTGGAACAATATTTGGAAGCACAAAAATAAATCGACTAAAAATTCGTTTCTTTACCTGTCCCAAAATCTAACGACAACAATTTGAAAAGATCACGATACATACTGTCCTCTCTTACGCTGATAAGCCTGCTGGCCATGGCATTGCTCCTTGGCAGCTGCTCGACGCGGAAGAACACCTTCCCCAACAGGGCGTATCATACCACCACTTCGCACTTCAATATCAACTTTAACGGCAAAGAGGCCCTGAAGAGGGGTGAGACCGAGTTGGAAGAGAAGGTGAAGGACAACTACACGATGCAGCTTCCTATATTTCCTCATCCAACCAAGGAGGAGGCTTTGGCGTCGGCCAGCTCGTTCGACAAAGCTATCGAGAAGGCTTCGAAATCAATCTACAAGCACTCGATGCTTATCAAGGGGAAAGAGTATGTGAAAACCATCGACGACGCCTACCTGATGATGGGCAAGGCCTATTTTTACAAGCAGGACTATGTGCAGGCTTCGCGCGTGTTTGCCTACATCACCAACACGCACAAGGGCCACAGCTGCTGGGAGGAGGCGATGGTGTGGGCTGCTCGCTCGGCGATGGAGCAAAAGTACTACTCGCGCGCTGAGGACATGCTGATCAATGCCGAGCCTGTGGTAAAGGCGAAGAAGTCGAAAAAGCTGAACGCCCTGTTTGCCGCCACGGCTGCCCAGTACCAGCTTACGGCTCCCAATGGTGACACGCAGACCGCCATCGACCATATCAATGACGTGCTTCTCAACAAGGCCAGTCGCCAGTTTAAGACACGTATGTATTTCATCTTAGGGCAGATATACGAGTCGTTGGAGCAGATTCCCGAGGCGCAGAGCAATTTTATGAAGGTCATCAAGCGCACCCCTGCCTACGACATGGAGTTTAGCGCCCGTATGCACCTGGCCACCAACTACGATGGCTCGCTGTCGTCGCGGGTGGTGATTATGAGAGAGTTGAAGAAGATGCTGGAAGAGGAGAAGAACGAACCCTACCGCGACCAGATTTACTATGCCATGTCGGAGATTGCCCGCATTGACGGCAACGAGAAGGAGCAGATAAAGAACCTGGCCAAGTCGGTGGCCGCCTTCGACGACAACCACTTCCAGCGCACACAGTCGTCGCTGAAGCTGGCCGACATCTACTTCGACAACGATCAATATGTAGAGTCGCAGAACTATTACGACACGGCGATGCTCTCCATGCCGAAAGACTATCCCAATTACGAAGCCATCTCCAACAAGGCGAAGATATTGCGCGACCTGGTGATGAACCTGGAAGTGATACACACGCAGGACAGCTTGCAGCGCATTGCCAAGATGACGCCACAACAGCGCACCAACTGGGTTAACAAGCAGATAGCCAACTACAAGGCCGAAAAGCAGCGCAAGGAAAAGGAGGAGGCCGACAAGGAGTTGGCATTGCAGCAGGCATTGGGTATGAGCAACATTTACACCAACACCAAATCGAACAGTGGCGGTTGGTACTTCTACAACTCATCGCTGGTAGCGGCAGGCCGCACCGAGTTCTTGCGCCGGTGGGGTTCTCGTAAGCTGGAGGACAACTGGCGAATCAGCAACAAGCAGCAGATTTCGTTCGAGGATATGGAAGCCATGAACGACCCGTCGCTGGCCAAGAAGGACACAGTAGAGCTGGATGAGGACGGCAATCCCATCAAGAAGCGCGAGGAAGACCCCAGCAAGCCCGAGTATTACACGCAGGACTTGCCTCTGACGCCCGGTGCTATCGACACGTCGAACATGATGATTGCCGACGCTATGTACAATGCCGGCTTGATCTATATCGACCAGTTGAATGACATGCCGCGCGGCAACGACATGTTGGAGAAGCTGTTGGCCCGCTTCCCAAATCACGAGCTGGCGCTGCCCGCCCGTTACATGCTCTTTTTGAACTATAGGAACGCCAACGATCCTAAAGCCACGGCTCACAAGGATTTCATTCTCACCAAGCATACCGACACCGACTACGCACGCCTGATTCTGGAGCCGGACTATTACGAGAAGCTGGCCCGCAAGAACAAGCATTTTGAAGAGCGTTACGAGGAGGTTTACGAGTTGTATTGCAACAAGCAGTGGCGGCAAGTGGTAGGCTTTGCCGATGAGATTATCCCGCAGTGCAGCGACAAGGCATTGCAGTCGAAGTACGCCTACTTGCGAGCCGTTGCCATGGGCCAGGTGAGCGGTGAGGAGAAGGGCGTGGAGGCCATGACAGCCGTCGCCAGAGACTATGCCGGCACCGACGTGGCCAACTTGGCCAAGATTTACCTGTCGAACTTCAAGACAAACAAGCCGGCCACTGCGGCCGCCGACGGCAGTGTGGTGGGTGCAGAAGGTCAGGCTATTAAGGAACAGCCTTTTGTTTATTTGCCTGACGAACAGCATTTTATTGTTATGATTGTCAATGTCCACGAGGCATCGATGATGGATGTTAAGAAGAACATTGCCGAGTATAACAAAGAATTTTATAACTTGCAGAAATTTAATATCAAGAGTTTCTATATCAACCAAAATGAGCAAATGGTCACCATTTCGAAGTTTAAGAACAAAGAGGCGGCCATGCTTTATTACTCAGGTGTCACCAAAAACGAAAAATTCCTCACATTGGTGGCCAATCTGAGTGTGAAAGTGTATGCCCTTTCGGCGACCAATTACACCACCTATTACAATATGGTTGACAAGCGCCATTTGTATGACGAATTTTTCAAGGAAAATTACATAAAAAAGAAATAAACACATTAATAATCATTAAATTATAAATAGAAGATGTACGAACAAGACGAATTATCAGGTATTAATATCATTGCTGCCGGCACCACTTTAACGGGCGACATCATCACTACGGGCGACTGCCGTGTTGACGGTATTGTGAAGGGCAACATCAAGTCGAAGGCCAAAGTTTTTGTAGGTCAAACAGGTCATATTGAGGGAGATATCCTCTGCCAGAGCATTGAAATCGAAGGCAAGGTGAAAGCCGCCATCAATGTGGGCGAGTTGCTGTCGCTGAAGTCCACGGCCGTGCTGGTGGGCAACATTGTCACGGGCAAGATTGCCATTGAGCCGGGTGCTAACTTTGTGGGCAACTGCCAGATGCACAATTCCAACGTTGACATTCAGCCCGACGAACCTGATTCGGTAGAATAATTATGGGCGAAGAAAAGCGCAGCCATCGTCAGTTGAAAAACTATGCCCGCTATTCGGGAATGGCTTTTCAGATGGGCATCATTATTGCCGCCGGTGCTTATGGAGGTGTCAAGTTGGACGAGAAGTGGAATACCAAGCCCTGGATGACGCTGGTGTGTGTTCTTTTGGCTATTGCTGTAGCGTTATATTCTGTTATAAAAGACTTTATTCCCCCGAAAAGCAACAAATAAAAAGCCATGCTGAAACTGTCGTTCAAAAAGTATTTCTTCCGTCTGCTCGTGTTCGTCATCATCCTGACCAGCATCACAGTGGGTTTGCAGCAGTTGTGGCCGCAATACGCCGCTCCCGCGCTGCCTTTCATTCTGCTGTTTGTCTTTCTGGTCACCCTCTTCACGCATTATCTCATTTTGCGCGGCATCTACAACAAGGACCAGCGGCGCATGGTTTCCAACTATATGCTGGCAACCATCATCAAATTCATGTCGTACCTGATTTTTATTTTGGTCTATCTGCTGTTGACAAAGCAGGATAAGATATTGTTTGCCATTACTTTCCTGATTGTCTATTTCTTGTTTGCCCTGTTCGAAATCTTCGCCATCAAGCGCGAGGATGCCAAGTAATGAAGCGCGTTTGTGTTATTCCTGTGTTTATTCCTGAAAAGGCGTGCCCTTTCCGGTGTGTTTATTGTAACCAATATCACATCACACAGCGCACATGTTCGGTTGAGCCAGAAGATGTCAAACAACAGATTGACAATTATTTGAGAACCATTCCGCCGTATGCGCATGTGCGCCTCGGCTTTTTTGGCGGCAGTTTTACGGGGATGCCTATGGGCGAGCAGAACCGCTATCTGGAGGTGGCGCAGCCCTATATTGAGAGCGGGCGCATACGCGAAATACAGCTCTCCACCCGTCCCGACTATATCAATGAGGAAATTTTGCAGAACCTGCAAGCCCACCATGTGACCACCATCGAGTTGGGCGCGCAATCGTTGGACGATGAGGTGCTCCGGCTGTCGGGGCGTGGCCATACGGCGGCCGAGGTGGAGCAGGCGTCGGCTCTCATTCGGTCGTATCAGTTCAAGTTGGGGTTGCAGATGATGTTGGGTCTGCCTGGTGACACGCGCGACAAGGCCTTGGCGACGGCTCGCCGCATTGTGGAGCTCGGCGCGCAGTGCACGCGCATCTATCCCACGCTGGTCATCAAGGACACGGAGCTGGAGACGATGTATCGTGAGGGCAACTACCAGCCGCTGACGATGGATGAGGCGGTAGCACAGGCGGCCGATGTGATGGACATTTTTGAGCAGGCGGGCGTGCAGATCCTGCGTGTGGGCCTGCATCCGTCCGAAGGGCTGATTAGCAGGGAAACGCTGGTGGCGGGACCGTTCCACGTGTCGTTCAAGGAGCTGGTTGAGACGGAGCGCTGGCGGCGCAGGCTGGTTGCCGCGTTGGGCGGCCGCAAGGGCGGCATCTTGCAGCTGACGGTGCACCCCTCAGACGTGAACGCTGTGGTGGGCTATGGCGGCGCCAATAGGAAGTGGCTGGAAGAGAGGTTTCAGCAGGTGGTTATAAGGCAGGAGGCGGGAGTGGAGAGAGGAAAACTGAAAACTGAAAAGTGAAAACTGAAAACTGCAGAGACGCGATTTATCGCGTCTATAAGAAGTTCACAAATTAGAAATATAACATAGTTTCACGCAACCGGTAGAAAGGCCATTGCGTTCGCGATTAGAGTGTAGAGCCGCCTGTAGCGGCTTTCTTTGTGATGGGTTCTTTTGGGCGCGGTGCCTGAGCCGCCGTCATTTCGAGGCTGCGACGCAGCCGAAGAAATCCTATAATTGTGCTATTTTCTTCCAAATAGCTCTTTTCTCCTTTACAAAAATCGCAATGCCATATCGCGCGTTTTGACGGGTAAATGTACTTTGCCCTTCAAAAAGGGCTTTTTGTCCTTTGAAAAATGTAGTTTGTCTTGTTGAAAAATTATTGATAATCACTATTTTAGGTGTTGCAAATTTTCATTGGTTGTCATAGATTTGTCAGAAAAAAGTATTCATTAAAATCAAACACTATGACAAATTTAACACCAATAGATGTGGAGTCCAAAATTATTACCCTGCGAGGTCAGCAGGTAATATTGGATTGTGATGTGGCCGAATTCTACGGAGTGGAAACCAAAAGAATTAACGAAGCGGTAAGCAATAATCCTGAAAAATTTCCAGAAGGATATGTCTTATTGCTAGAGGAGCAAGAAAAAAATGAACTGGTCGAAATTTTCGACCGGTTCGAAAAGCAGAAACATTCCACTGTTTTACCTCGAGCATTTACCGAAAAAGGCCTCTATATGCTGGCAACGATTTTGAAAAGTCCGCGTGCTGTACAAACTACCATTGCCATTGTAGAGGCCTACGCCAAACTGAAAGAATTGTCGCGGGTCATTGTTGAATTGCCTAACGAGGAGCATGATGAACATCAAAGGCAATCGTTATTGCAGCGCGGTGGACAGCTTATCAACGAGATACTGGAAGACACGCTGCCCAAACATAGCAGCGAAACCTCGTTTGAACTAAACTTGGCATTGCTAAAGGTAAAACACTCTGTCAAACGAGAAAATGATGAAAAAAATACAGAAATTAAGCAAGTTATTGCTGCATTACAGCAGAAAATTGATGAATTGGAGAAACAGGTAAAAAAGGAGTGAGGTCGAGGGTTAGGCATAATATGCAATATCTACAATCCCTCCTATCCCTCCTCTTTCAATCTCTTCAGCAATTCCTCTGTCGGGCGGGCAACGGCGTAATTAGGCAGGTCTTTGATAGGGATGGGGAATGCATGGGGAAAGAAGATTGGAAGTTCCTCGCAATCAATTTGATAGAACTTCACGAAGAGAGTCTGGTGCGTCAGCTGGTGTTTCAGCGCGAGCACTTCTCTTGCCGCGCTGTATGGAATATGCTGCTCGGCAAGGTATTGCTCTATGTCAAAGGCTGTTGAGTCACATTCAACTAGTGGCAACTGGAACAGGTTCTTCCAGATGTCGTTGCCAGAGCGTTGCTCCAACAGTGTTTTCTGGTTGTGAACAAAAAAGAGATAATTGAAATAACGCTTTTTGATTTTAACGTTTTTTATGACAATGGGTAACGTGTCGGTAAGTTGGTTTTGGAAAGCGTAGCACTGTGCGCTGAAGGGGCAGGTATGGCACTGTGGACTTTGCGGTGTGCAACAGGTGGCGCCAAACTCCATCATAGCCTGGTTGAAGGTGCCGGGGTCCATGTCGGCCATCAGATGGCGGCAGTGTTCTGTCACCCGCTGTTTGGTGCTGCCCAGCATGATGTTGTCGCGGATGCCCATCAGTCGGCAAACGAAGCGCAGCACGTTGCCATCAACGGCAGGATAGGGAAGGTGGAAGGCAATGGAGGCGATGGCCGCGGCTGTATAGTCGCCGATACCTTTCAGGGCGCGTATTTGTTGGTAGTCGTGCGGGAAGCGGCCACCATGCTCGTTCATTACAAGTTGCGCCGTGAAGTGCATGTTGCGGGCGCGCGAGTAGTAGCCCAGTCCCTGCCACACTTTCAACACCTCTTCGATAGGGGCGCCGGCGAGTGCTTTTACGGTAGGAAATTGCTGAGTGAAGCGCAGATAGTAGTCCCACCCTTGATTGACGCGGGTTTGTTGCAGGATGATTTCCGATACCCAGATTTTGTACGGGTCGGTTTCGCCGCGCCAGGGCAGGTCACGCTTGTTCTCCTCGTACCATTGGCCGAGTAGGATAGAAAACTCCATAATGAGAGCTTAGTTGTTGTCGATAATCTTGAGCAGTTCGTTCAAGTCGGGCGTGAGGATAATTTCGGTACGGCGGTTCTTGGCGCGTGCGGCAGCGGTGTTGTCGGTGTCGATGGGGAAGAACTCGCTGCGTCCGGAGGCGGCTACACGCTGCGGGTTGATATTTTCGTTTTTGAGCAGCACTTTCACTACCGAGGTTGCTCTCATCACACTCAGGTCCCAGTTGTCTTTCACTTGGCCCGAACCTTTGAAAGGCACGTTGTCGGTATGGCCTTCGATGAGCACGTTGATGGAGGGGTCATTGGCGAGCACGTTGCCCAACTCCTTGATGGCAGCCTGTCCCTTTTCGCCCACTTCCCAGCTGGCGGAGGCAAACAGCAGTTTCTCATCCATGGAAACATACACTTTGCCGTTCTTCTCGTACACCGTCAGGCCGCTTCCTTCGAAGCCCTTGAGGGCGTTGGCCACTTTCTCTTTCAAAGCCTTTACTTCGGCATCTTTCTGGTTAAGAATGTTTTGCAATTCTTTCATTCGGGCTTCCTGGTCATCAAGACTGGCGTTAGCCAGGTTCAGTTCGTCATTTTGTCTTGCCAGTTCGGCTTCACGTTCTTCGAGTTGCGATTTTATCTTGTCGAGGTCGGCCAGCAGGCGGTTCACTTCGGCGTTGTTGGTCATGTTCAGCTCGGCGAAGTTGTTGAGCAGGTCGTCGTAGTCCTTACGGGCTTTGGCGTAGTCGCGTTCCGACTGGCGCAGGCGGCGGCTCAGCAGCAGCGTGTCGCTTTTGAGTTTGTCAACACGGCTCTTCAGCTGGCTCACTTCCTGTTCGAGATCTTTGCGTGCATTTTCGCAGTTGATTTTCTCTGAAGTGGTGTAGCTCAAGTCGTTGCTACAAGTTTTGTATTGGTTTTCAAGTTCTTGGTATTTCTGCTTGGTTACACAGTTGGAAAAAAGAACCATGCTGAGTCCTAAAATGGTCAATAACGCTAATTTTCTCATAAGGTATTTGGTTTTAGATATTTACAGATAATTGGCAAAAATAGCATAGATTTTCAGCATCTTGGAGGGGTTTCGGAAAAAAATATAAACCTCCCAATGTTTAAATTCAGAGCAAGAAATCCGCGTAGATATGCGAGATCCGTGGCGAATAATTGTCTCCGCGAATCACACGAATCTTCACGGAAAAATATTATAAAATCTATGGGAATCATTTCCGATAGATATGCGCAATCCGTGGCGAATAATTGTCTCCGCGAATCACACGAATCTTCACGGAAAAATATTATAAAATCTATGGGAATCATTTCCGATAAATATGCGAAATCCGTGGGGATATTGAATCTCCACGGATTACACGAATCTTCACGAAGAATAGTTTAATAAACTTTATTTCAAGTTGTTAACGGCATTTTTCAATCTTTCTGCTGCCTTGATGAGGTTTTCCTCAGAGGTGGCATACGAAAGTCGGATGCAGTTGTCGTCGCCGAAGGCGATACCTTGCACGAGGGCCACATTGGCATCGTAGAGGAAATACATGCAGAGGTCGGTCGAGTTTTCGATGACGGTTTTGTTGTATTTCTGGGCGAATATCGAGTCGGCGGGAGCGTGTTTGCCAAACAGTTCATTAACCACGGGGAAGAAATAGAAGGCGCCTTGGGGCAGTCTCACCTTGAAGCCGGGGATTTCCTGCAGCAGTTTGAACATCATGTCGCGGCGTTTGCGGAAGGTGTCTCTCATGCTGGTGATTTCGGGCGAGTTTTTAGGATCCATTTCCATGGCTTTCACTGTGGCTTTTTGTGCGATGGAGCAGGTGGCCGAGGTGATTTGTCCCTGCAGTTTGTTGCAGGCCTTGGCAATATAGGTTGGTGCGCCGATGAAACCGATACGCCAGCCGGTCATGGCGAAGCCTTTGGCCACGCCGTTCACGGTAACCACCTGATCTTTGATGTAGTCGAACTGGGCAAGACTTTCGTGATGGCCCACAAAATTGATATGTTCGTAAATCTCGTCAGCCATGACGATAATCTGCGGGTGTTCTTTCACCACGTCGGCAATGCCTTTCAGGTCCTCTTTCGAGTAGAGCATACCCGTAGGGTTGGAGGGGCTGCTGAACATGATCATGCGGGTTTTGGGCGTGATGGCGGCGCGCAGTTGCTCGGGCGTAACCTTGAAGTCGTTCTCTATTTTGGTGGGCACATAGACCAGTTTTCCGCCGGCAAATCTGACGATTTCCTTGTAAGATACCCAGAACGGAGTGGGGATGATAACCTCATCGCCAGGGTTGACAAGAGCCATAACTGTCTGGAAGATAGACTGCTTGGCACCAGTTGAAACCACAATCTGGTCGGGGCTGTAGTCGAGGTTGTTGTCGCGTTTGAACTTCATGCTGATGGCCTTCTTCAAGTCGGGGTAGCCAGGCACGGGCGGGTAGTGAGTCCAGTTGTCGTCGATGGCTTGCTTGGCGGCAGCTTTCACCTCTTCAGGTGTGTTGAAGTCGGGCTCGCCGATGCTAAGGCTGATAACATCCTTGCCAGCTTCGCGCAGTTCGCGGGCGATTTGAGTCATGGCCAGTGTTTCAGAAGCGGCCATGTTGTTAATTCTATCGGATAATTGGTTCATAAGAGTATATTTTATAATTTTTAATTTTGCGTTTTAAGGGATGGCAAAGTTACGGGTTTTTCTGTAATGGCGAACGCTTCTTCCGTAAATTTTTGATATTGAAAAAAAAAAATGGAAGATGTTGTTGTATTAAAAAAAATGTTATTTTTGAAGCGTTAGTAAGGGGCCTCTTGACTTTCATTAAATTGTGGTCAATAGTTTTGCGTATTTAATTTATTATCATGAAAATATATCGCCTTTTCTTATTATTTACAGCATATTTGTTGTTTTTTAATAGTGTGACAATTGCTCAACAGGATACGGAATTTTGGTTTGTCGCCCCGGATGTTTACGACAGACACAACGCCGATATTATGGGCCTGCCCATCAAATTAGACCTTACCAATTTCAACGACCATAGTGTGCAGGTAACAATCTCGCAACCTGCTAATTCAGGCTTTGCGCCTATACAGGTGACCCTTGCCGCCAACCAAAGTCAGGCGGTGGATTTGAGCGACAGAGTGCAGATGGTGGAGAACAAACCCTATCACAATGTGAACCCTTACGGTATTTTGGTGACAGCTACAGATAAGATAACCGCTTATTACGAAGTGAATTTAGGGTTGAAAAATGCGGAAATCTATTCTTTGAAAGGTAAAAATGCACTGGGCAAGGAATTTTACATTCCTGGACAAAATCGTTACAGAAGCGGTGGTTGTTGGATGCCAAACTATGTCAATGGTGATGACCGCCCGCGCAACAAGTTCGACATTGTGGCAACGGAAGATAATACACATGTAACTATCAATGCCACACAGGGTTATTTGGGTGGTTCTGGCGTGATTAATGTCACCCTCAATCGTGGGCAAACCTACAGCGTGGTGGCCGCATCGCAACAGGTAACAGGCCATTTGCACGGTTCGCATATTACCTCCGACAAGCCCATTGCTGTTACCGTCTCCGATGACCTGATTGGCGGCAATAATGACGATTACGACAAGCTCAAAGGTCTGGGCACGGCCTCCGACTTGGTGGGCGACCAGATTGTGCCAACGGATATAACTGGAAATGAGTTTATTGTCATCAAAGGCTATTTTAATGAAAGTTACGGCAAAGTTGAATCGGTTTTCATCACGGGTATTACCAACAACACGCAAATAACCATGGTGGGGGCGAACAACACGACGACGACCACCATCAATGCGGGACAAACCAAGGAATTCAATTTTGCCAACAATTCGAGTACTATCTACATTAAATCTTCTTCTCCCATATATGTTTATCAATTAACAGGTTATGCCAACAAGGTTATTTCTACTGAGGTGGGTAATGAGGCTGGCAGTGCGCTGTTGCCGCAAATCATCTGCACCGGCAGCCAGAAGGTGGCCTACCGCCGCTGCGATTATCCCGAAGGCATCGATCCCAACGACAAAGGGCAGCACTTGTATGTGAACATCATTATCAAGACGGGGTATGAAGGAGGCTTTACGTTTGACGGCCGCAGCGATATCATCACGGCATCGGCCTTCAAGCCGGTGAACGGCACCAATGGGGATTGGGTTTATGCATCCGTAGATGTGGACAGACATGTGAATTTCAGCCGTTATATGCTGGTAGAGAACGAGTATCCATTCCACATGGCCGTGTTTGACCATCTGGGTGGCGGATGCAGTTACAGCTATTTCAGCAATTATGGGAAAACCATTAATCTGAAAGCGATGTCGAACCACGAGGAGCTGCAGGATGTTTTCTGCGAAGGCGACACCATCCTTCTCTCCTACACAGGTTCTGATGAGATAGCCAAGATTGCGTGGAAGGGTCCGAACGGCTATGTGAACAAAGATAAGGAGTGTCTGTTCCCGTCGGCCGAACTTTCTCATTCAGGCACCTATATGGTTACTGGCGAAACCTCCATTCCCGGTTGTGAAGTCGATACCGCCAAGATTAATGTGACGGTTTTGCAGCAGCCTGAGGTTGAGTTGGGCGATCCCATCACCTCGTGTGAGGCGGTCACTTTGGATGCCACTTGCGACGGAGCCAAAGAGTACCTTTGGAATACAGGAGAAACGACGCCATCCATCCATGTGACGGAGTCGGGATTGTACAGCGTGCGCGTGAAGAACGGCATCTGTGAGGCGGAGGATAGCATACAAGTCATTATTAATGAGCCGTTTGACACTACCATTAACAAGACGATTTGCGAAGGCGAATATTATCAAGTGGGTGATAAAATGTATTCAGAAACGGGCAATTATATCGACACTTTTGTCACTACACAGCACTGCGACAGTATCGTAAGGTTAAACCTGACGGTATCTTCTATCAAAGTGAGACTGGGCGATGACCAGCGTTTCTGTTCGGATGATTTTGTTTCTTTGGTTCTAGATCCACAGGTTGAAAACACAGGTTCGATGCCCGTATCTTATCTATGGAAGTTGAACGATAAGGAAGTCAGTCGTGAAGGGAAATACCTTGTGCAGGTACAGGGGGATTATTCTATGCAGGCCTCCAACGGCGACGGCTGTTCGGATAGTGACAGGGTGTTGGTAGAGATTGTGGACAACCCCAAAGTGGCTGTGAGAATGCAGCCCGAGGACTTCTGCGAAAACAATAGCGCCGAACTGATTGCCACATCGGATATCCCCGATGTTGATTGGAGTTGGAATACGGGTGAAACCAGCGACAGGATTACGGTCACTTCGCCGGGCATGTACACCGTTACCGCCGACAACAACGGCTGTACGGGAACAGCACATTTCAACATCGCCGTTTGTCCGTGCAACGTGTGGTTCCCCAATGCCTTCACGCCTAATGAAGATGGCATTAACGACCTGTTCGGCCCTATCATCTCTTCCTCTTTTGTTGAGTATGAGTTCATCATTTTCAACAGGTGGGGCGGTCGTGTGTTTGCCACCAACGACCCCACGGAATGGTGGGATGGTAGAATTCACGGCCAATATGCCAGCGTCGGCGTTTACTACTTTACACTATTTTACACTTGCGAGAGCGCTCCCGAACTGCAACAGTTGAAGCATGGCAGTATTACACTAGTGAGATAACGAATATCGGCTAAAACCATATTATTAATCACATAAATATTACACCATGAAGAAAATTTTACTTTTAGGTGCGTGCGTGCTATGTTTGTTTTCAGTAGTAGCACAAGAGACTGTAACATTGACATTTACAGCCAAACAAGAAAATAATGCCTACCAGCAATTGGATAGTGTGATGGTAAGCAATGTCACGAGAGGATGGACCGAAATGCTCTATTATCCCGACACGATTTTGTCGATGAATGTGGTTGGCATTACCAACTATCAGGACAAAAAAGTCAGACTGCATCAGAATGTCCCCAACCCTTTCCACGGTGTGACCGATTTCAATCTCACGTTGGCTGAAAATGGCAAGGTTAATCTGACCATTTTTGATATCAACGGCAAGCAAGTGGCCGAGTATCACAATACGCTGCCCAGTGGCGAACATCTGTTCCGCGCTACGATGAGCTCGCCTCAGACTTATCTGCTAAGTGCGATGACCAAAAATGGGAATACCGCTATTAAAATGATCAATTTGAGCAATACGGGCGAGCCGGCGCATATCGAGTACATCAGCAGCACTCCGCTCACACAGAACATTTTCAAGAAGCAGTCGAACAACGAGTTCTCCAAAGGTGATGATATGAAATATGTGGGTTATGCTACTCAGAAAGCGGGTGTAAAAGAGGCCACCATTACGCAGACCCAACAGAATAGCGAAACCATTGTGTTTACCTTCCCCAACGAAGAGGTGGAACCTGAGCATATTGTCGCTGTCACGACGCAAGAGGCTACCAACATCACCTTCTCATCAGCCAAGTTGAATGGTGAATATACCGTTCAGAACGATACTATTACCCAAGTTGGTTTTTGGTGGAAAGC
>JAFTCA010000115.1 GCA_017454945.1 Bacteroidales bacterium
ACCTGATAGTTGATCTTGGTGGGAGCCTGAGCAAAAACGGTCATTCCCATGCAAGCTAAAGCCATAATCAGGGTAAAAATTCGTTTCATACTTTTCATGTTTTTGTGCTTTATGTTAATAAAGATATTTAGTTTTTCGTATTTATTTAGTATTTAGTATAATCCTTGTTGTCGGATTCAGAAGGGCTTAAAGTAAAATAGATTTTAGTAAAATATTCTATATCAATAAATTATATTATAAAACCTAATAATTCAAATTATAAAGCCAAAAATAAAAAATTAAATGATATGTTTTACACCTATATAAAAAAACTTTTTTTGCTGGTGGCATCGACATGCTCAGCCATCAGCAAAATAAAAATCCCCGCAGCACGCTGCGGGGATTTTTCGTAATATGGTAGTTAAATGATTATTCGCCAAAAGTTTCATCGCTTACGCAACGAACAGAGTAGCTTGATTTCATCTCGTTGCTGTAAGTGTAGTGAGGAACACCTGAATTGTAGCAAGCAATCTTCACGCATTGTGCATAACCACTTGCAGAGATGTTGTTGGAGAGTGAAGTCCACAAGTTAAGAGTACCATTGTTCCACCAGTGAACCTGAGCTGCACTTGCTCCTGCAGGAATAGTGTAGGTTTTATCCTTAATAATATAGCCAACGGGATAAGCACTAAAACCAGTTTCATTCCATCTCCAGGAATCTGGATCATTTACGTATGCATAACCGGGAGAATTAACTGTTGTGTGGCAGGTGGCGGTTGGAGTACCAATGCCAGGACCGTTATAAGCTTCCCATACACCGTCTTTAGCACACAGTCTGATAGCTAACTGATTGTTACTTGTCTCTGTAACTTTCACGTTACCACTGTTAGAAGAAATGTCACTGCCTGCATTCCAATCAGGATCCACATATTTGAACAGTTTAACAAAATCATGATAAGTGGGAACATGCCAACCGTCGGGGCAAATACCTTGTACGATTTTGTCATGGTTTAAGTTGGCAGCGTCAAGGTTGGTGGCACCACGCCAAGTGTAGAGCACTTGCTCACCACCGATGGTTTCATCGCTAACAACGCCATAAATTTTAGCGCCACTATTTCTAAGAGCGGTAGTCCATTCCTGCAAAGCAGTTCCGTCAGGATAGTGTTTTGCTCTCATGTTTTCAGCCATCCAGCATTGGGTACCGATGATGACGGTTTTGTATTCGTTGCCGTCAACGTCTTCGAGTGTACCGCAACCGCTTTCGGGTTCCTTTTGGGTAATTTTACCTTCTTCGTCCATAGCAGCCCATTCGGGTTTTTCAAAGTAAGCTAAAACATCACCAGCCTTACCGCCTTGGATGAGAACCCATTCCTGTTTGTCGTTGTCCCAATAGAGCATGTCGCCAGTTTTGGGTTTGTTTACAGGAATGTATTCCACTTTGTTGGCGGTGGGCAGGTCAACGGTGTTGCCATCGCTGATGGTCAGTTTGTCACCGTCAATCGAAAGCTCCTGAGCCTCTTTGGTTACGTAAGGAACATCATTGTCGTATTCGCTAGTTTTGGTAGGAATAACAGGAATTTCGGGCTTGTTTTTCAAGTCCTCGTACTTGCCGCTGAAGTCGGTGGCAGCCTTGGCAGCGTAGAAAGCGTAAGGAACAGCCATCAGCTGAACGGTGCTGATAACGTTGCCTTCCACGGTGGTCTGAATGAAGTAAGGACCGTTGGCCCAGTCAATCTCGCCAGCGTTTACTTCCAATGAAAGCAGACCGTCGAAATTGGTCGTGGTATTCAGTGTTTCAGTGTAAACCGAGGTGCCGGTAGCGGAGCCTTGCAGAATGTCAATCTGAACACTTACAGGCTGCTCTTGAATAACGGCGTTGTCGGCGTCACGAGCAACTACCTGATAGTTGATCTTGGTGGGAGCCTGAGCAAAAACGGTCATTCCCATGCAAGCTAAAGCCATAATCAGGGTAAAAATTCGTTTCATACTTTTCATGTTTTTGTGCTTTATGTTAATAATTTTTGTTTTATTCTGTCGTGATAATCGTTTGTGAGTCGCTGTTTTTTGTTGTTTTCTCGTTTTAAATGGCGTGGTTTGATTTTTATCAGCAATACGCCTTGTTTTTATAAGGTTTTTATAATCAAAATATTACATTGAGAAAAGAAAAACTTCTACTTCTCAACTTATTTTGTGCCAAATATAATAAAAAATCTTGAATAAGAAAGGGGTGTAAGAAAAAATAATTTTCGCAATTGTTGATAACTGCCAATCAAATTTGAAATTCAAAATTCAAAGAACAAAAATCAAAAAAAGAGACGCAACAAATAGCGTCTCTATTAATTTGAATTCTGAATTTTGAACTCTGAATTTATATAATCAGCATCGCATCACCATAGGTGAGGAATCTGTACTTTTCGGCAATGGCTTCTTTGTAGGCTTTCATCACAAAGTCGTAGCCGCCGAAGGCTGCCACCATCATCAGCATGGAGCTTTGTGAGGGGTGAAAGTTGGTGATCATGGCATTGGCTACCTGGAAGTTGTAGGGCGGGAAGATAAACTTGTTGGTCCAGCCTTCCGCCACTTTCACATGGCCAGTAGTGTAAACCGACGATTCGAGGGCTTTCATGGTGGTGGTGCCCACGCAGAACACGTTGTTGCCGCGGTCCTTGGCGTCGTTGATCATCTTGGCGGTGTCGGGTTCAATGAGCATGTACTCGGCATCCATTTTGTGTTTGGTAAGGTCCTCTACGTCAATGTCTCTGAAGTTGCCTACGCCGGCGTGGAGGGTGAGCTCTGTGAACTCGGCGCCTTTCAGTTCCAGACGCTTAATCAGTTCGCGACTGAAATGGAAGCCGGCGGCAGGAGCCACTACAGCGCCTTCCTTCTTGGCATAAAGAGTCTGGTAGTCTTGCTCGTCGCGAGGCTCAATGTCGCGCAAACGCTGCAGTTCGTCAGGGATAGGTGTGGAGCCTAACTTGCGCAATACCAGCTTGAATTCATCGTGTGTGCCATCGAAGAGGAAACGCAGGGTGCGTCCTCTCGAGGTGGTGTTGTCAATCACTTCGGCCACCAAACTGTCGTCCTCGCCAAAGTAGAGCTTGTTGCCTATACGGATTTTTCGCGCAGGGTCAACCAGCACATCCCACAAGCGGCTCTCTTCGTCCAGCTCTCTCAACAGGAAAACTCGAATCTTGGCACCTGTTTTTTCCTTTTCGCCGTAAAGCAGCGCAGGGAAAACTTTGGTGTTGTTGGTGACAAACACATCTCCATCATCTACATAATCCAGCAGATCCTTGAAAATCTTATGCTCAATAGTCTGCGTTTTCCGATGAAGAACCATCAGTCGTGCTTCGTCGCGTTCTTCTGTCGGGTGTAAGGCTATCAGGTTTGTTGGAAGATTGTACTTGAATTGTGATAATTTCATGATGAATATGTTGTGCCGTTGGCGGTTTCTTATTATTTGATAATTAGAGAGATGAAACTAAAAATGCAACCTTTTCCACCTCAATAAACAATTGGGTGCAAAAGTAAGAAAAAATAGCTTATGTTTTTACAAAAAAAAATATGTAAATTTGCGGAAATAAAAATAGCCGATGACCACGCTTCGTCCCCTTACTGCTGATGAAATTTTCCAGTTGGAAAACCACTCCTGCCGTTGCGACAATTGGTCGCAGGTGGAGGTGTCGGAGGATTTTTCTCCAGAGCATATTTACGAAACTTCCTTCTCGAGACATGTGGTGCTGGGGGCTTTTCGCAAGAGTCTCAATATGAATAATGGCGTGCGGATGCATTCGGGCATATCGCGGGCGCATATCCACAACTGCACTGTCGGTAACGATGTTCTTATAATAATATAGGCTCTTGGATTGCCGATTATGACATTGCCGATGACACGGTGATTATGGATGTGGGAATGTTGTGTATGAAGGGCGTTTCCTCTTTCGGCAACGGAGACCCGGTGCGGGTGATTTGTGAGGCGCAGGGGATGGAAGTGCGTATGTATGATGGACTTTCATCGCAAATGGCTTGCCTTCAGGCTTATTATAAGCACAGACCTAAGGTGGTGGCCCAGTTGGATGCATGGATTGACCAGTATGTTGACACCGTTTCTTCAAGCAGGGGCACTGTGGGGCGTGGCGCCTACATGCGAGGCTGTCGCTACCTCTGTAATGTGCGTGTGGGTGAGTATGCACGAGTGATAGATGCCGACCGCCTGACCGATGGCACCATCTTGAGCGGCGGGTTGGTTGGCACTGGTGTCATTGCCGATCATTTCATTATTGCCGAAGATGCCTCTGTAACCGATCATGTGCGGATGAGCCATTGTTTTGTGGGGCAAGCCAGTCGCTTGAGCCGTGGCTTCTCGGCTGAGCATTCGCTGTTCTTTGCTGATTGTGAAATGGCTGAGGGCGAGGCTGTTTCGGTTTTTGCGGGACCCTTTACTGTGTCGCACCACAAAAGCACATTGCTCATTGCGGGCCATTTTTCGTTCATGAATGCCGGCAGTGGCAGCAACCAGAGCAATCATCTTTACAAGACGGGACCTGTGCATCACGGCGTTCTGGAACGTGGCTGCAAGACGGGTTCGGGTTCTTATGTAATGTGGCCTGCTCGTGCGGGTGCCTTTTCGGTTGTCATTGGCAAGCATCATTCGCATTTCGACACTACAGACTTTCCGTTTTCTTATCTTATTGAAAAAGAAGGTAAAAGTGTGCTGGTGCCGGCTGCAAACTTGTGCACTTCGGGTCTTGCCCGCGATGAGCATAAGTGGCCGCAGCGTGATGGACGCACGAAGGAGCATCGTACCGACAGAGTGCATTTCGATTTGTGGTCGCCCTATGTGATGCAGAAAGTGGCACGTGCCATACAGGTGCTGAAGCATCTGTGCTCATCGGGTTGGCATAAAACGTATGAGTATCAAGGTGTTTTAATACCTAAAGAGGCTTTGCGTAAGGGTATTGAGCGCTATCAGTTGGCTATGGACTGCTATTGGGGTATAGCCAGCGGCGATCGTCCGCACAGCAAAAGTCGTTAGCAGTTGAAGGGCATCGGTGAGTGCGTGAAGTGGTTGGATTTGGGCGGTATGTTTGTTACTGAGATGGCTATGAATAATCTTATTTCCGATATTGAAACGGGTCGTGTTGGTTCGCTGCAAGCTATTGAAAAACAGTTTGATAGTATCTTTTCTCTTTATAAAGATGATAAATGGCAGTGGCACAAGTTATTCTTTGAGGAAATGAATGGAATGGCATGGTCAACAGCTGACGAAGAGCATCTGATCAATTCGGTAAGAGCCAGCTGGCGGGCGTTTGAAGATATGATTAAAGAAGATGCCGCTAAGGACACGGCGTTGTCGCAGCTGTATAAAGACTTGTCTTAGAAATCTTTGAGCATTTTGTTCCACGCTTTTTCGGCAGCCTCCTGCTCGCCTTTTTTGATGGCAAAGCTTTGTACGGTGGCCTGTGGCTGATTGTCGATGCAGACAGTTATTTCGTATAACCTCTTGGCGCTGTGCTCTTTGACAACCTTGTGGCGGAATTCGATTGGGCGGTGGTATTTTTGTCCCCACGCAAGCAGTTTGCTTTTAAAATTGTTCTCTTCCAATGAGATGGAATCTATGTCAAGATGAACGAGGAAAATCTTTTTGAGGAGGATTTTCTTTGTTTTGTTGTACCCTTTATCCAAAAAAATGGCACCTACAAGAGCTTCGAAGGCATCGCCGTTGGCCGATTTGGCGTGGACATGCGAATTCATCACCACCAGTTGGCTTAAGCCGATTTTTTGCGACAGGCCGTTCAGGCGTTCGCGGTTTACCAGCTTGGAGCGCAGTTCGGTCAGCGAGCCTTCGGGGGCGGTGGGGTATTTGTTGTATAGGAATTCGGCGATCACAGTGCTTAACACGGCATCGCCCAAATATTCAAGTCTTTCGTTATTGATGCGTCCGCCCACAACATCCTTGTGAGAGGAGGAACGGTGGATGCAGGCCATACGGTAAAGTTCCATATTGCCTGGACGAAAACCTAAAACATTGCGGAGGTATTGTTTGAGTTGCTTGTCGTGTCGCTCTTCTTCTGGACTCACTATCGGTTGTATTTCTTATATAGTAGTGATATGTTGTGTCCACCGAAGCCGAAGGAGTTGGAGATGGCGGCTCTGATATCGTGGTGGATGGCGTGGTTGGCGACCAGGTTCCAGTCGGGATTGATGGCCGGGTCGGGTTCGTTCAGGTGCATGGTTGGCGGAGCGATGCTGTGTTTGATAGCCATGATGGTGGCGATACTTTCAACAGCCGCGGCGGCACCCAGCAGGTGGCCGGTCATGGATTTTGTAGCACTGATGAGCAGCTGGCGAGCCGTGTCGCCAAAGAGCATTTCGATGGCTTTGCACTCGGCAATGTCGCCCAGTTGGGTAGAAGTGCTGTGTGTGTTGATGTGGTCAATGTCGGTGATTTGAAGTCCGGCATCTTCAATGGCCAGCTTCATCGACTGATAGCAGGCGGATCCTGAGGGGTCGGGCGCTGCCATGTGGTAGGCATCTGCCGACAGTCCGATACCGCCCACCTCGGCGTATATCTTCGCACCGCGTGCCAGGGCGTGTTCTAATTCTTCTAGGATAAGGATGCCGGCACCTTCGCCCATGACAAATCCGTCGCGGGTCACATCGAAAGGCCGCGAGGCGGTTTGGTACTCGTCGTTGCGGGTTGAGAGGGCGCGCATGGCATTGAACCCGCCGACGGCAGGGTCAACAATGCTTGCTTCGGCACCACCCGACACAATAATGTCGGCTTTTCCCAACTGAATGAGGTGGAACGCATCGGCAATGGCCGCACCCGAAGAGGCGCATGCTGCCGTGGTGATGTAATTGGGACCTTTGAATCCGTATTTGATGGAAATCCATCCGGAGATGAGGTTGCCGAGGACTTTAGGAAGGAAAAAAGGACTGAAACGAGGCACTTTGTTCATTTCTATATAGGCAAAAACAGAAGCGACACTGGAAGTGTAACCACCAATGCCACTGCCCAGAATGACTCCCACTCGTTCAGGATTGATGTTGTCGGAATTGATGCCCGCATCACAAATAGCCTCCTGTGCCGCCACCATTGCGTAGTGGGCACAGGGGTCCATTTTTTGTGCGTCTTTGGCGTCAATATAATTGAGAACGTCAAAGTTCTTTAATTCGCATGCGAATTTGGTCTTAAAATTTTCGGTGTTGAAATAGGTAATAGGAGCGGCACCACTGGTTCCTGAAATCAGTCCGTTCCAGAACTCAGCTAAATTATTTCCGATAGGAGTGAGGGCTCCCAGGCCTGTGACAACTACTCGTTTTAATTCCATTAAGAGAAGCTTATCTTATTTTTTTTGAGCCTCTTCGATGAATTTGATAGCGTCGCCTACTGTGGCAATTTTTTCAGCTTCTTCGTCAGGAATAGAAATGCCGAATTCTTTCTCAAATTCCATGATTAATTCCACGGTGTCTAATGAATCAGCACCCAAATCATTTGTAAAACTTTTTTCGGGAGTAACTTCTGCTGCATCTACACTAAGTTTTTCAGCAATGATTGCCTGTACTTTGTCGATAATTTCTGCCATAGTTATAATTTTAAAATTTAGGATGCAAAAATAGCATTTTTTTTCATTGGTTATATCTTTTGCCCTTTTTTATAAATTGTAGTATATCATATATTTGAATATCAGTTTGTTATTTTTCCTTAAGCGGATATTGCAGGGGGTGGATTATTGTGCCTCGTTGAGCATAGTGAGGAGCATATTTGTCTTTTTCTCCATCGGCAGGGCGCAGTCTATCCAATGGATGACAAATCCGGAGCGCTCCATTCTTCTGAACCATGTCATCTGCCGTTTGGAAAACTGATGGATGGCCGTGTTAAGTTGCCTGAACAGTGTCTCTTTGTCGATAAGGTTTTGCATATAAAACGTGACGAACTTGTATTCGAGTCCGTAGCGTATGAGCTGGGCTGGATTGACACCGCTTTTGAGCAAGTTGTCCACCTCCTCAATCAGTCCGCTGTCGAGACGCTCTTTCAACCTTTTCGTGATTTTTTGTCTTACCACGTTGCGGTCGCCGCACAATCCGAAGATAATGGAGGCTCTTGGGCGGGCTGCGTCCTGCAATTCGGGATGTTCGCGGTAGTATATCTCAATTTCCAGCGCTCTGACCAATCGCTCGCGCTCACACGTGTCGGTGTGGTTGTGCAGCGATTTGAATGCGGCCAGCTTCTCGATGAGAGCTTCGTCGCCCAACGTTTGCCACTCGGCGCGCAGCCGGTCGTTTTGCGGTACGGGGAACAATTTGTAGCCTTTCAGCACAGATTCGATGTACATGCCGCTGCCGCCGCAGAGGATAGCGGTTTTGCCTCTTGCCAGGATGTTGTCGATGGCTCGCTGTGCACCTTGCTGATATTCAAACACATTGTATTCAATGCCGGGTTCCACAATGTTAATCATGTGGTAGGGGATGAGCCGTCCGTCAATTGTGTATTCGTCCAAATCTTTACCTGTGCCGATGTCCATGCGGCGAAAGACCTGGCGTGAGTCGGCACTGACGATTTCGCCGTCAAGTGCGTCGGCTACATGTACGGCCAAGTCGGTCTTGCCCGTAGCAGTTGGACCTAAAATGGTTATGATTTTATTTTGGCTCATCGTAAATCTGCATGTTCTGAATGTTCTCGCCGTCGATTTCCATCCTCAAAAAGGTTAGACGGGTGTGGAATCCGTATCGTCCGGCTGCTCCGGGGTTGATAAAGAGCATCTCGTTTTTCTTGTCGTATTTAACTTGCAGAATGTGGGAGTGCCCTGTCACGAAAATGGTGGGCTTGAATTCGCGAATAATTTCTGTTGCCTTAGGACTGTAATGGCTGGGAGAACCGCCGATATGCATCATGGCAACCCGATGTTTTTCGCATTCAAATGTCTGTACTTCAGGTGCTTGACTTCTTATGCCAAAGTCGTCGCAGTTGCCATATACTGCCCTGACGGTTGGTGCGAGAGCTTGCAGGTAGTCCAGAATCGTGTCTTCCATCATATCGCCGGCATGCCATATCTCATCACAATCTTTGAAGAAAGTGAGAAGTTCGGGATGAATATAGCGGTGAGTGTCTGACAAAATTCCAATCTTCTTCATAATGAATTATTTGTGGAAATGTCGTTGTTTGACCACTTCGAAAAGAACGATGCCCGTGGCGACAGACACGTTAAGCGAGGCAATGGTGCCCACCATGGGTATCTTGACGGCATCGTTGCACTCTTGGAGGTATTCGCGGGCAATGCCTTCGTATTCGTTTCCCATAATAAGGCATAGCGGTTGTGTGAAGTCGTTTTCAAAGTGGTAGTGTTCCGCCTTTTCGGTCACGCCCACCACCTGTATTCCCGAATTTTTCAGGAATTGGATTACCTCCACAAGGTTCGAGTGGCGGCAGATGGGGATTTTGTGCAGCGCACCGGCTGAACTTTTCACCGCGTCTTCGTTAAGTTGGGCTCCGCCTTTCAGGGGCAGCACAATGGCATCCACGCCGGCACACTCGGCCGAGCGGGCAATGGCGCCGATATTCCGTACATCGGTGATTTTGTCGAGGATGAGTATCAAGGGTGTTTTGCCTTGCTCGTATAAACCCGGTACAATATTATATATATCATCGTACTCAATGGAAGAGATGAAGGCGATGATGCCCTGATGATTACCTCGCGTGAATTTGTTCAGGCGCTCAGCAGGAACATATTGGAAAGGAATCTTGTGTTGTCGGATGTTGAAGAACAACTCTCTGAATAAGTCTCCTTTCAACCCCTTCTGAATGAGCACTTTGTCGATGGTTTTGCCGCTTTCGATGGCTTCCATAACAGGACGGATGCCGTAGATGATGTTGTTGTCGGTCATGTCTTGATAAATTGCATGCAAATATACGGCTCTTTTTGTTTTGAATAAAAAACAATGTATTTTTGCAAGTGTAATAAACGAGAAAGAAATTCAGAGAACAAAGAAAAAAGAACAAGGTAGAGACGCGGCGTGCCGTGTCTGAATGGGATTCCGCTGTGAACGGCTGAATGGTAAACAAAGAACAAAGAACAAAGATATGGATGTACAAGCTTTTTTCAAATTGACTTATGGGTTGTATGTGGTTTGCGGTAAATTTGAGAACGCTCAAAGTGGTTTCGTTTCCAATACGGTGATGCAGGTGACGGCCGATCCATCGCGCGTGGCGATTGCTGTGTCGAAAAACAATTTCACCTGCGAATTGATTCGCAAATCGCTCCGTTTTACGGTTTCGGCACTCAAGCAGTCTGTCAGTCGCGACATTATCTCCACCTTCGGGTATAGTTCGGGTCGTGATACGGACAAGTTCGCCAGTTTTGGTCACCAGACTACAGCCAATGGACTGCCCGTGTTGACACAGGACGCATTGGCATGGTTCGATTGCTTGGTGGAGAAGGCTCTTGATTTGGGAACGCACTATTTGTTTGTGGCATTGGTGGTGAATACAGAAGTGTTGTCCGAAGGCGAACCGCTCACGTATGCCTATTACCGAGATGTAATGAAGGGTCATTCTCCCAAATCGGCCCCAACCTATCTTGATCCCAAGGCTATTCCGTCTGATTCTGAAAAATCTGACAATATTATATATATGTGTTCGATTTGTGGTTATGAATATGATCCAGCCGTTGGTGACCCAGACTCGGGAATTGCTCCCGGCACACCGTTTGAGGACCTTCCTGACGATTGGGTTTGTCCGATTTGCAAAATGGCAAAGAGTAATTTTATCAAGAAAGAATAGCAAAAAACGTTTTCTGAACAGGGCACCGATAGATTTATCGATGCCTTTTTTGGTTCTTAGCATATCGTTTTTTTGTCCGAATGTTCGAAAAAACTTCCAAAATTGTGCGGCAAGGCGGGCTAAAAACTGCCGAAAAGCGGCCGAAAGGCCGTCTTTTGCCCTGTATTTTCAACATTATTTCCGATTTTTTTGAATTTTATCGTTGTGATAGACAGCGAGATGTGAAAAAAGATAAAAAAAAGCGCACGTGGGTGTTGCAAAGAAGGGAAAAGGTTGTATCTTTGCAATCACAAACGAACGGAAAACGGAGGTGTAGGGAAGCGGGGTCGTTTGGCAGTTCTTTGAAAGAATGGAATGGATGTAGCAAACAGCTCGAAGATTTTTTTGAGACGCAGCGATAAAGTCGGGACAGACAAAAAAGCAAAAGAAATTATTTATGATGGAGAGTTTGATACTGGCTCAGGATGAACG
>JAFTCA010000116.1 GCA_017454945.1 Bacteroidales bacterium
CCCGTCACGGTGTAAGTGGTTTTGGTGGTGGGTTGTACCGTGGTTTCAGCGTTGTTGCCGCCGTGTTGCCACGAGTAGCTGTCGGCGCCCGTTGCGGTAAGTGTTACCGAGCCGCCTGCACAAACGCTCTCATCACCGCTGATGGCAACAGTGGGTGCTGTCTTAACTGTTACTGTATGGGTAGCCGTAGCTGAGCAGCCGTCGGTGGTACCCGTTACGGTGTAAGTGGTTTCTGAGGTGGGTTGTACGGTGGTTTCAGCGTTGTTGCCGCCGTGTTGCCACGAGTAGCTGCTGGCGCCCGTTGCGGTAAGTGTTACTGAGGAGCCTGCGCAAACGCTCTCGTCGCCGCTGATTTCAACGGTAGGATTGTCCTTCACGCTAACGGTGTGCGTAGCCGTGGCGGAGCATCCTCCTGTTGTGCCAGTTACGGTGTAGGTGGTTTCGGTGGAGGGGGTTACTTCAATCGAAGCACTTTTATCCCCAGTACTCCATGTGTAACTGTCAGCCCCCGAAGCGGTAAGTGTTACCGTTCCGCCAGCACAAACGCTATTGTTACCATTGATGGCAACTGAAGAGCCCGCAATGTTGTAGTTAATGCGATAAACGGTTGATACAGCATCGTTGTTCTCTTGGTTTTTATGGGTAACCTTGATCAAATGGTAAGGCTCTGCAGTAGAGGGTGTGTGAGTAACTGAAACAGAGGCGTGAGAAGAGATGGGGCTGTAATCTGTTATCTCAGGAAATGGCTCTCCAGCGCATAAATTATAGGTGTATGTTGTTTTGTATGGATTGTATCCAGGCAACATTTCATCGTTTACCCATAACTCTTCTAACTTGGTGTTGTAGATAAGAACGGCATCGTCGAATTGCAAGTAGTCTCCATCTGAACCGCCACCAGGAGTTTCTACCGAACTAAATGTTGCCAAGATGTAAGATGGTGTTGTGTTGTTGGAGGTGTAGTTAAACGCAGCTTTAGCTTGAGTCCAAGTTCCAGCACTTCTGCCATTCCAAGTTGCTTTGGCCACAACTTTTGCTTCATTGCCAGTAGCATCAGTTCCTACTATGCCATTTATAGTAGTTCCACCAAAGATAGAGCTACTAGTAGTTGGAGCAGGGTCTTGGTAAATAGCATTATTGCTGTTCCCGCTTGATTTTATATTGTTGTGAATTACGATATTAAAACGAGATTTAGTACTTGTACTATTATGAGAGGTTTTAACCCAAACATATATCGAATCGGGATATGCGGAAAAAGAATGGTGATATCCATTATCAGTACTTGTATAGGTGCAGTTTTGTGTATTAGATGCACTCATAGATCCTGCATTAAATCTGCCAGTAGAAAGACTTCCATTAGCAACTACTGTAAATACTTTTTTACTGGAGACTTGTACGCAATATGAACCTGAGCCACCTTGTCTCCCAGAGGCCTGAGTAACAAAATTATTCGCAGCCGAACTGGCGTAAGATCCTGTTGCAGTATTGATGGAATTCCATCCTGTAGGAGCAACACGTGAACTAGTCTCATTTCTCCAACTTTCGAAATTATTGTTGGGTAATTGCTGTCCCACGCCCAGTTGGGCAAAGGATAGGGTAGTACAACAAACAAAAAGTAGTGTTAAGAGTAAAAATTTCTTCATATTAAGGTTTTGTTTTAATGGTTTCTGGATTAAGGGTTGTCCTTTTTCATCTATTAAAGAACTTGCAAATATAAATATAAATTTGTAGATATTCGTTTTATTTTAATAAGATTTTTAAGTAGTTGAATATTAGTAAAATAAAAATGTTAATAAAAGTTAATGAATGCTTTTGGCAATATTTTTGGAAGAAAAATAGTGCAGTTTTGGAAGAAAAACCAATGGAAATTCAGATTTCAGAATTCAAAATTCAAAAAGATCCCTTTGGCGGTGTTTTCGACAAGCTCAACCACCGCATCGGAATGACTTCAACAATTAAACAATCAACACCCCAACAATTCTTAACTCCTTAGTTTCTTAACTTCTTAACTTTCACCCCTCACTGTTCACTCCTCACTTCTCACTTAATATTATGCAACTTCATAGTTTTTTTTATCTTTGCACCACCAAAAACTAAAACTTAACTCACGATGAATGTCGCTCCCGAAATACGCTACATCGGTGTAGATGACACCGATATTGATTTGTTTGAAAGTCAGTATGTTGTGCCCAATGGTATGTCGTACAATTCCTATCTGATTGTGGATGACAAGGTTGCCATTATGGACACCGCCGACCGCCGCAAGAGTGCCGAGTGGTGGCACAATCTGGAAACGGCACTGGCAGGTCGCACGCCCGACTATCTGGTGGTCCACCACATGGAGCCCGACCACGCCGCCAACCTGGCCGCCGTGCTCGAGAAATATCCCGCCCTCAAAGTGGTGGCTTCGGCGAAAGCGATCCAGATGATGCCGCAATTCTTTGAAAATGCCGACTTTATTGGTCGCACCATCAGTGTGGCAGAGGGCGATAAACTGGAATTGGGCAAATGCACGCTGCAGTTCTTCATGGCTCCTATGGTGCACTGGCCCGAAGTGATGGTGTCGTACGAGTCGCACAACCGCGTACTCTTCTCCGCCGACGGCTTGGGCAAGTTCGGAGCGCTGGCTCACGAAGAGGACTGGGCTTGCGAGGCTCGCCGCTACTATTTCAACATCTGCGGTAAGTATGGCACACAGGTGCAAATGCTGCTCAAGAAGGCCGCTGCCCTCGACATCGCCTGCATTTGTCCTCTGCACGGCCCGATACTGAATGAGAATTTGAGCTACTATATTAACTTATATGACATCTGGAGCAAATATGAAGTGGAGACCCCCGGCGTGTTCATCGCCTACGCCTCTATCCATGGTGGAACCGCCGCCGTTGCCCAGCTGATGGCCGATATGCTGAAAGCCAAAGGCGCACCCAAGGTGTCGCTGTGCGACCTTACCCGCGACGACATGGCCGAGGCGGTGGAGGATGCGTTCCGCATGAGCACATTGTTACTGGCCGCTTCGAGCTACGATGCCGGCGTCTTCCCGCCGATGCATGATTTCCTGCATCATCTGCAAATCAAAGGCTATCAGAAACGTACCGTCGGTATGATTGAGAATGGCTCGTGGGCACCGTCAGCAGGACGCACCATGAAGGCTATGCTCGAGCCAATGAAGGAAATTACGCTAATTGAGCCGATTGTCACCATCAAAAGCCGTATGAAACAGGCCGACCGTCCCGCCTTGGAGGCGCTCGCCGATAAATTGCTGCAATCATGCTAACATTCTATTCGCAACTGCTTGAGAATGCAGTAAATGAGATTTCCAAACTGCCGGGTATCGGCAAGCGCACGGCCCTGCGACTGGCACTTCACCTCTCGAAAGCCAACGAGGAGAACGTGGAAGCGCTGCTGTCGGCTATCGCCAAGATGAAGAACGAGATCCGTTACTGCCGCATTTGTCATAACCTTTCCGATCATGAGGTGTGCGACATTTGCAATAATCCCAAGCGCGACCCTGCCATCATCTGCGTAGTACAGGATATCCGTGATGTGATTGCCATCGAGAATACGCAGCAGTACAAAGGGGTTTACCATGTGCTGGGCGGCGTCATCTCGCCTATGGAAGGCATTGGCATTGCACAACTCAAGTTGCAGGAATTATTCGACAGGGTAGAGCAGGGCGATATTAAAGAGGTGATTTTGGCGCTGCCCGCCACCGTCGAGGGAGACACGACCAACTTCTACATCTACAAGAATATAGCCGGCAAGGTGCCGCAAGTGACCACCATCGCCCGCGGTGTCGGCATTGGCGAAGAACTCGAATACACCGACGAAGTAACCCTTGGCCGCTCACTGCTCGCCCGCACCGACTTTGAGAAAGTTTATTCCAAACGCTGAGCGTTTCAAATTTCAAAATTCAAAATTCAA
>JAFTCA010000117.1 GCA_017454945.1 Bacteroidales bacterium
CCTGGCCGACAAACCCGAGAGCTATCTGGTGCAGCCTCAGCAGGTACAGGATTTCTTCGGAAAGCTGCCCACCACATGGGATGAGACCCGCTACGTGAGCGGTTATCCCGGCGAGAGCGTGGTGCTGGCCCGCCGCAGCGGCAATACCTGGTACGTGGCTGGTATCAACGGCACCAACGACAAGAAGGTGCTCGATGTGGATCTGAGTTTCATCAGCGGTGCCAAATGCGTACAGACCTTTGCCGACGCCAATCCCACCGAGTATCAACTGACAAGCAACAAGAGTTGGCTCATCACCAGCGGCAACCAAATACCCAAGCAAATTGCCACACAACCCCGTGGTGGTTTCGCGCTGGTCATCAAGTAAACACAACAAATTATCATAACATTCGCCATTACTCCCACATTTGAGAGTAATGGTGATTCTTTTTTGCAAGAAAATCTTCAAAATACTTGCAAAGTTCAAAAATACTTTATATATTTGCAGCGGAGTTGGTGCAAACTGACTCCACGACATTGTGGAAAAATTGAGAAGCGTTATGCTTCATCTTGTCACTAGAAATCTGGTAAATTTCAAAAGAACACAAGATGGCATAGGGGTCTTCTCACGTGTAATAGCGTGGGATTGTATCACCGTATCTTTGTTCGCAGGTTTACCAGAGCCTCTAGTGAGAGATTGGAGATGTCAGTCTCACGCTTCTTCCATATATACTAATAAGGTGTCGCTGAGAAGGGACTGTAAGGCGACTTTAATAGAGGGGGAAGAACTATGAATAATCTATTAACCCAAAAGTTCCCTACCGCAGCATTCGTATTGCTGTTAGTTTTTGGTATGTCGTGTTCGCACGAACCAGCAGTAGAATCAGAGAAGCCTGAGGGCACGAATGTACACGAATGGGAAGACAGTACCATCAACGGTGATGCTGTGATGGAGTTCACTGTTAGCAGCACCATGAATGTTGTTCGCGAGGAAGGAACACGTGCCACTACACAAGCTGATGGTAGTGGAGCTTTCGAGACAGGCGATTATGTGGCTGTAGGTGTTACACGAAGCGGTGAATCTGAGGTTATAAAACTCTACAGTGTAAAATCCGACAAAAGCCTGCAGTATGAGGGAGGCGACAACCAGCCTTTTACTTGGAAAAGCCAGAATGAAACAGTAACAATACGCGCCTGGAGCTATGGAACAAACAATAATCTGGCCTATACCCTGACGAAACCAGAGTCAGCAAGTTTTTCTCTTGAAACCAATCAAAACGCCAATGGTTATCGCGAACTTTTGTATTGTAAGGCTGCCAGTAAGAGCTATTCGGGAGGTAATATTACACTGAACTTTTACCATCAACTTACACGTGTCGTCATTAATCTAGTATCAGAAACTGGCCAGCCACTCAGTATAAGCGAGGTTCGTATCGGTGATGGTTCAAGTGCAGTTGTTCCGACAAGTGCCTCTTTCTCTCCTACAGCTGATAACCTAGGTAATTGGAGTAGTTTAGGTACACAATACGGATATATTAATGCTAAAAGTGACGTTGCAGGTAGCCGCTATTCTGCCATACTGATCCCGACCACTTACACTAGTGGGAAAAAGTTTATCAGTGTTATTACCACCGATTCCAAAACCTATAGCTACATCCCCACCAGCAACACTACACTCACAAAGGGTAATCAGTATAATTATACCATTACGGTAATGAACTCACGAAAAAAAACCACATCGGCTACAGCAACGAGATACGATCTTACAATAGGCGACATTCTCTGTTCGGATGGCAGTATCTATGCAGCAGAAAATGCATCTTACATTTCAACCGAAGACAGGACGCCCATTGGTATTATTGCGTATGTTGCAACCAGTAATAGTGACCCGATCTGTGAAAACCGACGAGCCTTGGTTATGGCTTTAACAGAATGTGGAGAATACGCATGGGGTGGTCAAAATGTTGATGAACCTAACGATTTATTCCCAAACCATAGCGATATTTCTGCATCAGGAGCAGCTTCGCCAACTACAATCACAAATGCTCAAAGTGACTATAGGGGATTAGAGAAAACAAATTACCTTTGCAAAAGTGGACATGGCCATACGCATCCTGCCGCCTCTGCTGCCAAGAACTATAGTGTGAATTGTTCCAATGTATCAAATTGTACGGGATGGTTTTTACCCAGCGTAGGACAATGGTGTGCAGTATTGGTAAATATGGGCGGTCAAACGTATGCAGAACAGGATTGGAGAACCACTTATGATACAGACCTAACTGCCTATACAAATATTTTGAATTATTTATCGTATTTAGGTAGTGGCAATTACGACCCCATTCTTGCAGGTGACGCTTATCTAACAAGTAGTGAAGGAACTCCAAGCCGTCCCGTTTACGTATATGTTCTTATTGAATCAGGAAGCGGTTCTCATATCAGTAATGGCACTCAGAAAACCGCTTCTGAACATATGCATGTACTTCCATTCCTTGCATTCTAACCTTTTGCAGGTACGAAAGCCCTATGTAGCAGGGGAGAAAGCCCTACTTTTCTGGGAAAAAGGTTGCACCTTTCTACGTTGGGGCGGACGGCCGAATAAATTAGAGCGCCCGCCCCAATATACTGGAGCGGACGCCCTGATATATTGGGGCGTACGGCCAAAACTAATTTTCAACTCTCTTATTTGTTCAGTTTCCAGGTAACACCATCCTTGGTGTCCTTCACCTCGAAACCGGCTGCTGCGAGTTCGTCGCGAATCTTATCGCTGGTGGCCCAGTCTTTTTCAGCTTTAGCCTTGGCACGCAATTCCAGCACCATGTCCATTACCTTACCGAAAGCAGCCTCGCGCTCATCATTGGTACCGCTCTTCTCGGCCTTCAAGCCTAAGATGTCCTCGGCAAAGAGGTGCATGGTTTCTGAAAGTTCTTTCAGGCAGTCGGCACAAATGGTGGCTTTGTGGTCGGTGAGCTTATTCACTACGGTGCAAGCCTCGAACAGATAGCTAATCACCTGTGGGGTTGCCAGGTCGTCGTTCATGGCATCGTAGCACTTCTGACGCAAAGCCTTGACCACCTTTTCGGTCTCGGCATCGCACTTGTCGGCTACCTGAACACGCTCCAAGTCGGCAATGGCGTTCATCATCTTCTCCAATCCCTTCTCGGCAGCTTCAAGCGCTTCGTTCGAGAAATCTACCGTGCCACGGTAGTGAGCGCTGAGCACG
>JAFTCA010000118.1 GCA_017454945.1 Bacteroidales bacterium
AACTTTTAACTTTTAACTTTTAACCCCTCATAACCAGATAATTAATAATCAAATACACTACTATGGAAAAAGACGAAATGATTAAAAAAATGGTGTCGGTGCTGGCATCAGAATTTGAAGTAGAAGAAGATCTTCTCAAACCCGAGGCTAATATCAAGGAAACCATGCACTTGGACAGCTTGAGCTTGGTTGATATGGTTGGTTTGGTGGACGAAGAGTTTGGCGTGGAAATCAAGACCGCAGACCTGCCGACCATCAAGACTTTTGCCGACTTGTACGACTATGTCTTCACTCGCTTGTCATAGTACCCGCGACATAGCGAGCCTCATCCCGCAGCGACCTCCCATCATGATGGTGGAGAGTTTCACCTATGAGGATGCGCAGCATTGCCACTCGGAGCTGACCATAGGGGAGGACAACATCTTTGTTGACCCCAATGGTCGCTTGGCCGAGGAGGGTATCTTGGAGCATATTGCTCAGACTGCCGCTGCCTACATTGGTTATTGCCGCAAATTGGCGGGCGAGGAGGTCAATATGGGCTATATCGGCGACATAAAACGCTGTGTCATCAGTGCGCCGATGCCCGTGGTTGGCGATGTGCTGTGCACAAACATACAGATTATGTCGCAGGTGGGCAACATCACCATGATTTCCGCCGAAACCACTGTGGCTGGGCGTACCGTGGTGACCTGCCGTATGAAATTAGCCAATTAAAAACTTATAAAGCGATGCCTAAATTGTCTGAATCCATTGAGCGTAAGGTCTCTTTCCACGACTTGGATGCCATGGGCGTGGTTTGGCACGGCCACTATTTGCTTTATATGGAGGAGGCTCGCGAGGCGTTTCTCAACAAGTACGGTACAGGTTATATGCAAATGCTTGATGCCGGCTATTTTGAGCCTATCACACATTTGGACCTCAATTATAAGGGGTCGTTTGTATATGGCGACCAAATGAGGGTTGAGATTGAATACGTGCCTTCGTACAAGGCTTGTATCATCTTTAATTACAGATTCTTTCGTGTCGGTGACGGCAAACTGATGACCGAAGCGACGACCACCCAGCATTTTGTCACCAAAGAGAATCGTGAACTGGAGTTGTTGCGTCCCGATTTTTACCGCGAATGGCAAGAAAAATGGCATGTATTTGATGAAGAATAAGATTATGAATGACAATAAGTTGTATGATGTATTGGCACAAGACGGTTCGTCGTTTCTGCTTAAGATGAAAGACGAACACGTGGTCTATCAGGGGCATTTCCCCGGACAACCCATCACGCCGGGGGTGCTCACCATGCAGATGGCCCGTGATTGTGCCAGTGTCTTGTTCAACAGAACTTTGCACTATATATCTGTCAAAAATTGCCGCTTTGTGGCTATGGTGCGACCGGGTGACCGCCTCCGTCTGAACTTGCAAACCGAAACCGTTGGAGAGTCGGTTGTTATGAAGGCGGTCTTGTCGGCGAGCGACAATGAGGAAGACCTGCGTCTCCAGCTGGAGGCAGAATTGCAGTAACTTACTATGAACAAGTACGATGTGATAGTTATCGGAGGTGGCTTTGCCGGACTGACCTGCGCTTTGGCGCTGGCCAAGGAGGGTTCTCGGGTGGCTGTACTTGAGAAGGAACCTGTTGCTGGCGGTGCTTTCCAATCTTTTCGAAGGAAAGGCCAGCGGCTCGAGACGGGTTTCCATTTTGTGGGTGGCGTGCGAGAGGGCGAGGTGATGTGGCCGATAATCAGCTATTTCGGACTTGAAACACTGCCTTGGCAGCCATTGGACGAAGTGCCGCTTGAAGTTAATGTGCGCGGGCGCCATTTTGAGTTGCGCAGCGGCTACGATGCGTTTGTGGAGTCGCTCGCTGCCGACTTCCCGTCGGAGCGCCAGGCGTTGCAGCAGTTGGCAGATTTGCTCAAAGAGTTGAACCAACATATCTACGAAACCATTTTACCTGGCACCGAGGGCAAGATAAGTCCCTTGATGGCAGTCTCGGCCAAAGAATATTTGGAAGAGCATTTTGCCGACCCGTTATTACGCGATGTGCTTTGTGGTCAGTCGATTACTACCGAGTTGGGCGACAAATTGCCGCTCTATTCCTTTTTGCAGTCGCTCAATACTTTCGTACAAGGTTCGTACAGGCTGGCAGGTGGCGGTGAGGCTTTGATTCAGCGACTGGTCGACAATTTGACAGCCGCAGGCGGTGAGCTGATGACCCATTGCGCGGTGGAGCAATTTTGCGTAAGCGAGGATGGAAGGGTGCGTGCCGTACGTTGTGCCGATGGTGTTGAGTACGAAGCCGATATGTTCATCTCGACTTTGCATCCTGCGCTGACGGTGGCTGCCATTCCTGAATGTACGCAGGTGCGTAAGATCTATCGCAAGCGGTTGAGCAACCTGGTGAATACGACGGGCATGTTCACGGTGCAGCTGGTGTTGAAGCCGGGAACGGTACCTTATAAAAAACGGAATATCAGCATTTTCAGTGCCGATGACTTGTGGCATACGCCTTGCGGCAAAGATGACAAGGTGCAGAATATGCTCATCAGTTACAATGTGCCGACGGGCGACCCGCGGTGGGCTGACAATATAGACTTGCTCACGCCCATGACGTGGGATGCCGTCTGCGAGTGGGCTGAGAGTCGGGTAGGGCGGCGCCCTGAGGAGTACCGTCAGCTGAAGCGGCGCAAGGCAGAGGAGTGTATTGCCTTGGCGTGCAAGTATCTGCCTGAATTACAGAATAATATTGTCGAATACTGGACCAGTACCCCCTTAACGTACCGCGACTATACTGGCACGCAGAACGGCTCTGCCTACGGTGTGCGCAAGATGTGCGACAACCTGCTGGGCACAGTACTTTCGCCCGCCACGCCATTCCCCAATCTTTTGATGGCAGGCCAGAACATGATGCTGCACGGCATGATGGGCACCGCGATGACCTCGCTCCGGGTTTGCAATGCGATTTGCGGGAAGAATTTGGTGAGGTAGCTAAAGTGCAATGCGCTCTTTAGCTGGTACAGGCTGTTGACAATCTCGCCTCGTCAATGCTAAAAAACTCTTTTACTTCCCCTCAATATCCTTGAAATATTTCACGGTTCCGTAGGTCAGTTCGTCGCAGGCAGCGTCATCACAAACGATAATGCCTTTGGGGTGGAGTTGGAGGGCGGAAACCGTACACATTTGACTCACAGCACCTTCAATGGCGGCAGCCAAAGCTCTGGCTTTGCCATGACCGTTGGCCAGTATCATCACTTCGCGGGCATCCATCACGGTGCCAACGCCGACAGTAAGTGCGGTCTTCGGCACAAGGTTGATGTCGTTGTTGAAGAAACGTGAGTTGGCAATCACCGTGTCCGTGGTGAGCGTCTTCACGCGGGTGCGCGAGGTTAGACCGCTGCCAGGCTCGTTGAAGGCGATGTGCCCGTCAGGCCCAATACCGCCCATAAACAGTTCGATGCCACCGTATGACTTGATCTTATCCTCGTAACGCTGGCACTCGGCTTCTAAATCCTCCGCATTGCCGTTTAGAATGTTTATGTTCTCTTTTTGTATGTCAATGTGACTGAAGAAGTTGCTCCACATAAAGCTATGGTAACTCTCAGGATGATCTTCTGGTATCTTCACGTACTCATCCATATTGAAAGTGACCACATTTTTAAAAGAGACCTTGCCGGCCTTATGAAGACGTATAAGTTCCTTGTAAGTGCCTATGGGTGTGGAACCTGTGGGTAAACCCAATACAAACGGCTTTTCCGCTGTCGGTTTAAATGCATTGATGCGTTCTACAATGTGTTGGGCTGCCCAACGTGACATTGTTTCGTAATCTTGTTCGATGATGACTCTCATGACGTATGTTGTTAATTTTCTGATTGTTTAATTGTTGGTGGGTTTGTTTGTTACAGAGACGTAGCACGCTACGTCTCTACATGAAGATTAATGGGGGTTTCTATATTTTTGGATTAATTTCACGAATTCCTCCGTCTCCTTACGGATTTGTTGTACGAACGACACGTCGTTTATGTTGCCGATGACGGCGCGCTTCTCTGACTCGTTGCGGAATGTAGTGTTGCGGATTTCATTGTCATAGTCCTTTTTGCGACTTTCGTAAACCTGATTGCAGATGTATTGTTGTATGCGGATGGCTTCGTCGAGGTTTTCGTGCCACATCGCCTTGGTTAACACATCGGCATCGTCCTTGTAAAGGAACATCAGCGCAAAGTAGGCGTGGCTCAGCTTTTCGTCCTGGTAGTCTTTCCACAATTCATCGTAACGGTGGTGGATGTCGTCCCATGTGTTGAGCACGCCACTGCAGATGTCAGCACGCAACTGATCGACATGCTCTTCAGGCATGGTTTGCCCACCCAGATTAATCCATTTGCGGAGGCGTTGGCCGCACATGCGTTTCACGATGGTCTCCATATTCATATCAGGATGGATTTCAAGATATTCAATACAGGTCTTAACTGCATAGTAGATAATCATGTCACCATAAGCTTGATATGCTTTTACAACTTTGTCAATGACCACTTTGCGATGACCTTTTTCGACTTTCTCGCCCAAGACTTCCAACTTGTTAACCGTATCGTGGTCGTTGTCCAGTAGATTTTTGCCGCATTGGCGCAGGTCGTAGTAGTCGTATTGGTCTGGATTTTTGCCTTTCGAGCGGAGGTAGGCCTTGGCAACCCACACTTCCAACAATTTGCGGCCTTCGATGATTTCTTCTATCGTGTCAGGTGCAAGTGTTTCAAACTCAATATTCTGTATTTTGCGCTTGCGCTTGTCACGGCTTTTGTATTTCGAGGTGTTGCGTGCGAGGGCGTACATGTTGTACATCCACCAGTATGCGGGCATTAGGTGCAGTTCGTCGTGGGCAGTGTTGTTGCTCACCAAGCAGAAGGGCAGGCGTATATCAAGTTCATTGGGATAATCGGCCTTGCTTAACAGTGTGAAGGAGGCGAATCGCGACGAGTGTTTGATGCTCGTGCATAAGCCTGGCCAGAAACCTCGCGAGGCTACAATCTCGCCGTCGGTGGCACGGCTGTTGTGGTTGCTGCCGATGGTGGCGCCGGCGGCCATGTTGCTCTGGCCCATCACGCAAGCCGAGATGAGGAAGGAATTGTTGTGGTGCTGCTCGTGTGAAGGAAAAATGAGATTGTTCAGCACTTCGCAGCACGAGATGGTGGAGTTGTCACCCAGCACCGAGTTGATGAGGCGTGCACCATATTTCAGGTTGCAGTTGTCGCCCAGTACGAAGCGCGTGGCGGTGACTGAGTAGAAGATGCGGCAGCCGTAGCCCGTCACGCCGTTCACCAGGATGACTCCTTCGCCAATCTGCGACGGCTCCTCTACCGATGAGTTGATGGTGACGTTCTTCAGTTTGCTCGCGCCTTTGATATAGCAGTGTGGGCCGACTTTCGTATCCTTTAGAATCCAGCAGTTTTTGATGACGCAACCCTCGCCGATGGTGCCGTAATAGCCACGACGGTCATCGACACAAGCCTGTGTAATTTCCTTGAGTCTCTCTTGCAGCTTCTTATCATCGGTGTATTTGGCCCAAAGATAGGCGTCGGCTGTGGTCATGCCGTCGAAAGGCATTATCTTGCGGGTGCCGGTTTCGTTCATCACCTCAAGCCAAATCCTGACATTTTCAGGTTCTCCCTCTTTGATGATTCCATTGCCGAATTTCGAGTGGTCGGTGGTGGACATTTCCTGGATATTGAACAGGATACAACGGTCGCCAATGATGTAATTAGCCATGTAATGGACATCGTGGATGGCTGCGTCATTGCCGATGTCGCACGAGATGATGCTGCTGTCGGTGATGCCTACAGGGACACGCAAGTCGTGATATTGCAGCACTTGCCGCTTGATACGTCCAATGCGCACCTTGCCGAAGAAGCGGTTGTTGCGCACCATGGTGGTGTCAAACTCATCTGTAACCCAGATGTCGTCCCAACTGGAGGCCGAATTGTTGTTGACAACCAAGCGTTCAATTTCATCTGAACGCAAGTGTCGCCAGCCGCCTTCAGGCTGTTTCACCTGCTGGTCCCGAAAATAATACTCATCATGCCCGTCGTGCAGGTATTTAGGGTCAATAAAGTTCTTGTAAATCCTGTCGTAAGGCAATATGGTTACTTTGTCCATCTTCTGTCTGTGTTTTGGTATGACAAAATATGTACAAAAATACTCATTTATCCGAAATGCCACATGAGGTTTTTGAAAAATTGTTGTGCGTTAAAGAATGTTCTCTTTTTCCTTATATTTGCATCTGTGAATCTTAATTTATGAACGATGCAAGAGGGTAGTGCTCTTCGTTATCAGCTGCTGGCTGACGCTGGCGCCACCAAGACCGAGTGGTGCCTCGTTGCGCATGATGCCGCTTCGGCTCACATTTACACCGCCGGCATTAATGCCAATGCCCTGTCTGACGAGGAAATCCGCCGTGTGCTGGCTGACCTGCAGAGACAACTGCCCGTGCCGCCCACACAAGTGGACTATCTCTTCTTCGGCGGCGCCGGCTGCGGCAATCCGCTCAATGCCGACCGGCTGCACCGCCTGCTCTCCGAAATCTTCCCTGCGGCCCGCCAAGAGGTCTTCTCCGATCTGATGGCGGCGTGTCGCGCTACCTGTGGCACCCAACCCGGTCTTGTGGCCATTATCGGCACAGGCGCAAGCTCATGTCTCTACAATGGCAGCCAAATTGTCGCCCAAGCCCCTTCGTTGGGCTGGCTGCTCGGCGATGAGGGTAGTGGTGTCTATCTTGGCAAGATGTTGATCACCGCATATTTGCACGGCGAATTGGATCCCGTCGTAACCCATGAGCTTGAGAAACGCTACTCGCTATCGCCCGCCCAAATCGTGCGCCAAATAGCCTCCGATCCGCATCCTAATCGCTTCTTCGCCACCTTCCCGCTGTTCATTAATGAGTTTATGTTTGATGATGGTGTCAACCAGCTTTGCCACAATGCCTTTCGCGACTTTTTCCGCCGATTTGTGCTCTGCTATGATGATTATCAGTATTACACACTGAACTTTGTTGGCTCGGTGGCTTTTGCTTTTCAGGAGGTTATCCGCGATGTGGCCGAAGAATATCATGTTCCCGTCGGCGTCATCCTGAAAGCCCCAATGGAACGGTTGGCGATTATCAATTCATAATTCACAATTCACAATGTACAATTAGGAAAAATTCAGAATTCAGAATTCAAAATTCAAAGAACAAATAACAAAGAACAAATGACAAATTCTATAACTCTATAACTCTATAATTCCCTAATTCCATAATTCTTAACTCCTTAACTCCTTAACTCCTTAACTCCTTAACTTCTCACTATTCACTTCAACAATTAAACAATCAACAACTCAACATATATTCTCATGACCATCACCTATAATAACGAATCTGGTTTGCCCATGGTGGCTTCCCAACTGCTCAAAACATGGCCCGACGAGCGTGTGTTTGCCTTCGATGGCGAGATGGGTGCAGGCAAGACTACGTTCATCAAAGTGCTGTGCGAAAGTCTCGGTGTGCATCAGGTGACCAACAGTCCTACCTTTGCCATCGTCAACGAGTATGTGGCAGGCAATGGTGAGTCAATTTACCATTTTGACTTCTATAGAATTACTTCAATTGATGAGGCTTATCAGATTGGTTTTGAGGATTATCTGTATAGTGATTGCTATTGTTTTATTGAGTGGCCGGACAAGGTGGCCGAGCTGCTCGATGACCAGGTGGTTCACGTGAAAATTAAAGTCCTGGCCGATGGAAGTCGCCAGTTTACTTTCTAATATGTTTGAGTTATGCCTGATATTATAATGCATGTTTGGGACCCCAAAACGCAAGAGGAGACCATCGACTTGGAGATGCCGCAAAGCCGGATGGCTATTGGTGTGCTGGGAGATAGCGACTATGCCGACAAGGTGCTGTTAACGCCTGATGCGGTGACGCAGCTGGTCGAGAGTGGGGTGGCGGTGTTGATGGAACGCGGGGCTGGAAAAGGCATTTATAGCGATATTGACTATGCCAACGCCGGCGCCGATATTATGGGAGTGACTGCAGAACTGCTTAAGAATGTGAATCTCGTACTTAAATTGTCGGTGCTAACTACTGAGCAACTGCAATGTCTGAAACCGAACACGGTGGTCATGTCGTCAGTAAATTTGGCGCAGATGAGCGATGATGATTTGCCCATTATTCAGCAGAACCATCTCACACTCATTGCCTTAGACTTGCTTAAAGACCGCCACGGCCATTTTGTGTTTGCCACCATCCTGCATGGTGATCTTTTCGGAAAGCCTGCTGCCATGGCTCTCTCAACGTGTCTATTGCCCTCGCTCACAGCGATTCTCAGTAGCAAAAATATACGTTATGCCATCCAAACCTATCCAGCTCTGTTACAAGGCGTTTACTGCTTCCAAGGCGTTGTATGTCACCACAATATCGCCGAGCGTTTCCAATGCCCTTGGAAAGATATCCTTACTCTTTGCTGGGACTGGAATTGAACAATGCACAATTCATAATTCACAATGCACAATTAAGAACAAAGAACAAAGAACAAATTCAAAATCCAAAATTCAAATAACTCATCAACGCGTAACTTCTTAACTCCTTAGTTCCTTAGTTCCTTAGTTTCTTAACTCCATTCCGCAAGCTGTGCCTGAGCTTGTCGATGGCAGCGCAGCGGAACCTCCATCTCCATTCACTGTTTACCCCAGTTGCCTTCCTTCTAACCCCATTATTTCTTGTCTTTTACGAAAAAAGTTCAATTTTTTCATTCCAGGTGTTGATTATATTCGAAAAAACTGTATTTTTGCACTCTCAAATTTAAACGTTCTACACGTTCTTTGAAGGGATGCCTTGGTGGTGGAATTGGTAGACACGAGGGACTTAAAATCCCTTGCTCATTGCGAGCGTGCGGGTTCAAGTCCCGCCCGAGGTACGCATTTTTAAGCGGAAGTAGCTCAGTTGGTAGAGC
>JAFTCA010000119.1 GCA_017454945.1 Bacteroidales bacterium
GGAACGAAAGAATATCTTGACTCTTTAACTGAGAAAGAAATTGCAGATCTTTTTGATACGTTAAAAGAACGCTATGGCAGAGATATATTTGGTCAAGGATATCTTTATAAAATAATTGAAGATAATGAATTGGCTAATGTCGAAGAATTAAGTCAAGACGAAAAGGAGAACGGAATAGGCCCATCAAAAAAAATCTACGTTCCTTATGACAAAGGAGACAAAGACGGCAACCGTTGGTATCTAGAAACCCTATTCGCAATTGCGTGGTCTCGTGAGAACGTCCGTTTTTTGAAGACTGACCCTAAGGCACGGTATCAAGGATATTCGTTCTATTTTAGGGAGGGGTTGTGCTGGAGTGACATTAATACGACCTACCTAAAGTGTCGTAAAAAACAAAAGAGCATTCATGATGTCAAAAGCATGAGTATTTTTGGCGTGTCAAAGAAAGTCTCTGAAGACTATTTGATGGTCTTAATAAATTCAACATTTATAAGCCATTATGTTGACGACTTTGTTAATAACACTCAGACATTCCAAATTAATGATGCTCGCCAACTTCCAGTTATTATACCTAATGATTGTCAACTTTCATATGCAAAACAATTGGTAGCCGAGGCCATTCGGTATAAACTTTATTCAGATAATAGTGATGAACTTTTACAGAGCCTCCAAAAGAGAGTTGATGAGTTTATTCTGTCTATCTACAATCTTTGAAGAATGAGGGATTTTGTTGGAATAATGTTCTTAACCCTAAAGCTCGTTTATTAAAGGTGAAACTTAAACAGGCATCAGTCAATGATGTCGGTTCAATGTCACTTATGCCAATTGTTAAAACAATCTCATCATACTACATTATTGCATTACTGAATTCTAACCTAATATTTGATTATTATAGGGAGTTTATCAATTGCACTGTAAATATACAGATTAACGATATTAGACAAGTACCAATAATAATCCCGTCAGACATTCAATTAGAAAGGCTGAATAGGCTGACATACAAAGCAATATCATTAAAAAAGAGCATTCAACTTAAAGGGTATAATGATACAAGTTCTGTCGAATTGTTCGAAATTGAGAGACAAATAGATGAACTTGTATTACAACTATATGGCATAAAGTGATAAGACTAAAACATCCAACTTGTTCTGAAGTTTTAGTAACTCTTGGTTTGCATAATCCTCTTCAATTTTTGCCAAGAATAATTGTTGTTTGATTGAGATTGATTCGAAAGCAATCGCCTTTATTTTTTGTAAAACATCTTCATTTGGAATGATGATAGGCAATTGCCTTGCATCGTTTATTTGGAAATGAGATGTATTGTTTATAAAGTTATCCACATACAAACTAATAAACTCCGCATTAATAAGGCTAACGAAATACCAATCAGGCAGATGTGTCATTGTAAACAAACTCATACTAAGTACGTCAAATACACCGTTTGCCTTTATTCTGGCCTTTAAATATGTGGAGTTTACATCAATCCAACAAAATCCCTCCCTAAAATAGAACGAATATCCTTGATACCGTGCCTTAGGGTCAGTCTTCAAAAAACGGACAATAGGACGAGACTAATAAATGCCTCGTTCCCATCGTCCGTTTCTTGACTTTAGAGGTGTTCGAAGTCCAGTATACGCAAGATAACGATACAAAGTTCCGCGAGCAACTTTTATCGACTTAGCAATTTTTGGAACACTTTCTCCATTCTCTAGCTTCCGCACAATGTAGTTATGCCTAGCTGAGCATTTTGCATTAAGTTTGTTATTTCTTTTCCCTGCCTTACGTCCTATGTGTTTTCCTTCTGCTTTTAAACGAGCAAGAGCCTCACGTGTGCGCTGCGAAATCAGGTTGCGTTCAATCTCTGCCGAGAGTCCAAAAGCAAAGGCGAGCACCTTGCTCTGGATATCCTCGCCCAGCCGGTAGTTGTCCTTGATAGTCCACACGCGGCACTCTTTTGTCATGCAGATGTTCAAAATCTCCATAATCATAAAGAGGTTGCGTCCGAGACGTGAAAGCTCGGTGCAGATGATGAGGTCGTCCTTGCCCGCACGACGAAGCAACGTGCCGAGAGCACGCTTGCTGTAGGACTTCGTTCCACTGATTGTTTCCTCAATCCAACCGTCGATGGTCAGATTATTGCGCTCGCAGAAGTTGGTGACTTCAAACCGCTGGTTCTCCACCGTCTGCTTGTCGCTGCTCACTCTGATGTAACCATATACCATAATCATAATAATTAAATGTTGAACTAAATTTTGATAACAGTTACATTATTGAGTAAATCATTGAATTGTGGAAAATTTCTTCCAACTTTTCGCCTCTGTTACACAGATAATTCGTATCTTTGCATTTTGTTAATGGACTTTTTTATCATAAGAGTGAGATATGACATAATTAGAGAAACTATACAGCATCATTGAGAACTCTCGTGATGTGGAAGTGAAACTCCCTGAAGATTGTAGATTTTGCATGGACTTTATTATTGATAGTGCCTTGAAAATCACAAGAATTTGATTATGTCATTAATAATATCATAAAGCAGGTACCCAATGGAAGAAAATTCTGAATTTGACAAAGAATCCATAAAGACGGTATTAGGAAAAACAGCCAATTATGGTGAGCTGTCAAAGGATTGCGTAGCCTTTGCTAATGGTGGCGTGCTTCAAATAGGAATAGAAAACAACTCTGACCTTCCTGGAAGTACCCAAAGAGTATCTGATGATTTGCCGGAGAAGATTGTGAAGAGAATAAATGAGCTCACCCTCAATGTGGCAGTTCGGCCTGAAATAGTGCCAGCTGACAATGGTGGACAGTTTATAAAACTGCAAATTTTCCCATCGCAAGTATCTATCGCAAGTACTACAAAAGGACAATTTCTGTTTCGAGATCATGACAAGAGCCGACCGTTATTACCAGATGAGCTAAGTAGGCTGATTTCAGACAAACCATCATATAAGTGGGAAACAAAAGTTAGCCAGAATGTTATAGGTCGATGGCCCAACACAAAGAAACTGCGTGACTTTATCATTGGTATACGTTCATCCGACCGCGTGTCAGATTTGTTAAAGAGTTGCCGGAAGAAGAAATGCTTTCTTACTATCAGATGACGGACGATGCTGGCAATCTTACAAATTTGGGAGTGCTTTGGTTGGGGAGACCGGAACAAAGGGTGCAGACCGCGTGCCACGGGCAATGGAACGGCCTCATGTCAACAAACACAGGACTTGGATTCCTGGACGCATGGAGAATCTACTCCAAGCGCTGGACGATAGAGGTGGTGTTCAAGGACTGCAAACAGCACCTCATGCTCGGCAAATGCCAAAGCACAAACTTTGTCACCCAGGTGGCGGCAACGTCTATCTGCGCAATACAGTACAACCTGTTGTCACTGGCGAAAAGATTCATGGACTACGAGACCATCGGCAGCCTTTTCAGGGAAATCTCAAAGGAGACAGTCAAGCAGTCAATAGCACAACAGCTGTGGGGCAAAGTACAGGAAATGCTCACTGCAGTTGCCAAGGTTTATGGACTGGTGGACGAGAATCTCTATGATATCATCATCAACAGGACAGAACAAGTGGAGAACATGTTCGCCGCTTTCAATCTAAAACAAGCAAGTTGAACTTGCGAAACTGAAATAGAATAGAAAAAACTATGACAGATAATCCAAATATAATGGTAAGTAGTTCGGTGTACGGATTTGAGGACACACTTTCTCAAATATGTGCTCTCCTGAAAAAACACGGCTACAATGTGTGGAACTCATATATAGGAACCATAAGAGTTAACCCCATGCTTTCTAATATGGAAAATTGTTTAAAAGCAGTGGAAGAGTGTGATTTATTTTTGGGTATTATTCGCACACAATGTGGCACTGGTTATATTGGTGATAAGAATATCACTTTTGAAGAAATGAAAAAGGCGATAGAACTAAAAAAGCCATATTGGTTTTTAGTGCATAGAGATGTTACTTTCGCAAGACAACTATTTAAGAAAATAGAGAGTCCTGAGAGCGTTATATTTAAAGACCAAAGGTTTTTTGATCCGCTATGTATGGAAATGTTTGACTATGTAGCTAAATCAAAAGAACCTGTTGAGGCAAGAATTGGTAATTGGGCACAGGAGTTCTTCACATTTGATGATATAACTGTCTACCTTAACACTCAGTTTGCCGATAAAGAATATATTATTAATCAGTATATGAGAAAGGAGCAAAACAATGGATAATAGATTCATTATAGATAATCTGCTCATGCAGGACGAGGGCGAGCAATTAGAATTCAAAGTTCACTTTGACGAAAGAAATATCGCCAAGCAAATAACTGCTATGTTAAATGGTCGTGGTGGTACAATCATAGTCGGTGTCAATGAAGAAAAGTCTGTTGTGGGTATACCTCCCGATTTGGATGTCACGAAGTTACTTCATTCATTGATGAGTAAAATACGTCCCTCTGCTCCAATTGACATCCAATCTGTAGAATACGATGCCAAGAGAATTCTTCTGATTAACGTATGGGAAGGAGCTCAGAAGCCCTATCTGTGCGAAGGGACTATCTATCAGAAGGTAGGCTCAAATGGAAGTATTGCTTCAGATGTGGCAATTTACAACATGTTGCAAGAACGGAAAATGTCGGACTACAATTGGGAAAGGATGCCTGTTCTTGATGCGGATATTGAAGACTTGGACATGAGTGAAGTCAGAAAGACCTTGGATGATTTGTACAGGCTTAAAGGCAGTAGGACGCAAGATGAAGAAGAGTTTTTAATGAACGAAGGACTGCTTCGGAATGGTAATTTAACAAATGCATGTATTGTGCTTTATGCTAAGAATCCTCAACGTTTTATACCTCAAGCAAGAATAAGACTTTCTGTTTATTCTTCCGATTCACCTGCAGATTTGATAGACGCTCAGGTTTTTGATGCTTGTGTATTTAAGACGGTTGAAGCCATCTTCCAGTTCTTAGACATGACTTATTCTAAAAGTGTTAAGGTTGATGGGCTCTATAGAACAGAGAAATGGAATTATCCAAGGATTGCTGTGCGCGAAGGCATTATGAACGCTATCGTACACAGGGATTACAATGCAGCCAATGGCTTTATGAATATCTTGATATTTCCAAATCGTATGGAAATCGTTTGTTATGGGACACCCCTTATCAACTTGACTGGTAATTTCATGTCGGCAGGCTATTCTGTATTACGTAATCCAGATATCGCTCATCATTGTTATTATCGACAGCTGATAGAAATGATGGGAAGTGGAATTCCCAGAATGATTCAGGATTGCAAAACAAATAGCTTTGATATTCCTGAATTTGCGGTAGCTAATGATATAGTAAAGGTAACCTTCCCTAATATCAAGCATCTTCGTGAAAGAAAAGATAAGGTCAATGATGACTGGAAATACCTTTTTGAGGGAATAGTTGAGGGTATAACTGAATTGAAAAGAAATGATATAAAGTCCAAATTAGTCACAATTCTTTACGTGTTACATGAGCATCCAGGGCTTAGGACAAATGCAATAGAAGAACGGACCAAAATCCCTTCTAAAAGTATAGAGCGTTATTTGGGTCTACTAAAGAAGTCGGGTATAGTTTACTATTCTGGTGGAAAGAATACTGGTGGATATTATCTGTCAGATCAGGTTCTGAGGGAATAACTGAGGGAATAACTGAGGGAATAACTGAGGGAATAATATATATTTTCCCACGTTTGCTACAATGGGGTTCTCTTTGTTGATTCCGAAGCTCCAATAACATGACAAGAATACAAGAACATCATAATATCATAAGTGAAGATTATGCTATGACAAAATTAGAGAAACTATACAGCATCATTGAGAACTCTCGTGATGTGGGAGTGAAACTCCCTGAAGATGTGGTTCAGCAAGTAGAGGAACTTGAGGAGAATATCATCAAAGAGGAAATACTTCCTGCTTTGAGCGAAGACATCGCGCCACGACTTGAACCCATCAAGCGCGACCTCGTGCTTGTGGTGGAGTATCATCCAGGCGAACCTATCAGCGTAGCCCTCTCGCGCAAGGCAAAGATTAGCGAAATTATCGATGCCAAGACGCTGACCCCTCGCAACAGCACACCAGTTACAAGCGAAGAAGCGCCGCCTGAAATCCCGCCGCACGAACCCAGTAAGCATGTCACCAACACAACGAAAGGATTGCGTGTCACATTCCCCGATGGCACCGTCATTTGGCACCGCCAAGCAATTGACACTCTCATTGACACATTGCGGAAGATTGGATTGCATAGAATTTCGCAAATCAATATAATCCATGGCGGTTACAATCTTGTTGGTAAAAAGAAACGCCCTGTGGAACCTGGTCGTATTTGGCAACACGAATACGATGGTTGGTACATCTATTCTAACATCAGCAACAAGCAAAAGATTGATGACCTGGAAAAAATCTCACAATTCTATCATCTCAACCTTAGAATCGAAGAAGGCAAACCGCAAGAACGTGAAAGATAAGGTGGTTCTATAAATTGCAAAAATGAGATGAATGGTTTGGATAAATCAGGCTGCACTCAGCAATCAAAATCAGTGCAAGCCGAACTCAATATCAAGCTTGCTTGAATATTGATAACGCGCAGCCTGATTTATCTGACCCCAATACGACTCAAGCAATAGATGCCCCGCTTGTAATCAAAGCAACTCAGCTAAAATGAACGAGATACGCCGAAAAATGACAACACCTGCAAAACACTTGTTTTTGCAGGTGTTGCGCTAAAGCTCCCCACGCTGTGTGTCGGGGTAAAAGGATTCGAACCTTCGACCCCCTGGTCCCAAACCAGGTGCGCTAACCGGACTGCGCTACACCCCGATGCCTCACGCGCATGGCGCGAAAAAGCGTGCAAAGGTACACATTTTTTCGTTACACACCACACCCAAATCGAAAATATTTGCCCGCAAGGCGGTTTTTTTCGCCCGCGAGGCATTTTTTCGGCATTTTTTTGCTAACTTTGCAGGTTATTTCGCAATTGACAACAATTTAAAATCGGTATATAAACTATGTACAGAACGAAAACGTGCGGTGAGCTTCGCCTGGCCAATGCCGGCGAGGTGGTGACCCTGGCCGGGTGGGTGCAGCGCACCCGCAAGATGGGAGGCATGACCTTTGTGGACCTGCGCGACCGTTACGGCATCACGCAGATTGTGTTTAACAACGAGGTGGACGCCGCCTTGTGCGAGCAGGCCAACCGCCTGGGACGCGAGTGGGTGGTGCAGGCCACCGGCACGGTGGCCGAGCGCTCGAGCAAGAACGCCAACCTGCCCACCGGCGACATCGAAATCATTGCCAGCGCGCTGAACGTGCTCAGCGAGAGCGACACTCCCCCGTTCACCATCGAGGACGTCAGCGACGGCGGCGACGACATACGCATGAAATACCGCTATCTGGACTTGCGCCGCGCTCCCGTGCGCCGCAACCTGGAACTGCGTCACCGCATGACTATCCTGATTCGCAACTTCCTCGACTCGCGCGACTTTATCGAGGTGGAGACCCCCATTCTCATCGGCTCCACGCCCGAGGGCGCACGCGACTTTGTGGTGCCCTCGCGCATGAACCCGGGGCAGTTCTACGCCCTGCCGCAGAGCCCGCAGACGCTCAAGCAGCTGCTCATGGTGGCCGGCTTCGACCGCTATTTCCAGATTGCCAAGTGCTTCCGCGACGAGGACTTGCGCGCCGACCGCCAGCCGGAGTTCACACAGATTGACTGCGAGATGAGCTATGTGCACCAGGAGGACGTGCTGGAGATTTTCGAGGAGATGGCCCGCCACCTGTTCCGCGAGGTGCGGGGCGTGGAGCTGCCCGCCAAGCTGCGCCAGATGACCTGGCACGAGGCCATGCGCCTCTACGGCAGCGACAAGCCCGACCTGCGCTTCGGCATGACCTTTGTCGAGCTCATGGACGTGATGAAACGCGGCAAGTTTGCCGTCTTCGATGACGCGGCCTACATCGGCGGCATCTGCGTGCCCGGCTGCGCCGACTACTCGCGCAAGCAGCTCGACGAGCTGACCAACTTCGTGAAGCGTCCGCAAGTGGGCGCCAAGGGGCTGGTGTATGTGAAATACAACGCCGACGGCACCATCAAGAGCAGCGTTGACAAATTCTACGACCAGGCCGACCTGCTCGCCCTCAAGGCCGCCATGGGAGCCAGCGACGGCGACCTGGTGCTTATCCTGAGCGGCGACAACGCCACCAAAACACGCGTGCAGCTGTGCACACTGCGCCTGGAGATGGGCGAGCGCCTGGGGCTGCGCGACAAGAACCGCTTCGAGTGCCTGTGGATTGTCGACTTCCCGCTGTTTGAGTGGAGCGACGAGGAGCAGCGCCTGATGGCCACGCACCACCCGTTCACCATGCCCAACCCCGACGACATCCCGCTGCTCGACGAGCACCCCGAGCAGGTGCGCGCCGTGGCCTACGACTTCGTGTGCAACGGCATCGAGGTGGGCGGTGGCAGTCTGCGTATCCACGACGGCAAGTTGCAGGAGAAGATGTTTGAAATCCTGGGCTTCACCCCCGAGAAGGCCATGGCCCAGTTCGGCTTCCTGATCAACGCCTTCAAGTACGGCGCCCCGCCGCACGCCGGCTTGGCCTTTGGCCTCGACCGATTTGTGTCGATTATGGCCGGCCTCGACAGCATTCGCGACTGCATCGCGTTCCCCAAGAACAACAGCGGCCGCGATGTGATGCTCGACGCACCCAGCGAGATTGCCCAGGAACAGCTCGACGAGCTCTACCTGAACGTGGACAGCCAGCGCGTGAAGTTGCTCAAGAACTGAACCACACCGCATGAAAACCAAGGAGATATTTGCCGCCATCGAGGAGGTGGCTCCGCTGCGGTTCCAGGAGTCGTACGACAACGCCGGCATTCAGGTGGGCGATGCCGATGCCGAGGTGCGCGGTGTGCTGCTGTGCACCGATGTCACCAATGCTGTGCTCGACGAGGCCATTGCCACTTGCAGCAACCTTGTGATTTCGCACCACCCCCTCATCTTCCACGGCTTGAAGAAGATTGCCGGCCGCACGGCGGTGGAGCGCATGGTGGCCAAGGCCATCAGGCACGGCATCACCGTCTACAGCGCACACACCAATATGGACAACACGCCGAGCGACGGCGTGTCGTTCAAGATGGCCGAGAAACTGGGGCTTGCCCAAGTGGAGCTGCTCGACGCGCACAGCGACGGCGAACAGGCTTACGGTTCGGGCGTGGTGGGCGGCATCGCCCCGGTGCGGGCCGGCAAGCTGCTGGAGCGCGTAAAGGCCCTTTTTGGCGTGCAAGCGGTGCGCTACAGCGGCGATGCCGACACGGTGGTCACCCGCGTGGCACTGTGCGGCGGCGCCGGCGCGTTCCTCATCGACAAGGCCATCGAGGCCAAAGCCCACATCTTCCTCACCGGCGACATGAAGTATCACGACTTCCAGGGGCACGAACACGAGATTGTGCTTGCCGACATGGGACACTACGAGAGTGAACAATTCACAAAAGAGATTTTTTTCGACATTATTCAGAAAAAAAATCCTACCTTTGCAGTCGCTTTTGCCAAACAAGAACGAAATCCCATCAATTATATCTAAGCGAATATGGCTAAACAAGAGAGAGAGTTGACGGTCGAAGAACGTCTGAAACATCTTTACAACCTGCAGCAGACACTGTCCGAGATTGACCGCATCAAGACGCTTCGCGGCGAGCTGCCGCTCGAAGTGGAGGACCTCGACGACGAGATTGCCCGGCTGAACACGCGCAAGGCCAATTACAACGAGGAAATCGCCGCACTCAACCAGGAGATGGACGACCAAAGGAAGAACCTCGAGAATGCGCAAAAGCTCATCGAGAAGTACACCAAGGACCAGGACAATGTGCGCAACAACCGCGAGTACGACTACCTGACCAAGGAAATCGAGTACCAGAAGCTCAACATCGAGCTGGCCGAGAAGAAGCTGAACGAGGCTGCCCGCAAAATCGAGGTCATCAAGGCATCAATTGAACAGACCCAGGAGCAACTCGACGACCACGAGCACGTGTTGGCCGAGAAGAAAAACGAGCTGGAGGAGATTGTTTCCGAGACCAAGATGGACGAGGAGAAGCTGCGCGAGAAGGCCAAGCGCCTGGAAAACAAGATCGATGCCCGCCTGCTCACCGCGTTCAAGCGCATCCGCAAGAACGCCCGCAACGGCCTGGGCATCGTCTATGTGCAGCGCAACGCCTGCGGCGGCTGCTTCAACCGCATCCCGCCACAGCGCCAGCTCGAAATCAAGATGCGCAAGAAGATTATCGTGTGCGAGTACTGCGGCCGCATCCTCATCGACCACGAGCTTGCCGGCGTGAAAGACCCCGACGCTCCCCCCAAGGGAATCTAATCAGCTCGCAATGAGCTGCCGCGCTCGATATTGCGCTGCAGGGCGAGAGTGGTGAGCCCCGGCTAAACCACACCCCGCCGCCAGCAAGGTATGACGCCGCCAGCTGCCCGCTACCACCGGGCGGCGAGCTGACTTTGGTGGCTTGCAGAACCCACCTGAACATCAGGGACACTTGCAAAACCGTGTGTTTGGCAAGTGTCCTTCTCGTCAAATGACCGCAAGCCGCCGCACGAGCCTCGAAGAGGGACTTCGTGGGCGGGTATATCGCGGCTTGGGGACTGTGTGCCATAGTCCAAGGGCTGCCACTATTCGGGTCGTGCGAGCTGGTGCAGGAGCTGTGTGGGATTGGAGCCCGGGGCGCCCTCGGGCACGGCGAGCCCCTGACGAGCATAGTGGTCGCGCCATTGCGGCAAGATGTTCCCGTCTGGGTCGCTGAACGACATGGGCACGAGGTGGAACACGGCGTTGCCTGCGGTATCCACATAGCACCGCTGCACCAGCTCGCTGCAATAGAGGGCACTGTCGCCGGGGGTGTAGTTCCAGTCGTAGGGGCGTCCCACGCATTGCAATGCGCTGCGCACCGAGCGCGACACATCGAGGCCCGGCACTGCGCGCACCACCAGGTGGGCCTGGGCATTGCGGACCAGAAACGAATCGATGGGCGTGAGGCACACCCCGCGCCTGACAGCCTCAATCACATAAAGCAAGCCGCCTGAGCCGCCAATGCGATGGGCAATGGCCACATGGTCGGCCTCGCCAGTGGCCGCAGTGATGGCATTCTGCACGTGCGGCAGCACAAAGAGCAGGTCGCCCTCGCCCGCAGCCGCAACACCCTGCCCCACCCCGGCAGCACAGCCAAAGACCGCCAAAACCACGCACAACGCGGCACGCACACGCTTTTCCAATGATGAAAACACGGTCAAACTAATTCAAGGTGATGTGTAAAAAAATGTCGGAATACTATAACCTCACCTTGCCCAACAAGAAGTCGTAGATATTGAGGAGAAGGATTCCATCCTCGTTGTAGTTGGAGTGGTAACGGTCGCCCACGATGATGACCTTGTGAAAATTGTCGTTCACTTGCATGAGCGAGGCTTGCTCCTGTTCGGTTTTCTCCTTGTCGGGCAATGCATAGGCCGACTGGATGTAAAGCCGCTCATCATGGCGGTTCACCACGAAGTCGATTTCAAGGTTGCTACGGACACTTTTCCCATCCTTGTTTTGCTTGAAGGTCTCAACACGCCCCCCATCCACGCTATAATGCAAGCGACGCAGCTCGTTATATATGACATTCTCCATCGTGTGGTTGAATTCCAGCTGGCGGAAGTCAAGAATGGCATTACGGATGCCAATGTCCTCGAAATAATATTTGGTCTCGGTTCCGACGTATTTGCGCCCTTTTACATCATATCGCAACGCCTCGTTGATAAGAAACGCATCTTGAAGGTGAGCCAAATAGCGGGCGATGGTGTTTCTTCCAATGTCTATGCCGGCTTCGTACTTAAACGTGTTGGCAATGCGTTTCACGTTGGTGCTTGATCCCATGGCCGATGCGAGTATGCGCAGAAGCTCATGCAGCCCATCACTTCCACCACGCAAGTGGTTGCGCTCCACCACATCGCGTAGATAGACAGTCTTGAAGATTTCGCGCAGATAATCTTGCTTCATGATGGGAGAATCGAACTGCGCCACTGCCGGCAGGCCACCATAGAGATAGTAATTTTCTAACGCTTGCGATAGCTCTCCACCTACCACATCGTAGTATTCGGAAAAGCTCAAAGGGTGGATACGTATCTCCCATCCGCGACCGCGAAATGCTGTGATGATGTCATTTGAGAGGAATTTAGCGTTTGAGCCGGTTACATACACTTCGGCATTTGGGATACTTAGGTAGGAGTTAAGTACATCTTCAAACTCATTCACCAATTGAATTTCATCGAGCAGGATATAGTAGGTCCTATTATCAGTCATGCGGTTGTCGATATACTCAATTAGCGCATCAGGATTGCGCAACTGCTTGTTGCGGCGGTCTTCAAGATTCACTTGAATTAAGTGGTCTTCACTCACCCCAAGCTTTATTAGATGGCTACGATAAAGGTTAAACAAGAGGTATGACTTACCACAGCGGCGGATGCCCGTTACTATTTTAATCATCCCATTGCCCTCGGCTGAGATTAGCTCTTGCAGATAGGATTGTCGTTCAAAAATCATCGAGTTATGGAATATTTTTGTGGAATCACACAGATTTATTCCGCAAAAGTACAATAATTATTTCTAAAGACGAACTAACGGGGTCGAAAATTTTGGACTTATCGCTCATTTTGCAGGCTGAAATAGGCTTTCCACATCGATAGACACTAACTTTGCAGGCATTTAAGGGGACACCTGCAAAAGTCCGTGTGTTTTGCAGATACTATCTTGTTCAAAGACACGCCTGATGCCTCGAAGAGGCACGGCGGGCCGTAGGTCCGACCTCTTCGAGGTCATTGCCGGACTATCCATCTGCCCATCACACATGGCAAGCCCCAGGGCAGAGCGTGCCGTGCCTCGGAAGGCGGCGCCCTGCGGACGGAACCACGTAGTGCTCGCGACCGAATGGGAGCCCGAAGGGCAAGCGCAGCGCAGCAAATTTATCAGAATTGATTTCAAAATTTTCACAGCGGAAAGTTCAGTTATTTTCTTTGTGTAATTTGAATAAAATTTTGAATAATTTTCACGCGCCAGCGTGCCATGACTCGGAGCAGCGGCGCACGCATGGCGAAGCACAGGCCGTAGGTCTGCATGAGGCCGGGGGCCTCAAAGTGAAAGAAACCCCACGGCGCATACATCGAAGATGTGTGTGGCGTGGGGA
>JAFTCA010000120.1 GCA_017454945.1 Bacteroidales bacterium
GTGGTTTCGGTTGCTGTATTGGTGGTGAAGCTGCCCAGCGTGGTTTCGCCTTGTGTGAAGGTGATAGTGGTGTTCTTCACGGTAGGGTCGGTTTCAGCAGGAATATCCGCAGCGGTGATGTAATTGGCGTCATTTTCGAGTTGGCTAACCTTGGTGGGAACTCCAGCGGCCTCGGCCACGTCCACGGCGGTAACATAACCGGGCGTGTTGGTGAAGTCGCCTAAGTCGGTGGGTTTGTTCAAGATAACGGCAGCTCCTTCGGTGGCGTTCCAGTCGGCTTGAACCTGAGCGGGAGCTTCTGGAATGGCGATGGTAACATCTTCACCGGCGTTGGTTGTGAATGTGCCAAGTGTGGTCTCACCTTGCTTTACGGTGATGGTGGAGTTGTTCACGGTGGGGTCGGTCTCGGTGGTGAGGAAACCGGAAACATCAGGAATCTCCGATTTCTGGGCGTATTCGCTGAGGTCTTGGTGTTCTGTCAAGAAGGGAACGTCGTTGGTGAGTTCGCTAACTTTGGTGGGAACAGTAGGAATGTCAGTCAGTTTAGCATATCCGCTAAGGTCTTGGTGTTCTGTGAGATAGCCGCTGAGGTCGGGCGTGCCCGAAATTTCATCGTAGCTGTAAGCGGGTTTTGTTTCAGCCTTGGCCCATTCGGGAACGGTGGGGTCGGTTTCAGCGGGAATGGTTACAGCAGGAATATTAATAGTGGTTTCGGTTGCTGTATTGGTGGTGAAGCTGCCCAGCGTGGTTTCGCCTTGTGTGAAGGTGATAGTGGTGTTCTTCACGGTAGGGTCGGTTTCAGCAGGAATATCCGCAGCGGTGATGTAATTGGCGTCGTTGTTGAAAGCGCTCACATTGGTGGGAATGTTGGCGGCCTCTTGCACCGTGGCGGTGGTAAGATAGCCGGCATCGTTGGTAAAGGCGCTCACATTGATGGGTTTGTTCAAGATAACGGCAGCTCCTTCGGTGGCGTTCCAGTCGGCTTGAACCTGAGCGGGAGCCTCTGGAATGGCGATGGTAACATCCTCACCGGCGTTGGTTGTGAATGTGCCAAGTGTGGTCTCACCTTGCTTTACGGTGATGGTGGAGTTGTTCACGGTGGGGTCGGTTTCAGCAGTGAGATAACCGCTGAGGTCGGGCGTACCCGTGATTTCGTCGTAGCTGTAGGAAGGTTTTTCTGCAGCCTTGGCCCAGTCGGGAACGTTGGGGTCTGTTTCAGAGGTCAGATAACCGTCTAAGCTGGGAGTATTTACGATTTCAGAATAATCGTAAGCAGGTTTTGTTGAAGCCTTGGCCCAGTCGGGAACGGTAGGGTCTGTTTCAGAGGTCAGATAACCATCCAAGTTGGGAGTGTTCTGGATTTCAGAATAATCGTAAGCAGGTTTTTCTGCAGCCTTGGCCCAATCGGGAACGGTGGGGTCGGTTTCATCGGTTACAATGTTGTTCATGCCTGCGCGGATGGCGGCGGCGGTGTCAACCAACGCTTGTTGTGTGGCGTAGTAGCCAAGGGTGTCGGTCAACTTTTGTCCCAGGGCATCCACATTCGAGTTGGTGGTGTTAATGCGCTGGTTGAGGTTGGCGATGGCCTGGTCGGTAATCTCGTGAATCTGCTCGTTCAGCACTTCGCGGTTCACGGTCTTGGCCGAGTCGGCGTGCAGTGCGTAGGGAACGGCATTCACGGCGGTGGTGTTGTCGATGTTTTCACCACCTGCGCCGATAGAGGTCTTGATGGAGGCATTGTCCCAGGCCACATCTTTCAAGTTACCGCTAACAGGCGTTCCTTCGCCAATCATCAGCGTGATTAAACCATTGGCATTGGTGGTCACCGAGTGGGTTTCGGTGTACCATGTTGTGCCGCTCGTAGCATCTAGAATGCTCACCTCAACGGTGACGGGCACATTGGCTACCAGCTCGTTGTTGGCATTACGCACAACGGCTTGATAGCTGAGCTTCGTGGAGTTTTGTGCCCAAACAGCTTGAGCCAAAAGCACCAGCAATAATAAGGTAAGTAATCGTTTCATAACGTTTTATTTTAGTTTATAAATGATAATTTACAATTTATAATTATGTTCTTTGAATTCTGAATTATGATTTTTGAATTTCTACAGTGTGTAATTTCTGATGCATCGTACGCTGTAACCGTTGTTGTTCTTCATGGGAGTCAACATCACGTCGCTACAGAAGCGTTTCAGCGAGAGAGCCGTTGAAGTGGTGCCGCTCACCTCCTGTGTGGTCCAGAAGGCGGTCTCGCCCAGCAAGTTGCTGAAGCGGCCTGTCTGTCCTTCATAAACGCCGGCACCTACAGCCGAGAATTCGCTGCTGTTGGTGTTGTTATTGGGCATCAGCCAACCGTCGGGGGTGTTCAGTTCCTCGGCGGTGAAGCCCAGCATGGTCTCGCTCATCTCGTTGGCGGTGGGCACATGCCAGCCGTCAGGACAAACGCCCTGCACAGAGTCGGTGGCGCCGAAGTCGGGCGTGCCGTTCTCGGGCAGACCGACGGCCGAGTACCATGTGTAGAGGCGGCCGTAGGTCTTTTCGTTCGAGGCCTCGTCGGCATATTGCTCGCTATGATAAACCAGCGCCACGGGAATCTCGCTGTTGTCGCCGTAGTGCTGCGCGCGCATGTTCTCCTTGGTCCAGCAGTAGCGGCCTAAGGGCAGAACAGCGTAGGTGTTGTTGTCAACGTCGGTGGCGGTTGAGTCGCAAATCAGGATCACCATCAGGTCAACCAAGCTGTCGCAACCGAACTCGCTCTGCAAATGCTGCGGATAGACGCCCTGTGTGGGGAAGCTGTCGGGCAGCGCATAAGTGAACGTGATGGTGTCCTCCAAGTGATAGATGGGGTGCACCGTCAGGTTGAGCGTGGTGAGCGAGTCGTAGTGGAACTGCGATGCCGCAGACAGGTAGCGCTCGTAGGTGTACTCGCCCTCCTGGATGGTGTCGCCAATCACGAAGTCGTAGTTGTTGTACTCACTTTGGGCACAGTGGTCGTCGGCAATCTCAGCAGTGATGAGTTGTGCTTGTGCAATGCCGGCGTAAACTTCGTAATCGCCGCCCAAGGACTGCGAAGCGAAAAGCTGGCCGAGCACCACGTAGGTGTTGTTCTGCGTGTTGCCTCCTGCGGTGAATCCGCTCATGGTCACTGTCTGCGAACATAGTGTCGCGGGTAGAAGCAGCGCAGTCAACAGGATTAAGTAAAATTTTTTCATAATGTATCTGTTTTTGAGTTTCAGAATGTTTGTCAAAATAAAAAAGCGTCGTAGCCAGACAATGAGAGGCTATGACGCTTTTAGGCGATTTTATTTGTGTTTAAAGAAAAAAATGTAAAATTTACGAAAGGCGTGTGCGCTGGTGGGGGGGGGTAATTTCTTGATAGTAAATGAGTTATGATAGAATGAAAAACAATTCATTTGATCATCCCATGGATTGTCTTCCCATAGGATAATAGATGTCGATTCCAACTTTTTAAAAAATGGTCTCATCTCAAATATTTCTTTTTCTGTTAAAAGTCCAGCGATTTCTAAAAAATCTTTTATTAACAAGTCGCTTTAACGTAAAAAATAGAAGAAAGTTACATTAATGAGTTGAAATTGAGAATGTTTGAGTTTTGTCTAAGGGCAGATTAATAAAAGTTTAATTTTTGTTGATTTCTCTAAGGTTTTTGAAAGTTGTTTGTCGGATAATCAATGCTCTTCAGTTAGTACTCAAATAGTTAAATATGGAAGGTCAAAACTACAACTTTTTCTTTAGAAAAACAATATTCCAAAGAAAATTTTCAAAAAAAGTTACATTCAACAGTTAATTAAGTGTATGTTTATGTTAAAAAGAAATCGTAAAAAGTTAATAGAATCACCCTTTTCCGCAAAAAACGGGGATTTTGCCACTGTTGAAAAAAAGTGAAAAGGGAGGAGTGAATTGATAGGTGTTAAGGAACCAAGGGGTTAAGGTTATGAAGTGAGTAGTGAATAGTGAGCAGTGAGGAGTTAAGAGTTATAGAGTTATTGAATTTGTTCTCTGTTCTTTGAATTTTGAATTCTGAACTTTGAATTTCATTTGTTCTTTGTTCTTTGTTCTCTGTTCTTAATTGTGCATTATGAATTGTGCATTGTGAATTGAACTATTCAATGTGCACTCTTCTCAAATCGAGCATATTGATGGGGTTAGGTTGGGCGTTGTGCACATTGGCGCGGACGAAGCGCACGGCCTTGTCGTAGTAGAGGACTACCACGGGGGCGTCTTCCATCAGCATCGAGTCGAGGCGTGTGTAGCAGTCGTTGCGCTGGTCGTCGTCGATGATACGCTGAGAGTGCACGAAGAGTTTGTCGAATTTGGGGTTGGCATAGCCTGTGTAGTTAGAGCCTACGGGTTGCATATTTTTCGAGTAGAAGAGGGCGAGGTAATTTTCGGCATCCGGGTAGTCGCAGATCCATGAGGCGCGGAAGAAAGGCAGCTGGTAGTTGCGCATCATTTGGCGCTGTTGGGCGGCCTGCTGCACGTCCAAGGTGAGTTGGATGCCTATGTCGTTGAGTTCGTGCTGGATATATTGGCACAAGTCGAGGTAGGAAGCCGAGACCGACAACGGAATGGGGGGCAGTCCCTTGCCTTGCGGATAGCCCGCTTCGGCAAGCAGTTGCAGCGCCTTGGCGGGGTTGTAGTTGTAGCCCTTCACGCGCTGCGGGTCGAACGAGGGCATGCCCTTCGGGATGAAGCCCGAGGTGCCGGCATAGCCGATGTTGTTACGCAAGTAGCGCATCATCTTCTCACGGTCGAACCCATAGTTGATGGCTTGTCGTATTCGCTTGTCTCGCAGTGGGTTGTCTTTGTCATCATCTTTTACCAGGAACCCCAAATACTCGGTGTTGAGGTAAGGCGAAGTCAGCATTTGGATGTTGTCTTTGTGCTCGGGATTAAGCTGGCCATCCTTGGTGAGCAAGGCGTCTTTGTAGCAGGCTTCAATGCCCGACATGAAGTCGAGCGACCCTTTCATAAATTCCATAAATACCGACTGTTTGTCCACAATGAACGAGATAGCAACCGCATCGAGGTAAGGCAGTTGTTCTCCGTTTTCGTCTTTCTCGAAATAGTCGGGATTCTTGCGAAGCACCAGTTTCACGCCTTCTTCCCACAGTTGGAACTGGAAAGGACCGGTGCCGACAGGGTGGTTGCGGAATTCTTTACCGAAATGTTCCACCACTTCGCGGGGCACTACCGAGCAGTATTTCATGGTCAGAATGCCGATGAAGGGCGGGAAAAACTCGGTCAGCCGTATTTGGAAAGTGCTGTCATTGAGAGCGAAGAAACAGGGCGTACCGTCGTCTTGGCGTGCCACTTTCTGAAAAATCCATGCTCCAGGTGAAGCTACGGAGCCGTCGAGGATGCGCGAGAAGCTATAGACAAAGTCATCGGCGGTGACTTTTCGTTTGCCATTGAATTTGAAGAAGTTGGTGTTGTGGAAATAGACATCGTCGCGCAGTGTGAAAGTGTAAACTTTGCCGCCGTCGCTAATCTCCCACCGCTTGGCAATGCAGGGCACCACATTCAATGAGTCGTCCAAATCTACCAGTCCGTTGTACAGCTGGTTGCATGCCCAGATCACCGACTGTCCCGACGAGTAAGCGGGGTCGAGCGTTTGTATGCCAGCCGACTCGTTGTAGCGGAATATCATCTTGTCGCCGTTATCATTGCGGTTGCCGCAAGCAGCAAAGGCGCAGACGAGAAGGATTGTGAAGATGATTTGGCAGACTTTAGACATTAGGCGTTAGACTTTAGAAAATTCAAAGTTCAAAATTCAAAGTTCAAAAATTTTTCAGTTATTAGATATTTTGTTCTTCCATTCCGCGGTTCACAGCGGAATCCTATTCAGACGCGGCACGCCGCGTCTCTACTTTGTTCATTGAATTTTAAATGCATTATGCATTGTTGTGCATTATAAATTGTAAATTATAAATTGTAAATTATAAATTATTCCGGCACTGTGTACATTCTGATTTTCACTGATTTAACTCCGATGAGGTCGTATTTGGGCACTTTCTGATAGAACTTCAGCGTGTAGGTGCCTTCTTCGGTGAAGCTTCGGGCGGGGTAGATTGTGTGCAGGATGATGCGGTCGCTGCTGCTGTTTTCGTCGCCGGTGAATGAGGATTTTTCATTCAGATATATGGTGGAAAGGGTGTGTGCTTCACCGCCACCGGGCGAGTAGATGGAAAAGACGATGGGAATGTTATCGGTTTGGATGTCGGGTGTGCAGACCACTTCGAGCGAAATGCCATACAGGGTTTCGGTATCTTTGATATCCACCTGGTGTTTAAATTCCTGAAAGCGATTCCATTTCTGTTCGGGAAAAACATGTTTGTGTTCGAGGATGGTCTTTTCTTTGTGAGAACCGCCGCATCCGCATAATAAAATGCTGACTAATATTAAGATGACGACGGTGGAGAAGTTTTGTCTTTTCATTGTGTTCAACTTAATTTATTTTCCTATTTTTACCGAGAAATTTTCAAGCAAAGATAAAACTAAAAACGAGATGCCGGGTAAAAAAAAGTATTATGTGGTTTGGAATGGTGTTGAGCCAGGCGTATACGACAGTTGGAATGTGTGTAAATTGCAGATAGAAGGCTATCAGAACGCCAAGTACAAGTCGTTTGAGACGGAGGAGGAGGCCTTGCGTGCTTTTGCGCAAGGGTACGAAGGCTATTATCGCGAGCATCCCGTACAGAAGAAGGAGGTGCGCTTCATTAGCTCCAACGACCCGCAGCCTGTCTATCCAAGCATTGCCGTCGATGCCGCCTGCAATATGGTGACCAAGGTGATGGAGTATCGCTGTGTGGATACTCAGACCAAGCGGGAGATCTTCCATCGTGGGCCGTTCCCAGGTGCCAGCAACAATATTGGCGAGTTTCTGGCTATTGTGCATGCGCTGGCGCTGCTGAAGCAGCAAGGCAGCAAACTGCCCATCTATTCCGACAGCATGACCGCCATCGCTTGGGTGCGCAACAAGAAGTACAAGACGATAGTGCTCCCCACCGAAGAGAATGCCGTGGTGTTCGATATGCTGGAGCGCGCCGAGAAGTGGCTCCGCGAGAACACCTTTTCCAATCCTATCATTAAGTGGAACACGCCCGTGTGGGGTGAGATTCCCGCAGACTTTGGCCGAAAATAATCTCTTATGATGAAAAATATTATTAAAATACTGGGAGTCTTGATGTTAGCTTGTCTGCTGTGGCAATGCAAATCTAAGGAGACCATCTCTATCAATCCCGAGTATAACTATCTGCCCGTCAAGATTAACGGCACGTGGGGCTTTATCAATAGCGAAGGTAATTATTTGATTTATCCTAAGTTTAGCGATGTGATGCCCTTTTCGGATGGCATGGCTGCCGTGTGCGAAGGTGAGCATTGGGGCTTCATCGACACACTGGGACGCCAACTCATCGAGCCGCAGTACCGCGAGGTGACGATTTTCAGCGAGGGCAAGGCTTTCGCCCTTAATAGTCAGGGGAAAATTATCTGCATTGACCATAACAATCAGATACTCTTTACTTTGCATAATGCCGACGGCTGTTCTGTCTTCCGTCATGGGGCGGCACAGGTGCTGTCGAATGGTGAGGTGCGCTATGTGAATGAGGTTGGCGAGACTTGTCCTGCTCCCGCCGAGTACGATATGCCCGTGTTTGACCCGCAGGTGGGCAACGGCCCGACGCCGACGGCCGACAAAGATGGGCGCTACGGCTATGCCGACTCGACCGGGCAGTTTGTCATTGCGCCGGCTTACGACGCTGCGGCCGGCTTTCGTAATCATATCGCCGCTGTGGCGCAAAACGGACGGGTGGGCTTTGTGAACCGTAAAGGAGAATGGGTTATAGAACCACGCTATGAAGCCAGCTATCCTCAGTGTCAGGCGGTTACATCTATAGGCAAGGATACGCTCGACCTGCACGGCTTTGCGGTGCGTTTCCTACAGGGCACTAACGGCAACCACTTCAAGGGATATTCGGCAGCCATGACACTGCAGAAGTTGCTCGACAAGGGCAATTACAAAGTGGAGGCGCAGGCGCTGATAAAGCCATCAAAGACGCGCTTGGCTCCGTTTGTGACTTTAATTGAGACGGCCTACGGCTTTGACGAGCCTATCATGACCATTAATAAGAATCTGACATTCAATTATCAAGACGGCTTTAACCACACTAACGACAGTCTGCAGATAGAGTACACCGAAGATGAGCTCCGTCTGCGCAATATGACCTTCTCGTTCGAGTTGGCCGACGGCTATCTGTCGGTGGCTCCGCGGTTGCTGAAAGAACTGCGCGACCAGTTGTGCGTGTTGATGGGAACCACCTACAGTCGCAGCAACAGCGATTACACCATTGCCAACAACCAGATGAAAGTGGAGTTAGAAGCCCCCGTATCGCAAAGCGACAATCGTTTTACGATACAGGTGTCATTTCTGAAACGCCGCCGGTAAAGCAAAACATGCCTTAAGGAAATTCAAAGTTCAAAGATCAAAATTCAAATCGTTAAAATCGAAAACCTGAAATCTGAATTTTGAAATTTGAATTTTTATTGGCGTATTTATGCGCCAATAATCTTCTTTATCTCTTCCATTATCGCATCAATCGCATCAGGCTGGGCCATGGTTTTGATGTTTTCGCTCAATGTGCGGCACTCTTCTTCGTCGGCCATCAGCTTCTTGATCAGTGGCATCAGTTCGTCTTTGGCTTTGTTGTCGGGGATGAGGTAGGCTGCTTTGCGCGACGAGAGGGCGTAGGCGTTCTTGGTCTGATGGTCTTCGGCGGCGTAGGGGAAGGGCACCAGAATGGTGGGCGAGCCAACGATGGTGAGCTCGGAGATGGCCAGTGCACCAGCGCGCGACACAATCAGGTCGGCCACACCGTAAGCGTGGTTCATGTTTTTGATGAACGGCACAATCTTGATATTGTCGTTCTGTCGTGCCAACAATGTCGGGTCGATGTTTTTGTAGAAGCTCTCGCCCGTCTGCCACAGCAACTGTACGCCCATCTGCTCAATCTCGTCCAAATGGGCGGCCATGCAGCGGTTGAAGGTCTGGCAGCCCAGACTGCCGCCCACTACCAGAATGGTCTTCTTCTCTTTGCTGAAGCCAAAGAACTGGTAGGCTTCGTCGGTCTTTTTTACAATGTGGATAATTTCATCGCGGACGGGGTTGCCGGTTTTGACAATCTTGTCGGCGGGAAAATACTGCTCCAGGCCGTCGTAAGCCACGCAAATCTTGCGCACCTGCTTGGCCAGCATCTTGTTGGTCACGCCAGGGTAGGAGTTCTGCTCTTGGATGAGCGTGGGTATCTTGAGGGCGTTGGCTGCCCGCAAAGCGGGACCACTGGCAAATCCCCCGACACCGATAACCAACTCGGGGTCAAACTGTTTGATAATCTTCTTGGCTTTATTGTAACTCTTCAGCAGTACAAAGGGCAACTTCAAGTTGCGTATAATGCCCTTGGCGGAAAAGTCGCGGCTGATACCATAAATAGTGAGCCCTTCGATGGGATAGCCCGCCTCGGGTACTCGTCTCATTTCCATTTTGTTATCTGCGCCGATGAAGAGAATGTCGGCTTCGGGAATCTCTTTCTTGATACGATTGGCAATGGCTAATGCGGGGAAGATGTGTCCGCCAGTGCCGCCGCCAGAGATGATGAATCGGTTTTTCATAAGGTTGGTTTGTTGAATTGTTGAATCGGCATTGAATTTTATTTGTTCTTTGTTCTCTGAATTTTGAATTTGTTCTTTGAATTCTAATTATACATTGTTAATTATTAATTGTAAATTGATAACGTCCTGCTGCTACCTCGAAGTAGGCTCGGCCGTTCTCTATTTTCAGCGGTCTCACGTATTTGGTTCCGCTCTTACGTTTCCCATTGTCAACGAGCACCTTGCCGTTTTCGCTCACGGTGGATTTCTCTCCGACAGGCACGCTCACGGTTGCACTGGTATTGGCTGGAATGGTCACATCAAGGGTGAATTTTGAGCCGTCTTGTGTCCATGCCGCTTTGATGAGACCGTATTCAGAGGGTACGGTGGCTTTGACATACTGCAGTCCGTCGGCTGGCATGGGGTCGATGGTAAACTTCTTATAGCCAGGAGTTTTCTCTGTCGGGCGGATGCCGGCGAGATAGCCATAGTACCACGCTACGACGGTGCCGTAGGCGTAGTGGTTACGCGAGTTCATGCTTTCAGGTGGCTCCTGGTCGCTGTTCCAGAGCTCCCAGATGGTGGTGGCTCCGTGTTCAACCATATAGAGCCATGAGGGATAGGTGCGCTGGCTGGCCAACTTCCAGGCCAGGTCGTGATGCCCTGTCTCGCTTAGGATGGGCAGCAGGTAGGCCGTGGCGTAGAAACCCGTAGTGGGGTGGTAGTTCTTGGCTACTACATTGTCGATGATGTTCTGCAAGGTCTTTTCTTTCCACTCGTCGGGCACCAAGCCGAACCAGTAAGGAAGCACATTGGCGCACTGCGTGTGGCCCACATAGTTCTGAGCTGATTCTTCAAAGTAGGTTTTGTGGAAGACTTCGGCAATCTTGGGCAGCAGCGCCTTGTAGTAGGCGGCATCCTCTTTTTTGCCTAGAATGTCGGCCGCTTTCGATAGGATCTCGGTTGAGGCGTGGAAGTAAATCTGACTCAATGGGCGTGAGGGCGACATATCTACGGGCACCCAGTCGCCGTAGCCGTAATCGCCTGCTCGTTTGCGGTTTTCGAAAATGTAAAGGTTGTCCTTGCTTTCGTGAATCATGAAGTCCACCCATCCTTTCATCAGTTCGTAGTTCTGTCGGAGGATGCCTACGTCGCCAGTCGAACGGTACACCTCCCACGGAATTTGGGTGACGGCGTCGCCCCAGGCGGGAGCGGCCACGTCGTTCCAGTTGTTGATGGCGGGAGCAATGTCGGTAACATGTCCGTCAGGCATTTGCGCATCGCGCATGTCGCGCAGCCACTTGGTGAGGAAGCCTGCCGTGCGGGCGTTGTAGTTGGAAGTGGGCACGAAGACTTGTGCGTCGCCCAGCCAGCCGAGGCGCTCGTCGCGCTGCGGACAGTCGGTAGCCACGCTGAGGAAGTTGCCTTTCTGTCCCCATTTGGTATTCTGGTAAAATTTGTTAATCAAGTTGTTGGAGCATTCAAACTGTCCCAGATACTCCATGTCCGAGTAAGTGGCAATGGCGGTGAATGTTTCCGCAGTGGGAGCTTCTTTTAGTCCTGAAATTTGCACGTACTGGTAGCCGTGGAACGTGAAAGTAGGCACATATTCTTCCACTTCACCCGTGCCTTTGCAGATGTAGTTGTCGGTGGCTTTGGCGTAGCGCAGGTTCTCCTGTGCCACGCTGCCGTCGTCGTGCAGCACTTCGGCAAAACGCAACGTAATAGTTTGTCCAGCAGTGCCTTTAACTTTCAGTCGATAGACACCGGCGATGTTCTGACCGATGTTCAGGACATAGTCGCCATTTGACAATTTGTTGATTTCCACAGGTTTCAGCTCTTCGTGAGCTTTCACGGGCTCGTCGTTCTGGGCGTTCAGTTCAACGTTGAAGTCGGGTAAATATTTGGCGTTGACCCACTTGCCTTCGTTGTCGTAGTCGGTCATGTCGATGCGGGCATCATAGGTTTCGCCATCATAAAAAGTGTTAAAAGTGATGGCCGACGGTGCCATCTTCCACGAGGTGTCGGTGGCAATCACCTGCTTGCTGCCGTCGGTAAAAGTAATCTCTATTTGGCCCAACATCCTGAGTGTCATTTCTTTGTCGTAATTGCGCTTGAAGCCGTAGTACCACAAGTTGCCCAACATACCCGAGGCGATGTTCTCGCCTTCGTGAATCTTGTCGGTGATGTCGTAGGTAACATACTGTACGCGTTTGTAGTAGTCGGTCCAGCCGGGACTAAAGAACTCGCAGTTGATGCGCTCGCCGTTCATGTCGAACGTGTAGCCGCCGAGGGCGGTCATGTAGGCGCGCGCCGATTGCACCTTCTTGCCTGCGGGCACCGTGAATCGCTTGTAATACGAGAGAGAGCGGCATGAGGGGAAGCGGACGGTCATGTCGGAAATCGTGTCGCGAAGGCCGATCCATTGCGCTTGCCAGTCGCTGCGCGACAGCTTGCCCATCTCCCAGAAGGCGGGTTGGCTGTAGTCTGTTTTTACATTGTCCTCATTCCATACGCGCACGGTCCAGTAGTAGCGTTTGCCCGATTCGAGGGCGGGACCGCTGTAAGGTACTAATACTGATTGTGCTGAGCGCACTTTGCCCGAATTCCAGATGTCGGGACTCTCTTTTTCCAACAGTTCGGGAGTGGTGGCCACCATAATCTGGTAGGCCGTCTGGCGTGCACCACGCACGGTGTCGCTCATCTCCCAGGTCAGTCGGGGTGTGGTGATGTCAATGCCGATGGGGTTGTATCGGTATTCGCAACGCAGAGCTGTAGGCTCGGGGGACTGGTGACGATTGCACGCACCGCAAATTATGATGATGGAAATGAGGAAGAAAAGGCGTTTCATATGGTTATTCAGGTATTGAATTTTTAATTTCAATCGTGCATTGTGCATCGTTTAGGTTTTGAATTTTGAATTTTAGCCGCGGCACGCCGCGTCTCTACTTTGTTCTTTGTTCTTTGAATTTTGAATTTCGGACGCAGGCACTGCGTCCCTCTGTTCTTTGTTCTTTCTCTCTGTTCTTATCTTACCATTTTCTGAAACCGTTCGTACGCATTGTCCCACAGTTCCGTGTCTTTTGGTTCAAAGGTTTCCAATGATACCGACTGGGCGATGATGCGTCGCATCTCCTGGCGTGAGGCGACCACACCGGCAGCTTTGGCCTGCATCATGCAGTTGCCGATGGCTGTGGCTTCCGATGGTCCTGCAACTACGGGCATGCCGATGGCGTTGGCGGTCCACTGGTTGAGCAGCTTGTTCTGTGAGCCGCCACCGATGACGTGTAGCTTTTCGATAGCAAACGGAGCCACCGACTTTAGCATATCGAGCACTTGGTGGTAGCGCAGGGCCAGACTTTCGAAGATGCAACGGATGTACTGGGCGTCGGTTTCTGGCGTCGGCTGTCCAGTGCGTCGGCAGTAGTCGGCAATGGCTTGCGTCATGCTGGCGGGGTTGGCGAAGGTGGCGTCGTCGGGGTTAATCAAACTGCGGAAGGCCTCGGCTTCGCCAGCCATCTTCACGATTTCGGGATAGCTGTAATCGCGTCCGCTCTTCGACCACTCCTTGCGGCACTGCTCGAGCAGCCACATGCCAGTGATGTTCTTCAAAAAGCGGGTGGTGCCCTCAATGCCGCCTTCGTTGGTGAAGTTCATGTCGTACGATTGCGGTGTGATGATAGGCTCTTCCACCTCGATGCCCATCAGCGACCATGTGCCGGAGCTGAGATATGCAAACTTTTCATTTTCAGCAGGTACAGCTACAACAGCCGATGCTGTGTCATGGCCAGCCACCGTCACTACGGGCACTTTGCCAATGCCGGTCTCTTGGGCGAGGGCGTCGGTAAGTTCGCCCACCTTGGTGCCGGGTTCTACGGGCGGCAGGAAGGTGTCGGGACGTACACCGGCGGCCTGTAGCAACGAGCCTTCAAACTGGCGGCTGCGCGGGTTCAGTATCTGCGAGGTGGATGCGATGGTGTATTCGCAAACCATCTGACCAGTAAGTAGATACGACAATGCGTCAGGCACAAAAAGAAACTTGGATGCTTTCAGCATCGGCGCAAATTGCTCGCGCACGCCTGCAAACAGCTGGTACAGACTGTTGAAATTCATAATTTGGATGCCTGTTAGCTCATATACTTTCTCTTTGGGTACTATCTTGAAGAATGCTTCGGGAGCTCCGTCGGTGTAGGGGTCGCGGTATGCGCGCGGCAGGCTCAGTAGCGTGCCGTCTTCAGCTACGGCCACAAAATCGACGCCCCATGTGTCGATGCCTATCGAGTCGGGGTGAACACCCTCCTTGGCGCAGGCAACAAGGCCTTCTTTCAAGGCTTGATAAAGGGAGAAGATGTCCCAGTAGTATTTGCCGTGTACTTCCATGATGGCGTTGGGGAAGCGCGTCAGTTCACGCATCTCCAGTTTCCCGTTGCGGATGGTGGCAAGGATGGAGCGGCCGCTGGTAGCGCCCAAATCGAAAGCTAAAAAGGATTTATCAAGCATAATTTACAATTAACAATTTATAATTTATAATGAGAGGGCAAATATAAGTTTTTTTAGTGAATGGTGAGTAGTGAATAGTGAAGAACAATGTAGAGACGCAGCGCTACGCTTGCGGAATGAAGTTAAGAATGCTAAAGTCTAATGTCTAAAGTCTAAAGTCTTTTTTGGATTATGAATTGTGAATTTTTGTCTATATTTGCATTTTAAATGATGATATATCGCATGAACAAGTGTTTATATATTTTGATTCTGTTGTTGGGCTTGTGGATGCCGGTGTTTCCCCAAAATGTGGTTACCATTGAGGAGTGCCAGCAGTGGGCTGTCAGCCAGTCGTCGGTGAATGTCCAGAAGGAGTTTAACGCGCAGTTACTGAAGGTCAAACTTAACGAAGCTTCATCGCATTTGTACCCTATGCTCGAAATTAACGGCGGTGCCCGCTACCAGTCGCAAGTGCCGCAGCTGCCGTTCACGATTCCCGGTGGTGTTGACACTTTGTCGAAGGACCAGTACCATATTTCCCTTGACTTCTCGATGGTGCTCTTTGAAGGCGGCAAGGTGTTCTATGGTCGTCAGTACGAGCGCCTTCTCAACCAGGCTGAAATCCGCAAACTCGACATCCAAATTGATCAAGTGAAAGAGCAGGTCATCGCCATCTATTTGAACCTGCTCATCATCGAAAAGCAGCTGAATATTCTTTCGAGTGTGGAAAATACTTTTGCTGAGCAACTTGACCTGTTTAACAATATGTACAAGCAGGGCGTTGTTGATGGTAATACCATCGCCCAGTTGGAACTGGAAGCACTTAAAATTGAGCAGCAGAAAGGTGCGCTGCAAGCCACCAAGGAGTCGCTTAAGTCGTCGCTATCCATCCTCACTAGCAAGGATTTGTCGAATGCCACCTTTGTGGTGCCGCAGCTGCCCGATGTGGACACCACCACGCAATCGTGGCGCTACGAGTACGACATTTTTGAGAATCAGCTGGCTTGCCTCGACTATCAGCGGAAGTTGCACTTCTCAAAGAGCTTGCCTAAGATATCTATTTATGCACAAGGCGGTTATGGTCGCCCCACATTCAATATCTTCAGCAATAAGTTCGATTGGTTTTATGTGGCTGGCGTTAACCTGAATGTGCCACTCATTCATTGGGCCAAGACCAAGGGTGTGAGCGACATTATCAATCTGCAAAAATCCATCGTTAGAAGCCAGGAAGCCGATTTTGAAAAGTCAAACAAAATCCAAATTCAAGAAAAGTTAAACGAAATCAATCGTTTACAAAAACTATTAGAATTAGATAACCAAATTACTGCGAAGTATGCGCAGATTACTTCGGCTTGCAAAACGCAGTTGAAGAACGGTACCATTACCACTTACGACTTCATCAAGCAGCAGAATGATGAAATACAGTCACTTATCAACCAAGAGATGCACGGTATCCAACTGCTCAAGGCCAAGTACGAATTGATGGCTCTGAAGGGCAAGTTGTAATGTTGCTGAAATGACGCTTTTGCGTAAGAAAACGCTGTTTTTCTTCCATTTTTTTTGCTGAAAATATCGTTTTAAGCAATTCCAATGGTTTTTGTTTTTCTTTTAATTTCATTTAAGTTATTGATTAATAGTGTAATGAAGATCGTTACATTGTTCATAACTTTTGATATATAATGTTTGAGAGATATTTTTATTTTTGCAAAAATAGAATAGATTGTAGAAAGATGTTAATATTTTATTAAAATAAGACGATAAAGAAAAAACAAACCAATATGAAAAAGATTTATTCAATCATGATTATGATGCTGTTGCTCCCCACGGCGCTATGGTCACAGTCGGTGACGATGAGCGGTTTCACGATGGGAGGCAACACGCAGAACAACACCTACGTGGTGCTCGGCCAGCTCTTCGCTTCGCAGTCCTTGGGCGGCGATTACGAGGTTTATGCCGGCATTGCACAGGCACAACTCATCTCTGCTGAGATTGCCGACGACCACTGTGCCCAAAGCGAGTACAACAACTACGACTTCGTGATTGGCGACACCATCCAGGAGGGCGAGTACACCTACGAGCGCTACCTCAATGCGGCATCGCAGTTCCACTACGCCTCGCTCACCACGCTCAACCTGTCGGTGCACCCCATCTACCACTTGCAGGACACCATCACGTTCACTTACGCGCTGCCCGACAGCTTCCCCACGCAGGGCGTCTATCCGCAGCATTTGCAGACCGAGTTCGGCTGCGACAGCCTGGTTGACCTGACCGTGCTGCTCTACTGCGACTCGACCGCCACCGACGTGGACAACAACACTTACGCTGTTCTGCCCTTAGGCCGCTACTGCTGGACCAAGGAGAACATGCGCGCACAGCACTACGGTGACAACAGCGAGATTCCCGTAGCGCTGGTTTATCATAGTGAAAAATATGCCGACGACGCAAGCAACGAGACGACCTACGGCCGCCTCTACACATGGTACTCGGCTGTGGGCCTGCCCGAGAACGGCACGCCCGACTTCGGTGCAACCGACTCTGTGCAGGGCGTTTGTCCCGACGGCTGGCATGTGCCCACCGCCAATGAGATGAGCGAGACCCTGCAGGGCTTCACCGCAGAGGAGCTGAACACCCCCGACGGCTGGCTGATGCCCAACAACAACACCAACAGCAGCGAGTTCTCGGCTGTGGGTGCCGGTGTTTACGACGGACAGGGCAAACGCTTCAGTAACCTGCTGGGCGAGACCGCCTTCTGGACCACGCAGCAGGTGAGCGGTGCCACCTCGACGGCCCTCTCGCTGAAACGCTTCTGTAGCGATGTGATGCTGACCCCCATGAAGAGCAACAACGGCTACAGCGTGCGCTGCATCAGAAATTACACGCTGTAAATAATGTACAATTAACAATTTACAATTAATAATTATACATTGTACATTATAAATTATAAATTGAAAATAGAAATAAATAATATATAATAGTATAAATTAAAAATCAAAAACAATGAAACGATTCATTACCTTATTGATGATGATGCTGTTAGCCGGATTTGCAATGGCACAGACCCCTCAAAAACTTAGTTATCAAGCTGTAGTAAGAAACAGCGCTAACCAGCTGGTTGTCAATCAGCCTGTGACTGTTACGGTGGACATTACCGATGCGGCAGGTTCAACAAACTACTACAGTGAAACTCACTCAGTGACTACCAACCCCAATGGTTTGATTTCGTTAATGGTTGGTGAAGGAACACCCGTTAGCGGCAAGATGAGTGACGTGATCTGGTGGGATGCCGCCATTAAGACCACCATTGATGTGACTGGCACGAAGATTGAGAACACAACGCTGGTAACAGCAGTTCCCTATGCCTTGCACGCTGACTCGGCAAGAACTGTCAATCGTGAGGTTTTGAACGAACAAATCCACGAAGTTACCGACCAGGCCATCAGCAACCTGAACATCCGTATCTCTAGAACCAACGTACGCGTTGACTCAATTGGCAAGAAATTGACCGACACTTTGAAATATTACGTATCTGCACAGGCTTTGGCCGACACCGCCGGCGCTATCCGCATTTGGGTAAGCAATACTATTCATGATTCTTTGGAAGTATTCCGTCAGGAAAACCAAAATATTATGGAAATTGTCAACAACCTGTCTGACAGAGTTGATGAGTTCAATTTGCACGTATGCGACAGCGTGGCAGCCTGCTTGAACACCAGCAGCGACCTGCAAGACGCTCTGAACCAATTTCTGAGCGATCACCACGTTTTGACGAGCGACAGCACATTGATTCAAAATATGCTGACCGACATCACGAACCTTCAAACAAACGTAACGAACTTGGAGAACAAACTGAATGACTTCAAAGTTAATGTTTGCGACAGTGTGGCCAAATGTATCGGTGGCGACAATGCTATAACGGAAGCCATTACCAATGTTACTGAGAACTATCTTGGCGACAATAACTTCCTTACCAAGGATAGTACCACTATCATTAATATCCAGAACGATATTACCAATCTGGAAGGTAGAGTTAATGAATTCAACATCAACGTATGCGACAGCGTAGCCGCTTGCTTGGAAAGTGGTAATCCTGCATTAGAAGGAGCTATTACCAATGTTACAAAGAATTATCTGGAAGAGAAACACTATCTGACCAAGGATAGCACAACGACCATCAACAATATTACTGAACAATACCTTGAAACAAAGAACTATCTAACGAAAGATAGCACTACCATTATCAATATCCAGAATGACATCACCAACCTGGAAAATCGTGTTGACGAATTCAACCTCAACGTTTGCGACAGCGTAGCTAAGTGCATCGAAGGCAACTCGAATATCACGAATGCCATTACCAATGTTACCAAAGAATATTTGGAAGACAAAGGTTATCTGACAAAGGACAGCACCACCACTATCAACAATATCACCAACCAATTCTTGGAGACTAAAGGCTATCTGACAAGCGACAGCACAATTATCAAGGAAATGAAGGAAAAATTGGAAGGTATTGAAGCAGGTGCAGAAGCTAACGTACAAAGCGACTGGAATGTAACCGATGCTACGAGCGACGCTTACATCTTGAACAAACCCAATATCAAGGACAGTGTAAACTCGGTATTGACTGAAAACAACTATATGACCGAAGGCGATGTGGCCAACTATTTGACGACGAACAACTTCCTGACCAAAGACAGCACGACTATCACGAACATCCAAAACGACATCACCAACTTGGAGAACCGAGTTAATGAGTTCAACATCAACGTATGCGACAGTGTGGCTAAATGTATTGGTGGCGACAATGGTATCACCAACGCTATCACCAATGTTACCAACGAATATTTGGGTGATCATAACTTCCTTACCAAGGACAGCACGACGATTCAAAACATCGAAAACAAATTGTCAACTATCCAAGAGAATGCTGAAGAGAACGTACAGAGCGATTGGAACGTAACGGATAATGCCAGCGACGCTTTCATTAAGAACAAACCCAACATTAAGGATAGTGTTAACGCAGTATTGACGGAGAACAAC
>JAFTCA010000121.1 GCA_017454945.1 Bacteroidales bacterium
TCTCAAAAAAATATCGCTAAATTGTTGGAAATGAGAAAATAATAGGTAACTTTGCAGCGTCAACTTTTCAGTCTTTGTCTAACGGACTTCGCAAGGTCTGGGGTGTTGGCGAGAAAAGAGTAAAAATAGAAGTCCCCTATATCTTTCATATAAAAGCGAAGAAAATGCAAAAACTCTTTTGCCTCCTTAATATTGAACTCGTTAATTTCCTCGTAGGAATTTCGTATTAGCAATTGATTTGGCATTCTCACTCGCCTATCCCAAACAGCTGTTATTTCGTGTCCATAGGTTTCATGTCCACTATGCGTGTTCTTTATATGAAAATCAGGACCATTATCATCACACCACCACTCAAATTCATAATCTGTAAGCAAAAACTCTGTATTTAAACGAAACACCGGAATATTCCAAGTTTCAAAGTATTGCATCACATGAGAGGGATGTACATCATCTTTTATGGAATAGACAAAAATCATCAGCTATTTTTTTTCTTTCTGATCGTCGATTTCATTATTGGGTTTATCAATTTTAGCTTGACCATTCTTTTTAACTCCAGATTGTACCGCAATACCACAAAAACTTCCTCCTCTTAAACTTCTTGTTCCCACTTTATCACTAAAAAGACCATCTAATAGCCCCATAGTAGAATATGCAATCTGTTTTTCGTCATCGTACTTGAAAAAATCATTAGTGGTTTCATCTAAAATAGGGGTGGGTTGGGTAAATGCCATCATTAACGGCATAATGTTGTTTTGATTGTTTAATTGTAGGTTCATAATGTTTAAATTTAAAGTGAATAATTTATTTAATTGTATTTTTTACTTTTGCCATATTCTATAACACAACAAGTAATAATATGTAAAATATTACCAGAGCTACAATTGCTATGATGATGCTTTTTTTGTGTTTTGAAAATAGCGATTTTAAATCTTGAGAACCATTCTCTCCATTGGAGAAAGCTGATTGTATACTACCTGTAACCATTGATTTCAAATCCAGAGAACCATAAGAACCTTTTCTAGATAATGATCCTTTCTGATATCCATGCGCATATTTACTTAAGCTACCCATACGGCCTTCCTTCATAAATAGACGTTTACAATCATCAATTTTGTTTTCTTCCACAATGTCAATTAGTGCTAAACGCATTGCTTCATCAGTAGCCACATACTCCTTTTGTGCTTTCGTTAAAAAAAGCATGGCACGATCAAATATAAGATCTTCATCAGCATATGAAACACACCAATAAGCATCATCAACACCACCGCTTGTATAATTTATTACCAAATAAGCCCCTGTTTCTCTAATCTCTAACATCGAGAATAGAAATTTCAATGAGGCAATTACTTCTTCTCGAGAATCTGGATATTCCAAACTTCTGAAGAATTGATTTCGAAGTGAATTCATTCTCTTTGCTTCCGTTTTCTGTGCGTTAGAGAATGCTGCCATTCCTGCAGCTTGTTTTCCATAATCTGTTACGCTTATTTGTTTTTCTTGTGCATCTATTGCTGCTAATTGTTCTTTTAACGCACTAAGGTGCTGTTTAATTTTTTCCTTGTCAAGATTTTCCATAATTATTTGTTTTTCAGGTTGATAATTGATTATAATTTTATTATTAGCTTGTTCTTTTTAGAATTCTTAGTCTACTCCTTTCTATGATAAATTAATTCGGGCAAGCAAGTATTATATTTTTTTTCATTTTTGACAGTTTATTGTATTTTATAGCAGAAGCAATTACCAACAAGCGCAAATTTGTTCCACCCAATAATAAAAGCGCGAAACCGGCTTAATACCCACTTTCGATAGGACTCCATTCTTTATATCAAATTTATCATTTATAATGCTTTTTCTCTTGGACAAATCTATTTGTTTATTTTTTTTATCAAATTTTGCATATACAGCAAAATCCCCATTTGAAACAATAACACATGAAAAATCTTTTTTAATTCTATTCAAATCAGCCAATTGTTCCTCTGAAATATTTATAATATTATCAACTACTTGATAATTTTCCTTATCCCCATCTTTTGGCCTTGCCTCTGTACGCATGTAATTCATATAATACTTGATAACATAACAAATGGTTATGACCAAACACAAAAAATAGACAACAAAAGCCATTATGTATAGACACTTACAATAACCATGATCACAATACCTCCAACAACAACAATCGCACTTACATACAAATTGCGAGATTTTATACAACGAAGCAACAATGACCAAGATTTGCGAAAATAACAAAGCTGTGAAGAACAATCTGTAATATCCTGTAAGATAATATGCCAAACAACGATTATTCGGTGTTGAATAAACTGTTGTCAAACCATATTTATCTCTGATGCGAAACAATTGGAGTTGATCTCGACGCTCTGCATAGCCAAGAAAAACGCTCAAACACGTAAGAAAGCATAAAATACCCATAACCACAACAGAGAGCCATAGGAAATTTTCAATATTAAACCACAACGAACCTTCTGTATCTAGCGGACTAGTTTTGGCAAATACAATTCCGAATGTGCCAAACAAAACAAACAATGTGGCTGTGAAAGTAAGGAATATCTGCAGATGGGCGTTACTATTGGATGAATATTGTTCGTGCAAATGCTTTTCAAGTTCAAACTGTTTGTCTGAAATATCGTACATAGCGTTCTTTATCTGAATAATGTTGTGTTTGAAAAAATGAAATTAGGAATTATATATTAATAATGCCCTTCCCCTTTGACAAAAATCTCTAATTCTATCGCCTCTTCATTGTTTTAAAAGAAGGAACAGCAAGATACTCTATATCGTTAATGTTTGTAGTACTATTTTTCATATTTTTTTGATTTTAAGTTGAATATATTTTTTAGTTATTAGTTGTTAGTTGAGAGAGAATGTGAGGTGTAAAGAGTAAGTTTCAAGTTTTCTTTCTCGCCAGATACAATAAAAAAACGTGAATCATTTTTCGTTCGTCAAAGAGGCTCTAGCAAAACCTATGCAGAAAACAAAAAACAATCCACGCCTTAAGCAGACGTAAATCAACTTTCTCGTTTTTCTGCATGCGTAAAATTAAATTTGCTAGATTTCCTTTGACGTACAAGAAAAGCGTTTACTAAATAAAGAACGTATTCATCCGTGAATGACGTTGCAAATATAGTAAATTGTTTTACATCTGCAACATGGATTGTTTTTCAGCTGCAAAAATATAATGAAAACAGGCAGGCGGGCAAGTCCTAATTGGTCCGAATGAGGGAACGGAGAGATGAGAGTGGAGAGGTAAAAATCCTTATCCTTTATCTTTCGTCAATTCTTCTATCTTTTTTTCCAACGCAGCAATTCGATCGTCGTTTTCTCGTTTTACAGAATGTTTTAATTTCAAAATGGCAAGATTTAGCTCAAACGACGTTTCACTGCTTCTTTTGGGTAAAGTATCATCTAAAATCTCATTAACAAGTTGGCTACCGCGCTGCAACAACGATTGCCGCTGGGATTCACCATGTTCCTCGTTGGGCAGTTCAACGATAACCCGTGACAATTCTTTCAACTTTGCAAATGTCTCCACTATAGCTATAGTGGTTTCTACCGCCTTAGGACTTTTCAGGATTGTTGCAAGCATATAGAGGCCTTTTTCTGTCAAGGCCTTAGGAAGATATTTTTTGTGCTGACCTCTTCCATTGCTCTTTAAGGTCAAAAATTTTGACCTTAAAGAATGAAATTCTTGATTATCAATCTGAAAGATATATCCATCGGGAAATTTCTTAGGATTGTTTCTTACTGCTTGATTGATTTCTTTGGTCTCCACTCCGTAGAGTTCCGCCACATCATAATCTAAAATCACCTGCTGTTCGCGCAAGGTGATGATTTTGGATTCCACATCCATTGGTGTTAAATCTTTCATCGTTTTTTTTTATGAATTTTTTGAAACAAATCTATGACAATACTAAGAGATTAGCAATACCCCAAACAACGATATATCACTATTTTTCAACAAGATAAACCGCATTTTACAAAGGATAAAATGCCCTTTTGTAAGGGCAAAGTGTATTTACCCTTGCAAACGTGCGATATAGGGGTGCAATTTTTGTAAGGTGCAACCCAAAAAAATGGGAGTTTTTTGTATTTTTGCTGCGGATTTTCAAGAATATGAACGACTCTTCCACTTCGGGTGCCATCACTTCGTCCTTTGAGAACATCTCGGACGTCTTTACTGCGCATAGCGAAATCGCTGCAGGCGGATTCAACTGCTTATACAAGGCGCAGCGCTACGGAAAATGGTATGTATTGAAAGGCTTGAAGCCCGAATTTCGCAATAGCACCGTTCATCAGGAACTACTGGCCAAGGAGTTCGAGTTGGGCATCAAGATGAACCACCCTCACATTGCTCAAACAGTGGGCTTAGATACCGACCCTCTTGCCGGACCCTGCATTGTGATGGAATATGTTGATGGCGTGACCCTGAAGGAGTTCCTGCAAACCAACCCTTCAGCCAAAACACGACTGAAAATCGCGCACGAGCTGCTGTCGGCAATAGCCTACTTCCACGGTCTGCAGATTGTTCACCGCGACCTGAAGCCCGACAACATCCTCATCACCCGCAACGGCCACAATGTGAAGCTCATCGACTTCGGCTTGGCCGACAGCGATTATCACGGTGTGTTGAAACAACCCGCCGGCAGCGACCGTTACGCCGCACCCGAGCAGAAAGAGGGCAAGGTGGCCATCGACTGCCGCGCCGACATATACGCCTTCGGCCACATTCTGCGTCAACTCTTCCCGCACTGCTACGGCGCCATCTACCGCAAATGCGTGCAACCCGACCGAAACAAGCGTTACAACAATGCCGAGGAGATTCTGAAACGGCTGCAGCGCGTGCAATGGAGCACACTTGCTCTCTTCCTCTCAATGCTGTTGCTGTGCGCCGGTACAACCATTTGGCTCTTGCAAAAGCATTACCTGCAGAGGCATAGTCCCCATGCAGAGCCCATCATCCTGACAAACACCGACACACTGATTGTTAGAGACACCGTGTTGATTGTAACAGAACCCGCAGCTCCGCCACGAATCCCGCAAGAAGCCATCCGCATGCTCAACCGTTCCTTGGACACACTTTTCCAACCTATTTGGGACAAGTACCATGCCGCCACAACCCCTGCAAACCTCACGCAATGTACACAAGATATCCAAAAAATCCTGCAGAAGTACGATGCCATACAGCACTCCATCCTCTCCCCTATAAAAAAGGCATACCCTACTTGTGTGCCGCTGTCGGAACAATTAGACAAAGCATATCATCAGAATTACAACCAGCGGTACAAAGCCATCTGCGACTCCATCACCAGGAGATTCCATCTTCAGAACGGCCTACCGGATCCGTTTGAATAGACTACCCCCTCTCCGCCATTGTCAGACCCCCCTTATTGCCCACCACGAACAGCGTGGGGGCATTGTCGTCGCGGACAAAGCTATCGAGATAGAGCGGCTGGCCTAAGATAAAGCAGGAACAGTGGAACGTGTCGCCTACTTTCAACTTGGAATTTTCGGCCGCCAGCACTCTGAAAGAGCCGTCACCCAAATGTTCCAACAGCACACGTCGGTCGGGAGCCCACGCAATTCGCAACTGTCCACCCACTTCTATATCAGCGGCATACAACGTGCGGCCGAACACCATTTGTGAGGTTTCGCCGTCCTTGTCATGATGCGCCACAAAGTCGTCCCAATCGTGAAAGCCGACACAACGCGCCAGCACCGAAAGTGTGGAATAGCGCACCGTGTCGTAGCCGTCAATGTAGCCCCAGATGCGCTTCAAGGTGGTCACACCCAAGGTTTCCTTGCAGCGCTCCTGAATGACACCTGTCAAAAATTGGAAATCTGCGGGCGTCTTCATCGGTCGCGAAACCGACTCCTCGACCAACTTCCGCAATACGAGAATATCACTGTCATTAGGGGACATATCCTATCGTTTTTAGGCTCACAAAAATACAGAAAAATAGCACCCGCATTCATCCTATTTGGTCCGAATATAGTTGTTAGACGTTAGTTTTTAGTTGTTAGCGCAGGGATGCACCGCATGTATCCATTTGTTATGCAAATCAACGGACATAAAAAATGTATAGACGGGGCGCGCCCCGTCTATACAACAATTTGAATTCTGAATTTTGAATTTCTATTTCACAGCTTCAATAGCCTGTTTGATCAGCTGGAAGGTGCGTTCGGGATCGTTGTCCAGACCTACGGAGAAGCGGATCAGACCTTCGCTCATACCCATTTCCTTTTGGATATCTTCGGGAACCTCTGAAGATGTTGATTTGCCCGAGTTGCTGAACAAAGTCTTGAAATAGCCCAAGCTTACAGCCAGATAACCTACGCCCAGGCGTTGCATCTCTTCCATGATGGCCGAAGCCTTCTCTGCCGTGCCCATGTCGATGGAAATCATGCCGCCGAAGCCGTACTCTTCGTTCATCATCGACTTGAACAGTTCGTGGTCCACATGTTCGGGCAGACCAGGATAGTTGTACTTGATGCCGGTTTCTTTGAAGCGCTTAGCCAGATACATGGCGTTCTCGCTGTGCTTCTTCATGCGGATATGCAGCGTGTGCAGGTTCTTCTGGATGCTGGATGAACGGTACGGGTCGAGCACGGGACCGAGCAACATGGCGGTACCGTCGTTCACATTAATCAGTGAGTTGATATAGTCGGCCGAGCCGCAGATAGCGCCAGCCACGCAATCGTTCATGCCGTTCACATACTTGGTCATACTGTAAATCACCACGTCGGCACCCAAACGGTAGGGCGAGAAAATCATCGGGGTGAAGGTGTTGTCAACCAGCAGGCGTGCGCCGGCAGCATGAGCAATCTTCGACAGCTCAGGAATGTTGGCAATACGGAGCAACGGGTTGTTCATCGTCTCCGTGTAGAGAACCTTGGTATTGGGACGGATGGCCTTCTTCACGGCATCCAAATCCTGCATGTTAACGAAGGTAACTTCAACGCCGAACTTCTTGATGTAATTGTTCAGGAAAGCGAAAGTGCCGCCGTAGGTGGTCATGCTCGACAGGATGTGGTCGCCGGCTTTCACTTCGTGCAGCAGAGCCACCGTGATGGCAGCCATACCTGAGCCCGTAGCCCAAGCCGATTCGGTGCCTTCCATGGCAGCCAGAGCCTTGGCCAAGGCCAGCGTGCTGGGATTCCAGTGACGTGAATAGAGGAAATAGCCTTCCGTCTCACCATGGAAAGTGTCGGTCATGGTGTGGGCTTCTTCGAACATGAACGTGGCGCTGTCGCAAATGGCGGGGTTCACACCACGATAGGCATCTTTCTGATCGATAGCCTGAATATTAGTTGCAGGGTCAAATTTTTGCATAATATTATAGTTTTTAGTTGATACTTTAATTGAGGTAGCAAAGTTATAAAAAAAGAAAATGAAAGACAACAAAAAAAACCGCAGACAAATCTGCGGCTTATGTTTTGTGTCCTTTTTGGTGCGGATAGGGAGACTCGAACTCCCACTCCGTGAGGAACTAGATCCTAAGTCTAGCGCGGCTACCAATTACGCCATATCCGCTAGTGATTGGTTTTTGGGGCGACCTGTGGGATTCGAACCCACGACTTACGGAACCACAATCCGGCACTCTACCAACTGAGCTAAGATCGCCATATTTGAGGCGGCAAAAATACAACTTTTTTTGTTTGCCTCAACAAATTTCGAAAAATTTATCGTCCCTGCCTGTTAGGGCGAATAATTACGCTCCCTTACCGACGGGCAGCGTCTATCAGTTTGTTGCCTTCGGCGCGAGCGTTGTCCACCAGTTTGTTGGCTTTCTTCTGCGTTTCGGCGTTCAACTGGGCTGCTTTCTTTTCGGCCTCGGCAATCGCCAGGTTGGCGGCCGTCTGCTTGGCAGCCTTCTCCAGCGGGTTCTTGGCGGCATCTATCGACTTCTGCGCCTCGGTGCGGGCGGCCTCAATCAGCTTCTCGCCTGCTTTGCGCTGTGCCTCCACCAACTCATCGGCCTTCTGCTGGGCAGCGGCAATCAACTCGTCGGCCTTCTTCTGAGCCTCCTCAATGGCCTTGGCCTTCGCCTCGTCCACCTTCTCCTTCACCTGCGTCTTGGCATCATCCACCACACCAGCCACGGCCTCCTTCATCGTCGAGCGGGCCTGGTCGAGTCCTACCGAAACCGTGGGCTTGTTGAGCGTGCCACCAATCTTAACAGCAAACTTGACCTCATCCAACGAAGAGGCGTCAAAACCTTTAAGTTTGGCCTTCTGTGCCAGCGATTTGGCCAAGTTGACCGTCTCGGTGCCCATCACCGACGAGGGCATCGTCACTACAGCCGTGTAATTCAGCGACTTGTCCAAGCCGATACTACCAGTCTCCACATCCACTTTTCCTTGCGACATCTTGAACGAGAAAGGTTGTGTAATCATCTTACCGTCCTTCACCTTGTATTTCACCTGCGCACCTTTGATGGGAACAGCTTTCACATTAGCCAGCTTCAACGCCTCGTTAATCATTTTGAGCGTGCCGCTGTTCATGAATTGTATGTCAAGCAGGCCCAGCGTGCCTTCGGCACTCATGGTTTGGTAATCTATCGCCATAGTCTCATCCAAGAAACTGTTGGCCTTCATGGTCATCGAGATGTTACCTGCGGCCGTCTTGAACACGGGCAGGAACTTATCGAACAGATGGAAACTCTCGCACAACTGACGTGCCGAAATATTCGACACACTTAAACTGGTCACATCTGCAAGTCCTTGGTTATAATCCGGATTGGAATAGGCGCCGTCGGCCTTGATGCTACCCGAGAAGAGGTCGGCCGACAACTGCTGAACGTGCAACTTCGCATCGCGGATAGAACACAATAACACAGCATTTTGCATCTTCACATCATCATACTGCAAATTCTTCACATTCATCTTGGCTGTCATATCCAGATTGGCGGGCACCTTGAACAGCGATTGCGACGTAGTGTCGGAAGTCGTATTGTCAGCTTCTTCATCACTGGCAAACAACTCATTAATATTCAACCTGTTGGAATTAGCCGTCAACGACCCTTTCAGAGTGCCGTTGCTGAAGATATAGGGTATATAGTTTTCCACTTTTCCCTTAATTGAGAAGTCGTTCTTACCCACCTTGGCATTCAGGTTCTGCAAATCGGCGTAAGCTGACGTGAATTGCAACTTAGCCGTCGATACAGCCACATCCTGGTCAAACAAGTCCACATTCTGCATCAGCAAATCCTTGACAGACATCACACCCGACGCTTTGAACTTGTTGTATTGCTTCTTTTCCAGATAGGAAAGGCGACCGGCCAATGAGACATCCATATTGAAGATACCGCTCATCTTCTGTGTTGCCTCCAACGGATAAACCTTCTTGATTTGGCTCAAGTCGAGGATACCCTTCAGCGTGGCGGCCACATCGGGGTCGGAAATGGGCGTGGCAACATGGGCAGTTAAATCAAACGGATTGTTGATGATGACAAAGTGGAACTGGCGAATGTCGGCCACCATCTTGTCGAGACTGCCGCCAGGACTCTTCACCTCAGCGTCGATGTTAATCTTATCGACCGAAGCGGGCAGCGACGGGTAGCGGAACATAGCGTCACTGATTTTCAAATTGGCATCGAACGACGGATAGGTATCGCCCACCATCTTACCTTTGGCAAAGGCCGTCAGGGCCACCTTGCCCGAGGTCTTGATATCCTCGAAATTCTTGGCGTAGATAGCAGGAATAAGGGAGATGATATTCTTGAAATCGTTCTTGGGCAAATTCAACTTAAGATCCATATCCATACCATTCTTAAGCATGGTTACCCATCCTTGCAGACTGAATACCAGCGCATTGATAGAAATCTCATTGTCCTTTACTGTATATTTTTTCTTGTTGAAATCGGCATCGATGGCGGCTTTCAGTTTCAGTTTGGCCGACGACAAATACTTGATTCCGTTGTATTTAAAGTCAACCGACGGCGTTGTGAAAGCAGTTTGCAACGTGGTAAAGTCGCTGGAGAGGTTGCCGCTGAGCGAGAAGTCGAGGTCCTTCACTTTGGCAGACATATTGCCAGGCACATCCTTGTAGGAAATGTTGGCGTTGTTCAGCACAATCTTGTCAAACTTAAGGTTGAAATGACTCTCGCCATCATCCTTCTTTTCATCGTCGTTTTTCATAATATCCCAGTTGGAGCCTTTGGCCGTGGTGATAAGGTTCACTTTGGGATTATTGATAATCACTTTTTTGATTTTATAGGTATCTGAGAAGATACTAAAAAGGTTGACACTGGCCATGAAATCATCCACTTTGAGCAATGTAACGCCCTTAAACTGACCCACATTCTCCACAGTTACACCCTTCAGCACCAGCGTAGGATTGGGGAAAGTGCGGAACAGCGACAAGTGAAAGTTTTCCATCGTCACCTTGGCGTTCAGAAAGCGATCCGACTCTTTCAGCACGCGCTGTGCGATTTTATTTTGGAAACAGAGAGGCAACACCAGCAGCAATACCAAAATGCCAAGCAGCGAAAAACCTCCTATCATCAAACCTTTTTTCAGTTTTTTATTTTTCATAATATTATGATTTTAAATCAATTACATCCAAAACATCCTTTATAACGGAAGCGCTTTAACAAAACGCAAAATTACATTTTTAAAAGTTATGTTTTAAAAAAATCCAACTTAAAAAAACACCTGTAGAATAAGAAGCCAAAGACCCTACCCTTTTGAATTCTGAAATTTGAATTTTAAACTCTTATTTCCTTCAATAACCTATTAAACATAAAAATAATAGGTCTAATAATTAACATTAGGTTGTGGAGTTTTATATAACAATGAAGTTCAGCCTCGCCCGAAATAGTTATTACTTTTGTATTCTTGATAGATTTGCGAAAAAGAAGAGATGCTTAAGAAGATTTTACGTAAGATTATTCCCGTCCTTCTAGTCATTGGCGTGCTGGTACTTATTGTGCTGTCATTCATACACATGCGCAATAGGGAATGTGGCGATATCAAAGTCACTGTCCAATATGCGGGCTTGAGCAATCCTGTGTCACAAGAGGATATCATAGCGATGATAGAACGTGGAGGCATCGCCACTGTCGGCATTCCCCTAAAGGAAATCAACACCGACTCGATACGGCTGCTGCTGTCCACCCACCCTTACATCCGCGAGGTGGACAAGATCAGGTTCATTGGGAAAACGTTGAGTATCAATCTGATTGCCAAAGACTTCCTTTTGCATGTCTATCCCTCTGTGGGTGAACAGTTTTTCATCAGCAACGAAGGTGAGATATTGCCTTACAGCGACAAGGTGCAAGAGCGGCTGATCATCGTCAACGGCTTCATTAACAAGAAATACAAAGTGGGCAGCAACATCACATGGCTCAAAAAATCACCCATGCTATCGGCCTACAACATTGCCCATGCCATCCAGCAAAACGAATTTGCAAAAGTCCAATTTCGGCAAATCTATATAAATGAAAATCAAGAAATTGAGCTAATCCCGTCCGTAGGCAGGTTAACCGTCCTTTTCGGGGATGACACCGATGCGGCCGAGAAGCTGGTGCACCTTCGGGAAGTGTATCGCAACGGGCTGATTTACACCAACATCAACCAATATACGCAACTGGACGTGCGTTTTAAGAACAGAGTCATCGCAAAAAAAAGATAAACTAATTAAAATCAAAACAATATGGAAGAACGCATACCTTCTGAACCTAAAATTGTCGTTGGCTTAGACATCGGCACCACCAAGATTGCCACCATCATCGGCTACAAAAATGAAAGTGGAAAAATAGATGTGCTTGGCTACGGCAAGGGCGAATCCACGGGCGTACAGCACGGCCTCATTCTCAACATCACCAAGACCATCAACGGCATCAACACCTCGAAAGATTTGGCATTGAAACGTGCCGGCAAAGAGACGGAAGACATCAATGGCAAGGTGTTCGTCGGCGTAGCTGGTCGTCATATCAAGAGTTTCGAGTACAAGCACAGCATCATCCGCAACAAAAAGGCGGGCGACGTGATTGAGGAAGAGGAAATCAACAACATGATTCACGAGATTGAGCGCATCCAAGTGGCTCCTGGTGAAGAGATTATCACCGTCATTCCTCAGCGTTTCATCATCGACGACAAAGACGAAACCAACGAACCCGTCGGCATGCTGGGACGCACCATTTGCGGCTACTTCCAAATCATCACGGGCAACAAGAGCGAGATAGACAAGATTCTGCAATGCGTCAACGCCACAGGACTGCATATCGAAGATATCACCTTAGAGCCTATCGCCTCTTCCATGTCGTGCCTTACCGAGGAGGAAAAAGAGCACGGCGTAGTACTGATTGACATCGGCGGCGGCACCACCGACATTGCCATCTACCACAAAGGCAATCCCGTCTTCACCAAAGTCATCCCCATCGGCGGCAACGTCATCACTTCCGACATCGCCCAGATTTGCAAAATCACCGATGAGATGGCCGAGAAACTGAAAATCCGCTTCGGCACCTGCTTTGTGGATAAGAGCGACTCGAACAACCACATCGACATACCTCAATTCGGTCATCCTGAACCTGTTGAGATTACGGAGACCTACCTCGCCCAAATCATTTACGCCCGCGTAAATGAGATTTTGGAAAAGGTAAAATCGGAAATCGCCAATTCGGGCTACGCCCACAAGATTCAGACCAACATTGTGCTGACCGGTGGCGGCGCTATGCTGAAAGACTTGCGCGACCTGTGCCAGTTCACGCTGTCGATGCCCACCCGCATCGGCATTCCCGACAAGGGCTTTGTAAGCACTATCGCCAAAGAGTTGAAACACCCCATCTACTCCACATCCATGGGTTTATTGAAATATGGCATCCAATATTTCGAGAAAAAGAAAGCGCACAACGAAGAGCCCACATGGTCGGAGGAAGAACCTCAAAAACCTAATAAAAACAAAGACAAAGGGAAAGGCGATAACAATCGGAAGCCTTCTGGCGTAAAACCCAGAGACATGTGGGAAAAGATACAGGAATTCTTCAAAAAACTTTTGATTGAGGACGAAACAGCCTAATCACAAAGACTCATCCTACCCCAAAAAAATGTAGCGACGCGCCAAGGCACGTCGCTACATTATATTATATAGAAGGCCCAATCCTATTCGTAAACGAATTTCAGATTATCGATATAGAGGGTTGAACCAACCTGTCCTTGACACTCTTGCAGTTTGCTGAAGTCGTAGCATGCACTGGCAATGAACAACAGCTTGAGGTGCGTGGCATTGGCTGAAGGATCGGTGTAATTCAGCGTCAGCGTGAAGGGAGTCCACTCTGAAACGGTATTCTTCTCTTTCAACAATGCCGAAGCGATTTCCTTATTGCCGCTGTAAATGGCCATATCAATCACGGCCGAGTCACCGTTCACAGGTTCATATTTATAATAGCCTGTCAAAGCCACCGGCTTATAGGTAAAATCTTTCTTGATGGAAATACCACCCGTATTGAGGAATTCGCCTACGCAATCGCGACTGATAGTACCGAAAGCGCCGGGCACGAGAATCATACCACTCAAGTCGGCGGTGACTAACTTAATGGCATATTGGCCATCTTGTGCATCGTTGGTACGGAAAGCGGTCAGCTTGCCAGGCAGTGGATCATCGGGCAGCTCGTACAAAATGTTCAATGTGGTGAAGGCAGCCGTTTTGAAATCCAAATATTTGCCTTTTTCGGCGGTGAATTCCACCCAACTGTTTTCAAAGCTGCCATCGGGAAGCTGGTCGATGAAGGGTTCTTCCTGAGTAGTAGTAGAGTCTACTGGTTCAGGTTTGGGTTCTGGTTCAGGTTTGTGACACCCTACAATAGCGAAGGCCATCACTACTAATAACAAGAAACTTTTTTTCATATCAATAAGGTTTTATTGGTTTTCAATTACTTAGTTAAGATTATACTTGAATTGCAGCGTAAAGGTGCGCGGCGGCTCAAGGTACATGGGACGAAGCGTATAATCGTTGTTGAAAATGTTCTTCACGATGAACGCCAGGCTGACGGTTTCGGAGAAGGAGTAGCTGATACGTGCATCGAACGTGAGCGAACCGTTCTTATGTGCCTCACAGTAGTTGTAGAAACCGCGGAATGGCAAGTCACCCAGTTGTGCCAGCATCTGACGACGCATAGGCGACAGATTGGGATTATCCATATCATAATCGAAGAAGAACTTGTCCACATTCTTCATGGCGCTGTAATAGGAAGCCGACGCACCGATCTTGAATTTCTTCCAGAAGGTGAATTCCACATCTATCTTGGCCATGTGCTCAATTCTGTATTTCAGCACACTGCGTGAAGTGTCGGAAGATGAGTTAGCAAAGGTGTAGTCGCGACCGCGGTGGGTGTAATAGACACGGTTGCGCTCTTTGGCCACAGGATTGCTGTAGGTGTAGCTCAACATGAGCGACATGGCCACTTTATCGGAGATGTCGCCACCGCCCATCAGCGAGAAATCGACGCCGCTGATGCGGGCAGGACCCGTATTCAGGAAGATGAAGCCCATGTTGTCGAGCACATTGTCGGAATTGCCCCACGGACCCATGGCGAACTCTATGTAGTTCTTGTAGTTCTGATGATAGAGAGCCACGTCAATAGCACCCAGGAAGGATTCGGCAATCTTGAAGGGTTGCATAATGCCGAACTCAACATTCCAGCTGGTTTCCGATATCAACTGAGGATTGGGATAGAAGCCGTAGCGGCCCACATTGATGGCAATGAAACGCTCGCCAATACTGGGATAGCGGTAACCTTGGCCAAACGACGCACGGAAGGCCGTTTTCGACCGCCAAATCTGATAGTTGATACCTGCCCTGAAGACGGGTTTGTGCTCAAACTCATTCTCCAACTTGTAGAACTCCCAGCGGCCACCCAGCAACAGTTTCAAGTTGCGGTTGCGAAGCAGGCTCTCCTCCAACTGGGCGTACATCGCAAAGTTGTCGGAATACATCCTCACAGGACTGTCGGAGAAGTTGTCGCCATTGAAGCAACGACCATACGATTGGGCGTAAATATTCATGGCGCCGGCTACAATGTTGAGGCCGATACGCGTGATGTTCTTGTTGTACTGGTACTCATCATAAACCAGTATTGAGCTGGCATCCTGCGCACCCGACTCCTCGGCATTGTTGCTATAAGTGATACGGTTGCGGAACGAGTGCACCGAACCTTTGGGACTTACATATTTGATAACAGGGTCAAGGTAGAAAGTAAAATCGTGGAAGTGCGACAGCGAGCCCTTGTACGTACGATAGCGGTTGGTGTCGCCATCAAACCAGAAGAACGACTGGGCATTGTCGGAGTACATGAAGTTACCATTCAAGCTGATTGACAAGCCCTTCACTTTCTCGAAACGGTAACGGGTGGTGAAGTTGAAACGGCCACGGCGTTCAAACTTGCCCTTCGAGCTGCCGTTCTTGTCGCGAGTGACGGAAATGCGCTCTTCGGGACCGATATAGCCTTGGTCATCAAAATATTCGCCACCGATAATCAAGTCGAAATTCTTCTTGATGATGCGCGAATGCATAAAGCTGGCGCCAAACTTGATGGGATTGTGGTGAATCCAGCTGGTGGCATATTTGTCTGACGGGCGCGAGTACATGCCGGCGAACACAGTCACTTTGGTGGTGGGCTTTGAACGCGGATAGGCGGTCAGCACGTTGATGGCGCCTGTCAGTGCCGACGAGCCAAACACAACAGAGGCGGCACCTTTGAGCACGTCAACCTGCTCGACACACTCCATAGGGATGAAGTTCCACATAGGACGACCGGCATCGGCACGCAGCATGGGAATGTCATCCAACAAGATCATCACACGGCTGCCCAAACCAGAGCTAAAGCCGCTGCCACCGCGAATCTGAGGTTCATTGTCAACCACGGCCACGCCGCCGCCATTATTCAGCAACTCATCCACCGAATTGATGTTCTTATCCTCAAATTTCTTGGCATCCAAAACCACCAGCGAACTGGTTGAGGTCTCGGGGTTGTTCTCATATTTCGATGACACCACATTGACCTGATCCAACACTTGCGCCTCCGAATTCAACTTGACATCCAACTTTATCTCACGCTGGCGAGCGGTGAATATTACCACGCGCTTCATTGAGGAATAAGTGGGCGACATAAACTCTATGGTACAAGTATCTTGGGGAATCGAAATCCTATAGCTGCCGTTGATGTCGGCAAACTGGATCTCGCTTAAACAATCGGCCTTGATTTGTGCGTACGGCAGAGCCACTCCTTCCGCAGCATCTTTTACCGTACCTTTTAAAATGTTCTGTGCTTGTATATTTAAGCCAATAACTACACTTAATAGTAGTATGAGTAAGGAGTATATTGGTCTTCTCATGTATCAGGTTTTAATGGACAAAATTTCTCACGCCTCTACCCTTCTGCACGCTAAAATTTTTTTCGGTGGCAAAAGTACGAAATTTTCACAATACATATTATAAAAAAAGCTATTTAAGTTTTATAAAAACTCTTAAATAGCTATATTTCAATAAAATAAGAATATTAATAAATGTTAATTGGCAGGATGAAGAATTTTATAGATAAGTTCCTTAAGAAGGTCTTCCTGCGATGCTGAAGTATCCACACCTTTGGCTTTCACGTCGAATTCGCGAAGTATTGAAATGATGATCTTCAATTCAGCCATAGAATAGTGCTGTGCGGCCTCGGTATAGGTCTTTAAAACATAAGGATGCATATTGCCAAAGATCTCTTTGATGGACTCTTTGGATCTTACTGTATCAAACTGATATGCAAGCAATTTGGAATAATACGAATACAGTACACTGATTGTCTTTACATTAGGATTCTCCTTTTGGTTCTGACAGAAATTCAGGGCAATCTTATATGCTTTATTGACATTTCGTTCGCCGAGAGCATTCTGTAGTTCAAAAATATTGTATTCCTTGCTAATGCCGATATTTCTTTCAATAATCTCGGGAGTAATCTCACTATGTTCAGGCAGAATCACTTTCAGTTTTTGCAGTTCACTATCCACGCGCGACAAATCCTCACCGATATGTTCCGCCAGAATATTAGCTGCAATTTGAGTAATGGTGAAATTATATTTTTGCGTTTGTTTGATAATCCACGGAGGCATCTGATAATCACGCAATTTTTCGGAAGTGAAGACAACACCATTTTTGTTAAACGGCTTCACCAAGTCGGCTTTGGCCTTGCCATATTTGTAACATAGCACCAGAATAGTTGAAGGAGAGGGATTTTCAGCATACGATGCTAACAAATTCAACTTTCCGATCAACTGTGCCTCTCTGACAATCACCACACGATAAGGCACGCCAAAAGGATACTGCTTAGCATTGTCGATAACCATAGCACTATCCACCTCTCCGCCATAGAGCACCACCTGATTGAAATCGCGATCGGCCTCATCCATCACATTGGCTTCAATAAAATCAGCCACTTGGTCAATATAATAGGCCTCCTCGCCATGCAACAGGTAAAGCGGCTTGTACTCCTTTTTCTTCAGTTGGGAAATAAGTTCGTCAGCAGTCATAAAACGAAAAATTAGTAATAGTCGAAGCGAAGATGCTTAACGGCAAGTCCTTTATTGATAAGTTGTTTCAGCGAGTCGATACCGATACGGAGATGTTCCTCGGCAAATTTGGCGGTCACCTCTTTATCCGAAGCTTCCGTCTTGATACCTTCCTCCAGCATCGGCTGGTCGGAGATGAGGAGCAGTGCGCCGGTGGGTATTCTGTTGTAAAAACCGACTGAGAAGAGCGTGGCGGTCTCCATATCGACAGCCGTGGCACGGATACCCGACAGATAGTCTTTGAACTGTTGGTCGTGTTCCCACACGCGGCGGTTGGTCGTATAGACGGTGCCCGTCCAGTAATCGCGGCCATATTCGCGGATGGTGGTCGAAATGGCCTTCTGCAGGTTGAAGGCGGGAAGCGCCGGCACTTCGGGCGGGAAGTAGTCGTTGGCGGTACCTTCACCACGGATGGCGGCGATGGGCAGCAGCAATTCGCCCTTGCCGATATACGACTTCAGGCTGCCTGTCTTTCCCAGAAAGAGCACAGCCTTGGGCTTAATGGCCGTCAGCAGGTCCATGATAGTGGCCGCCATGGGACTGCCCATCGAGAAGTTGATGATGGTGATATTGTCCTTCGTAGCACTCTGCATCGGATTATCCAGACCGCGGACAGGCACATCCATAATGCGCGAGAAATTCTCGATATAATTCTTAAAATTGGTCAGAATAATATACTGACCGAACTCTTCCAACTGCAAGCCCGTATAACGAGGCAGCCAGTTCTCAACGATTTCCTGCTTTGTCTTCATTATCTTAAAATTACATTCCTAATGCCCAAAGGCACACTGGCAACAATGCCAAATAGTGCTGCAAATTTACGCCATTTTTTTATAAAAAACACTATCTTTGCACATTCAATTTTAAGAAATGAACAAACATCTCAAAAATATCATCCAACTGCTCATATTTCTCGGCCTGGGCGTCTTTTTCATCTGGTTATCAGTGAAAGACCTTTCCAAAGAAGACCTCGACATCATCAAGCAAAGTGCCATGCAAGTCAACAATCCTGTCAGCTGGACTTTCCTTGTGCTCTCCATGCTTTCGTTAGCCACTTCTCACTTTTTCAGGTCGTTGCGCAGCGTGCTGCTTATTGAGCCGTTGAACTACAAAATCAGAACGAGCATGTCGTTTTATGCGGTGATGGTCTGCTACTTGGCCAACCTGGCTCTGCCACGCCTTGGCGAAGTGCTCCGTTGCACCTTCCTGCAACGATACGAGAAAGTACCCTTCCAAAAGTCGTTGGGCACCATCGTTACCGAGCGCGTCATCGACCTGACGATCTTCCTGATTATCTTCATTCTCGCTATCTTCCTCAACACGGGTGTACTTTCCAACCTGATTATCAACCAAGATACGGGCGTATCGTTAGGCGAATGGATGAACACCAAGATCGTCTCCATGGCCAGCAACCACACCCTCTACCTGCTGGCTGGCGGCGTGGTACTGTTCATCATCCTGATATACCTCACCCGCAAGCAACTGATGAAAATACCTTTCATGACCAAGGTGAAGAACGTACTGATCGGCATCTGGCAAGGACTTATCTCCATCAAAGATGTGAAAAAGCCGTTCTTGTTTGTTTTGTACACGCTGCTCATCTGGGTATTCTACTTCTTCGGCACTTATACTTGCTTCTTTGCCTTCGATTTCCTGAGCCAGCTGGGCTTCATACCCGCCTTCTCATGTCTGGCATTCGGCGCCATCGGCTTTATGATTGCCCAAGGCGGCCTGGGAGCCTATCCGCTCATCATTGCAGGCACACTGGTACTCTACGGTGTGGATTATAACGCAGGCCTGGCCGCAGGTTGGATTGGCTGGAGCACCCAAACGCTAATGGTCATCATTTTCGGCTTTATCTCGCTTATCCTGGCCTCCTTTGCAGGACAGAAATCCTCGGAACAAATATGACATTTTTAGATACCATACAACAAAAAATCATCAGCCGCGAGCAGTGGACCCAGTTGAAAATCAGCCCCAAAGCTACGATCGTCTTCACTAACGGCTGCTTCGACGTGCTCCATCTGGGCCATGTCACCTATCTGGCCGAAGCCCGCACAATGGGCGACTTGCTGGTGGTGGGCCTCAACAGCGACGCCTCGGTGCGCCGCCTCAAAGGGCCTTCGCGGCCTATCAACGACGAGAAGGCCCGCTCCCTGGTACTGGCCTCATTGCAATGTGTTGACTATGTCATCATTTTTGACGAAGACACCCCGCTGGACCTCATCAAAGCCGTCAAGCCCAATGTGCTGGTCAAAGGCGGCGACTACACCATCGACACCATTGTTGGCGCCTCTTTCGTACAACAGCGCGGCGGCATCGTCAGGACCATCCCACTGGTGGAAGGCTACTCAACCACCGACACCGTGCAAAAGTTGAATGACCAGCCCACGGAACAATAAACCAGACCTTTAGCCATGAAAAAAAGTTTCCTTTTCCTGCTGCTGGTGTTTGCCACGATAGGTACACAAGCGGCGTCGCTCACCGATTACCTCACGCCACAGCCGCAACACATCAGTTACATCGAAGGAGAATATATCGTCAACTACCCCTACCAGTTCTCCGAGATACAGAACTTCCTCGGCCAGTTGCGGCAGGGCAAATTCGAAGCAGAGGCCACTTTCCACTACTCGGGTGAGAACATCATCACCCTGCAGTTCATCACCAACGACAAACTACGCGCACAACATTATGTGTTGGCCATCACACCTGGCCAAATCACGCTGACTGGCGGCGATGAGGCAGCCCTCTTCTATGCGGCCCAAACGCTGTCGCAAATCTTTGAATATGCTTTGGCAGAGCAAGTTCCCCTACCCTGCCTTATCATTGAGGACTGGCCCGACTTTGAGCGACGCGGCTACATGCTCGACATCAGTCGCGACAAAGTGCCGACGATGCCCACACTTTTCCGCCTTATCGACCAGCTGGCCAAATGGAAAATCAACGAGTTGCAACTCTATACCGAGCACACCTTCGCCTACCACAATCACCGCGACGTATGGAAGGATGCCGACCCACTGACAGCCAAAGAGATACAACTACTCGACCGCTACTGCCGCGACCGCTTCATCGACCTTGTGCCCAACCAGAACTCCTTTGGTCACATGGAAAACTGGCTCAAGGTGCCGCGCTATCAGAACCTGGCCGAGTGTCCCGACGACTGTGCCACCAAGTGGGGCAAGCGCAAGCTCACCAGCCTCGACCCCACTAACCCGGGGTCGCTTAAGTTGATGCGCGAACTGTACGAAGAGCTGCTGCCCATCTTCTCGAGCAACTATGTCAACATTGGCTGCGACGAGACCGTAGAGCTCGGCTTGGGCCGCTCCAAGGCCGCCTGCGACACGCTCGGCACCGGACGCGTCTATCTCAACTACCTCAAGCAGTTGAACCACGAAGTGAACCGGCTGGGCAAGCAGGCCCAATTCTGGGGCGACATTATCACCAACCACAACGAACTCATCAGCGAGTTGCCGCAAAACATGACAGCCATGGCCTGGGGCTACGACATCGGATTTCCCTTCGACACCATATTGCCCAAGTTCAAAGCCGCCGGCTTGGACTTCTACGTATGCCCTGGTGCGGCCACCTGGCGCTCGCTTATCGGGCGCAACCACACCGCCTTCACCAACATCAAGGAGGCGGCTATCGCTGGCAAGGCCAACGGCGCCAAGGGACTGATGCTCACCGACTGGGGCGACTACGGCCATTGGCAACCGATTCCCGTTTCATGGCCAGCCATCGTCATTGGCTCGTCGTATGCCTGGAAACTGGACACCACCGCCACCGAGCGGGTGGCCTTCCAGCTGAACCGCTACATTTTCAAGGACACCACCCAACTGACAGCCAATGCGTTGCTGGCCTTGGGCGACGCTTACCTCAAGACCGAGATTCCCGAAGGCGTGGCCAATGCCTTCCATCTGATGCTACACCGCTACAAGTGGACACTCAGCGGCAACTACCAGACTCGCGAGCTGACGGTGCCCAAGCTGCAGGCCGCCGAGAATGCCATCGACAGCGCACTGAACCTGCTGCAAGCCGCCCAACCACAATGCCTCGACGCACAACTTGTCAAAGCCGAACTGACGCTGGCTGCCTCGCTCGCCAAACACGCCGTACACCTCGGCATCGCCCGACTCAACGTGAAGGGCAACGGCACCAAGAGCATCCCATGGGCCAAACGGCAGGAGCTGGCCAAGGAGCTGAAGCCACTCATCGACCAACACAAGAAACTGTGGGTGTTCCGCAACCGCAAAGGCGGACTGGACGACTCGGCCAGCAAATTGGAAGAGGTGTATCAGTATTACATCAAGTAAAACTGAAAACTGAAATTTGAAAACTGAAAAAGGCACATAGCCGCCATTGCAAAAATTTTTATTTTTGCGCAGCAAAAATATGCCTGATTTTTTCAACAAAACATCAACATTTTATCTAATTATCAACCCTTTATGAAAAAGACCTTCGGATTATTTGTCCTCATACTTTTTGTTTTTTCTTTCGGTTACGGCCAAACTGTTTCCTTCATGCCGGCGTGGCAAGTGGGCGAAACGCACACTTACTCTTTTACGCAAGTAAAGACAAAATACAAATTGGCTGATGGCGAGCAAACCATAACTTCGAACGACACTTCCAGCTATAACGCCCATTTTGAGGTTATAGAAGAGGGCATCGATTATTACAAAATCAAGATGACTGAAGAGGTAGGAGACATCTTGAATATCACTGACTCGCTAAAGGATATTCTATATCTGCCCGAAGGTTTTAAAGATGTGGATGTCATCTACACCACCAACCGAAACGGCGAACTGCAAGAAATTGACAACTGGGAAGAGATTGCTGAAAACATGCGCCTCCTGTGCGACTCGCTGCTGTCGCCCATGTATGAGGAATACCCATTCATGGAAACCATAATGAAACAAATGAAAATACTCTACTCTTCGCAAGAGAGCATCCAGAATATAATGTTTAAAGACCTGTTCCTTCTCCATTTTCTTTTCGGCGCTGAGATGGAAGTGGGCTATACATATCCTTACGAAGAGACCCTTCCCAACGCTTTTGCCGCCGATCAACCATTGCGAGCTACGAGCCTCCTCGGCATCGACACACTGATGACCGACCAAAGCATCTGCCGCGTGAAACGCTATTCCTACGTCAATGAAAAAGACTGCAAAAAACTGGTGCAGAATATTATAAAAACTATGGCCAAAACAATGGCAGGGTTCGGTGGCAAAAAGATTGCCAAAGAGGCCAAAGGCATGAAGATGGTCATCACCGACGACTACACTTTCGACTACAGCACATTAGAGCACATGCCCGTCCACATCAACGCACAACGTTCCACTCGGACCATCCTCAAACAACAAGATGCCATGCAAGTGGAAGAACGAATTATCAAGTTGTTAGAATAGCAGATAGTAGGCAGCTAGACCCATCTCCACCACAAATCCCATTAGAAAACCGATATAGACATCGCGCGGTTTACGCTCGGTGACCTGCAACTGCGCCGTGCCCGTCAGGCCGGCAGCCAGAATGATGGCAACCAGAATCGCCACCGAATAGTGCAGCACAAAAAAGGTCATCGTGATATAATAGCCGAACATGGCCCCGAACGTGTAAGTATAAATATCCAAATTATAAAAGAGGCTTACCAAATAGATAATCAGCATACTGACCATCAGCATCAGGAAGAAGAACATAAAAAAGCGGTCCACCGCCCGATGTACCCATAGCAACGTATTCAAAACATAGAACACATTCATTATCAATAGCATCGCATTCTTATCCTGCTTATCAGGGAAAAGAACGCTTTTCACCACACCCAATTTCGAAAAGAGAAACGTCACAATCATAGGCAGCACCACCAGCGACAAGGCAAAGAACAGCATCAGCGCACCCATCGATGTCTTGACGGCAGCACTAATCTGCGTGGAAAAGATGAGCAGATAATAGATGGGAAAGATAATCGGATGGAACAGTATCAGAACAAAACGGAAAAACTTCATAACCGGCTCTATTTTATCAACGTGACAGTACCTGACTTTTCATAATACTGACCCTCGTACAAATACTTGATTTTATAGATGTACACCCCAATGGGCATCTCCTGACCTTTGCAGGTGCCGTCCCATCCTTCGTTGGGGTCGGCGGTGTTGAAGACCATCTGCCCGTTGCGACCAAAAATCAACATATAGTAATCTTCGGTGGGCATGAAAGTGGAAACAGGCTTGAAGATATTGTTGATGCCTGCCGGGTTGAAAGCATTGGGCACATAGATGGTGGGCGATTGCACCAGTTGGATGCTGTTGGAACGACTCTGGTCGGCAAAGCCATACTCATTATTATTCTCTTGTGCCACAATACAATAGGTAAATATAGAACCCTCATTGGTAAGTTCTGACACATCGTCGGTGCAGCTGCGCAAGGGCGTAACCATCACATCCGACTCAAACATGGCGGTTTCCGTGCGCCGTTTGACCGTGTAAGACGAGACGCCGCCGTTCCAGCCGTCGTATGTCATCCAGTTCATACTGTTTTGGTGTGAGGGGTTGGTGCTGCCGCGCAGGATAATGTTGTGCGACACATTCGACTCGGCCGTCTCCATATCGCATTCGTTCTCGATGGTGGCCTTGTAGTAATAGAGCCGCTGGTTGCAATCCACATCAACATCGGTAAACGTGTAAGTATCTGTGCCGTTATACGATAATGTTTGATACTTGGAAAAATGCGCATCATCATCCACACTGCGGTAGAGATGCACCTTGGTGAAAGTGACCGTCGGGCCGGTGTAAGCTGTCACCACGATGGCATCAGAAGTCTCGTTCACCGACACGGAACGCACATAGACAAAGTCCATATTGTCGGCCGACGAGAAGACAAAGTCGGCTTTGACCGAAGATGCGGTGATTTGGCCGTCGCTATTGACCGCCCTAACCAGAAAGACATAGGCGCTGTTGGCAATCAAGCCCGCGTAGGTGTAGCTTTGCGAGGTGGACTCACCCACCATCTGCATCGGGCCGCCATCGCGACTGCAATAAATCTGATACTTAGCCAAATCGCGGGGCATATTCTCGTAGTCGGTCCACGAGAGGTAGGCCTCGCGGCGACACAGGTCGTAGGTGGCGGTCAGCTGCATGGTTTTCTGGAGCACCGTCATCGGGCTGGAGTTGAGGCAGCTGTCGAGCGTGGCGATACGGTAGCTGAACACTGCACTTTGCGGGTCGTGCTCTGTGTCGGTCCACTGCGTGGTCGTGCGGCCATAGACGGTATCTATCGGAATCCAGACGCCATTTTCCTGCAGGTAGATGATGTAGGCGAACACGTCGGGCGACGGGGAGACCTCCCATCCGAGTTTGATCTGCTGCGATGACTCATCCACAGTAACGCTGTCCAGGTCGGGGATGGCGGGGGCGGTCATGTCGGTGAAGCGCTCGCTCTGTGGCCGCGACACGTTGCGGCAGCCCGAAGCGTCGGCTAGTTCCACGCGGTAGGCGATGACAGCGTCGCACACATCGATAGTGTCACGATACACCAAGCCCTGCACCTCAGCCAGCGACGACCACGTGCCGGCGGGATAATCCTTCCAGATGTCGAAGTGGTCGCTGTGCGAGGGCACGGGCTCCACTGTCGGCGCCGACCAGTTGAGCACGGCCAAGCCTGTACCCGAATTGCTCAGATAAAACTCTATGGTTGAGATGATTTGCGAATCGAAATGACCGTTACTGCTCACCGCACTGACATAATAGTAGCAATGTGGCTCGACCACGGCATTGGCGCCAGCATGAAGATACTGCACTGTAGAAGAGGAAGTAATCGTAGTCACTTTTGTGAACGGTCCCGTTTCTTCTTTAGCGTAGAAAATCTCGTAATGAACGAAGCCCGACAGGTCGGTCGGCGCCACCCACGACACCAGCACATCGCCATTGTCCTTCACCTCCAAGCAGCGGATTTCCGGACGGCTCAGCGCCTGAGCTGCCAGCAGGAGGTTTAAGAAACAGACAATTACAATCAGCTTTTTCATTCTCGAACTAAACGCTAAAACCCGACAAATAGTATATCCCTATTACGACAGATTACGGCAAAAATAAGCAATTTGTCCCGCTCACATCCGTTTCAAAACAAAAAGAATTCACAAGCGAATGCGGAAAACCCATCACCCAAAATCATCAACTATTATCTGCTCCAATCAGCGCATTTTGCAGACACAATCGACTTAACACATTTTCACACAAAAGATTACACTTTACAAAAAGTGACTTAAAGATTTTTAACACAAAAAAATCAAAAAAGTATTTGCATATCGAAAAAAATTGTATTTTTGCAGCCCAAAATTAAAGGCAGAATTTATCTGTTTAAAAGTGAATAAATAACTTAAAAAGACACCATAATGAAAAAAGGCATCCACCCCAAAGAGTACAGAACAGTGGTTTTTAAAGATATGTCGAACGATTACGCTTTCCTGACCAAATCAACCGTCAGCACGAAAGACACCATCGTTTGGGAAGACGGCAAAGAATATCCTTTGGTTAAGCTGGAAATCTCCAACACCTCTCACCCCTTCTTCACCGGTAAGATGAAGCTGGTTGACACCGCAGGTCGTGTTGATAAATTCCGCAACAAATACGCAAGACATCTCGAAAAGAAATAATAAAGCGCTTTATTGTTTCTTTCATCTATATAGATCGCACATTTTTTGTGCGCAAACCTTAACAGAAACCGGGTATCAAAAGTATCCGGTTTTTTGTTGTTTCCTATGCAAAAGTTCATTATCTTTGCTTGTTGATTCTTTAGAACATTAAAGCTCATTAAATCATGCATTTACACAAACACCGCCTCCTTGTGTTCCTCCTCGGCCTCATCATCGGCTGTGGGCCCTTGCTTGCCCAGCCGACATACACGATGCACTACAGTGTGGTGACACTCGACTCGACCTACGCGCATCACCCCGACGCCGACATGCAGGCCTACATCAACCAGCACAAAGCCAAACTCGACAGCGCCATGGGTCAGCAAATTGGCTTCTGCCTAAACCCTCTGAGCAGCTACGCCCCGCAAAGTCCGCTGTCGAACCTGCTCACCGACATGCTCTACGACATCGGCAGCCACATCTGTATGGAACAAACAGGGCGGCCCGCTGACATGTCGCTACTCAACTTTGGCGGCATCCGCACCAGCATGCCTGCTGGCAAAATCACCGTCGGCACCATCTTCAATATCCTTCCCTTCGACAATAGCATCGTCATTATTGTACTCAAGGGCAGCGAGTTACGAAAAATGTTCGAGAGCAAAACCCTCACCAGCTGCCAGCCCTACTCGCACGCGCAAGTCTATTACGAGGACAACCAACCTCGGATGATCAAAGTCAACCATCGTAAACTCAAAGACAACAAGACATACCGACTGGTCACTATCGACTTTATCCAAACAGGCGGCGACAAGATTCTGGAAGGAGTTCAATACGAAGAAGTTATCCCCACCAACTACCTGCTGCGAGACGCCGTGATGGACTATATTCGCGATAATGGACGAGGAGCAATGTGTATCTACCAAGCCGGCATTGACTGCAAAACCGACAAGCGTGTAATGGTCAAAGCCAAGGAGGGATATGTGCCTGAACCTCTTATGATTACCATACACTAAAACGACTGCTTTATGAAAAGGATTTTACTATATATACTGCTGATAATTAGCGTTTTGCCATTTTACGGACAGAGCACGCTGACCATCCTGCACACCAACGACACCCACAGTCGCATTGAGCCTTTTGACGACCACGGCACCCTGATTGGCGGTTCACTGCGACGGCTGGAGTACATCCGACAAGTGCGCGCCGAGCAACCGAACGTACTATTGTTCGACGCCGGCGACTACTGGCAGGGAACGCCCTACTTCAACCTCTTTGGCGGCAGGGTGGAGATTGAGATGATGAACCGCATGGGCTACGACGCCGCCACATTGGGCAACCACGAGTTCGACAATGGTCTTAACGCACTAGCCGAACGCTTGGCTGAAGCGAAGTTTCCCATCGTCTGCTGCAATTACGAATTTCACCATCCAGGCCTCGACACGCTGGTCAAGCCGTACCTCATCTTTGAAAAAGCAGGACAAAAAATCGGCCTTTTCGGACTGGTGACCAACTTGGAAGGGCTCCTCTCCGACCCGACCATCTTGGACACTATCCACTATCGTGACGCTGTTGAATGCGCACGCCAAGCGGTTGACTACCTGCGCAATACGGAGCACTGCAATTTGGTCATCTGTCTCTCACACCTCGGCTACAGTCCCGAAAAACACAGCGACCCCATGTGCGACAAGATCGTGGCCGAAAAGGTGAACGGCATCGACCTCATCATTGGCGGCCACTCGCACACGATGCTTAAAGAACCTATCGTCATCAACAACACACAAATTGTGCAAGTTGGCTACAAAGGCGGAAGAATTGGGAGGATAGACGTGGAGATGAGAGATGAGAGATGAGAGATGAGAGATGAGAGATGAGAGATGAGAGGGGAGAACGGAGAGCGGAACCTATTTGTTCTTTTGAATTTTGAATTCTGGATTCTGAATTTCACAATTATTTGACGTATCTTTGCATACTTAAAAACCAACCTTTTTGCCGACCATTTTTGCATGAAAAATCTTCTGACTTTCCTATTGTTGCTTACTTTGACCTGTACGGCCTTCGGCCAGAAGAAGCTCACAACCATCACTTTATCTTCCGATAAACCGCTGGCCGAGTGTAATGCAGAAGAGTTGGACAATTTGTTCAACGAAGCCAACAAAACCTTCAAAGAGGAAGAGTTACAGCAGCATATTACCCAACTATGCAAAAGACTTAACGGCAGTGTTCTCGTGGCTCAGGGTGACCACATCATCACCAAGCAGGCAGCGGGCTATCTGCGCATGTACGGCAACAGCAAAGGCTACGAAGGGTGGACCAAAGCCCAGATGGAAGCGGCCAAGAAGAAACCCGCCAACAAAATCACCACGGGCACCTTCTTCGAACTGGCTTCCGTGTCGAAGCAATTTACAGCCGCCGCCGTGCTCAAGTTGGTGGAACAAGGGAAGTTGCACCTCACCGATACCCTGCGCAAGTTCTTCCCTAAACTGCCCTACCAGAAAATCACCATCCATCAGATGCTGTCGCACACGTCGGGATTGCCCGAATACTTCAACTTCCCCTTCGACTATTTTGACACCACCGTTACGTTGACCAATACCGACATGATTGACGTGCTGATTAAGCAGAAGCCTGCCACCATCTTCAGGCCAGGCGCCAATTGGAAATATACCAACACCAACTACGCCTTGCTGGCCTCCATCGTGGCCAAAGTGTCGGGCATGAAATTCGAAAAGTTTGTTGAAGAGAACATCCTGCGCCCTGCAGGCATGACGAACAGCTTCTATTACACTCAATTAGAGAACAACAAAGAGAAGAGCATTGCCAAAGGCCATTTGCGCAATATGGAGGAGTTGCCCTACTTCTTTATGGACGGCACCTTGGGCGACAAAGGTCTCTATTCTACTGTGGAAGAATTATTTGCATGGAAAAAAGCCTACTTCATCGACAAGAAAATTATCGGCGAACAATGGCTCAATAAGGCCAAAAGCCAACAGAACAAACTGCCTGGCAAAGCCAAACCTGAGGAGTTGTACGGCTATGGCCTGCGGCTGGAGGACAATCCGCATTTTGGCCGGCTCATCTACCACGGCGGACTATGGCGCGGCTTTCTGCATATCATCGTTTATCGTGAAGAAGGCGACATCTTCTTCGTGATTCTTAGCAACTGCCGCAATGGGGCACACAAAGGCGAAAGCAACAAAATTCTTCATATCTTCGACGGCGCATAAAATTTAATAAAATGACTATAAATAACTTAGAAGACTATTTCAACCAAGAGACGGGACAGCAGTCGCCCGCCAACTTGTACGAGCCCATACAGTATATTCTCACACAAGGCGGGAAGCGCATCCGCCCGCGGCTGGTCATGATTGGCACCGAGCTGTTCGGTGGCAACACGGAGCAAGCTTTCCATGCTGCCGCCGCCTTCGAGATGTTGCACAACTTCACCCTCATCCATGACGACATCATGGACGACGCACCCATTCGTCGCGGCAAGCCCACCGTCTATCGCAAGTGGAACAGCAACATCGCCATTCTGTCGGGCGATGCCCTGTCGGCCATGGCGCTGCGCGAAATACTGAAAACGCCCTGCGATCCTGAGACTGCTGTGCGCCTATCGCAGTTGATGGCCGAGACTGGCGTAGGCATCTGCGAAGGGCAGCAACTGGACCTCGACTTTGAGAGTCGCAACGAAGTGTCTATCAGCGAATACATTGAGATGATACGGCTCAAAACCGCCGTATTGCTCACCGCCTGCCTCAAAGCCGGCGCCATCATTGCCGGTGCTAACGAGCACAACCTGGCAGCCGTCGACGAGTTCGGCACTAACCTCGGACTCGCCTTCCAACTGAAAGACGACCTGCTGGATGTCTATGCCGATGACACTGTTTTCGGCAAAGTTAATGGCGGCGACATCAAGGTTAACAAGAAAACCTACCTCTACCTGAAAGCTTTAGAAGACGCCAACCCCGAACAGAAAAAGATTCTCGACCACTATTTCTCGTCCACCGATTTTGACTTTGACGAAAAGTACAACGCTATCAAGAAAGTGTATGAAGAGTTGGCTATACGCCAAAAGACCGAGCAGGCCATCGAAGCCTATGTGCAGAAAGGCCTCAACGCACTGCAAACAATGGATGTTGACGCACAACGCAAAGCCGAGCTTTCGACCTTAATCACCGACATGAGCAATCGCAATAAATAAGTCATGTACAACAACTTGCAGAATCGGAAATACATAGTCGTTGGCGCGATGGCCATCATCATGTTCATCCTGCTATGCCGACTGTTTTATCTGCAGTTGATTGAAAGTTCTTATAAGGATGCTGCCGACAACAACGCATTGCGCTACATTACTGAGCATCCCGACCGCGGCCTCATTTTCGATCGCAAAGATTCGCTAATGGTCTATAATGAAGCCGCTTACGACCTGATGGTTGTGCCTAACGAGTTGCGCGAATTTGACACCATAGACCTCTGCAAAACCCTTGAGATAGACAAGGAGACGCTCATCAAGAGGTTAGAAAAAGCCAAGAACTACTCCCCGATGATACCCTCCATCTTCGAGCAACAGATGTCGAAGGAGGCTTGCGGTTCCTTGCAGGAGAAACTGTTCAAATTTCCAGGCTTCTTCGTACAAAACCGAACCCTACGCTCCTATCCCGCACCCATTGCCGCCCACATTTTAGGCTACATTGGCGAGGTGAACAGTAACACGATTGAAGAAGAACCCTACTACCAAATGGGCGATTACATCGGCATTAGCGGTATCGAGAAAGCCTACGAGGAAGAATTGCGTGGTGTAAAAGGACGCCGTATCGTGCTGGTAGATGTGCACAACCGCGAAAAAGGAAGCTACAAGAACGGCAAAGAGGATGTCAAGGCACAACCTGGCAAAGACCTGTGGTGCACCCTCGACATGGACTTGCAGAAATATGGCGAGAAACTAATGGAAGGCAAAAGAGGCAGTATCGTTGCCATCGAGCCCTCCACAGGCGAAATCCTATGCATTGTCTCCAGTCCTAGCTACGACCCCAATCTGCTGGTAGGTAAAGACCGCAGCAAGAACTATGTCAAGTTGTTGCGCGATTCAGTCAAGGTACCGCTATTCAACCGAGCCCTAATGGCCTCCTACCCACCCGGCTCCACTTTCAAACTGGCTAACGGCTTAATTGCCTTACAAGAAGGTATCATCAACACCTCGACATCTTACTACTGCGGCGGTGGCTACAACATCGGCAACCACACCATCGGCTGCCACCATGGCGGTGCCACCAACATCGTGGCCGCCGTGCAACATTCGTGCAACACTTTCTTCTGCAAAGCCTTCTATAACATTGTCTCTAACAAAAAGAAATACAAAACGATACAGGAAGGCTACACTGCCTGGCGCAACTACATCAACGGCCTGGGCTTCGGACAGAAGTTCAACACCGACTTGCCCTACGAGCTGGCGGGATCCATTCCCACCGCCGACTACTTCGACCGCAAATACAGCGGCCACTGGAACGGCAACTCCATCGTCTCCATGGGTATCGGTCAGGGAGAAGCGGGCACCACACCTTTGCAGATGGCCAACCTACTGTGTATCATCGCCAACCACGGCTACTACATCAAACCGCACATTGTCAAGGCCATCGGCAGCAAAGACAATCCCAACGACCAGTTCTCTGAACGCATCAACAGCGGCATCGACGCTAAGCACTTTATCCCCATCATCAAGGGTATGGAATTGGTTATGACACAGGGCACGGCGCGTTTGTCGAATGTGCCGGGACTGAAAATTGCCGGCAAGACCGGTACCGCACAGAACCCTCACGGCCGCGACCACTCGGTATTTGCGTGCTTCGCTCCCAGCGATAAGCCACAAATTGCTGTGTTTGTGTTAGTTGAAAATGGAGGCTGGGGAGGCGTTGTGGCAGCTCCCATCGCTACGCTGATGCTGGAGCATTACCTCAAAGGTGAGACCTCGCGTCCCGATGTGGAAAAGAACATTTTAACCATGAAATTCTACTAACATGTACACGGACCCACGACAGCGAATTTCGAGAGGATTTGACGTGCGCCTCATTGCCGTCTACCTGGCACTGATTATCATCGGTTGGCTGGCGGTATTCTCATCGTCGTACGATCCCCACGCTGCCACCGGCTTTTTCGACTTCAGTAAGCCCTACTGCAAACAGCTCATCTGGATGGGCGCCTCCATCTTGCTGGCCGTCGTACTATTACTCATCGAAAGTCGTATATATCAATACTTTGCCTATCATATATATGTCGTCTGCATACTGATTATGGTGGCGGTACTCTTTGTCGGCACCGAGATTTCCGGTGCCAAAGCGTGGATTAAAATCGGCAGTTTCAGCATACAGCCCACCGAGTTTGCCAAATGTGCCACAGCCCTGGCACTGGCCAAGTTCCTGAACGAAGGCAAGACGGTTTCGGAGCGTAAGAACATCTGGTTCCTCGCCTCCATCTTCCTGATAGTGCCCATTGCCATCACCATCTTACAGCACGATGCCGGCTCGGCGTTGGTTTTCTTATCCTTCATCATCCTTTTCTACCGCGAAGGACTGAACCAAGACTTTATCATTGTCGCGTTGTTTGCCGCCCTGCTAGCCGTTGTCACACTTATGTTTAACGAAGTGTACAGTTTGGCGCTGTTGCTCACCACCTATCTTGCCCTTTGGTTTTTCAACCGACGCAACAAAAAACGAATTATCCGCTACTCCATTCTGTTAGGTGTGGGCATTGCGCTAATTTTCGCTGTCAACCTGGCATACGAACACATACTGGAACCTCATCAGAAACAGCGTATTGAGAGTCTTTTCGGCCGTACTTCCGACCCGTCAGGTATCGACTTCAACATCACCCAGTCGAAGATTGCTATCGGCTCGGGACGACTTTTCGGCAAAGGCATCGGCAACGGCACCCAGACCAAGTACAACTTCGTGCCTGAGCAGAGCACCGACTTTGTATTCTGCGGCATTGGCGAGGAGATGGGCTTTATGGGCAGCCTGATCATCTTCGGCCTCTTCGGCTACCTCATCTTCCGCATCATCACGCTATCGGAAAAACAGCGCAATCCCTTCGTGAAGTACTACGGCTACGGCATCGCCTCGGTCATCTTCTTCCACTTTGTCGTCAACATCGGCATGACCATCGGCTTGGTGCCCGTCATCGGCATCCCGCTGCCGTTCATCAGCTACGGTGGCTCCTCGCTGCTCAGCTTTACCACCATGCTCTTTATTTTCATCAAGCTAAACGAAAGTTAATGGCGAAAACATCTGAAGCTCAGAGCTTTAAACAAAGACTATGACGACAATGTTTCTCTCCATTCTCTTTTCTATCTTAGGCTTGGTCCTCCTTGCCAAAATTCTTCCTTCTAAAGGTAAAGCTGGGGAAAGGCGTGTGGCAAAGATTCTATCAAAGTTACCCGAAGAAGAATACAAAGTAATCAACAACCTACTTTTTAGCCAAAACGGACGAACTACGCAAATTGACCATGTAGTTGTTTCCAAATACGGCATTTTTGTTATTGAAACGAAATTCTATAACGGTTGGATTTATGGTGGGGATAATAGCGAATATTGGACACAAAATATCTATGGGAAAAAATATCAATTATGGAATCCCATTCATCAGAACCAAGGACATATTCGAGCTCTTAAAAAACTTCTAAACAAAAATTCTTCCAACCTGTTCATTTCAATTGTCGCCTTCTCACAGCAAGCCACTCTTAAGATTAAAGGGAATGGACTTGTTATATATTGGAACCAATTAAATAATGTCATCTATTCATTTCACCAAGAAATACTTTCTTCTGAACAAGTACAAAAAGTTTATCTTGCCTTAATTGACGCTAATATAGACTCTAAAGAGAACCAAAAACAACATGTTCGCAATGTAAAGGCACATATTTATAGAAATCAAAATGCTGTTGCCAACAGACGTTGCCCACATTGTGGAGGACATCTTGTCCTGCGAAACGGGAAATACGGCAATTTTTATAGATGCAGCAATTACCCTCGTTGTAAATACACCTACAAATAAAACCGAGCATACTTATACTCCTTGTTAACACAAAAATATCACATCGCTTCATTTATCCAATTGTGGCATCTGCGGCGCATATCAAACTTGTTTCATTGAAGCATTCTGGCGGCGCCGCATGGAATTCGATTGGGCTTCCCGTTCAGGGGTTTCGGTCGCTTCGCTTCCTCAACCCCTGGCTACCATTCTGAAACCCCTAACGGGGTTTGGAACCAAGGAAAACAATGACTTATCAAAACAAATATTCATCGCTCGATGATGAAATTTCCTTGTGTCAAATAAATTGTTTAATTTTGTACACTAATTTTTCTGGATACGACTCATCTTTACAAGAAGGTACTTATGGGCGAAATTAAAATCATAGAAATCAAAAAAAGCGTCTTTGCTGATAACGAACAAGACGCCAATAACCTCCGTAAAGAGCTTAAAGCCAAAGGAATATACCTTCTTAATTTGATGTCGGCACCAGGCAGTGGCAAGACCACCACCCTCATCCAGACCATCAATCGCATCAAAGATAAGTTGAACGTGGCCGTGATGGAAGCGGACATCGATAGCGACGTAGATGCCATCAAAATCAAAGAAGCCACCGGAATTCCTTCCATACAACTGCACACTGGCGGCATGTGCCACCTTGATGCCGAGATGACCCGCCAAGGTCTGGACAATGTGACAACAGAAAATATTGACCTCATTATACTTGAGAATGTAGGCAACCTTGTCTGCCCCGCCGAATTTGACACCGGCAGCTGCGGCAATGCCATGATTCTTTCAGTTCCCGAAGGCGACGACAAGCCTCTCAAATATCCCTTGATGTTCTCGGTTTGCGATTTGGTAATCATCAACAAAACAGATGTTTTGCCCTATTTCGACTTTGACATGGAAAAGTGCAAAAAATACATCCTCCTACGCAACCCTCGCGCCAAGGTAATTCCTATCAGCGCCAAAACTGGCGAAGGCGTTGACGATTTTGCCAACTGGCTCGTCAACGAAGTAAAGACTTGGAGATGTGAGAAGTAACTTCTATTTCCCCAAGTCCATCATCCAAACTCAAAATCAACAACTTACAACCTAAATACATCATTATGCCTGAGATGTCCACTAAATTTGTCCCTAAACATAAAGGCGACAAGAACCCGAATCCCAAACTGTTGAAATTTGTCCAAAAGGTGACTGACCGTATTCCTGGCAAATTAAAAATGACCAGCGATGCTCCCGAATATTGGGGTTTAGCGTGCATCTTCGAAGATGAGATGGATGCCGTAACCCGCGAAGCCTCCTTAGATCTGCTGCTGGACATGCTGCCCAAAAGAGGCTTGAAAGTCCGCGAACACAGAACCTACCAACTGCTTCACCAGTGGAATGCCGAAAAGCACTACACACCTGACGACCAGTCGTTTGACGAATTGCTGGACAAACTTTCCTACTTTGGCATGTTGGAATACGACTATGGCGATAAATACACCAAAGAGGGACCTGTACCAGGCACTACTTACAACCGCGAGGACAGGATTTACTGGGTGCCCATGTTCGTGCCTGGCTCTGCTGAATACACCAATATGAACACCGACCTGATGGATAAACATCCCGAATTAGCGATGTTCTTCGAGCGTATGACCTTCCTTCCTCTGGAAAAGATCACCCCCAGCATTCCTATGGGCGGTGCAGGCATCGGCATGCATGTCATCCCGGTGGAAAAAGCCATCTCTATGGAAAATCAAAGTGTTGACATTGAACATATTTCATACTGGCACAAACGCTACGAGGGACATCTTGGCGTTGGCATTTGCTCGTGCCGTTATGGCCGCAAAAAACTCGATGAAGGCTGCGCCGACGACTACCGCGATTGGTGCATCGGCGTGGGCGACATGGCCGACTATCTTGCAGAAACTGGCCGAGGCCACTATATCACTTACGACGAAGCCATGTCTATCCTCAAGAAAGCGGAAGACCACGGCTTTGTACACCAAGTGACCAACATTGACGGTGAAGGCAAGATCTTTGCCATCTGCAATTGTAACGTAAAGATTTGCAATGCCTTGCGAACCTCACAATTATTTAACACACCCAACTTGTCGCGCAGCGCCTACGTGGCCAAGGTGGATCCGAAGAATTGTGTGGCATGCGGCCGTTGCGTAGAATACTGCCCTGCCGGCGCTGTCAGACTGGGACAGAAACTCTGCACAAAACAAGGTGAGCAGACATATCCCAAGCAAGAGCTGCCCGATGCCAAGAAGTGGGGTCCGCACAAATGGGATGAGGACTACCGTGACAAGAACCGCATTAACTGCTACCCCTCTGGCACAGCACCTTGCAAGACAGCTTGTCCCGCACATATTGCCGTTCAGGGCTACTTGAAAAAGGCCGCAGAGGGCAAATACACTGAAGCGCTGGAACTTATCAAGCGAGAAAATCCGTTTCCCGCCGTCTGTGGCCGCGTATGCAACCGCCGCTGTGAAGACGCCTGCACGCGAGGCACTATCGACCAGCCCATCGCCATTGATGCCGTTAAGAAATTCATTGCCGAACAAGATCTCCATGCCGAAACACGCTTCATTCCCGAGGTGAACATTGCCTCAAATGTGCAAGACCATTGGGAGGAGAAGATTGCCATCATCGGCGGCGGCCCCGCTGGCTTGAGCTGCGCCTACTATCTGGCCACAATGGGCTACAAACCCACTGTTTTTGAGAAAAATGAGATTTCTGGCGGCATGTTGCAATATGGCATCCCTTCATACAAATTGGACAAGAAAGTTATCAAAGCCGAGATTGACATCATGCGCGAAATCGGCGTAGAAATCAAGACTGGCGTTGAAGTAGGAAAAGACATTACCATACAGCAACTTAGAGAGCAAGGCTACAAAGGGTTCTACGTGGCCATCGGCTGTCAGGGCGGCAAACTTCCCGGCATTGCTGGCGAAAAACTGCCTGGCACCACCACAGCCATCGACTTCTTGCACAACTCAAATTGCGGCACGCAAGTCAGCGGTAAGGTTGTTGTCGTGGGTGGCGGCAATGTGGCCATCGATGCAGCCCGCGTGGCCATGCGCAGCGGCGCCGAGTCGGTTACCATGCTATCACTCGAAACCGAGGACATCATGCCCGCCTCTTTGGAAGAACGCCACGAAGCCCGCGAGGACGGCGTAATCATCAATCCGGGCTGGGGCCCGAAAGAAGTACTTGGAACAGATAAGGTTAGCGGCATCGTTTTCAAGAAATGCACCTCCGTTTACGACGCCAACCACCGCTTTGCACCGCAATACGACGAACACGACCTCATCACTCTGGATGCCGACATGGTTATCTTCGCCATCGGCCAGACGGTCATCTTGAAAGATCTGTTGAAAGACACCAAGGTGGAATTCTTCCGCGGCGTATATCCCGTAGCTGACAAGCTCACCTACCAGACTGCCGAAGAAGACATCTTTGTTGGCGGCGACTGCTACACAGGACCCAAGTTTGCCATCGACGCCATCGCCGCTGGCAAAGAGGCTGCAGAATCACTGCACCGCTACGTTCAGCATGGCCACATGACCATCGGACGCAACCGCCGCGACTTTATCGAACTTGACAAAGAGAACATTGTTGTAGAATCGTACGACAACTCCTCCAGACAAGTGGAAGGTATTGAAAGTAAAGAAGATAAATTCAGCGAGTACACCTTAACCCTGACCGAAGAGCAGGTACGAAAAGAGACCGCCCGCTGTCTGAGCTGCGGAGCTTCGGTAGTGGATGAGAACCGGTGTATTGGCTGCGGCATCTGCACAACCAAGTGCGCCTTTGATGCTATCCACCTCTTCCGCGAACATCCCGAGGCGTCGCACATGGTGACCTCCGAAGACAAGTTCAGCGCCATCCTGCCGTATATGCTCAAGCGGACGGCCAGAATTATCTTTAAGAAGTAAATGTTGAGAGATGCACGAACTAGGAATTGTCTTCTATATTATCAAAAACGTGAAACAGGTAGCTGAGGAAAACCATGTGGACCATGTTTCTAATGTAGTGATGGATATTGGCGAGGTTTCGACCATTATCCCCTCCTACCTCACCGATTGTTGGCGCTGGGCTGCCGACAAGGAGACTCTTCTGAAAGGGTGCAAACTCACCATCAACACCATTCCCGCGGTCACTTTGTGCGACGACTGCCATCAAGAATTCGAGACTGTGAAACATGGCAAGACCTGTCCTCACTGTCACAGCGAAAACACATGGCTTCTACGCGGCAACGAAGTAGAAATTAAAGAGTTACAAATCGAAAGTTAAAAGTTAATCATTTAAAACATTATAGAATTATGTCCTGCTTTTTAGTTCCTTTAACACAAGCACTGGTAACCAGTGCCTACCGAAAAAACAACGCAACGGCTATCCATTCCGACAAAGCTTCGGCGCTCAAGCGGAATGTTCCTGCCTTGGAGAAAATGCTTTGGGGCGGTTCGGTCATGCTCATTGTTGACCACATCATCAATGGCGAATTGAGTTGGAGATTCCCCTTCTTCACCGCACTGAATGACGGCTGGGGAATATTCCTCCACGAGATTCTTGCCGTGGGCGTACCGATGTCGCTGGCACTGACAGCCGTTTGGGCTATTTATGCCGTTTTGAAAGAAAAACACAAGAAAACAACCTCAATATCTATTTAATAACTTAAATTTATTTATTATGTTTTTTCAAGTTTATGGGGCTAACGCCCTCGCCCAATGGGGAATGCTACTCGTCGTTCTCGTTGGCTTGATTCTTTTCAACGAGTTTGCCCGTCGTACGAAAATTGGCGGCGCCATCACGTTCTTTGTTATTCCGTTGGCACTTACGGTTTACTTCGTTGCCATTGCTGTCGGAGCTCGTATGGGTGCCGAATGGGCCGTGACCAACCAAACCCACGTGTACATGAACGGCTGGTTCCACTACGCCAAATTGTACGCTGCACTTACAGGCTGTATCGGCTTTATGATGATTAAATACAAATGGGGCATCGGTGCCAAACACTGGTTCAAACCCTTCCCCTTTATCATCGTGGCTATTAACATCCTCATTGCCGTAGTTTCCGACTTCGAATCAGCAGTTATGGGCTGGCACAAATGGTGGCTCTCAAGCGAAGGCGTATGGCTTTATGGTGGCTGGCACAACGTGTTCAACGGCATCGCCGGTATCCTCAACATCTTCTGTATGACCGCATGGTGGAATGTATTCCCCTCAAAAGACAAGAAGGATATGATCTGGGCCGACATGACCTGGGTATTCATCGTTGTTTATGACATCTGGAACTTCGCCTACACTTACAACTGCTTGCCCACCCACTCATGGTATTGTGGTATCGCCCTGTTGCTCGCTCCTACCGTTGCAGCTCTGCTGTGGAACCGCGGTGGTTGGATCCAGAATCGTGCCAACACACTGGCTATCTGGTGCATGTTTGCTCAGGTGTTCCCGCTCTTCCAAGAGACTTTCTTCAACGGCAAACAATTCTTCTCATGGGCAGTTCTGCCTACGCAGTACGTCAACGGCATCGAGACCGTTAACGCCATCTATGCTGCATCGGGTCTGGGTGATGAAGTCATTGCTCACACCACCGTTGCTGCCGAAGGTGTAACTGCCGCTAACCCCAACGCTATGCTGTTCATCAGCGCCCTGGCTTTGATTACCAACGCCATCGCTCTGTGCTACATCCTCGTTCAAGCTAAGAAACGCCACATCAACCCGTACAAGGAAGATGTATTCATCAACCAGAAGTACTACAAAGACGCTGTGGCTCGCGCCGATATGGAATAGTATCGTCCAACAGTTTATAAAAAAAACGCCATCGGAAACCGATGGCGTTTTTTTACTCTAACACCATAACTACTATCACTTATTTTCATCTTCTTCTTTAGGACGAAGATAACCTATTGAATGAGAATGCTGAACAACTGGGGTTTGTAACTCAGCCAAAGCCACACTGATTGCATCCAACTGAGCTTGAGTGCTTTCGTTAATATCGTTCTGATCCCGAAGAATGTCTTCAATATCAAGTTTTAAATCATCAAAATCCTTGCGCAATTTTCCTATCTCAGCAGCAATGCCAGGCAAAGATAAAGTGACTGACAGACGATGAATTTCAGTAAAGACTCGCATAATACCAATATTTACTTGAATGGCCAAGGGAGATCGCAATACACTGCTTAACATAGCAACACCATTTTCGGTAAAAGCATACGGAAGTTTACGCAACCCCTTGCTTGCAAAATTGGATGTCGCAAATTGCGATATCCAATTTTGCTGTTCGGACATATTCGCCATGTTTGAACAAATAAGTTGAGATCTTATAAATTCAAGCTCTTCTTTTGTTAATTGAAACATAAAATCTTCAGGAAATCTTTCATGATTGCGCTTGACCTGTTCGTTAAGTCTTCTTGTTTCTACTTGATATAATCTTGCGAGATCAAAATCAAGCATAACACGCTTTCCCCGAATAATATAAATTAGATTATGAATGTGTTCTATTGACTCCATGTTTAATTAATATTTCCTATTTTACAAAATGCAAAATTAAGAAATATTTATTAAATATAAAGCACCAATTTTATTCTTTCACTACTTTGACCGTATGTACTTTTTGTGGCGACGAGAGCCTTAACAGATAGGCGCCAGCACTGTACTGCGCCATCGACATTTCGTTATTCCCTGTTTGCAAATTCTTTTTAGACAATAATTTACCAGAAAAATCCATCAACTCGGCTTGCATCGCTTCTGGCAACACAATTTCCAAGCGGTCCTCTACAGGATTGGGAAACACATTAATTTGGCCCGTTTCCCTGTCGAAGACCGAAAGCGCAGCATTGCCCACACCCAAAGTATATTCGCCAGGCATAAGCCACTTCGTGGACAGATAACCGACATAGCTCGAGCTGGAACGAGTAAACGGAATGATACGCCAATCGTCAGAAGGGTCTCGACGATAAAGCAATACCAGCTGGTTTTTATTAAATCCTTGCATCAACTCGTATTCTGGCTGACTGGGCAAAATGAAAGCAAAATGGAACTTGAGTTGTCCCTTGAAGCCAGTGCCAGGCACATATTCCACACGCCAATAATGTTGATTTGAAATGCGATAGATATCATTATCCACCCTTTTAATGGTATCGGGTGCCACTAAATGATTCTCAACACGCAACCGTAAAGTATCGTCGGCGGCGGCTTCCGTAATTTGAACTTGAAAGTCGGCAAGCGAATAACTGTAATTACCTGTAGCCGTAATCGTGAAGTTATTATCAATCACAGCGTCGGCCATCTTATTATGATAATCCACCACACCGTAAACAGGATTAAACGGCAGCGACAAATGCAATACCGTACGCGAGCCCGACACCACACAACCCTCTACAGTGTAGGGTGCTTTTCCATTTGCGAAAAAGGTGATATCAACCTTCTGTTGCTGCGCCAACTGCTCGGCATGGCACAACTGCTGACGCACATACACCCGGTAATTGCGTGCCATCTTGTCGTAGCGAATTGAGTCTATAGAAAAATGCAGAAAACCGGGCTGGTTAATCCATCCTTCGTAGAAATCCTGCAAGGAAACATCCGCAACCACACCCGTAACTTCCTCTAAATGAGATATTAATTGTTTAGAAGTAACATTACTAAAAGCATAGCGGTCGAACAGCGAACGCAAGCCCGCAAAGAAGAGAGAATCGCCCAAGAGGTTGCGCAGCGTATAGACCACAATGGCTCCCTTATCGTAGCTGGTCTTGCCATACGTACACGTCTGAGGCACTTGATTCAGTGCAAAATAGTCGCCGTCGCTCTTCTCGAGATTCAGTAACACATCATGATGCAAAGCCTGAAAAGCCGACTCGTAAGCCTCTTTGCCCTTCAGACATTCTACCGTCAACAGATCGCCGCAGAAAGCGGCAAACCCTTCGTTTATCCACATTTCTTCGGCTTTCTGGCAAGTAATCAGATTGCCAAACCAAGCATGCGACAACTCATGCGACCAGAGCGACCGTGCCGCATCCGTTCCGTCCACAGTCCGCACAGGATAGGCAATACTAGTGGCGTGCTCCATGGCGCCGTAGTCAAAATCCACCGTCACATAACCCACTCTCTGCCAGCGATAGGGACCGAATAATCGCTCGTAGGCGTGAATCATCTTTTTGAGATTGGCAAACGAGCCATCCCTTTTCGCAGTGACCGAAGGGTGCGTATAGATTTCGATAGGGATAATGCGCTCCAGCCCCTGGATGGTATCGCGCCACACATCGTAGGGACCCACAGCCACCGAAGCAAGATACGTAGGAATCGGGTCGGTAAGCTGCCACGTCCAGACCACCGACTGGTCGGCCAGTTCCGTCGAATCGGTGAGCATACCGCCACACACCGCCCGCTTGCCGTGGGGCGCACGCACATGAAAAGTATAGGTCGACTTATCGGTAAACACATCCAGACAGGGGAACCACACGCGACCGAAGTTGTGGGGAATGTCTTTCATGCCCACGCCCATATTGTAGGCATACTCGCCTGCAAAGTAGAAGCCGCCCCATTGGCTGTCTTGCGCCGGCTGACCATGATAGGCGACACGCACCAACAGGGTATCGCCCGCATGGCAGTCGCTACGGAGCACTACCCGAAGTCGCTCGCCCTGACGGACAAACGCCGCCGGCTGTCCGTCAACCCACACCGAATCGACAGCCAAGGCCCGCAAATCCAAATCCACGTACGGCAAAGCCGATTTTTTAGCCACCACCTGCAATTCAGCCAATCCTTCAATAGTTTGATTGGCAAAGTCCATAATAGATAGTTGCAGGTCGTAATGAGCCACATGTATCGAGTCGGTGCGCTGCGCCCACGAGAAAGAAACACAAAGCAACAGCAAACAAGTCAGTATCTTTTTCATAAGTGTCATCGTAACAATTCCAGCCAACAAAATTACACTATTTTACGCACCTTTTCTGAAAAAATCGCTACCTTTGCATATCAAAATGGTCATTATGCGTCGCACCTTCCACATACCGCTTTCCATTGTCGAACTGGAACCCGACAACTACCACCTCATCTGTCGCGGTCGCATAAACGGCCATCCGCTCCGACTCATCATCGACACGGGCGCCTCGCACAGCTGCTTCGACACGCACTTCATCACCTCCATCCAACAAGATGCCGAGATGACCGAAAATGACGGCCTCAGTGTCAGCATCGGCAGCGACGACTTCGCCAGCCATATCACCATTCTCAAGCAATTCAAACTTGGTCAATTCGAACTTACAGACTATCAAGTGGTTCTACTCGACTTGATTCATATCAACCAAGCCTACCTTACGCTAAAACTGCCCACTATCCAAGGCATTATCGGCAGCGACTTCCTACGACGCTACGGGGCTGTTATTGACTACCAGACGCTTACGATGACCATACGGATACCAAGGGAATTCAAAATTCAAAAAACAAAGAACAAAGTAGAGATGCAGCGTGCCGCGTCTGAATGGAATCCGCTGTGAACCGCGGAATGGAAGACTAAGAACAAATAGACGCAGTACGTTGATGAGTAACAACTAATTATGGAAGAGAATATCATTTTGGGCATTGACCCGGGCACCAACATTATGGGATACGCACTGCTGAAGAGTGCGGGCAACCGCTCCGAAGTGCTCAAGATGGGCGTTATCAAGATGACGCGCCTGAAAGATCAAAGCGAGAAGCTGACTGCCATCTTCAATGCGGTAAGCCAGCTCATAACTGACTACAAACCCACCGTGCTGGCTATCGAAGCGCCGTTTTTGGGCAAGAACCCCCAGTCGATGCTCAAATTGGGCCGTGCACAAGGTGTGGCCATCGGGGCCTGTCTGCACCACAACCTGCAAGTTTTTGAGTATCCACCGCGAAAAATCAAGCAGGCCATCACAGGCAACGGCAACGCCTCGAAAGAGCAGGTGGCCGCCATGCTGAACCACATGATGACGGTGCCCAACGACAGCGACTATCTGGACGCCACCGACGCGCTTGCAGCCGCCGTCTGCCACCAGTCACAAAACAGAGTGCAACTCGGAGGACGCAAATTCTCGGGTTGGGAGAATTTCCTCGCCCAGAATAAAGACCGCATCATTACCAAATAAAACTATCGATTACTTTTCCCCACAACTATCGTTGTGAACTGTTCTGGCTGCAGATAAGTCTGCGCCAATCGCTGTATGGTGTCGGCATCAGTCGTGCGGATGGACTCTATTGTTTGATAAAACTCCTGTTCATCCAGTCCAAAGTTCTGCCAGTATATGTATCTCTTCATCAACTTAATAGAACCGTCAACCTCGCGCAACACACTGCCTAACATATAATTGCGCACCAATGCCAATTCCTCGTCGCCAGGCTTCTCCTCTTGCAGACGGCGCATTTCGTCGTAGCAAGCCTTCACCGCCAAATCTGTCTTATCGATATTCACCTCACTGTCAATATAATGTATCGACTGGTCTTGGAAAAACATCGTACCATTAAACACACCGTAAGTATAGCCGTTCGTCTCGCGCAGGTTCTGCATCAGACGCGAGCCCATGTAGCCCCCAAATAACACCGACAGAACCGGCCACGCACGATTGTCGGGATGATTGTAGCCGACAAAACGGCGACACAAAGTCATCGACGACTGCATGCTATCAGCGTCTTCCTCATAAACCCACGGCGATACGTTCCCCTCAAGCATCCTGGCAGCCACCAACGATACTGCGCCTTCTGGAATCTGCGAGAAGGTCGTCTCGATAAGATGCTGCAGCGACTCATCTACTTGACCCGAAACATACAAACTGACATTTTGGGATGTCAACACACGATGATAATATTCTTCCAATTGACTGGTTGTCAGCGCTTCAATATGTTGACGGGTCAACTGCGTGCCGCGACAGGTGTTTTCACCAAAGAGTGTCTTGAACATCAACTGCGTGGCCCTATAGCCACCCTTGCCCAGATTATATTCCAGTCGCTTGATACTCAATTGTTTCTGTCTCTCCAATGCATCTTCTTCAAATAGAGGATATAACAGCAGATGTATGATAAACGGTAACACGCTTTCGCAGTTGCGGAGCGGCACCGAAATATTGATTTCCGTAGTGGTCATCCCCTGTTCCACCTCCAAAGAGACACCGTAATAGTCCAGAAAGTCATTCACCTCCTCAGCAGTTTTGCCCTGCACCGCACCTTTCATCAACGCAAAGCACATCGACGACAGGTGTTTTTGAGTCTCGTGAAGAATCCCCGTATGCAGAACCACCACAAAATGAATCAGTTCCAACTGTGCATTGTAAAACAAGGTCTCCTCAATGCCGTTGCGAAGCATGAATTTTCGCGGCGGCGTCAGCTCGAACAATTGAAAATCTTTGATTTCAGGCGCTTTAGTCCTGTCTACTGGCATCTTCTCTCTCATCTTAATCCATATAGACTTCCATCAGTTGCGTTTTGCCCATAGGAATGATATTGATGTCGGGCATCGAAGCCGGCAGCAGCAGTACTTCACCCTTCCCAATCTCCTCGTGGATACCGTCGCGGATGAAATGCGCCTGCCCTTCCAGACAGATGTACAGCACAAACGAATCAATCTTCATATAAACCTTCTGCAGCGGCTTGTCTAAGTTAATCATATTCAGATTGAAAAACTCGGAGCGCACCACAGGCACCGAAGCGTTAAACTTGGGCTGGTAGTCCACCTTGAACGGATTCGGCTGTTTGAAGTCGAGCACCTGCAACGCCTCTTCGGTATGCAGTTCGCGGGGTTTACCCTGCGCATCCACGCGGTTCCAGTCGAAAATGCGGAAAGTGATATCCGACGATTCCTGTATTTCGGCCAACAAAACCCCTGCACCGATAGCGTGCACGGTGCCAGCAGGAATGAAGAAGGTGTCGCCTTTTTGCACGGGATAGAACTGCAACAGCTGGTCCACCGTGCCCTCGGCCACTGATTTCAGGTACTGGTCGCGGGTAACGCCTTTTTTGAAACCCACATACAAGCCAGCACCCGGCTCAGCATCAATCACATGCCACATCTCCGTCTTGCCGTTCGAGTCGTAATGCTCTTTGGCCCACTTGTCATCGGGGTGCACCTGTACCGAAAGATTGGCGGCGGCATCAATGAACTTGATAAGCAACGGAAATCCCAACTGGCTCTTCTCGAACACCTTGTCGCCCACAAGATCACCCATATAGATTTCCACCATCTCATCCAGGCCATTTTCCGAAAGGAAACCGTTGGTCACTTCCGACACATCCCCTTCAATGTCCGACAACAGCCAGCACTCACCACAATTGGGCAAAGTGCCTGTGTCAAGACCCAGCACGCGGTTAATCTTCTGTCCACCCCAAATCTTCTCTTTGAAGATGGGTTTGAACTTGAGCGGATATAGCATACTTTCCATAACTATCTGTTATTGAGGAGGTTTATAAAATTCTCTCTGTTTAATTTCGTGTTCTGGGCGCTTCACATCAGGATTATAGCCTTTCACTTTAGGCAGATAGAGCCACTTGCCATTGTCGGCCACAAAACCCTGATTCAGACTCGATTCGGGCACCAGATAGGCAGGAATGCCATCCAATCCGTCTTCCAACGGCGCCAGCACATCGAAAATAATCAGATTATCCCAAACGGTTTCATAAATGGGCTTTCTCGTTTTGGGATCTTTCTTGCCCGTATTCAACTCATACGCCTGACGCTCGTACTTGAGCGACAGTACCGAATTTTTGGCATATTCCAATATCACACGGCTCACCTTGGAACTGTATTTCTTGAAAATCATGGCACCGAACATGGGAGTCTGGTCGGCCTTAAAATGCAGCACTTCGATAATTTTCTGATTGGTAAACAAGTTGTTGCCATTCCAACCGAAGAGCGTGTAATAGGTCTTGTTCTTGGCTTCCAGCGGGACCACTTTGTAATAGATGGCGCCGTACCAATGGTTCTGGTCGCCAATCTGGGTGTTGGGATAATCTATCGTCCCGCGCTTGTCGTACAGCGGATAGATGACATACTTCTTACGGCGGTCGTTATAGACCTGCAGGAAACCGAAATTCTCGTAGGTAAAATCATCCTTCGGCACAAACCACGTGAAGATTTTGAAAAGCTTGTCGGGCGAAGTGACCACTGAGAAGTTCTTCACCGAATCCCAGCCGAACTTGAAAGAGTTGGGCTCCCAGAGAATCGACTCCAGCAGATTCATAAAGTCCTCATTCAACTGATAGCGTTCAATTTCCGAGGATGCCGAAACGACAGAATTGCGCAAATGTATCAGCGAATCTTCCCAAAAGCGGAAGTCGAACGAGCGCTGCGCAATGGCTCCCGACAAAGAGAACAACAGGACCGATACAAGAATGATACGCTTCATTTTTATCAAAATGCAAAGATAATACTTTTCATAAAGCGAAGGGCGAACTTTCACATTTTCGGGGCGGAAGCCGAACCGGAAATTATCGTATTTTTGCACCCTCAAACTGGTGATATGATTTCTATCAACAAACTTTCGGTCAATTTTACCGGCGATTTCCTTTTCCGCGATGTCTCTTTCGTCATTGGCGACAAAGACCGCATAGGCCTTGTCGGCAAGAACGGCGCCGGAAAGTCCACCCTGTTGAAAATCATACACAAGGAGATGGAACCCGAGTCAGGCAACATCATCATCACTTCCGGCTTCCGCACAGGCTACCTGCCACAAGAGATCTTTGGCAAGTACGATACCACCATCTGGGATGAAACCATGTCGGCCTTCACGGAGCAGAAAAAACTGGAGAAACGCATGGAGCAGTTGGGCGCACAACTGGCCGACCGCACCGACTACGAGTCGGACGAGTACGCCAACTTGGCCCAACAACTCTCCGACGCCACCGACCGCTTCCATCAACTGGGCGGCAACACCATGGAAGGCGATGCCGAACGCGTGCTGACGGGCCTCGGCTTCAAAGCCAGCGACTTTGCACGACCGATGAAGGAGTTCAGCAACGGCTGGCAGATGCGCGTGTCGCTGGCCAAGATCCTGCTGCAAAATCCTGAAATCATCCTCCTCGACGAGCCCACCAACCATCTCGACATCGAGTCCATCCAGTGGCTCGAAGATTACCTAATGAACTACGACGGCTGCCTCATTCTGGTTTCCCACGACCGCGCCTTCCTCGACCGTGTTACCAATAGAACGGTGGAAATCACCTTGGGCAACATTCAAGACTACAAATGCTCCTACTCCGAATACGTTAACCAACGATTGGAGCGCATCGAGTCGCAGCAGTCGGCCTACGAAAACCAACAGAAGGAGATTGCCCAAATTGAGCGTTTCATCGAGCGTTTCCGCTATAAGGCCACCAAGGCCAAGCAGGTGCAGAGCCGCATCAAACTGCTCAACAAGATGGAGAAGGTGGAAGTGGACACCATCGACAACTCCGCCATCTCGTTCCGCTTCCCCCCTGCCCCACACTCGGGCCGCGTGACCGTTGAGTGCGAAGCCCTCGACTTAGGCTACGGCGACAATCATGTGCTCAACCATGTGGACTTCCACCTCGAACGCGGACAAAAAGTGGCTTTTGTCGGCAAAAACGGAGAAGGCAAATCCACCATGGTCAAGGCCATCGTCGGCGAACTGGCCCCACAAGGCGGCACCGTCAAACTCGGCCATCAGGTCACCATCGGCTACTACGCCCAAAACCAAGCCGCCCTGCTCAATCCCGACAAAACCGTTTTCGAGACCATCGATGAAATCGCAGTAGGCGAAATAAGGCCAAAAATACGCACCATACTGGGTAGTTTTCTTTTTTCAACAGAAGATACCGAGAAAAAGGTCAAAGTGCTCTCAGGAGGCGAAAAATCGCGTTTGGCACTGGCCAAGCTTCTACTCTCCCCTTTCAACCTACTCATCCTTGACGAGCCGACCAACCATCTCGATATGGCCTCGAAGGACATCTTGAAAAACGCCCTGTTGCAATATGAGGGCAGCATGATTCTGGTATCGCACGACCGCGACTTCCTGCAAGGACTCAGCGAGAAGGTAATAGAATTTAAAGACCACCAGATAAAGACCTATTTAGGCGATGTATATGATTTCTTAGAGAAGAAGAAAATCGACTCTCTGCACGAACTTCAACAAGGCGGCGAAAAAGGCCCTGCCGAGAAGAAGATTTCGACCAACAAGGAGAATTGGGAACGGAAAAAGGAGATGGAGGCGGAAGAGCGCAAGCGCAACAACCGAATCAAACGTATTGAGGAAGAGATCTACCGACTGGAAGAAGAGCGCCAAGCGATAGAAGAGAAACTGGCCAAGCCCGAAGAGTACGCCGCCGAGATTGCCTCCGGCGAGCTGTACAAAGCTTACGAAGCCGTCAAGAACAAAATCGCCGAACAAGAAGAGCTCTGGAGCGAGCTTATCGGCTAAGAATCCTTATTTTTTCAGTTAGCGATAACACCTTCAGACATTGTGGGGGCGTAGCGCGCTACGTCTCCACAGACAAACAATGCATCAAAGAGAATAAAAAAAGCGTGTGCTTTCGCACACGCTTTTCAGTTTAAGAGCCTTCAGAATTATTTCTTCATGATTCTGAAGATAGCAGCACGGTGTTCTTCACGGCTGGGCTCAGTAATGTTGTTCTTGTTTTCCTTATCCTTAACGGTGTAAGCAGCCGTTCTGATTTGGTTTTCAGGAACGCCCTTTTCGATGAAGATACGTTTGATGCTTTCTGATCTGCGTTGTGCCAGGTCTCTGTTGTGTTCTTCAGTACCCAGGTCGCAGGTGTAACCTTCGATGATTACATACAGACTCTTATCTTTCTTCAATACCTCAACGGCATTGTCGATGTGATCGTTTTGTTCGGTGATCTTAGGAATATCTTTATCCAGGTCGAACAGGATCTTAATCTTAGACAAGCTTTCGGCCAGTTCTTTGATATTCTTCTTTTCTTGCGGGCTCATCTTCTTGCCATTGCCATTGCCATTGTCATCGCCTTCATCATCATCGTCATATCCTTCAGGACATTGAGGAATAATGTAAACGACTTCGGTGGTCTTTTCAACACAAGGAGTAGCGGCTTTCTTCATCATCTCTTCGTAGAAACGTTTCTTCAGAGATTTTTCAGACTTCAGGTCAGCATTGATGTGGATACCAACCTTAACACCTACTTGGAGCAGATGCCATTTGGTTCTTACGCTGATACCGTTGTCGATATTCTCTTGACGTTTGTTGAATTGATCATGATAATCGGAACCCAGCAAGCCATTGTATTTAATACCCTTGGTCAAGTCGGTATTATTTTCAATGAAAGTGTGTTTGTTTTCATCTTTGGGAAGAATATCGAGGAAACCGATGCTGCAGAACAAACCGGTGTAGAAATCAACCTTGTTGTTCAATGCAAAGATGGCACCAAAATCAGATTGGAAATCAAGTGAGCATCTCAGTTTGGTTCTGCCATTGCCGCCTTCGAAATCGTAGGTAGTGAAACCGTGTTGTTCCATATCTTGATACAGAACATCGAGGTATTCGTCATAACCCTTGGTGATCAACTCGCCATTAGACATCATTGAGTGGTTGTAAACAGGGAAATAACCCTTCAAACCCATAGCTGCCCAGAGGCCGATCTTATTGTTGAATCTCCATTCGAATTGAGCTGTCAAAGGCACTTCGATAGCCGTAACATATTGTTTCTCGAACAAATCATTGGTAGTGTAAAGCAAATCGTAGTTGCTGGGAGTGTAACCTTCGGGAACATATTCGTCACCGCCGGCATTCTCTTGTACGCCCATCAAATTCAAGTTTGCTTTAGCGTGGATATTAGAAACGCCAACACCTATACCAATTCCCCAATGTTGATTGAAGAAGTATGAATAACCTATTTCAAAAATAGCACCTAATGAATAGGATTGTCTGATTTCGGGAGCAGGTATTCTTTTGTAGATGTTGTTAGTAAAAGCGCCTCCAAAGTGGATATTAACTCGGTTGTGGGAGAAATTAGAAGCTACAGTCGTATCTTGCGGAGCAGCAGCCGACTTAGTTTCATCCTGCACATCCTGAGCAAACGAGGTAAACATTGCTAAAATAAGACTGATTAAAACTAATTGATTTTTCATAATATTGATATTTTTTATTTTCGTTATTACTTATTTATCTTACTTATTCCGGTTGGCCGACGGCTTCATGCGAAGCCGTCAACCTCGGGAATATGTTTAATGTACAATAATGAATTTAACAGTCTTGATTTCGTTAGTACCAGTCGTTACTCGGCCGAAGTAGGTGCCAGCAGCGTGGAAGCCACGTACCTTGGTAACTTGTTCGATTACCGAGATGTGCTGTACGAGAGCACCCTTGTCATCGTAGATGTCAAGTACGCCACCTTCGAGTTCTTCCTCGGTTAACGGGAGTTCGATGGTTACTTCTTGATCAACGTGAGCAGGTGTCGGGTAAACCTTGATACGAGCCGCAGTAGCAATTGCAATTTCGCAGGATTCGAATACTCTACCATCTTCGGTCATTGCCCATAATGAGTAGTATCCGTTCAGACCACCAACCTCATTGTAGTATTGGCCAGTAGCACCGGGGATAGGCTCACCATTCTTGTACCATTGGTAAGCTACGAATCTGTAACCACCGTTGGTCTCAGGATTGTTATTGGCAACGACAACGTCATCCCATCTTTGTTCAACAACCTTACCAGCACCACCAGCGCCCATGAGAACTCTAACGGTTACAGGATAGATACATTCGTCGATCAGGATGGTGAATTCGTAATCGCCAGGTTCAGCACCAGTAAAGTCGATGTTGATGTTGCTACCGTCGAACGGTTCGTCAGTGTAATCATTCATACCGTAATCTGAGAGACCGGTGGTCGAGAATGCGGTAGGATTACCAGAGATAGCCGTTACGTGGAATGTAGCAGTAGCGTTTTCATCAGGACAAACCTTTACAAAATTGGTGTCGAAATCCATATCGGATACAACTACGGTTACGTATGAGTCAGCAGCGTTCGGAGCAGCCTCGCAGAAGGCATCGCCTAAGCTGTAGATGTGGTAAGTAGTTGTCTTGGACGGAGTAACGAAGATGCTATACGGATTTTCATAGGTTGTGTATGAAGTCGTAGCATTGGTGTTCATATCTTGTACGAAGAAGGTGAACGGAGCAGTACCAGTGAAGGATACGATGATTTCTGCAGTTTCGTAAGTACAGATGATGTCGCTGCCTTCTGCTGTTTCAGCAATTGCGGTAGGAGTAGCGTGAACTTCAACCTTGGTTCCTTCGGGTGCCTCGAGTACGCAGTTGCTACCCATAGGTCCGTTGTAGGTCGGATAGTAGAAGTAAGTGCCTTCCTTAGCGATATCGTAGCTGAAGCCACCGAGTTCGCCGTCAACGCCGCTTTCAGCGCCGTCAGAGAATTTCTTCCAGATGATGAAGCCACCATTGTTACCATTGTTATCCTGAACACCACCCTTAACGGTAGCAGCAAGTTCGATAATTTCGCCTTCGCACATTTCAGGATATCTTACAACTGTAGAAGTCCAGTAAGGTTGAGTAACAACGTGAGTGGTTACTTGGTCTGAAGTCTGTTTACATGACTCAACAGTAGGAACGGCGGTTACAGTGTAGATGTATTCACCGTAGGTCAGGCTGTTGTCTGTAGTCAGAGTTTCACCATTGTCGGGGAGGATTCTGTTGTTACGTCTCCATTGATATTCGTATTCACCAACACCACCTTCGATTTGAGCAGTCAATTCGATAGAACCGCCTTCGCAGACATCTAACAGACCGTCCCATACGATGGTTACATCAGGTTGATTAGCTACTTCAACAGTGATAGGTTCTGATTCAGCAGCGCAACCAGTCAGGATGGTGGATTCAGTTTGTTCAACAGTAACAACATATTCGTATGTACCTGCAACGGTCAGCATATCGGTGAAGGTAGCACCCGTTACGTTCGAGATAACCTCGCCGTTTCTGGTCCATCTGTAGGTTACATTTTCAGTATTTTCCATACCACCGGTTACGGTAGCGGTAAGAACGGTCTTACCACCAACGCACATCTCAGTGATAGAAGCTTCAGCAGTTACAACAGGATCTGCAACAACTTCTACATCTGCAGTAGCGGTGTATGTGCAATTTGAATTCGACTTGCCAGCGGCAACCTCAACAGAGTATTGTTGTGTGCCTTCGGTAAGCGTGTTAGGTGTGGTGTAGGTAGCGTTGGTAGCACCAGCGATTTCTTCACCATTCAAGAACCACTTGTAGTAGTAAGTACCAGGAGTTGCAACGTTAGCAACCAAGGTTACGCTACCACCTTCGCAGATGGTTCCGTTACCAGTGATAACTGCAACAGGTCCTTCAATTACGTCAGCAATTACAGACTCTGAAATTGCGTTACATCCGTGGTTGGTAGCACCGTCAACAACCGGGGTGATTTCTACAGTGTAGTAGTAGTGATCAGCGGTGTTGGTAGCTTCCAGTGAAGTCGGAGTGGTGTAGGTCGACTGGTTAGCACCAGCAATCTGTTCGCCATTGAGGTACCATGCATATTCGTACTCAGCACCTTCGATACCGCCGATTACTTCAGCAGTCAGGACTACAGAACCACCTTCGCATACGTCTTGAGCACCCTTGATAACAACCTTCGGGTCAGCAACTACGTTAGCGTCAACAGCAGCTGATTGAGCAACGCAACCAGAAACGAGGTTCTTGATGGTTACGGTGTAGGTGTAATCACCTGCGCTGAGAGCGTTAGAAGTTACGTATGAAGGAGTATTAGCACCGTAGATAGCAGTACCGTTTCTGTACCATTGATATTCGGTGTAGCTTTCGTCAGCAGGAGTTACTTCTGCAGTCAGAGTAACAGTACCACCAACACATACATTGTCTGCACCTTCGATGGTTACATCAGGAACTTCAAGTACGTTAGCTTCGAGTTCATTTGACCAAGCGGCACATTCAACACCCGTTTGAGTTACATACAAGGTGTATTCGTAAGTACCAGCGGCCAATTCAGGATCGGTTACCAAAGTAGGATTGGTTTCACCAGCCAGGATGATACCGTTTCTGTACCATTGATAGCTGTTTTCGCCAATACCACCAGTTACTTCAGATACGAGGAAGGTCTTACCGCCTTCGCAAACATCTGCGTCGTAGGTTTCAGCAACCTTGATGGTTACTTCAGGATCAGCAACTACTTGAACATTGGCTACGTTGGAGGTTGCGCCGCAGTTGTAAGCTGAATCAGCAGGTTCAACGGTCAACTGATAAGCATAGTCACCAGCAGTCAAATCATCAGGTAATGTGTAAGTATCCTGACCTTCAGCAACGGTTTCACCGTTTTGCTTCCAGATGTAGTTGTAAGTACCTAAGCCGTTAACTCCGGCAACACCGCCTTCGATAGTAGCAGTCAAAGTAGCTGTACCACCTTCGCAGATTGCGTCGTAGTTGCTTGCAATAGTTACAACAGGAGCTTTAACAACGGTTACCTCTACAACATTAGACTTATTGTTGCAGCCGGTCTTACCTTGCTTGATTTCTACAAAGAAGTTGTAAGAAGTTTCTCTTGCAGTCAGGTCGGCAATGGTCAGCGTATTGTTGGTCTCGCCTTCCATAGCTACATTGTCTTTGTACCATTGATACTCGGTGTCAGCGGTACCACCAACTACGTTAGCAGTTAAGGTAACTTGACCACCTTCGCATACAACAGGACTACCTGCAACTTCAACTTCTACAGTAGGATTAGCATAAACGGTAACGGTTTGTTCTGCAGTGTAAACTTCAGATTCGCAACCGCTAATAGGTTGAGTAACCTTAACAGCGTAAGTGTAAACGGTAGAGTCACCGTCGGTTGTCAAGGCGTATTCAACGAATTTCTTACCGTTGATACCTTCAAGTACTTGACCGTTTCTGTACCAAGTGTAAACTGCTTCGCCTTCGAATGCTAATGAATCAATAGCTTCGATTTCTACAGCACCACCTTCGCAGATTTCGGTTTGTGAGAAGGTAATAGAATCAATCTTAGGATCTGCCACAACGGTCAGTTTAATAGTATCACCAGCAACGCAGTCTGATGTCTTCTGGCCTACGGATACGATGAACTCGTATTCACCGGCGGTCAGGTTCTTAGCATTGTAGGTGGCTTGGGTTGCACCAGCGATTTCGGTGGTGTCACCGTCAACTACCTTAGTCCATTGATACATCAGGTTGTCGGCATTGTAATCAGCCAGGTTAGCAGTGAAGGTTGCTTCGCCGCCTTCGCAGATTGCAGTGTCGGTTGCGGTTACAGTTACGATAGGAGCAGCGTTAACCAATACTTGGAACGGAGCGCTTACTGCTTCGCAGCCGTTGTTTCTATTAACAACTACCGTGAAGATGTAAGGATCAACACTGTCGTTCAGCAGAGTATCAAGTTCTTTACCTTCGGCAATCTTAACATTGTCAAGTCTCCATTCGTAAGTCATATCAACAGCGTCAGTCAGGGTGTCATTTACATTGGCAGTCAAGTGAACATTGGTACCGTTGCAGATGATAGGATCACCACTGATAACTACAGAAGGATTAGCATTAACAACTACCGTCTTCGAGTAAACCATCTTGGCGTCGCAGCCCGTACCAGCCAGCGTTACAACTGCGCTGTAAACGAATTCTGCTTGGTCGCCATCGGTTACGGTCAGATAGTCAGTAAAGGTTGAATCTACAACGCCTTCCATCAGAGCACCGTTCTTGTACCAAGTGTAGGTGGCAGCACCATTAATGCTGTCGTTCTTGGTTACGAATGCAGTTACTACGATAGGAGCACCTTCGCAGATCATAGTGTCGCTAACAGAGATAGAGTCGATAACAGGATCAGCAACTACAGTCAGTTTAGCTGAGCCAGTAGCTTCGCAGTCTGATGTCTTCTGACCTACGGTTACGATGTACTCGTAATTACCTGCGGTCAGGTTCTTAGCGGTGTAGGTTGCTTGGGTTGCACCAGCGATTTCGGTGGTGTCACCGTCAACTACTGCCCATTGATACATCAGGTTGTCGGCATTGTAATCAGCCAGGTTAGCGGTGAAGGTTACATCACCACCTTCGCAGATTGCAGTGTCGGTTGCGGTTACAGTTACGATAGGAGCAGCGTTAACCAATACTTGGAACGGAGCGCTTACTGCTTCGCAGCCGTTGTTTCTATTAACAACTACCGTGAAGGTGTAAGGATCGATGCTGTCGTTCATCAGAGTATCGAGTTCTTTGCCCTCAGCAATCTTAACATTGTCAAGTCTCCATTCGTAGGTGATTTCAGCAGCGTCGGTCAGGGTGTCATTTACATTGGCAGTCAAGTGAACATTGGTACCGTTGCAGATGATAGGATCACCGCTGATAACTACAGTAGGATTAGCATTCACAACAACTGTCTTCGAGTAAACCATCTTGGCGTCGCAGCCCGTACCAGCCAGTGTTACAACTGCGCTGTAAACGAATTCTGCTTGGTCGCCGTCGGTTACGGTCGGATAGTCAGTGAAGGTTGAATCTACGATGCCTTCCATCAGAGCACCGTTCTTGTACCAAGTGTAGGTGGCAGCACCGTTAATGCTGTCGCTCTTGGTTACGAATGCGGTTACTACGATAGGAGCACCTTCGCAGATCATAGTGTCGCTAACTGAGATAGAATCGATAACAGGATCAGCAATTACATTCAATTTGAAGGTATCGCCAACAACACAGTCTGAAGTCTTCTGGCTTACGGCTACGATAAATTCGTATTCACCGGCGGTCAGGTTCTTAGCTGTGTAAGCATCCTTGGTTGCACCAGCGAGTTCGGTGGTGTCACCATCGGCTACCATAGTCCATTGATACATCAGTTCGTCAGCATTGTAATCGTTGAGGTTTGCAGTGAAGGTTGCTTCGCCGCCTTCGCAGATTACAGTGTCAGTTGCAGTGATGTTAACTACAGGAGCTGCGTTAACCAATACTTGGAACGGAGCGCTTTCGGTACGACAACCAGCATTTCTTGTTACAACAACAGTGAAGTTGTAAGGATCAACACTAGCTTCGAAGAGAGAATCAAGTTCTTTACCCTCAGCAATGGTAACATTGTCGAGTCTCCATTCATATTGAACTGCTAAGGTGTCACCAGTGATGGTATCATTAGCATTGGCAGTCAAGTGGATGTTGTTACCTGCGCAGATGACAGGATCACCGCTGATAACTACAGTAGGATTAGCTACCACTTGTACATTGAATGTATCGGTTGCGATAGCGCAAGTGTAGTTAGAATAGGTTACTTCAACTGCGTAGAGATAGTTGGTAACATCGTAATCGGCGGTCAGCGGTGATGATGAATAGTAGTTCTTGTCAGCACCTCCGATCTTCTTGCCGTTTACATACCATTGATAGTAAGGAGTACCAAAGTAAATTGAATCTTCAGCATTGGTCAAGTTCGAATCAATGATTGAGAAGTTAACCTGACCACCGTCGCACATAACGTAGAGGTCATTAGCTTCTTTGATTTCAATTTCTTTAAGTTCTCTAGCGGGAACGATTTCGAATGTATCGGAAACTGCGCTACAAATTGAGGTTGCGAATACAGATTCTACAAAGTACTTACCAGCTTCGTCGAAGTTGTAGTAGTTTTCGTAGGTAACAGCAACAGTGTCGCTATCTGAAGTGAACCAAATCCATTTGTAGGGTTGTTCAATCATGCTTGAGAATGTCTCAGCTACGAAAGTTGTAGTAGCACCGGGGCAGAGGTTGGTGTCACCCTTAGCCAGTACAACAGGAGTTTCGATAACATTGAAGTAGAATACAGGTGAAAGAACGCTTTCGCATCCGTCGCGGGTGATTTCTACGTAGAACTCGTGGTTACCAGCACCGAGAGAGTCGGTATTGATTACGTATTGAGGTTCGGTAGCACCTACGATATAGTCACCGAAGTATTTCCATTGATATTTATGGCCGATTTGGTCACCTTCAACGATGGCGGTCAGGGTTACGATTGAACCTTCGCAAGCAGATTCAATACCTTCGATACGAACGAGGATATCGTTAGCAACGATGGCTTGAACGATGCCAGATTTTGCGGAGCAACCGGAAGCTGAATCGGTAACTTCTACAAAGTAGTAGTATTGACCAGCAGCCATGTTAGAAGGAGTATTGTAAACTTCTGCGTTGGCACCGGCGATAGGTTGTTCAGTACCATTTTCGCCTGACATATACCATTGATAAGTATAAGAACCGCTACCACCAGCAACCTGAGCAGTATAAGTTACAGAGGTTGACTGACCGTTGAGAGCAACGTTTTGCGGTGAAGCAGGAGTGATAGCAACTTGCAGTGTGCCGTAGTCGGGAAGTTCAACTTCAGCCGTAGCAGCAACAACACCACCAGCCATGATAGCTTCGATGGTATATTTACCAGGAGCAGCGTTGTTCAATACGTTAGTAGCTTCAGAAAGTTCTTCGCCGTCGAGAACCCAGTGATAACGATTAATTGAAGAAGCGTCGCCAACCGGAGTAACGGTGATGGAAGCAGTCTTCTGTGAGCAATCGTAACCATTAACATCAACGTCGAGGATGATAGTATCCATTACATGGAGTACAAATTCAGAAGTGATGGCCTCGCAACCACAACCTGATTGCTTAATAGCAGCATAGTAGTGGTGATCGCCGTAAGCCAAGTCAGCAGGTAATCTCAAGGTATCGCCAGTAGCACCTTCGATAAGTACATTTTCTTTGTACCATTGAACTTCGGTAACTTCGCCATAACCGCGAGATACGTTGCAAACGAGCATTGAATCGGTATAACCGAAGGGCAATACGGTAGGACCAGTGATTGATGCCATAGGATCGGACAGCACGGTGATGCGAACGCCAGGAACCATTGAGTAGCAAGAGTTGGTATCGCAAGCGTGGCAGAGGAATGAGAAGCCAGATACTCTGATTTGATATACATAAGCAGTGGCGTTATTCTCATTTTCGTGCAAGCTCGGGTTGGTGATGAATGAGATAACAGTATCACCAGGCAGCGTGCTCATTTCTTCAGAAATAGGCATACCATTTTCAAATACTCTATAGTAGAATACATGTTTGTCTGAAGGAGCGTGTTTGAAGTAAGCCTTCGAATTGGTAATTGTAGCTGAAACTACAACACTACCACCTGAGCAGATAGTATCGTGATCTGCGGTGAGTTCAACCTGGATATTGGGGTGAACCTTGATCAGAGGAGTAGTAGCGTGGATAGGACAGTTGTAACCTTCGGTGTTGGCCAGCAAGTGGTAGCAGAATACACCACCTTCGTCCATTGCATCTTCGAAAGTATCCAGCGTGTCTAATGCATCTGAATAGTGAGGACACAAGTTGTCGAGATCAAATTCAGGACAAGTAAAGATACCTGAACCGGGATCAACCTCTTCAGCTTCGCACTTGAACCATTCGTAGGTTTGGATATCAGGTTTCTCTTCGGGTTTAATGATACCGTCGAGGAATACAGGAGTACCGGCACAAACTTCAAGTGCAGAAGGAACTGCGAGCAGCTCTTCGATCGGGTTCTTAGCTGTGTGAATAATGATAGAGTCTTCACTGTAGCAGCCAGTTACTTCGTTGAGAGCCTTAATGTAATAAATTCTCACTTCGTCTTCGTCGAACGGAGTCGTCGTCAAAGTGGGGAATGAGTTGAGGTCAAGTTGATCTGTAAAAATATATTCGCCAGTGAGAGAATCTTTCATTGACCAATAATATACAAACTCAGGATTCCAAGTATCTTGTTTCAATGTCAGGATTGTGTTATAGCCAGGACACGGTTTCAGATAGTTGGTATCGATAGTAACTGAAGGATTAGGATAAACAACCAACGTGTCGGTGAAACTCATTTCGCAGTCGGTGGTATCCTGATGTACGTTCAAAGTGATGTAGTGGGTACCTTCCTTCAGAGAATCGAAGAAGTGTTTAATTTCTTCAACATCGCTGGTGATAGTGGCTTGGCTCAGAGTAAGGGTTTGCTGACCAGGAGCAACTGGCAGGTCTTTCTCTTCCTTCAAAACCACAACATCCGAACCAGAACCGTAGGTCCATTGGTAATCGTAAGTGTACTTAACAATGTCGAAGGTAACATTAGCTACAAATTCAGCTTCGTCACCGTAACGCTGACAGATAGTGTCATTGTTAGAGGTGATGTGAATCTTTTCTTCAGTAACATATACTGTAAAAGTATCTGTCTTTTCACAGCCACTGAAGTCGCTGAAAGTAGTCAGTACAAATTGGTGTGCACCTATTGTTTCAAGACCTGAGAAGATAACCGTGTCAATACCATAGATATTGGTTGCCACAGGTTTCGTATAGTCAATGTCCAAGGTGTCGGTAACAGCCTTCTTCACATTAGGAGTAGAAGTGAAGGTTACCGTATCGTTTGCGTTGAGAGCTTTCCAGAAGTATCTGAAAGGATTCTTTTCGGTGAGATATTCATCTTCGAATGCGGCACCAGCAAATACCACCTCAGCACCAGGACATACCTCTATTGAAGTGTATTCTAATTCAGTATTGGGTTTTGCATCAACAAGGATTTTAACACTGTCAGAAACTGCATCGCAATCGCAGCCAGAGCAGCTGCCGTTATTGGAGACGGTCAATACCAAGCGGTAAGGGTTAACGCTGGGTTGAAGTTCGCTAACAGTCTCTTTGCTTATGGTAACTTCTACCTTGTTAGTGTCTTTGTTAAGAGCACCGCTACCATCAGTAATAGACCATTGGTCGGGAGTATTGGCATCAACCAAAGCAAAGTTATAATTCAACTCTTGCAAATTAGGATTCTGTGAAACATACTCCATAGCGTGGTTGATAACCGTGAATTCGAGTTTTACAGAACCGTCTTCGCAAAGCAGAGTATCGTTGGGAACGATGATTTCGGGATCCTTAACCACTACAACAGTGAAAGTATCACGAACGTCGCAACCAAGTTCTTCGGCATCCTCAACAACCAATTCGAAGTTGTACGTACCGGGAACAATTGTATCATAGCTTGTAAACACATCATCCACATTCAAAGGATTAGCATAGGTTTGCGTACCCTTAGCAATCGTATCGGGAAGAGTAGCTCTAAAATTAGCGGGAGCCTCTACCAATATATATTTATAATTTACATCGCGGGTGTAAGGCATGCTCGTAGTCACTCTCGGATAAACTTGGAGTGAAGGATTGCCTTCGCATACGAAAGTGGAATCGGGAACATTTTCAATAACCGGATCTGGATAGAGATAAATCATGGTTGAGTCTTTTACAGAGCAACCAGGCATATCGCTTACCAGGTTGAAGTAGAACTTAGCCGTATTGTTCTGCAAAGTATCGAAGTCCTTGTTAACAACGGTCAGATCCAATTTATCTTTAACAGAATACATACGATCAGCATCCACTTCGCTGCAATTCAAATCAATAGTGTCTTTCTTGGTCCAAGTGGTGTGTGAAGCACCTTCGCCTTCTGACCAGAAATATTTGAAGTTCATATCAGCGCAACTGTCAACCGTAAGAGCAGGGCCCTCAACGAAAGCAGTACCACCGTAGCAGATAGAATCAGCATCGGTCAACTCGATTTGAGCTGGTTCGATAACCGAAACATACACGGTGTCATAAGCCAAGCAAGATTCATGAACCTTCTCTTGGTTATAAACTGTCACGGTAATTTGGTAAACACCTGGTTCGGTATTCGCAGTTGTAACGAATGTCAGGACAGAATCTGTACTGCTGGCATCGCGACCGTTGATTTGCCATGCATAATACAGTTTTGAAATAGGTTCAGCATTATTGGTAGCACGAACCAACAAAGTAGAGTCACCGCCCTTACACATAGTGAAATCTTCGGGGAAGAAGGTGATTTCGGGATCGGGATAAACTTTCACGAGGATAGTGCTATCCACAACGCAGCCCTTCATCGGGATTTGTCCGTTAAAGAAGAACTGAGCGGTTACGCGGAAGAAGCTATCAGCTTCAAGCACACCCGTTGTAGCGTTTTTGTTATCTACCGAGAAATATCTTACAGGAGGAAGCGTATCGGTAACGGTCTCTTTATCGTTAGCCAACGACTCCCACATATATTCCATGTAACCATTCTTGAATTCGATGGTAGCTTCGGCTGACAAGTTAGCTTCACCACCATAGCACAAGGTGTCGGTATTAACATAGGTGAATACGGGAGGAGCGATTACGACAACCTTCATCATAGTAGGCTCGGTTTCACAACCAGGAATGTCGGTACTATCGTATTTAGCTTCTACCATATAATAATATACACCAGGATCACCTTCCAGAGCAACCTTGAATTCAGAATCGCCCTTGGTGGAACCTGTTTGAACTTGTTGCGGATTAGTTCCTTGAGCATCGTCGCATGAATACCAAGTGTAGTTCATATTGATACCAGTCAGACGATGGTCAACGGTTTTGACAGAAGCTACAGCACGCAGCGTATCGGAAACGCAGATGGTATCAGGTCTAGCCTCAACGCTGATGGTAGGATTGTCGTAAACCACCACATCGATTGTGTCGGTAGCGTAGCAACCTTGGCTCTTCAAGAAATCGCTCTGATAAACTTCCACGCGAGCACGAATCGTGTCGTAATTAGGAGTGTTATCAGTCTTATACAACTGTTTCTCTGCATTACCAATAACTTGTTCAGGGCGTGATGAAGCTTGAACCGTAGTCCAATTCGAACCAGATTCATCAACACCAACAATGTCCCAACCAAAATAGTTAACAACATTATCCAAACCCGTGTTTTCTACAATCTTGGCAGCAATTTCCAATGTATCTCCCACACATACTGTCTGCTTGTTAGAAGCTACATAAGTATCAACTTCGGGAGCAGTGTGGAAAGTAACCGTAACAGGTTGTGAGTAAATCACAGGAGTGAAGGTACTGATAGAATTGGGTCCCTTCACAGTAGTGATGGTACCATAGAAAGAGATTGCTTTACTTGTTACATGTTCAGCCTTCATTGCATCCACATACGGGGTTGCATCTACGATGAAGCCAGAACCACGGTTATCGGATGAGCTAACATCCAGAGGATCTCTCTTCTTGGTGTCCAACAATTTTCCGTCTTGGTCATAGAAACGGAAATACAATGTATCGGTGGCACGACCATCGTCGTTCTGAGTGGTCAACTGCAAACCGAACACACCTGTACCGCAGACATCCTGAGCCACAATAGCTGTAAAGGGAGCTGTGGGATTGTTGGGATTGATGGCGACTGTCTTTGCCATTACTGAAAAGCCCGGATAGTGTTGAGCATCCAAATAGGTAATTTTCAACTCAGCCGACTTCGACAAGGACGGATTGGTTTTGTTATAAGCCGTCACACGATAGAACAGCGTGCCATTACTATTTGCCGCATCGGTCACAACGGAGTCCTTACCGGTAAAGTCTGGCAACTCGGTCCATTCGGTTTCATCGCCTTTCTTCATCTCCCATTTGGTCTTCGTGAGATCAAACAGGTCATCATCACCCAAATAGAGCCACAACTGAACACTTGTGTTCTCCATTAATTCGGCTTCGGTTTGTGGATTATCAAGGTCCACAATACCAATACCTACTTCTACGTCATCCCATGTGTCATCGGTGACAGGCAGGGGCGCCGCAAATGGATGTGAAGTCAGACATTGCGAAATCGTCGGGGAGTAAGCGTAAGTCAACGCTTTCGCGTTCGCTAAATTCCCTGTGACAACTTCACTTCGAGCTTGGCAAGTCCCTATTACTAGGAACGCCATCAGGAAATAAATCATAAACTTTTTCATCACTTTGAATTTAATTATTAATAGTTTGATTTTGAATTATTTATTTGCTTTTGAAATTGTTTCGTTTCTCATAATGCGCGGGAAATCATTAATATAACTCCCGCAATAGTACGCCCTTTCGGCGGATTTGTTACAGTTTTTCGAGCTTTTCTTCATTTTTGTCCTTTTTATATTCAACTTGCAAAATTACAAAAATTCCAACAACAACAACAACAAAATCAAAA